>DASPRY010000185.1:0-26400 GCA_035624215.1 Terriglobales bacterium
CATGAATGCACGACGGTTCGATGACGCGGTAATCGTCTGTAAGAAGCTGGCAGACGACAACCCGACCAACGCTGAGGCGCACGATTGTTTAGCCAACGCTTATTGGGGGAAACAGATGTACTCGCAGGTCATCGAAGAATACAAGACCGAGGAGCAGCTTTCCCACGATGAGGGGAATGCTGCTCTGATCGAGGGATTCCGCTTGGGCGGCTGGCAGGGTGCTCTCACCAAATACATTGAAGTCCTGAAAGCACAGCGGAAGACTGAACCTTCTTCAGCGTACGGGTCTGCGTACAAGATCGCATATTCTTATGCCCAATTGGGCGACAAAGATCAGGCTTTGCAGTGGCTCAATACTGCATATCAGGAGCACGATGAAGGTCTAATGGGTTTGAAGACTGACTTCGGAATCGACCCACTGCGTTCCGACCCACGGTTTGCTGAACTCGTGCGGAAAGTGGGACTGCCGCAGTGACCCGCGCTTCATTTGTCGGGGTCTTTTTCCCCACGGTCGCGGTAGATGACGTGCCCTATGCGGTCGCACTCATTCTCTTCGGCAAGCGAGATTGTTGTCGGCTTTTCGCTAGCCGGAACCGATTCGCAGCGCAGATGATCCTCGAATCCCGGTGCCGAGAATATGGCAACTATGCTGGCGGGTTCGGTGCCGATATTCTTAAGGCTGACCCACGTATGCTGCGGAATGAACACCATCCCTCCCGCATGCAGGTCGCGCTCCTGATCTCCAACATGGGCGTGGATGGTTCCTTTCTCTACAAGCACGATCTCATCCTGCTCAAGGTGCTTGTGGGTAGGGATGGCGTCGCCGGGGCGGATGTCCTCTGCGCCAACGACCACCAGATGCTGAGAGCCGTTGGCTTTGGCGAGGCAAGCTTTAGCTCGCCGGTCATGTAACCAGTATCAACTGTTGTCAGGACCGCGCGAGCAGCAAGTCCTCTGGCGTTTGCGCGGTTCTGACCTGGGGTTCCTTGTGGTATGG
The DNA here is from genome assembly GCA_035624215.1 of Terriglobales bacterium. GTDB lineage: Bacteria > Acidobacteriota > Terriglobia > Terriglobales > Acidobacteriaceae > JAFAGX01. The sequence goes on from DASPRY010000185.1 coordinate 998, forward strand.
TAAGGACACTGTGGGCGCGTGCTTTATCCGCTAGGTACGCGATAGTACAAGGCGAGTGCTGGGGTGACTGCTCCCATATCCAACAACGAAAGAGAACGTCTGCAGGTACTTGAGTCCGAGCTGCGCCGGGCTAAGGACGAACTCGCGCGTTTAGCGAGTCAACAAGGAGAAGCTGCTGAATCCCTTCGAGCTGCTGAGGAATTCAAGAGCCGGCTGGTCGCCTGCAGCCGAGACTGCATCAAAGTGCTCGACTTGGAAGGCCACCTCTTGTTTACTGATCTCACACCTGAGTTGCGACTCCAGATAGAAAGCCACCTCGCGGGCTGCAGTCACTGCGCTGCCGTCCACGACGGCCTGCGGAATGTTGTTCAGCTGCTCGGCGACGACAAGCTCCTCGAAGTGCCAGAAGGCTTCGGAAAGCGTTTGTATCAGCGGCTTCTCTCTGAAGCCAAGTGACGTGCTGTCACTTCCTGCGGGGGTTGGAATCACATCCCCCAGATCATGAACGGCACCGGGCAAAACCTAGTGGTTGAAACGCCGAACCTGGCGATCAAGACAGTGCCCTCCCTCATGCCGACGCGCGAGGCGCCTCAACTGGGCGCCTTGGCGTCTGCGCGTCTTCATTGGCCTGAATACCTGATGGAAGCGGGGCTGCTGGGTACCTTCATGGTGTCGGCATGCCTTTTCGGTGCGCTATATGAGTTTCCCCACTCACCCGTGAGGCACGCCATTGCTTCACAGCTGCTGCGCAGAATCCTGATGGGACTTTCGATGGGATTCACTGCGACCGCCATCATTTACTCACCTTGGGGCAAGCAGTCGGGAGCGCACATCAATCCCTCGGTGACCCTAACCTTCCTTCGTCTTGGCAAGGTCAAGCATTGGGACGCCATCTTCTATATCGCGTCGCAGTTTGCGGGCGCTGCTCTGGGTGTGGTGCTGGTGGCGCGACTTGCCGATCCCGCTGTCCGATATGTGGTCACGGTTCCTGGCGAGCACGGAGCATGGGTCGCGCTACTGGCGGAGTTTATCATCGCGTTCGGAATGATGTCAGCCATCCTCTATTTTTCAAATCATCATCGGCTGGATCGGTACACAGGTCTTTTCGCCGGCCTGTTAGTTGCCACCTACATCACGATTGAAGCGCCATTTTCTGGAATGAGCATGAATCCCGCCAGGACGTTCGGTTCCGGGCTTTCGGCCGATGTCTGGAGCGGCCTTTGGGTCTATCTCACGGCGCCACCGCTTGGCATGCTCACTGCCGCCGAGTATTCCGTTAGCACTCGTTGATCCTGATTTCGCCAAAGAGCAGCTCACCTTGATGCTGCGCGAATGGTACATGCACCCTAACGGGCAAATTCCCGCGTATGAGTGGGCGTTCGGAGACGTGAATCCTCCCGTGCATGCCTGGGCTGCATGGCGCGTCTACAGTTGGCGCATCAGATGAGGAGTTTATGTAGAGCCGGCGGGCTCTCAGTTACCGGAGATGCCCGAGCGTAGTGCATATTCCACCCTGTCTGAAGTGTGATGGAGCTTCCCTATATCCACCCGCAGCGTTCGAGTCTCGCCTCTTCGTAACGCTTCTCCGGTCACGGTAATCGGTTCCGCGACAAACTCGCGAAGCTCATCTGGGGCGATGGCATTTCCGTCAGGTCCGACCAGCAGGAATTGCTCCCCTCCATCCAAGCCGACAAAGATCGGTGGTATTCCTCCGCTTAGGCAGCGAGCGGCACAGTCGCGATGAACTTTCCCGTTCCCCGGATTCATCACGCCCAAGAAGCACTTGCTGTCAACAATTTCCCCTGTCACCGTGATCGCTCCGAGGTCGACAGTAGGGGCCTGGGGTGCCGGCGGACGATTCAGCGGTACGATAGAACCGGGTTCGATCTCGATCATCGTTCCGCTCCCTCGGTAGATGAGTTGGCCCTGCAGACGAACTTCTTTCCCATCGAAACCCGCAACAAGGCTGTCAGCGCCGTGTTTCCCCGGAGCGACCAACAGATATCGTGAGTGTTTGTCTCCTGATCCAACCTCGCCAGGACGCGCAACCAAGAGCGTGGGATAAGGCCGCGCGTCAATGATCCCCTCAAACATCCGCGTCTTTCCGTATTCGAAGGCAGAATTTGCGAACGGCATTTGTCCAATGACCAACGCTAACGCTATAACGACCCCTAGGAGACCAAGGAACACAATGACTCTTCGAACAAAGCGAGCCAAGTCTATGGGCGCTTTCGGCAAGTAGCCGACGTAGAAGTCGTTCATTGCATTTGCTCCTTCCCGGAGTCAACTGCGGCAGGTTCGACGTAGGTTCCCGCTGCATTTGGGAGCGGGTGCACAAGAACAGCTTGTCCAACGACCTTGACACGGAAAGTTGGGACTTTCTCCTTGAACGGCGGGGGAGCGGCGCCGGACTCTGGCCGATACTGGTAGCCGTGCCACGGACAGGTCACACAGCCATCGATGACGCGGCCTTCTCCAAGCGGCCCATTCTGGTGCTGGCAAACGTTGGAAATAGCAGAGACCTTGCCATCGTAGCGAAAGACAGCCATGCGTTCGCCGGACAGCGAAACGATGGTGGCGCATTTTTCTGCAATGCGATCGACTGCGCATACTTCAACGAAGCCCTCGTCGAGCGCCTTCCGCTTTGCACGGTCGATCTTCTTCTCACGAAGAGCTGCGACGAGATGAAGACAGACTACCGTGGCCAAGGCAAGAATCAGTGATCCCGCTAGTATTGGGCTCGTCTCCGATTGCAGTGCTCCCAATGTAATGTGCGCAACCAGCAGGGCGTAGGCCACATAAACCATCATGTGCAGGCGTTTCCAAACGGGCGCGGACAGGTTGCGCAGCCAGAAGTCGTGACTGGTGGCGGCCATGAAAAAGAGGATGATCAAAGCAAAGAAGCCAAGAGCCTGAAAAGGAAAATCTGCAATGCTGCCATACCTTGGGTTGCTGATGAAAAGACTCACCAACGGGTTCACGTTTCCCAACGCATGAAACTGGAAGAGTGCAAAGCTTCCATGTGCCAGGCCCAGCAGAAAAGTCGTTACACCAAGATGGCGGCGGTTATAGAGCAGAGGAAGAAAACGGCGATCCAATCGTGCCAGGGGTCCGATACATAGCACCACGTTCAAGAGCAAGAAGGCTGCCGTTCCCAAGGCTCGAATCAGCAATGTCTCCGCCGTTGCAGTCGGGTTGCGCCCAGCCCCTACACCGACGAAAGTTCCGAGATACAACACCAGAAGAGACAGAAAAGTGATGTCGTACACCTTTTTCTGCCGGTTCCAACTGATGGCAGCATATTGGAGGCTCATGGCAGCTTCTCCACCTGGGCCGTGTCAAACACACGCTGATGAGCCAGGCTGAACAAGACTAGGTATCCAGATCCGTTCGGCGGGAGAGTAAAGGGTTTACCCACCGTGAAAGGACCGATTAGCCGCGCACTGGCAGGTAAGGTATCGCGCGATGGGGGGTCTGCCGACCAGTACAGCAACAAATCAGGTTCGTTCAATTCTTTAGCTGGGATCAGTACAATATCAATCTCTCCGGGATGACTTGAATCGCCATAGAACTCGGTCCGCATCGCATGTTTTGGCCACAGAGTTCCTGACTCTCTTACCAAGTGCGCTGAACCGGGCAACTGCACAGGCGCCGACCCGGACGGCAGGCGCGGATGTCGGCTTGCGAGTCCTGTCACAATCACCATTGGCAGGACGAAGGCGAGCGCGACGAACGTACGGCGATGCAAGGTTCTGAGCGGCTGAATCATTGTTGACTCAATCGGCGGTGTGGGTTTTCTTCGACAGGAGGTTCGGTGACATGCCGTGTCCACCGGTAAAGCAACATGGGCCAGAAGGCAGCGACGCCGGGCAGTATTAAGAGCCGGAACCCAACGCCCGAGCCCTGAGCCTCTGAATCCAGACTCTGCACTCCGACCCACACGAACACCAAGGCAAATACCAATCCAAGGCCTGCGTAGACCTCAAGGCCACAGACAATCGCTCCTGCAAAAATCTCAAACATCGCTGCCATAGACGGGAATCACTGCCCCGTTGATGTCGTTGCCGGCATCGCTGGCCAGCCATGCAATCAAGCTGGCAACGGCACCGGGACTCACCCACTTCGAAAAATCTGCCTTGGGAATCGCTTGGCGGTTGGCAAGCGTATCCATGGTACCCGGCAGGATCACGTTGGCCCGAAGTCCCGCATCCTTATTTTCGAGCGCCACGGTTCTGATGAGAGAAACCATGGCAGCTTTCGAAGCACTATAGGCACCGACGCCAGCGCCGGGTTCCAGCGCCGCGCGACTCCCGATCGCAATAATGCGACCCTTGCCGATCTGCCGCATAACGGGAATCGTCGCCCGCAGCACGTGAAAAAGGGAATTTAGATTGAGATCAAACATCCGTTGGAACGTCGCATCATCGGTATCCGCGATCGACTGCCCCCCTGCGAACCCGCCCACCGTGTGAGCCAGAACATCGAGCGTCCCGAAACGCGCCACCACCTGGTCCACCAGCAGCTTTGCGCGCTCACGGGTCGAGATCTCAGCGGGCAGCGCGGTAAAACTCGGGCTACTGAAATCGGACTGCTGTATTTTCCTCGATGTACCGATGACGGTTGCGCCGGCATCGAGAAACGCCTGGGTCACACATTTCCCCAAGGCACCGTCGGCGCCGGTTACCAGTACGACTTTGCCTTCCATCGATTGCTCCATTCTCATCGGCATGAGATTCCGGTACCTGCAAAAAGTGGCACACGAAGGGAATCACCACTACCCCGCGCAAGACTTGTAACTTTGCCTGCTGCCAAGCGTCTGACAGGAAGAAAACGGATTTCGTAGATGACCGTAAGGTTCCTTCCTTCAACAACGCGGTGCTGAAACCGTCAGCGGACCGAAGCGTTGTGATCTGCGTCATTGATCTGGGTCGGCTGGAATGGTCCACTTGGAACGAGAGGGACACTAATGTCGGCTGAGCTGATCGACACAAAAACTCTTCCCGAAAACGCCTATAAACCGCTGCATGACGGCGAATTGTATCTGCCCATAGTTCCCGCTTCCGCTGAATTTCCAGAAATCACTTCGCGCGCAATCTTCTGGGGCGTCCTGTTTTGCGTGATCTTCACGGTTGCGTCGGCCTATTCCACTCTCAAGGTCGGCCAGGGAATGGAGGCGGCGATTCCCATCTCCATCCTCGCCATTGGTTTGGCGCGCTTGTACCGGCGGCGCTCCTCCCTGCTGGAGAACGTGATCATCACCTGCATGGGAGGCGCCTCTGCCGCCGTGGTAGCGGGTGCTGTCTTCACTGTGCCAGCGCTTTACGCTCTACACCTCGACCCTCATCCTGTGCAGACTATCTTCATCTGCCTGGCCGGCGGGTGCCTTGGCATCCTCTTCCTCATCCCGCTGCGGCGCTACTTTGTGCGCGGCATGCACGGCAAGTTTCCGTTCCCGGAGGCCACGGCCATCACCGAAGTCCTCGTGACGGGAGAAAAAGGTGGTTCGCAAGCCAAACTTCTGCTTCAGGCCACTGTCATCGCCGCGGTCTACGACTTCTTTGTCACCACGTTTCACGTCTGGAAGGAATATCTGAACTTCCAGTTTCTGCCTGCAGTGCGGTCGCTCGCCGAGCGCGGCCGCATGGTCTTCAATTTCGATGCGGTCAGCTTCATTCTCGGGCTCGGATACGTAATGGGCTTGCGCGTCGCCCTCATCTTTTGTGCCGGCGGCGTACTGGTGAATTTCGTGCTGGTGCCGCTGATCTGGTTTATCGGCAGCCACATGGGCGACGTCACCGTGTATCCCGCCACCATCCCCATTTCGCACATGGCAGCTGCGGATATTTACCGCAACTACGTGCGCTTCATCGGGGTGGGTGCCATCGCGAGCGCGGGACTGGTCGGAATTATCAAGTCACTGCGCGTGATTGCGGGATCGTTTGGCATCGCGCTGCACGCTTTCCGCCACGGTGAAGCGCCGCACACGGAACGCACCGACCATGACATTTCTGTCATCACCATTCTGCTCGGGGTCGTGCTGGGTGCGATCGGAGTGGCTGCCTTCTTTGGACAGCTTCATGTTTCATGGACGGTGGTTGGATTGGGCCTGTTACTGACGCTGCTGTTCTCATTCTTCTTCACCACGGTTGCTGCCAATGCCATTGCCACGACCGCCAACAACCCAGCCAGCGGCATGACCTTGCTCACCGTGATAGTCTCGGCAGTCGTGCTACTAAGGTTCGGGCTTTCCGGGGCCACCGGCATGTTTTTCGTGATGGCCCTGGCGGGCATGGTTTGCGTTGCCTTGTGCGCGTCAGGACAATTCATCACCGACCTGAAGGCCGGCTATTGGGTCGGTTCTACACCCGCGGCGCAGGAGAAGGTAAAGTTCATCGCGGTCGTCGCGTCGGCGATCACTGCAGGGTTCACCATCATCCTGCTGGCCAAGGCATTCCAGTTTGGAGAGGCCGTGCCCGGCGATCCACGGCAGGTTCTGGTCGCGCCCCAGGCTTCTGCGTTGAAAGCCGTCGTCTCGGGATTCATGAGCGGCCAGCCGGCCCCCTACATACTGTTCGGTCTTGGTGCCATGGTCACCGTGGTGTTGGAGATGCTCAGCCTTTCCTCTATGGTCTTCGCGCTCGGAATCTATTTACCGCTGCAGTTGACCACGCCTATCCTGGCCGGCGGATTCCTCTCGCACCTTGTGAACAAGCGTGCCGAAAAGATCGGCGGCCGGCAGGGTAAAACAATGCGCGAAAGAGGTATCATCATTGCCGGTGGTCTGATGGCCGGGGGTGCGCTCGGCGGCGTGATTGGGGCGGCCCTGCGCGTGCTGCCGCACTTCAAAGAAGAGTGGATTCAGACACCGTTCTACAAAAACAATCCGCTGTCGCAGTCGATTTCCGCTTTATGTTTTGTTGGCTTGTGCCTTTACGTCTGGTTCACTTCACTGAAAAACGAAAAGGAGATGTGATGGACAAGGCAGGAAAATTCGCCGCGGATGCAATTCTTGCGATCGACACCCTGTGGGGCGGTGATGTGATGTGTCCCTCCGGGACCGGGCGGTTCATTGCCGATTCCTGGTTTTCGGACGAGCCGCTGCCGCCGGCATACACGCTACCGGCCGCAGCCCGGATCAGGGAATCGGGCGGCGTCACCGGCAAGAGTGTTGACCGCGCTGCCCTGAATGATTACCTGGCGAAAGTGAATTTTCCGGAGGCCAATGATGGCCTTCGCCGGAAAGGCTCGAAGATCGGCGGACTGCGCGGTCAATATTTGTCAGGCTTGGCACTCTGCCTAGAAACCATGTGGGATTTGGCCATGGAGATTCTTGGCAAAGGCGATCCCGTGCCCTATGAACGAAGCGTCAAAGCTTCAACTGGCCATGCGCCGGAGCCGTCCCAGCCTGAAGCGAAACGGAAGCGGGTTGAAGAGCTGTTGGGCCGAGCGGGCTATTCGCCGTCTGGCTCGGGCGGCCTTCTCGGCGCAGTGGATGCTTGGCGGCGCGATCGGATGGTCCCCATGGCTTCGGTGCGGGCTCTAAGTACGGCAGTGATCGCCCACTTCGACCAGCTCAGTGAAGCGAATCTGTTGCCTCATCTTCCGCGTGAGCTGGCCCGTGTTCCCCGCGCCAATATCGACTTTCTCCCGATCAAAGACGCCTGGTTCTCCGGCTCCATGAACTACATTGGCCGCGCCCGCACGCCGGACGGAAAGCCGAAATATGAGGCAACCTACGAGATCAATGCATCGCTGCAGATTTCCGTTCCGGAATTCGAGCAATTGATCAGTCACGAAGTTGTGCCCGGACACGTGACCACATTTGCCTATTTGCAAGACATGTATGTCCGCGGCCAGATGGGTTTCGAGGCAACGGTGTTGACTATGAACACCCGCGCCGCCACTCTTTTTGAAGGAATTGCGAACAATGCAATCCTGATCGCCCACGGGGTCACCGAAGTGGAGCAACTTCCAGATGAAGATTTGCAGATTGGTGTGCTGCTTGCGCTCTTGCAAGATGACGCTAAGAACGAAGCTTCGTATCTCACGTGGCGCGAAAAGATGCCAAAAGAAGAAGTGGCTGCCATTCTCCGGCGAGATTACCTGGTCACCGAGGAGCGTGCCGACAAACTCTCCGGCGCGTGGGGACGCCATCCGCTCCTGGGACGGATGTATCTACCGGCTTATCGTTGCGGCACCGAGAGGGTCGCAGAGCTGCGCCGCAAGTACCCACCCAGCCAGCTGCTGCCGATACTCTATGGCACTGCCGGATTGGTGGATTGTGAGACCGTCGAAGCTGCATGCGCACAGCTGGCTTATTCCGGTCAGACGGTCGGTTGACGCGGAAAGATTCACACCATCATTGGCAACCCACAAAAAGCAAACAGACCAGGTCAGAGATTAGGAGAGCTTTCGCATAGCTATGCTTCTGAAGGTTTTTCCCGCACGACCCGGCCCACTTTCACGCCACGCGCCTCGCGCCAGCCTTCGACAATAAGGTAGAGCACCGGAATGAAAAACAAGTTCAGCAACGTGGACATAATCATTCCGCCGAAGACTGTGGTTCCGACCGAGTGGCGGCCCTCCTGGCCCGCCCCATGCGCGACCATGAGCGGCACGACACCGAGGATGAAAGCGAACGAGGTCATTAGAATCGGGCGCAAGCGTATGCGCGCGGCTTCCACCGTGGCTTCGATTAACGGCATGCCACGTTCACGCAATTGTTCCGCGAACTCGACAATCAGAATCGCATTCTTACTGGCAAGGCCGACCAGCATCACCAAGCCGATCTGGCAATACACATCGTTTTGCAGTCCGCGCAAAGACTGGGCCAGAAGCGCTCCCAACATGGCCATGGGAACGGCCAGCAGCACAATGAATGGCAGCACGAAACTCTCATATTGCGCCGAAAGCGTCAGATAAACGACCAGCACGCCGAGCCCGAACAGGATCAGCGTCGTGCGGCCGGAGGCTAACTCTTCCAGAGAGATGCCGGTCCATTCGTAAGTGAAGCCCTGTGTGAGAATCTTCTTACTTAGGTCTTCCATAGCGGAAATTGCCTGGTCGGAGCTGGATCCCGGCGCGGCCGAGCCGTCGATCTCCGCCGAGCGGAAAAGATTGTAATGATTGATGACTTGCGGCGCCGCGGTCTGGGAGATTGTGATCAGATTATCCAATGGAATCATGGCCCCCGTATCGGAGCGCACGTAATACTCCTGGATGTCTTTTGGCGCTGAGCGAAACTGCTTATCCGCTTGCACGTAAACCCGGTAAGAGCGATTGTTGAAATTGAAATCGTTCACGTACGCCGATCCCATGTACACACCCAAGGTGTCGGTGACCTGTTGCAGTGGAACGTGCAGGCTCTTGGCCTTCTCGCGATCGATTGTCACTACAAATTGAGGGTCGTTCGCGGTGTAGCTGCTGAACAGTCCAGCAAGTTCTTTTTGAGTAGCCCCCTGGCGCACCGTGTCCTGAACAACGCTGGCCAACTCCTGCAACGTATGCGCACCCTGGTCCTGAATTTCGAATTGGAATCCTCCCAATTCTCCGAGCCCTTGTACGGCAGGCGGCAAGAACGGGAGGACAATGGCTCCGGAGACGGCAAACAATTGGCCGCGCAGACGGTTCACGACCGCGTCTGCCGAGTGCTCCGGGCCTTTGCGCTTTGAGTAATCCTTAAGTCCCGCATACACCGCACCCTGATTGGAAGCAGCGCCAGTCACGCCGGAGCCGGCGACTGCGAAAACACTTTCTATATCTGTATCGCTCTGCATAATATGAGCGACCTGCTCCACGATGCTACGCGTGTACTGCGTCGAGGCCCCCGGCGGGGCTTGCACAGCGACGATCAGCCAGCCTTGATCCTCATTGGGCACAAAGGCCTTTGGCACCCGCTCGAAAATAATGTATGTACAACCTAAACCGGCGAGGAACAACACAACTGCAAGTAGACGAAGACGTAGAAACGCACTCAGGGATTTGCGATATCCGTTTGTAACTGTGGCGACGACTTTATCCACCTCTCTGAACAACCAAATCTTTTCGTCATGCTCTCGGCCGAGCAGAAGCGCGGAAAGCGCAGGGCTGAGAGTCAGAGCATTGAATGCAGAAATGGAGATCGAAAAGGCGATGGTGAGCGCAAACTGACGGAACAAAATACCGGTGGTCCCCGGGAAAAAAGCCACTGGAACGAACACTGCCACCAACACCAGCGACGTAGCAATCACCGCCCCGGTTACTTCTTTCATAGCATCCGATGTGGCTTTACGTGGGCTGTGTTCGCCTTCCTGGATGTGGCGTTCGATGTTTTCAATCACCACGATGGCGTCATCCACTACCAAACCCGTGGCCAAGGTGATGCCAAAGAGAGTGAGTGTATTGATCGAGAAATTCAGCAGCTTGACGAACGCGAACGTGCCGACCAACGACACCGGAATGGTGACCGAAGGGATGATCGTGCTGCGCCAGTCTTCGAGAAACAGGAAGATAACCAAGATGACAAGGACGATGGCTTCCAGCAAGGTGCTGAGCACGTCTTTGATCGATTCACTGACGGCGTCGGTGGTGTCGAATGCGTTTTCGTAGATCATGCCCGGTGGGAAGCGCTTGGAAAGCCGCTTCAATTCCGCCAGGGCCAGTCGGTCCACGTCGATGGCATTCGCAGTGGAAAGCTGAGTAACGGCCACGCCGACCGCTTCGTGGCCGTTGTAAATCAGGTCAGTGCCGTAATCTTCCGCCCCAAGCTCCGCCCGTCCAACATCTCGCAGACGAACCAGCGTGCCATCAGCATTGGTCTTTAAGATGATGTCCTCAAATTGCGCGGGCTCGCTAAGGCGTCCGATCGCACGCACGCTGATTTGGAATTGCTGACCAACTTTCACCGGAGGTTGTCCAACCTGCCCGGCAGCCACTTCGACGTTCTGCTCCTGCAGTGCATTCACAACATCGCTTGCGGTGAGGCCGCGGCTGGCCATGCGTTCGGGATCGAGCCAGAGCCGCATGGAATACTTGCGCTCTCCGAATACGAATACGTCTGCTACGCCCGGCACACGCTTCAATGTGTCTCGCACGTAGACGTCGAGATAGTTGCTCATGAAGAGTGGGGCATAGCGTCCATCGGGAGAGTACACTGCCGCACCGAACACAAAATTCTGGGATGATTTTGCGACGGTTACGCCGGTGGCTTTGACCGCAGCAGGTAAGCGACCTTGTGCGGTGTTCACCCGGTTTTGGATGTCCACCGCGGCCAGGTCGGGATCGCGATCCAATTCGAAAGTGGCCGTGATAGAGCTTGAACCGTCATTTCCGCTGGTGGAAGTGATGTACTTCATCCCTTGCGCGCCATTAATCTGCTGCTCGAGAGGAATGGTCACAGCCGACTCAACCGTCTGCGCGCTAGCACCGATGTATTCGCTCGAAACTGAAACCTGAGGAGGTGCAAGATTCGGGAATTGCGCGATCGGCAGGGTGGGAATCGCGACTGCGCCCGCAAGGATGATTAGCAGCGCGCAAACGGTCGCGAAGACCGGACGGTTTATGAAGAAATTGACGAACATGAAAGAAGCAGTTTCAAGGTTCGAGTTTCGAGTTTGAAACCAATTTGAGCCTCGCCGTTGGCGAGCCGGTCAAAATCTTGCCGCCGCCCGGAGTTTCTAATTTGAAACTCAAGACCTGGAACTCGTAACTGGGCACTAGCCCTGCGGCGCTACCGGCGCGCCATCCACCAGATACTGAGTTCCGGAAACGATTACCTTATCTCCCGGCTTGATCCCATCCAACACGACATAGTCGTTGCCGACCATCTCGCCCACACGCAGCGGCTTTTGATGGGCCACCAATTTCCCACTCTGATCTTCCGCCACAAAAACGAAATACAGTCCTCCAAGACGTGAAACTGCGAGAACCGGGACTACCGGAGCCTGATGGGTTCCCCAGATGACGCGGGCACGAACAAATTGCAGGTTGCGCAGTTTGTCTTCGTTATTCGCGATATGGGCTTTGACCAGCACCGTTTGGGTCGTATTGTCGACCTGCGGCGAGATGAAGCTAATCCGGCTGTTGGCGAGCAGGCTGCCTTCGCCGTTTACGATGTCCACTGGCATATTCATGCGAAGCCGCGAAGATCGCTCTACGGGAACGTAAACATAAGCTTCGAGACTGCCAGGCTTGTCTACCGTCGTGAGAACTGTCGTGGTGGTGACGCGATCGCCCACTCGCACCGGAATATCTCCCACGATTCCAGTGGTTGGCGCCGCTACGCGATAGTAGTGAAGCTGCACCTGCTGTTCTTGCACCTGGGCATCGAGAGCGCGCAGCTGGGCCTGTGCATTATCGAGTGCGGCCTTCGCTTGGTCGAGGTCCTGCTTGGAGACAACTCCGGCAGCTGCCAGTGCGCTGGTGCGGTCATATTGTTCTTGCGCCCACTTCAGGTTGGCCTCCTGGGCTGCCCGGTTATGCTCCTGACTGTTTACGGTTGCTTCCTGTTTGGTGGGATCAATCTCCATCAGGGACGTGCCCCGCGAGACGTGGTCCCCGGAATGAACGTAAGTCGCCGTAATCTGGCCCTCCACTTGCGGCATGATTATGGCCGAGTCACGTGACTTTAGCGTGGCGACATATTCCGTGCTGTCGCTGACGGGAACCGCATGCGCCTCTTCGATCTTCACTGGAATGGGAGGGGGGCCTTGGCTTTGCGGATCTCTTGCGGAGCTCTTACTGCACGCTGGTTCCACAGCGCACAGGAGCAGGACGGTCCATAGGCAAAGGTCTTGTGAACGACCTGCGAAGCGACGCCGATCCACAGTCCAGTTGCCCATTAGTTAGTAATATCACTTAGCGTCGGGCGCGGCAGACTCACTCATTTTCTCTTGTAGCAAACCGCAAACGCTGTGACAAGCGGGTGATGATGGCGTCAGCGCCATCACTTGCTGCCGTGATCGTTGACTCGTCGTGCGCCTGTCCCTTATGGCGTGCTAAGTTGAGCGAGAACGCGCGAGGCGCCGACGCCGATGCTACCCGAGTGCGGGGTACTTTCCGCTTACAAAGACTTCCTCATCCTCTGGAAAGAAGCCGATCCTGACATCCCCATCCTGAAGCAGGCCAAAGCTGAGTATGCGAAGCCGCAGTGAGTAATTGAACGATACCCCTGCATATTCGCCCAATAAACCGAAAAGACGATTGATTTACTCAATAGACAAAACTTTACACTTCCGTTCGGAGGGGCGGCATATCATCCAAAGTAGGTAAGTGCGCCATCAATCGCGTGACAGCGAGCCGAGAATCCCAGGTGTATTGCTGAAGGCTGGATGTGTACAGTGGCTAGGCCATTTCCGAACGTTTCCACAGTTCATCAACTATCTACTTCATGGCGAAATTTTCCCCGCATTGCCAAGGGCTCCGTTTCCCCAGCCTTCTTCTGGATTGTCGCCGTATGCCTGGCGATATTGGTCCCTCTCTGCAGCTCGGCCCACACTCAGACAGCCCAAAAACAAGGTGAAACGATCCACGGTATCGTGAAGTCCGGCAATATGCCGATTCCAGGGGCTGCGGTCTCCATCTCAAGTCCATCACTTACAGAAAGCATCGCCACCTGGACCGACGTTGATGGCAGCTATTCCGTGACTGTTCCGTCATATGGAACCTACACCATACGGGTGCAGATGACGGCGTTCGCAAACAGCACGCGAGAGGTCGTGATTGACCCCGCGCATCCGGATATACAAGCAGATTTTGAGTTGACTCTTTCCTCACGAACACTACCGTCTCGGTCTGGGCCAGAAAGGGCGAATGGGGGCGCAAACGGAACAAGCGGATTTCAGCGACTCTCTGCGGCATCAAATGCGTTAAGCCAAGCAACTAGCGCCGATTCTCTTAGCGATGTGGTTCCCGCGGGCATGCCCGTGCCCGGCATTGCGCCTGATAGCGCGACAGAGTCTGTGGCGGTTTCGGGGACCAATTCCAATCCATTTACATCATTCGGCCCGCCTGATTTCCAACAACGCGGTAACGATGCTTCTCAGCCGGGCGCCCTGCTCGGTGGCGGACTGGGTGGCCCCGGCGGATTCGCGGGCGGGTTTGGTGGAGGTCCCGGTGGCCCAGGTGGAGGAGGACGGGCTGTATTTGGCCGGCGCGGCTTCGACATTAATCATCCACATGGCTCGATCTATTACGGAGTGGGCGACTCGGCGCTGAACGCCTCGCCCTATTCGCTCACCGGCCTGCCTGTCATCAAACCTAACTACCTGCAGAACAGCTTTGGCGGTTCTGTGGGTGGGCCGCTGAATATTCCCCATCTCTATGAGGGAGGAAACAAGACGTTTTATTTCGTCAACTACAACGGCAAGCGCGGTGAGCAGCCATTTGACGAGTTCTCGACAGTGCCCACTCTACTGGAACGGGAAGGAAACTTTTCGCAAAGCACCTATACGACAGGCGCACTGGCCGGAAAGCCGGTCGAGATCTTCAATCCCGCAACGAATACTCCTTTTCCGAACAACACGATTTCGCAAATTAATCCCATCGCGAATGGTTTGTTGAAATACATTCCTGAGCCGAATCTTCCGGGTAGTTTTCAGAACTTTCACTTTATTACGACGGCGAATAATAGTAGTGACGATCTAAATGTTCGCGTCAACCGCGCGCTCGGCGCCACGACTTTGGGAGGGCGCCGAGGCGGCCGCAACGCGCCGCGAAACAATTTGACCTTTGGGTTCCACTATCACCAATCCAGCGCGACTTTGACGAATCCTTTTCCGAGCGTTGGGGGAAACACGACGGTTCGCAGCTTCGACATTCCGGTCTCTTATGTGCGAAGTTGGCACAAGCTGACCAACGTCGTACGCGCGGATTTCAACCGAAGCCGGACGCGCACGCAGAATCTTTATGCCTTTGCACAAGATATTACCGGTGAGCTCGGAATCACAGGAGTATCGCAGAATCCGTTTGACTGGGGGCTGCCCAACCTGTCATTCACCAATTTCGCCAGCCTGCAGGACATTAACCCGCAGTTGCTGCGCAACCAGACGATCACTTTTTCTGACAATCTGATTTGGAACCACGGCAAGCACACATGGCGATGGGGCGGAGATTTCCGCCGTATCGAGCTCAATCCCCAAACTGATAGCAACGCTCGCGGATCGTTCATCTTCACCGGATTGAATACCTCGGAGATGATCGGCAAGCAACCGGTTGCCGGAACCGGTTTCGACTTTGCAGATTTTCTCCTCGGCCTGCCGCAGCAAACTTCTTTGCAGTATGGGGAGAACAATTATCATTTCCGTGGAAATTCCTGGGACTTATATGCGCAGGATGAGTGGAAATTACGAGGAAACCTCACACTGAACCTCGGGGTGCGCTACGAATACGTTTCCCCATTCACCGAGATTAACAACCGTCTGGTCAATCTCGATCTCTCGCCGGGAGTATTGAATCCCGCGTCAGGCGCTCCGGTGGTAGTGCGAGTCGTGTCTGGAGAAAATGGGCCGTTCAGCGGCTCACTGCCGCCAAGCCTTGTGCGTCCTGACTACAACAACTTCGCACCGAGGGTTGGGTTCGCGTGGAAGCCATTTTCGAAGACGGTTGTGCGAGGAGGATATGGGATCAACTACAACACAGGGGCTTTTCAGGGAATCGTGCAACAGCTCGCGTTCCAGCCTCCGTTCTCGAACACTTCAACCAACATTCAGACAGTGCTGGGAGAACTGACGCTGCAACAGGGCTTTCCGGCGGTTGCCGAGAATAGCATTACCAACAACTACGCGGTTAATCCGAATTATCGGATGGGCTACGTGCAGATTCGCAATCTCGACATTCAGCAGCAGATTCGTCCAACGTTGTTGCTGAATCTTGACTACACCGGAACCAAAGGCACGGACTTGGATATCCTTGAGGCGCCCAACCGAACGGCAACCGGCATTCGCATCCCGGGCGTCCAGGCGTTTACCTACGAGAACTCCGTGGCGGATTCCGCGGCCAATGCGGCTTCTGTGCGCTTGCGCAAGCGGCTTTCTCACGGCTTTTCGGTTGGCGGCATTTATACGTTTTCCAAGTCAATTGATAACGCATCCTCCGTCGGCGCAGGGGCCACTTCCAGCGCCAGTTCTCCCGGGCTCGGGGGAGGTGGAACGGGCGCAGCTGGTGCAGGGTCTACCGCGTCTGCGGGTACAGCAAGCGTCGCGCAGAACCCGTTTGATCTCGCGGCGGAACGTGGCCTATCCAGCTTTAACCAGACGCATCGCTTCACTGCGGACTACCTCTGGGAACTGCCTTTCGGGCACGACAAAACATGGTTCAGCGGCAACAGCCCATGGCGTGCGATTTTCGGCGACTGGCAGTGGAGTGGCGACTGGACAATTGCCTCCGGGCTTCCATTTACGCCGCGGCTCTTGGGGAATCCGACGGACGTAAATCGCGGCACCAATGGGACGCTGCGGCCAGATCTGGTGCCAGGAGAATCGATAGCACTTCCGAATCCATCCATTGCGGAATGGTTCAACGTTGCGGCTTTCGTCGCCCCGCCAACAGGGCAGTATGGAGATGTCCGGCGCAACAGCATCATCGGGCCAGGCACACACGTTTTTGATATGGCGTTTACCAAGGTCGTGCCTATCAAAGAAGCGAAAGTGTTGGAGTTTCGGGCGCAGGCGACAAACATCTTCAACACGCCCCAATATGTCACGATCGATACGGTCGTCAATTCTCCGACGTTTGGACGGGTAACGGCTGTGGGAGCAATGCGGCAATTCACTATGACCTCGCGATTCCGCTTTTGAAGGCATTCTTATGATTTTGAGAAATCATTGTTTCGGCGGTCGGGTCATTCTAGTCGTGCTATCAGTTTTTCTGTTTTGCTCCACATTGTCTTCGCAGAAATCGGACTACGTATTTCGCGCGCAGACTGATTTGGTCCTGGTGAACGTGACCGTGCGTGACAAAAACGGAGGTTTTGTTCGTAATCTCAAACCGGAGAATTTCACGGTTCTTGAAGACAACAAACCGCAGAAGATTGTTTCGTTTGACATAGAAAATACAGACGCGGTTGCCATGCAAGATGTAGCCCAGACAAAACCACTGCCAGAGGAAAACTCGGCGAAGATTGGCAGCGCAGCTCCTCTGGCTGCTTCGGCGAACGAGTTCAAAGATCGGCGTTTGATCGTTCTGTTTTTCGATCTCTCCGCCATGGAGCCCGACGAAATCGATCGCGCAATAAGCTCGGCCACGAACTATGTGGACTCGCAGATGGCGCCAGCAGATTTGGTCGCGGTTGTATCGTTGGGAAATTCGTTAACCGTAAACCAAGATTTCACCACTGATCACGATCTTCTTAAGAAGGAGTTGGTGGCCTTTAATACTGGTGCTGGACAAGGCTTCGAGGAAGGAAGCACAGGTTCGACGGAAGGCACGCCGGACACAGGCCAGCCGTTCACAGTGGATGATACCGAATACAATATTTTCAATACCGATCGCCGGCTTGAAGCTTTACGGTCTGTAGCTGAGCGTCTGTCTCACGTCCAACAGAAAAAGTCTCTGATCTATTTCTCGAGCGGGATGGATAGAACGGGGATCGAGAACCAGTCGGAGCTGCGCGCCGCCACCAACGCGGCAGTACGTGCCAATCTTGCAATCTATACCATGGACATGCGCGGACTGCAGGCCCTTGTACCTGGCGGTGAAGCTCAGAACGCGAGCCTGCGCGGGGTTTCCGCTTATTCCGGCCAGTCGATGATAAATGCCCTCAACTCCAATTTCACGACGCAAGAAACGCTGGTTACCCTGGCCAGCGATACCGGTGGCAGGGCATTTCTTGACTCCAATGATTTCAGCAAGGTCTTCAAGAGCGTCCAGGATGATTCCTCCATCTATTACATGCTCGGCTATCACAGTACTAATCCGGCGCGAGATGGGCGTTACCGCCGTATTGTGGTAAAGGTTAATGTTCCAGGAGTGAAAATTGACTTTCGGCGTGGATATTACGCGCCGGCTGATTACCAGCATTCCACCAAGGAGGACAAGGAACGACAACTCGAGGAGGAGCTAGCCTCTGAACTGCCCAGTACGGATCTGCCGGTTTATCTCGGCGCAGCGTATTTTCGACTGGACGGCAACAGGTTCTCGATACCCATCTCGCTGGTAGTGCCCGGATCGCAAATTCCCTTCGTTCGCAGCAGTGATCGCGATAAAGCGACGCTCGATGTGATGGGGATAGTTACCGATAAGGATCACCGCCCGGTCACGACAGTTCGCGACACTGTCAAGCTTGCAGTAGACACAGTCAGCCAAGTCAGGAAAAAGAACGTTCAGTACGACACTGCACTGGCGCTGACTAGCGGACGGTATCATGTGAAGTTTGTGGTCCGGGAAAACCAGACGGGCCGCATGGGGTCGTTCGAAACCGACCTGGAAGTTCCGGACTTCCACTCGCAACCGCTAAAAATGAGTTCGATTGTGTTGGCTAGTCAGCTGCAGGTGGCGAAGAAGAGCGTGGCGCCGAACCCGCTCATACGCGCTGGACAGGAAATCATTCCAAACATAACTCACGTCTTTTCCTCGGCACAGCATTTGCTCATTTATTACGAGGTTTATGATCCAGGCCGGTCGGATGCACAGCAATTCGCTGGAGGGGGGAACAAGAGCGCAATTCACTTGCTCACGAACGTTGCCTTCTTCCGTGGAAAGACAAAGGTATTTGAAAGCTCTCTCGTGGAGTTAAGTGAACTCAACGCGCGCGACCGTAAGGCTGGAGTCTTCCAATTGGACTTGCCACTCAGCCCGCTGAAGCCGGGATACTACACGTGCCAGGTGAATGTGATTGATGACGCTGCGGGTCGTTTTCTGTTTCCGCGAGTCGCACTGCTGATTCGACCGAACGTTGAAAGCTCCCCTCACTAAGCAGAGAGTCGACCTTGAAGTCGTTTCCCGATCGGACCGGCGCACAAGGAGAAAGGTCGAAGCCGGAGTCACAGATTGCGATCTTCCGCAGGCTTAATCTAATCGGCAGCCACGCCCTGGGTTGCCGCTGGCGTTTCGCTGTTGTGACGTGCAGCGCGATTGGCTGGCAGGCCGGCATCCCGAATCTTGTAGAGCAGCGCGCGGTAACTAATGCTCAGGGCTTTTGCTGCCTGCTTGCGGTTCCAGTGATGCGCCTGGAGAACCTTGAGGATGACCTTGCGCTCGAGTTCCCGTGTGGCCTGGCGCGTCAGCTTCTTCAACGAGATCGGCCCATCCAAGTTGATCTCGGGATTTAAAAACTCCCGCTCATTGCGCGCCAGAAGATCGCTGCTGATTACGTCCTCGCTGCCCAGAATCACATAGCGCTTCATCAAGTTCTCTAATTCGCGGACATTCCCGGGCCAATGATACTTCTGGAGAACGGTGATCAACTCAGAAGAAAGTGCACGTGCCCGGCAATTGTATTTGCGGTTATAGTACTCGAGAAAATAATTGACCAAGCTCTCGATATCGCCGCGGCGTTCGCGCAGCGGCGGCAAATGCAGGTTGACAACGTTGATGCGGTAGAACAGATCCTGCCGAAAGGTTCCGTTTTCGATTTCGTGCTCCAGTTGGCGATTGGTCGCGCACACGACACGGACTTCAACTTTCTTGTCCTCCTGAGCACCGATCCGGCAAAACTGCCCATCCTGAAGCAATTGCAACAGCTTCGATTGCAGGCCTAAATCCAATTCTGAAATCTCATCCAGGAATAAAGTGCCGCGATGAGCCAATTCCACGCGGCCCGGCTTTGATCCATAGGCGCCAGTAAACGCTCCCTTTTCATATCCAAACAGCTCACTCTCCAGCAGCGTGCCAGGGATTGCCGGACAGTTGACCTTCACGAAGGGGCCGCTTTTCCAGGGCGACAGCCCGTGGATCATGCGAGCAATGATGTCCTTGCCGGTGCCACTCTCCCCCTGAATCAACACCGGGACATTGGCGCTGGACACCTTGTCCATGCGGGCGCGCAGTGTCTGCATGGCATCAGAGTTGCCAAAAATGACTGCTTCAGGCGGGAATTCGCCTAGCGATTGCACCAAAGAGCTGAACGAGTTTGTTGTTTGAAGTGGCATTGCCAGCCATCACTCCTGTACGCGGGTTCAGATGTGCACCCCAAACACCAAAGCCTGTCAGTCTCGGCCACGGGAGTAACTGTGGGGATTATCTATCGTAGATTCAAAACATTGCAGCTCTTCTGCGGCCTCGTACGCAGGCAGGAGTGAAGGTAGGAAGGAGATTCATTCCGACGCTTTTGCGTGGGAAAATCTTTTCACACCGGAGAAACAACTTTCCCTTTCCTGGCGAGGCGGTTAGAAGAGGAGTTCAGGAGGGCATGAGAGAACTTGACGCCCGCCAGTTGATACCCGTCCTTATAGGTCGCCCACACGGTTCGGGCCCGCAAATTCCGCGAGGCACTCGGCAAATTAGTGTTAGAAATCAGAGGCGCACTGGGCACTTCGAGCAAAACCTGCGAGGAGAGGGGCAAAGAACGCCGCACAACAACCAGCGCTCCGCCGGCAGAAACGTTTAACGCGGTGGCAAATTCCAGCAATTCCTTGTCATTTCCATCCTTGCGCCGCACGAAAATCGGAATTGCCAGTGGTAGACGCTCCCATTTTCGCCGTTCGTTTTGCGTCCTCGACGTACCCAAATTAGTCCTCTGTTCCAGATGAAAACCAGCTTTCGTCGCACATTCCGGGCCAAATGGAGTGTGGAGTTGGTGGGGCTTGGCGAAGTTTTCCTCTCGCAGCCCCAGGTGGTCAAGCGAATGTAGCTGTAAATGCGTGACTTAACGATCAAAAGTGAGACACTTTGTGGGCGAACTCCTCAATCTTGGTGAGGTCACATAAGTACTTTCGACTGCATACTTTTGCCCATCATTGGCAACTTCGTTTCATTTTTCGTTGACACCTACGTGGCCCTGTCATAGCATCAACTTAGGTTTCACCTCAGCACTTTAAGTTCTTTCCTCCCTCGGAAGTTCAGCCCCATTTTCTAAGATGGCAGCAGTGCCGGACAATACGTTCCTTCCCCAAGCAGGCTCAAAGGCGGATGAGGTCGAGCTTTGTCCAACGAAACCCGCAACCGAGGCAGCCTGCCCGGACCCGGCGTGCAGTCAAGAACTATTACAGCAATATAGCCAATTGCGAGAACGATTCCTGCGAACCACTAACGCACTCGCTTCCGCCACTCACGACTTGAAAACACCGTTAGCTATCCTGAACGGATACGTGGAGTTGTTGCAGAGCGAAAAACTGGGGCCGCTCAACGAGCGGCAGCGCGAAGTTCTGCGCGATATGCGTTCCAGTGGGCAACGGCTACAGCACTTTATCCAGGACTTTCTCAGCTTCAGTGCGCTCGAAACGGCTGAGGTGAAGATGCGTTTTGAGAAGAGTGACTTGAATGCCTGCCTTTCGGAAGTTTGCCGACTTTGGTCGCATACGTTCCAGGATAAGGGTCTGGCGCTTTATTTCCTTCCCAACCAGAAGCTCACGGAATTTGCCTTTGACACTGCCAAGATGCAACGCGTGGTTTCCAACCTGCTGGACAACGCCGCCAAGTTCACGCCTGCCGGCGGGACGGTCTGGTTGCATGCCGAACCGTATATGTGGGACCGGCGCAACGTGAACCAACCCGGCGTCCTGACGGAACGGCGGCGGCAGGCGAGCGCGGTGCCTAATTCGGTGAAAATTAGTGTGGCCGACACCGGGCCAGGAATCCCGGCCGAGTATCACATTGAGGTGTTCGATGACTTCTTCCGCCTTCCGCAGAACGACCAACAGTCGGGCATGGGCCTAGGCTTGGCCATTGCACGGCGTTTAGTCAGCAACATGGGCGGGAAAATCTGGGTTGAAAGTGAGCCGGGAGCGGGCTGCAAATTCTCCTTCATTGTCCCGCTCAAACCTCCTTCATCCATTCAAGGAAACAAGAAATGAAAAAGACGGCCAATATTCTGCTGGTCGATGATGAACCGGGGATGCTGCGATACATTCGCACTTTGCTGGAAGTGGATGAGTACAAAGTCGAGACTGCCAGCAACGGCGAGGAAGCTTTGCAGTGCTTGCAGAAAGGGCTGCATCCCGATCTGGTTTTGCTCGATTTGCTCATGCCCGGCATAGACGGCTTACAGACGCTCGAAAAATTGCGCCAGCTGCAGCCCGGGCTGAAAGTTGTGATGCTCTCCTGTGTGGGCGATACCCGCAAGGTAGTGCAGGCTATGCGGCTTGGCGCGTATGACTATCTCACCAAACCATTCCAAAAAGTTGAGCTGGATACTGTCATTGACCAGTGCCTGGGTACCAACCAGCAGAGCTATCCCGGAGAAGTTGAAGAACTGGCAGACGACGTCTTCTTCGTGGCCGCAAGTCCGGTGATGCGGAAATTGCGTTCCGAAGCAGCTTTAGTCGCCAATGTCGATATTCCGGTGCTGATGCTGGGTGAGAGCGGTACCGGAAAAGAAGTCATGGCGCGTCTGATTCACAAGCTTTCGCCGCGAGCTCATCGCACGTTTTTGAAAGTGAATTGCGCGGCTGTCCCGGCGGACCTGCTGGAAAGCGAGCTGTTCGGATACGAAACGGGCGCCTTTACCGGTGCCAATCACCCCAAGCCCGGCAAGTTCGAGCTTTGCAATAAAGGAACTATCCTACTCGATGAAATCGGAGAGATGCCAACTTCCTTGCAGGCGAAGCTGCTGCACGTTTTGCAGGACGGGCAGTTTTCCCGCTTGGGCAGCCGGTCCGTAATCAAAGCCGACGTGCGTATTCTGGCGGCCACCAATATCAATATTTCTGAAGCTCTCGCGAATAAGCAACTGCGCGAAGATCTGTACTACCGGCTCAATGCCTTTACCCTCAATGTTCCACCCCTGCGTGAACGCAAAGAAGAAATTCCCATTTTGCTCAAACATTTCATGTCGCATCAGTCTGAGCGTTATGCGCGCCCGCCGCTGCCAATAACTCCCGATATGCTGGAAGCTTGCTTAGCATACGCGTGGCCCGGGAACCTCCGGGAACTCAGCAACTTCGTGAAGCGATATCTGGTATTGGGCGATGAAAAACTAGCTATCAACGAACTGAAACCCAAGACTGACGGCAGCGGAGCGCAATTCGATCCTGCCATTCAGAACTCAGGAAACGGAGCGGCAGGTGGATTGAAGTCGCTGGCCCGCAGCGCGAAGGATGAAGCCGAAGCTGAAGCTATCTCCAAGGCCCTTGATGAAACCAATTGGAACCGCAAACAAGCGGCCGCTTTACTGAAGATCAGTTATAAGGCCCTGCTGTATAAGATCAGACAGTACGGCATTGCTGACCGCAAGAACCATCACAAGCTCTCAGCAGGAGCCTGAGCGTCGTTCCAGAAAGGCGTCTCCGGTCGCCACAATTTTATTGCACTACAAGCGTCACAGTGGCATTCCGCGTCGCTGAGCCGGAGGTCGCGGTGACAGTCACCAGATAAGTTCCAGCGGGAGTTCCGGTCGTGGTGGTAATGGTCGCCTTGGAACCACAACCAGCCTGAAAGATCATCAGCGAAAAGAATCCCGCAACCAACAACACCATCAACAGCCAACGCTTGCGCGAAGCCCCAAACCCAACACCCATCACAGCCAACCCGGAAATTGGCAGCCAGACGCCGTAGAATGACGCACCAAATTTCCGCATTTCAGTGACAGTCGTTACGCGGGTGGTCGTGTTGATGATCAGGGTTGTGGTTACCCCCACGCCCTTGCTCAAATTCGGAATTGGATTGACTGTCTCGGTACATGTTGCGCCCGTCGGCAGCCCCGAACTACAGGAAATCGAAACCGTATTGGGAATGTTGCCGGTCGGTGTGACCGTCGCGGTATAGGTAGCAGGGACGCCCGCCGGAACTGTCGCCGTGCTCGGCGAGACGGTGATCGTGTAATCATTAACCATCACCGAGGTTGTTAACGATTGAGTGCACGAACTACATCCTTGTACGGTAACCGATGCGGTGTTTCCCAAGGTTAGTGAAGTTGTTGAGGGCGTGGTGCTCGCGGTCGGTGTCAACACCACAGTGGCCGTTGCCGTGGCTCCCGCATTGAGAGTTCCGATTGTACAGCTCACTATGCCTCCCGTGGCACTACCGCAGCTTCCCGAGCTTACGGTTGCCGACGTAAACGAAGCGCCTGAGCTCGGCAAACTGTCAGTAAAAATTATGTTGCTGGCAGGGTCGCCGGTGTTGCTGATGGTGTATTCGAAGCTGACTTGGTTACCCACGCCGACTACTGGAGGGGAACTGTCACCGGTCAGTGTTAAGGCAAGATTCGGCCCCAGTTTGCTGAGGAATGCATCCGTAGCTCCGTTGAGACTCGGTTGGAAAGCCGGAGTTTGTGGGACAGCCACCAATAGAAAATCTGGCGAACTGGTCTCTCCCGCAACATAGCTGGAGCCTTGCGGATCAACTGCGATGCCGGTGCCGTAGTCTGCTCCGGTTCCGCCCAGGTAAGTCAGGTAGTGGCCTGCCGCGGTTGGAGAAGTGGCGGTGGTATCGATGCGGGCTACAAACGCATCGTTGTTTCCCTCGTACCCTGCCTGTATGTTGCTGTTGTTCAGCACCGGAAGGTTGGTCGAATTCGTCCAACCAGTGACTCGCGCGCCCTGGATACTATCCACCGCGACGCCTAACCCAACATCTGTACCTGCCCCGCCCAGATAGGTAAAGTAACTCAGCGTAACCAGACCGGGAGTAGTTCCGGTCGTGACCGGGTTGGCCAGTTTAGCCAGAAACGCGTCGCTCGGACCCCCGCCATACGTGGGCTGAAAGACGCCGCTCCCCGCTACGGGAAAATCAGTCGAATCGGTCGAGCCGGTTACATAGGCACTCGTGCCGTCAGATGCGATTCCATACCCGATATCAGTGCCTGACCCGCCAAGATAAGTGGAATACAACAACTGAGCGCCGGTCGTGGCATTGGGATTAAATTCGGCAACGAAGGCATCGGTGGCAGTGACATTTGACGGACAAGTGATGGGGGTGGTCGACG
The DNA here is from genome assembly GCA_035624215.1 of Terriglobales bacterium. Classification (GTDB taxonomy): domain Bacteria; phylum Acidobacteriota; class Terriglobia; order Terriglobales; family Acidobacteriaceae; genus JAFAGX01. The sequence continues at coordinate 25,992 of DASPRY010000185.1, forward strand.
GTGCAGTGTCCAAACATCCCTGATAAGCATTCAGAATCGGGAAATCGTTGGACGCACCCACATGCAGAAAGTTCGTCCCCCCAGTTATATAGACGTTGTTGCTGATATCCACCGCGATCCCGCCGCCCAAGGCCACTCCGGTCGAGGGATTGCCGCCTCCAAAATAGGTGGAATACGCCAAGCTTGCATTTCCGGAGAGGCTGGGATCAATTTTGCTCATGAAGAATTGAATGGTTGATCCAGCAGCTGGCGCGGTTTGATAGGCACCCAATGTCGCCGGGAAGGCTGACGTGGCTGTCGGAGTGTTGGTAGAGGTGGTGGTACCAGTCACGTAGGCGTTCTGGTCGCTTTGCCCGACGGCAAGCCCGGTCGCAGTCTCAGAACCGTTCCCTGACAGGTATGTGGAATA
>DASPRY010000026.1:0-82783 GCA_035624215.1 Terriglobales bacterium
GGAATCGGCTTGCCTTGCGTCGCATGCAGGATGGCAAGTGGGATCAGCTTCTCGGGGAACTGATAGGGCCCATAGTTGTTGGAGCAATTCGTAGCCAGCGTGGGAAGGCCGTAAGTGTGATGATAGGCGCGAACCAAGTGGTCAGAAGCCGCCTTCGATGCGGCATACGGGCTGTTTGGAGCATAAGGCGTAGCCTCGGAAAACGCGCTCCCCATTGGCCCCAACGATCCGTAAACCTCGTCAGTGGAAACATGCAAGAAGCGGAACTCGAAGGTTTGGTCCTCACGCATTTCAGCCACATAGGCGCGCGCTTCCTCCAGCAGGGCGAAAGTGCCATTCACATTGGTGCGGATAAAATCATCTGGCGCATGGATCGACCGATCAACGTGACTTTCCGCTGCAAAGTGAACGATCGCTCGCGGCTGATGTTGCTGTAGCAACTCACAGACCAGCTTTCGATCTGCGATATCGCCGTGAACAAAACTGTAACGCGGGTCGGTGGCAACCTGCTCAAGGTTGTTGAGATTTCCCGCGTAAGTGAGTTTGTCAAGATTGACGACCGAACTGCCCTCGGCCGCCAGCCACTGGAGAATGAAGTTTGCGCCGATAAAACCGGCCCCTCCAGTTACCAGAATTGCCCGCTCTTTCACCATTAGTTCCGATATTCCATTTTGTCGCGAGTAGTATAAATGCTGGCTTTGGACGAGTTATTAGCTTCGCCGGAACGTAAGGTGAACAGGGTCACCTCAGGCGTGCAGTTCAAACGCACGGGCAGCCGGATCGTGCCCAAGCCGATATTTGTATAAAGCGGCAGAGAACGCACAGTGTATCGACCGCGCGGATATTTTCGTGCATACCGTGGCAACCACGGAGCGCCAATTCCCGGGATCCAAATCTGTCCACCGTGCGAGTGTCCTGAAAGTTGCAGGTCTACGGGATAGCGCGACGCTTCATCGACAAAATCGGGTTCGTGCACCAGCAGTACTACAGCTTCGTCCTTCGGGACACCAAGCAGAGCGCGCTCAATACTGGGGTTCAGGTCTACCGAATCCAGGCCACAGAACCACAGGCGGCGCCCACTTCGCTCGAAAGCCTGAGACCGATTACGCAGCACCCGAATCCCGTGCGATTCAAGCGCTGCCGTGACCGCATCAGGATCACAATGCGCGTCATGATTTCCAAGCACGGCAATTGACCCGAGACGGGAACGCAGTTGACTCAACAGCTTCGCACAAGGCTCGGCAGCACTCGCCGATCGCCGGTCGTCATGGAAAGCAAGGACAGGAAACGTGACAAAGTCTCCGGTCAGTGCAACTAGATCCGGTTGCAGACGATTGACAATCTCAATCGCCCGGCGGATCGGAACGGCGGAAAAAACCTGGTCATAATGAAAATCGCTCAATTGAGCGATTGTAAAGCCATCGAATGCCGGAGGTAGCCGAGGTAACATCATGTCGATTCTCACCAGTTCGGGGTGATTTGGCTCGAAGATTAACGAGTCTTCTGCCAAAGCTATGGTGCTGGCGGTGGCGAGCCCGGCTGTCAATAGAAATTTGCGGCGACTTACAGAGGACAATGCGTGGCCATCTCCCTGTGTGATCGGCGACTGCGTGGACTGAACGTGCACACGAATCTCGTTTATTGTATCGAAAGATGGACTCGCGCACGGAAGAGTATTCGCAAGATCGCAAAAAGGGGAGCTCGTTGGAGATTTGCAAGCTGACTTCGGATCTGCCTGCCTTCTAACCCCGCACCGTCAGCACAGGGCAAGGCGCTTCGTTGACTACATCCGATGCCGTTGACCAGGGCAGATGCGAGGAAAGCCCCACAGCCGCACGCCGGTTCACGCCCAGGACAATCAGATCAGCTTCGCGCTCTCGAGCAATTCGCAGTATGCCCTGGGCGGGAAAATCGAAGCAGACCACGAAATCAGGAGTGCACCACGGACTAGGCGGCATCAAGGCTTCCAATCGCCGGCAGGTGGTCTCGACGATAGATTGCTTGTACTGATACGGAACCAGTGGGGCCACGTTCAGGAGGATCACAGTACCCTGGTTTTCTGCCGCCAATGACAAGGCATGAGGCAACGCGTGCAGGGAAGTTTCTGAGAAATCAGTGGCAAACAAGATGCATTTCATCTGCACGCTGATTCTGGCGCCGGCAATGTCCGGACGCACCGTCAGGACCGGGCATTTTGCCTGGCGATAGATCTTTTCCGCCACTGAGCCGAGAACTACCTTTTTCAGACCTCTTCTTCCATGCGTCCCCGCCACGATGAGGTCGATCTTTTGTCGTTCGACGATGGTCGAAATAACCTCCCATAGCTCGCCACGTTGCAGGATGTCTTCGTGAGGTATCTCTTCCAAGGCCTTCGCTGCCACGAACTCGGCCATGTTCTGTTTCTCTCGGTTCCAAAATAAGTCTAGGTCGATGGGGATCGGTTCCAAAGGCACCGTCAGATATGGCTCGGGTGGAACGACATGAGTCACAAAAATCTTGCTCCCGAAGGAGCGCGCCAAATTGCATGCATATCCCAGAGCCGCCCTCGAAACTTCCGAAAAATCGGTTGCAAGCAGGATGTTGCTGATCGCGATGCGAGTTGTCACGGGAGCAGTGGCTGCCATGGAACACCTCCACAGACCCGAAATGCATTCTCTCAACTTACAAGTAGCCTTTCTTGACACTTTGGACAGTGATGGCGGTCACGGATAGTTGTGGCAATCTGCCAATCTGAACCGTTAACCTCTGCAGTTGCTGAGGGTTACGTGTCCTTCCGACGGCTGAAGCCTTCTTGTCTGCCGCGAAGTACGTTGGCAGCCCTTCCTGCAAATTAACGAAGAGTATCCAAAAAGGACAGGTGAAAGTGTTCTTTCCTCTTTCGTCTCGTTAAATTTTCAACAACGGCGGCCTTCCCGAGTGCATCCGATGTAGGATGTTCTACCCTCGATCCCGGTCTGAACTATGGAGGCGCGTATGAGCACTACGGCCACACCGCCCACGGCTGCCCCGAATGCCTCGACGCGAGAACGCATTGCGGAGATCCGTAATACCAGCATGCGCATCACGGAGGGTCTATCGCCCGAGGACCAGATGCTTCAGTCTATGCCTGATGCCAGCCCAACCAAATGGCATCTTGCCCACACCACATGGTTTTTTGAGACTTTTATTCTCCAGCCGTATCTTCCGACATATCAGCCGTTCGATTCCCGCTTCAAGTACCTATTCAATTCCTATTACAAGCAGCTCGGCTCGCATCCATATCGTGGCAGTCGCGGATTGATGTCGCGCCCTAGCTTGCAACAGGTGCACGCCTATCGGGATTATGTGGAACGCACTCTGCTCAGGTTTGTAGAGAACGCCGGCCGTGATGTGCTCAATCTTGTCGAGCTAGGACTGAACCACGAGCAACAGCACCAGGAACTGATTGTGACCGACATCAAACATGCTCTGTGGTCAAGTCCGCTTCGGCCCGAAGCTGCGACCAACGGTACTCGAAGCTTGCCCGCGCCTGAGATGAACTGGACGAACTTCGAAGGAGGTATTCACAGGGTTGGGCATGAAGGCGATGAATTCGCGTTCGATAATGAAAGTCCGCGGCATGAAGTATTCTTGCAGCCATTCCGCATAGCCTCCCGGCTTGTCACGAACGGTGAATACCTCGAATTTATGCGGGATAACGGCTACAGCCGGCCTGAACTGTGGCTCTCGGATGGTTGGGACACCGTGTCCAGCCAGCGCTGGGATGCGCCGCTTTACTGGGAAAGACGCGCTGACCGCTCATGGTGGCAGTTCACTATAAGCGGGTACAAAGAGCTGGATCACAGTGAACCGGTTTGCCATGTCAGCTTCTACGAAGCCGATGCTTACGCGCGCTGGTGTGGCGCCCGCCTGCTGCGAGAAGAAGAGTGGGAAGTCGCAGCGCAGGGTATGCCCAGACGCGGCACTTTCCTGGAAGACTATGTGTTCCATCCGCAGGCTGCCCGTGCTGAGGGCAACCAGCAAATGTTTGGAGATGTGTGGGAATGGACGGCGAGCCCTTATGTCGCATATCCGGGATTCCAACCCGCTGCCGGGGCAGTTGGTGAATACAACGGCAAGTTTATGTGCAATCAGTTGGTGCTGCGCGGCGGATCGTGCGCCACACCATCCAGTCACATCCGCGCAACTTACCGCAATTTTTTCCCACCGCACACTCGATGGCAATTCTCGGGAATAAGGTTGGCCCGATGATTGCTCGCGAGCTGATTGCCCTTCCCACGTATGCCGAAGAAGTACGGGCAGGATTGTCGAAATATTCCAAATCTCTGCCTTGCAAACTGTTCTATGACACTCAGGGCTCAGCGCTGTTCGAACAGATCACCCGCCTGCCCGAGTACTATCTTACGCGTACCGAGCTGGAGATTCTCCGCGAGAACTCAGGAGAGATGGCACAAGTGTTTGGAGCAGGGATCACCGTGGTAGAGCTGGGAGCCGGTACGGCCGCGAAAACTTGCACTCTTTTGCAGGCATTGTCTCGAAGGCAAATTCGGGTCCCATATTTCCCGGTTGATATCTCTCCCGCCGCCCTGAACGAAGCCCGTGCCCGAGTTGAGCAGCAATGTCCGCAAGTTTCGGTTCGCCCGGTAGTTGCTGATTTCAGCGTGGGCATGGGTTTTCTGCGCGATATTCTTGGACGAAAACTCATTTTGTATCTTGGATCGAGCATAGGCAACTTTGATCCTGTTGCCGCGGTAGAAATGCTTACGCAGATTCGAAAGCAGCTTGCCACCGGAAATGCTTTGCTGCTTGGAACCGACCTAGTTAAGCATCAATCGATCTTACTGCCGGCATACAGTGACGTGGGAGGCGTCACCGAACAATTCAATAAGAACATTCTGTGCAGGTTGAACCGTGAATTAGGCGCTGATTTTGACCTCTCGTGGTTCCGCCACATCGCGCACTGGAATCCGGAACAGTCACGGATGGAGATTTACCTGGAAAGCGCGCGGTCGCAATGCGTCCACATCAGGTTGCTGGATCTGAGCGTCAGATTCGCAAGAGGAGAATGCATCCATACCGAGAATAGCTATAAGTACACGCTCGAAATGATAAGGAATATGCTGGAGCTGGCTGGGTTCTCACTCACGCGAACGTGGTTCGATCAGCGTAAATGGTTCGCGCTGCACCTGGCCAGTGTGAAGTGATCGGTTGTAGCCTAAGCATAGTGGACGAAATAGACCCGGCCCTTCAGGACGCGGGTCAATTTGTCTTTCTGGGGTACAGGTCACCAGACCCTGCATTGATTTGCCCGCACCATAGACGCTCCCGCTTTGCAGGAGAATGCCTCCTGAAATTCAGGCATATTGGAGACTACGTTGTTGACCCGGTACTTCGGAATGGAGTGCGGATTGGTCAGGATGACCGTGTGCATCAATTCCGGCCGGTATTGTGTACACCACTCGTTGGCATAGGAGAGAAAGAACTTCTGGCGCGGCGTCCATCCATCGGGATCTTTATCATCCAGAGACTTGCCTCGGGACTGTAATTTGTTGCCCAACGCAATGAAGGCCAAACGCAACCCGCCGTTGTCGGCAGTATCCTCGCCGGCAGTCAATTGTCCGTTCTGCTTGACCCCGGCCTCGGGAATCTCTTGCGTGTATTCATCGACAATACATTGATCGCGCTGCTCGTAGGCTTTCGCATCTTCCGGGGTCCACCAATCACGGAGATTTCCTTGCGCATCGAATTTACGGCCCTGATCGTCAAAGCCGTGCGTGATTTCATGACCGATGATCATTCCTACCGCGCCATAGTTCACCGCATCCTCCATGGCGGGATCAAAATACGGCGGCTGCAAGATTCCCGCCGGAAAGTTGATCGAATTGAGTTGAGGTTGGTAGTAGGCATTGATGATGGGAGGCGTCATCAGCCATTCGCTGCGATCGACGGGCTTCCCGATCTTGTTTAGCTGGCGGCGAAATTCGAACTGCGTCGCCTCATGAACATTGTTGAGATAGCTGTCACGCGTGATCTTCACACTCGAGTAATCGCGCCAGCGATTTGGATAACCGATGTTGTCCTCGATGGCGTGTAACTTGGCCTTAGCCTGCTCTTTGGTGGCAGCCTGCATCCAGTTCAAGCTGGTGATGTCCTGATCAAGCGCGTGTTCGACATCGTGCACCAGTTCCACAGTGCGCTCCTTGCTCGAAGGTGGAAATGCGACCTTGACGTATGCCTCACCCAGCGCCATTCCTAAATCGCGATCAGCCGCGCGCACGCAGCGTCGCCAGCGCGGCTGCTGTGTTTTCGATCCCAACAAGGTGTGAGCATAGAAATCCCAGTTCTCATCCACAAGGGCTTTGTTCAGATAGGGCGCTGATCCGTGTATGAGTTGCCAGCGCAAATAGACTTTCCAGTCATCCACTGAATGCTCTTGGATAATGTGTTCCAGGCTTTTGAAAAATGCGGGCGAACTCACCAGGTAGTGAGGTGCCGACGGCGGCGCTCCGATATCGCTCGCGTACTGCTTCCACTCGAACGAGGGTGTCAGCGCTTCAACCTGCTCAAAGCTCATCTTGTTGTTGACGTTCTTGGGATCGCGGCGGGCCACGTTATCCATCTGCGCCTGGGCCATGGTAGTTTCGAGCGCTAGGACGATTTTCGCGTCGGCAGACGCTTGCGTCGGGTTTTCCCCGGCGAGCGCCAGCATCTTCCCGATGTGTGCTTCGTATTTGGCGAGTATCTCCTTCGACTTGGCATCATCCCTCAGGTAAAAGTCGCGGCTCGGCAATCCCAAACCACCCTGATCGATGGCGGCGACCACCCTTGTGGCATCGTCATAGTCCTGCTGCGAACCAAAACCAAGCAGCGCTGCGTCAGTTTGGTTGTCGGAAGACTCCCACGCTCCGGGAACAAGCCGGTGGATATGAGCGACCTGGCTGGCCAGTTCCGGTTTGCCCTTCATAGCGTCGATTCGCTGCAATTCGGGTTTCAAATCCCGGAGGCCGGCGACCTCAAGTGCAGGTTCGTCGCTACAAGCAGCCCAGTAGTCGCCGATTTTTTGCTCGAAGTCGCTTCGGCCGCTCGTCTGCGCAGAAGCTTTTTCCAAAGCTTGGCGCAGAATGCTCTCGTTCCAGTAGCGCAGACCACTTCCGGTCCCCCAAGCCGCCTGGTCGGGCGGAATCGGGTTGGCAGCATTCCATTTGCTGCATACGAACTGGTAGAAGTCCTGACATGCGTCAAGGGTCTTATCGACGATGTTGGGATCGAAGCGTTCGAGCTTGGGAGCTTTCTCTTCTGAGGATTGCTGGGCCATCGCTGGACAAGCGATAAGCAAGACAATGAGCGGCACAATTAAAGTTTGCAGCTTCGAGGTGCGCATGAATTCTCCTGCAGCGAATTGACAACTTTGAGTAGAACAATTGGTCGACACATGATGAACTGCCAGACTACATGGGTTTGACGAACTCCGTCAAAATCAGATATCAGCGTTTTGATGCCTGGAGTGTCCCCGGCCGGGTCACTTCCCGCCACGATGAGATACGAAAACTGAGAATGGGAAGTTCGGGGAAGAGTTCAGTGGTCAGTGGATAGTGGCTAGAACTCACCCCGCGAACAGGAATGCCCACTGAAAACTGACCACTGATCACTGTTCTTTGTGTTTTCCCGGCAAGCCAGCGGGGTTCTCATGGGTGCGTTCGCGGAAGCCGCCCTTCAAACCAGTGGCCAAGGTTACACTCGATTCTCCGAATTTGTCGCGCAGCCGATCCGCCGCCGAAAGCGCCTGTTGCCAACGACGGCGCCGGTCGCCTTCAATCAAATCTGTCTGAGCGCTGCGCTCATCGAAGTGCGAAGTTTGTACTCCCACCAGACGCACCTCGGCTCCCTTACGCCAATTTCTGCGAAACAAATTCCGCGCTTGCTCGAAGATCTCGGTATCGAGCTGGGTGGGATCCGGGAGCGTGTGCGCGCGAGTGATGGTGGTGAAGTCCTTGTAGCGCAGCTTGAGTTGAATGGTGCGGGCGTACAATCCGTGCTCGCGCAGGCGTCGGCCAACCATCTCGGATAACCGCATTAGGGTTGACTCGATCCTATTGGCGTCTGAGGTGTCTTCGTTGTAGGTGTGTTCGTGGCTGATGGATTTGGGATCGGTATCAGCGCCTACCTCCGAGTCGAACCAGCCGCCCGCGTCCTCGCCTCGCGCTTTGCCAGCCAGCGCCAGTCCCCATTTTCCAAAGCGCTCTTCGAGGAATGATTCGTCGAAGCGGGCGAGGTCGCCAACCCTTAGAATTCCTAACGCGTTCAGATTTTGCTCGGTAACTCTACCCACGCCGGGGATGTCGCGTACATCGAGCGGCGCTAGAAATTTCGCCTCCTGCCCGGGAATGACCCACAGAATGCCATGCGGTTTGGCTTTTGCTGAGGAAACTTTCGCAATCAGACGGGAAGTGCCGATGCCAATGGAACAATTCAGCTGTGTGTCGGACTTGATCCTTTGATGAAGCAGATGTGCGGCCGAAAGCGGCGGACCGTGCAGGCGGTCAGTACCGGTCATATCGAGATAAGCTTCGTCGATCGATGCCATCTCGACCAGCGGCGAAAAGGATTGCAGCACGCGGTACACCTTCTCCGAGCATTCACGATAGCGCTCCGGATGGCCGTCAACGAAGATGGCAGTCGGGCAAAGCTTGGCGGCTGTGCGCAGCGGCATAGCCGAGTGAACTCCGAATTTTCGCGCCTCGTATGATGCCGCCGAGACGACTCCGCGCTCGTTTCGCTGGCCGCCAACGACCACGGCTTTGCCTTTGAGGGAGGGATTGAAGAGTTCTTCCACCGAGACGAAGAAGGCGTCCATATCGACGTGGAAGATGGTTCTCTGGATAGCCATGCCAGCAACCGGATCGCACAGCTATTCTATCTGCTCCGTTGTCATTCCGAATCCGGCTTCAGCCGGTGAGGGATCCGCAGGTTCGACTAGAAGGCTATCGCGGAAGAAGATTTATGAGACGTGGTCCGACAGGAAAAGCGGGTTCCTGGTCGCTACCCTCCTAGGAGTGACAAAGCGCTATTCGAGTTCTAGACAGCGGCTAACACCAGCGCACTGCGCGATTGCAGGGCCTTCTCGTAGACGCGGACATATTCCTTGGCGGAGGCGTTCCAGGAAAAATCCTTCGCCATGCCGTTGCGCATGAGAGTTTGCCAGGAATTCTGGTCGCGAAATGCCTTCAATGCTTCTTTGATGGTCAGCAGCAAAGCTTCTCCGCTATACTCGGCAAACTTGAAACCGGTTCCCTTTTGCGTGCGCAGATTCCAGGGTTCGATGGTGTCATCCAGGCCGCCGGTCGCGCGCACAATTGGAACGGTTCCGTATTTCAGGCTGTAAATCTGGTTCAGCCCGCAGGGCTCGTATTTCGAGGGCATGAGGAACATGTCGCTGCCGGCCTCGATTTTGTGGGCTAGCGCATTGTCGTAGGCGATTTTAACTGCAATCTTGCGCGGAAACTGTTTTTGCAGGCGCAGAAACATTTCTTCGTAAGGCTTGTCGCCGGAACCCAGCGCGACCACGATCATCTCCTCGTGCGCCAGGCGATCCATGATTTGGGAAATCAGGTCGAAGCCTTTCTGCGCGGCAAATCGTGAAACAATGCCAATCACCGGCAAGCGCAAATCCGGGTCGCCGATGCCGAACGCGGACAGCAGATCCTGCTTGCACTTGGTTTTGCCGCTCAAGTCCTGCGGCGAATATTTGGAAACGATGAATTTATCGGTTTCGGGGCTCCACTCGTCGTAGTCTACGCCGTTCAGGATGCCGGTTACGGTCGAGGCGCGGTCCCGCAGCACACCTTCCAGGCCGAATCCGAATTCGCTGGTCTGGATTTCCTGACTATATTTACGACTCACGGTGGTTATGAAATCGGAGAACACCAGCGCACCCTTCAGGAAATTAACATTTCCAAAAAATTCCATCTTGGAGATGGTGAAGAGGTCCCAGGGCAACGTCAGAAGCGGCAGCGTATCGGGGGAAAACAGTCCCTGGTATCCCATGTTGTGGATGGTGAACACCGTCGCCACTTCACGGAAGGCGGGGTCTTCCGCGTACTGGGCACGAAGCAAAACAGGAACCAGCGCCGACTGCCAATCATGGCAATGAAATACTTGCGGCACACCTAAAATTTTTGATGCCTCCAGCACCGCACGGGAAAACAGCGCGAAACGCTCGGCATTGTCGGGGTAATCTCCACTGGAAGTACCATAGAGCGCATCGCGATCGAAGAAGGGCGGATAGTCCACAAAATAGAAGCGAACGCCGGAATGATTGCCCCCAGCCACCACGGAGCAAAATCGATAGCGGTCATCGAAAGGGACAGTGATGCTGCGCACCACCATTTGTGAATCAGAAAGTTTGGTCTGACGATACTTTGGCAGATAAACGCTTACCTGATGGCCGAGAGCGGCCAAGGCGCGGGGCAACGCCCCCACCACATCCGCTAAGCCCCCAGTTTTAGAAAAGGGAACACATTCCGACGCGGCAAAAGCAATCTGCATGAGTAAGGCTCCTCCAACTTCACCCCGGCACACGCTATGATATGTAAGCTTTGTTTGCTGTAAGAGAAGTGCAGCATCGATTTTCCGAGGACGAAGGATTTAGTCTAACCGCCCGGAAGAAAGAGGGTCAACGTGCCAAAGGTCTCTGCTGCCCGGCCGGGTCCCAGAAAGCCAAAGCTCGGCCAACATTTCCTCATAGACAGGTCGGCAGCGCAAAGAATTGTCGAATCCCTTGGAGATATTTCTTCAAGTACAGTACTGGAAATCGGTCCCGGCCGCGGCGTCCTCACTTCACTGCTGGTTAAGCAAGCCCGCCGCCTGATCGCGGTCGAACTGGATCGCGTGCTGGCGGCGCAGTTGCGCATGAATTTCTCCCTCGCCCCGAACGTCGAAATCATCGAAGCAGATATTTTGACGCTGGACTTTGACACAATCTTTGGGCCGAAGCCGGGAAGTTCCCGTCCAGGCATAAATCATCAACCCGAAAAGGTGAAAGTTGTCGGCAACCTGCCCTATTTCATCACCTCCGACATTCTGCTGAAGTTATTTGAATATCGAAAGTACTTTGAAACCATGGTCCTCATGTTGCAACGTGAGGTAGCCGATCGATTGGCCGCACAGCCGGGAAAAAGTGAATACGGATTGCTTTCGGCCACGGCTCAGCTGTATACCCGTGTCGAAAAGCTTTTTACCCTGCCGCCGGGAGCGTTTTCTCCGCCGCCGAAAGTGCATTCCACAGTCGTCCGTCTCACCTTGGAGCCTCGTCTTGAGAGATTGCAAGTACCGGAGGAAAGCTTTATCCGTTTTTTGAAGCTGTCCTTCGGACAGAAACGAAAGACGCTATGGAATAACCTGAAGTCCGAATACGATTTGCCGCTTTTGCGGCGTGCTATGGAAGCTTGCGGAGTAAGGCCGGACGTGCGTGCCGAGGCGCTCTCATTGGAAAAGACAGCGGCTCTGTATCGGGCTTTGGGTCGTAACGGAATCTGATGGCTTGGAAGCTCGGTCCTCTTTTGGCGCGCGCACCTTGTCACACAGTACAGCACAAGGATTAGAATTGTTCTGAAAGTGCCTTCTCGGAGGCTGGTGCAGCATGGAACATCTCCGGCATGCTGCTGTAGCTGGCCGTTTCTATCCTGCCGATCGCGCAGCCCTGCTCGATGAGCTGACATCATATCTTTCGCCCGCGGAAGCAGAGGAACAGGTTCTGGGCTGCATTGCACCCCACGCTGGCTACATTTACTCGGGACCAGTCGCCGGTGCGGTATATGCCCGCATCAAAGTGCCGCGACGCTGTGTTGTAATGTGCCCCAACCATACTGGCAGAGGACGTCCACTGGCAATTATGAGTGAAGGCGCCTGGCAGACGCCGCTTGGCTCGGTTCAGATTGATTCCGATTTAGCAAGGGCGTTGAAACAGCAATTCCCTTTGATCAACGAAGACAGTGAGGCACATCGCGGCGAGCACGCGATCGAGGTGCAACTTCCTTTCCTACTGAAAAGATCGCCGCAACTTACGTTCGTGCCCATCGCATTGGGCACCGGGAACTTCGGGACTCTCGAGAAGTTAGGGGAGGCTCTAGCTGAGGTACTGAAGGCACAGGCCGAACCGGTATTGATGGTCGCTTCCAGCGACATGAATCATTACGAGAGCGATCGCGTGACGCGGGTAAAAGATCATAAGGCGATCGAACGAATTCTGGAGATGGATCCGCGCGGTCTTTATGAAGTGGTAACACAGGAAGAAGTCAGCATGTGCGGCTTCGGCCCAGCCATAGCCATGCTCACCGCCACCAAACAGCTGGGAGCTGTCTCGGCCTCATTAGTCAAATATGCCACTTCCGGCGATGTCTCGGGCGACCGCGAGCTGGTTGTTGGCTACGCCGGCGTGATCGTACGGTAAACTGCTAAATGTCGCCTCTATGCCCCTGGTCGATCCTGTCATAGCCCGCTTTATATCCGGCTGTGAACGATTCCCTGTCTGCAGCCGAACTCCAGCGCCCAATTGAGAGATGAGCAGCCCGGCCCTGGTTAGCGTCGAGTTGGCCAAGGAACAGTCCGTCTCGATAAGCTGCGTCCGTGGCCCTTTGCGCGTTCGAAGTGCGCGAACTCGATTGCACGCCGGAAATCATGGTTGATGCCGTTGCAAAAATCGCAATTCCTGCCACGATAACAAATATTCTCTTCACGTCTTTCCTCCGTCCGCCGCCTGAAAGTTACTCCCTCAATAAAAGCTCAGGCCGGACCTGACGGAGTCACGACGAGGTAAAGCGCTCGTAAAATTTCCGTCGCACGAAGTAAGAAATCACCTTTACAACATCGCTACCATACCCGGCAAGCATTCGCCCGCACCATTGCTTGTCCCTTGTGGCAGCCAAAGGCTTTAGCAAACTCCGGCATATTTGAGACCACATTGTTGACGCGGTACTTGTCTAAGGGATGGGGATTCATAAGAAGAAGCGTGCGCATCATTTCGGGCCGCACGTTGCTGCACCAGATATCGGCATAGGCGAGGAAGAACCGTTGTAGGGCCGTCAGTCCATCTTCACCCACAGCGTCCAGGCTCTCCCCCTTGGCTTTGAGATCACTCTCAAGAGCGGACAAGGCCAGGTGAATACCACCGTTATCCGCAGTATTTTCTCCCTGGGTTAAACGGCCATCCTGTTTTACACCTGCTTCCGGAACAAATTCGGTGTACTGATCAGCTATGCAGTCGCCACGCTTTTCATATGCCTGGGCGTCGCTGGGGGTCCACCAGTCGCGCAGGTTGCCGTTCTCATCGAACTTGCGCCCTTGATCGTCAAACCCGTGGATTGTCTCGTGCCCGATCACGGCGCCCGCTGCGGCGTAATTCACGCTGTCATCCTTTGCAGGATCGAAGAATGGTGGCTGCAGGATCCCCGCCGGAAAATTGATGGTGTTGGTTTGCGGATCTTCGTAGGCGTTTACGGTTGGCGGAGTCATCCCCCATTGGGTTCGATCCAAAGGCTTGCCAATTTTCTTCAGTTGCCGATGCAACTCAAAAGCAGCTGAGCGACGCACGTTTTCCAGGTGATTGTCCGGGCGAATCTCCAGCGCGGAATAGTCGCGCCAATGGTCGGGGTAACCGATCTTGTCAATCTGGGCGGTGAGTTTGATATGTGCTTGTTTCTTGGTTTCGGGACTCATCCAATCCATGGAATCGATGTCCGTGCTTAGCGCCGCCTCTATGTTCTTCACCATTTCTTGTACCCGCTGTTTGCTTTCCGGGGGAAAAGCACGGGCCACATAAGCCTGCCCTAAAGCCTGGCCGATGTCGCGGTCTTCCGCCTGAACGCAGCGTCGCCATAGTGGCAATAGCGCCTTTGCACCGAAGAGGGTCTTGCCGTAGAACTCGAAGTTCGCATTCACGAAATCATCGCTCATTTCCGCAGCGCTGCCGGTTAACAGATGCCACTTCAGATATGACTGCCAGTGATCGAGGGTCTCGTTTGCGATTAGCTGTTGCAGGGCCCGGAAGAAATCGGGCGTGGTTACGATGAACTTGCTGCTGGCGGGAGCATCCACCAATTGCAGATAACGAGCAAAGTCAAAATCGGGCGTTAACTTCTTCACCTCATCTAGCCCCATCTCGTGGTCCAGATTCATGGGGTCTCGACGCTTGACCACATCCATCGTAGCCTGCGCCATCGCTGTTTCCATCCTTAGCACGATCTCGGCGTCGGCGTGTGCCTTGGCGGAAGGGATGCCTGACAGCTCGAACAATTTTGCGATGTAGCCCAGGTAGCTTTTGCGGATGTCTGCCGATTTTTCGTCGTTATTCAAATAGAAGTCGCGTCCTGGCATTCCCATCCCACCCTGGTCAAATTGCGGGATGACGTGAGTAGTGTCATGGAAATCCGGTTGGGCTCCGAAACCAAACATGGCCGCATAAGTCTCCGGATCGCTGGGGTTCCACGACCCGTAAACAGAAAGATGGATCGCGGCCAAAATCTCGGCGATTTCGCTTTTGCTGCGCATGTGATCGATTCTTTCGAGTGCGGGACGCAGAGTCTCCAGCGCAGTGGCATTTCTCTGCTTTTCATCGATACATGCGGTCCAGTAGTCTCCCACCTTTTGCTCGATTGGGGTCCGCTCGGCGGCTGGCTTAGCCGCCGTTGCTACCGCTGTTTGGTGAAGCACAGCTTCATTCCAGAGTTGGAGTTTCCCGAATGCACCCCAGAAAATCTCGTCTGCGGGCAAGGGATTGTCCTTAATCCATCGATTACAAGAGTACTGGTAAAAGTCGGTGCAGGGATCGACGCTTTTGTCGACCTTGGCTGCGTCAAAGTGATCGAGTTCAGGAACCGACTGCTCAGAGTTGGCTGGCGTTGTTGTCTGTGCAAAAACCGACAAACAGAAAATACTGATCAAGGCTGCGCATAAAAGTGACGATCGCATGGTGACAATCCTCGTAGGCATTTTGAAAGACGAAAGATTATCACGCATGGCGCGTCCAACAAATTGGAAGACCGCTTAACAGCCGGCCAGTGTCTTGTGAGGAGCCGAACCGACAGTTACCCAGGTTGCTTTTAATCAGCGGTGGCTACCGATGCCCACCGCCACCACCGGCATGCCCAGAGGAGGAAACCGACGACGAGAACCCGTGCCCTATTGCTGTTCCCATATGGGTAACGGGAGCAGTTCCACTATGCCACCAACCAGCGGTGACAGGCGCGGTGTGAACTGTTGCGGTAGCGAATCCGCTGGATTCAACCTTTCCAGAAAGCTGAGCCAAATTCCGGAAGCTTCCGCGGGGAATACCCAACCCCGCGGAATTGTTGACAATTTGCAAGCTGTTGCCCCTTTGGGCAGGCATGGGACCGCGATTGAGAGGCAAAATTCTGCGCCCCGGGAGTTGGGGTGCACGCGGCAGAACAAAGCCTACAGGCGCATTTAAGATAATCGGAAGCGTGTACCATCCCGTGCAAGCAGCGCCCGGCTGCCACGCCCATCCGTACATCTGGAGGAAGGTCCAGTTACCGCACTGGTAGGGCGTCCAACCCCATGGATAAGCGGAAACCCATCCGTACCCTGTTCCGGGATAGTAAGCCCAGGCACCATTCATAAACGGATCCCACCCGACTCCAACAAAATAGGGCTGCCACAGCGTGCCGTATCCCGGCACACTGAAAAAGCTTCCGTAATAGTTCAAATCTTCGCTGCCATAGGCGTCAGGTGAGTAGCGCGAATAGGACTTGCCGGCATATCGCTGCTGATATTGGGCCTGCTGCTTATCCCATGAATCATAGGGATACTCGTCAATACTGTTGGCCACGGAGTACTGATCGTCGAGAAGGTCAAAGCTAGCCGTGTGGTTCTTGTTCAGCTGCACCGTTCCTTTCGGCCCCACGATGCCGGCTTCACCCTTGAACATGGCTACCGAGGCGTCCACATCAGCCATAACGATGCGCAAATGAGCCGGTTGGGCGAGACTCAGCTTCTCACGCGCAAATGTCACCTCAAGAATGTTGTCTTTGGTTCCCAAGAAATCAACGTAGGCAGTGCCCTCCAGCACATTCAGGGTAGTGAACTTAACCCCTGAGTCGCGGAGAAGAAGCTGCGGAAGCTCAACCGTCGTATTAGGGGCCAGTCGCACGCTGCTTCCATCCTCAAATTCCAGTGCCGCTTGTGCCTGTTGCTGGGTGCGGACTTTGACCCCTTGGGTAAGGGGAAGATTCAGGAAGGCTTTTTCAAATCCTTGTCCGATGTTGCGATCGACCTGGACCTCACCTTGCACATCGCTGAGGCGCACCACCCGGGCATGTGAGTCAGCCAGGGACGGGAGCGCGAGTAGACAGAGTGATGCGAAACCCAAGAACAGATTCAACTGGGACATGAGACACCCCCGGCGTCACCTACCCCTATTAGAACACCGTTTGCTGTGCTTGGGTTGTCAAATTATTGCAATCTGAAGAGCAGTTTACCCATACCTGGCAGACCTGCTTCTACTTGCCCGAAGCGCTGACTTGGCTAAGCAGTCGCTGGGCTCGCGCCCGGGCGCCGTTTACTACCGAAGGGTCTTCAACGATTTTCTGGAGAATTGGTGCAATCACAGCGACGTCCCCTAACTCACCGCGGTTGGAGACCTCATTCATTCCTCTTAGCTCTTGGTCCAAGGCCAGCTTTTGGTAGCGATGGTCGTACTCGAGGCGTCGCCCAAACTCCAGAGTGATCGACAGGTCTTGAAATACTGCGGTGAGCTCCTGAACAGCCGGAACTGGCGAGTAATTGTAGTTGGCGGAGTTGTTTCTCTGACTATCCTTATAGGTCAGAGTTTTTTGGCCGGTTGATGCGATGTTCTTCTTCTTGGAATCGATCTCGCCTTGAAAGTATTGGGATTTCTTTGCCAGCTCGAAAATGCGGGTAAGCGTTGCCTGAGGCATGTTGAACTCGAGGGCAAAAGGTTCGCCGGATTCGGCATCAGTCGTGAGCTTGCCATCAGAAATGTAAGAAGCGTGTGCGTCGGACGAAACCGAGAGGGCATAGTGCGAAGGGTCAGAACCGGGAAAATCGCAGGTGAAAGTTACGGTCGGGGCGGGCTGTTGCTCGGTGTACGCGCGGAGAAACAGAGCCAGTATTGCAAACACGACTAACGACCAGCGAATTGTGTCGCGTTTCATTCCGAAGGCATTATGCCAAAAACAGTCCATCTAGCGAAAACTCTGCTGTCGCTTCTGTCATCGTGCTGGGGCAATTTGTCGCTGCACGGTTGCCGCAGTATGGAGGTGGCAAATGGCAATCGCCAAGGCATCGGCGGCATCGGGCGGTTCGGGGATTTCGCTCAAGTGCAAGAGGTGGGTGACCATGTGCTGTACCTGCTGCTTCTCTGCTCTACCATAACCCACGACAGCGGATTTGATGGCGAGCGGGGCGTATTCGGCAACCTCCAGCCCGGCGGACGAAGCCGCCAGCATCGCCACGCCGCGCACCTGCCCCAGCTTGAGGGCGGACTTTACATTCACCGCGTAGAAGACGTCTTCTATCGCTACATGTTCGGGATGGAGGTCGCGAATGATTTTGTTGAGCCGATCAAAAATTGTCGCCAGGCGTGCTGGCAAGGGCTCTCGAGGCGAAAGCTTGATAACTCCGCAGCTCAGGCAACACAGAGTCCCAGCGGGATCGAGCTCCACAACTCCATAACCGGTAAGCTCCGTGCCACAATCAATGCCGAGCACGCGCATAGGCAGAGTGTACAGGAGAGGGGGCATTGGCCTGTTAGCACCGTGCATTCGCCTCAAAACGATCACCAACCCGGATAATCTAATGAGATGATAAGTTAAGCATTGCCCGATCTGGGCCAGTCAAGAGCTTGCTAGCGAAGTTGTGCGCCATCAGAATGCTTATCGGGTTGTGACATGATCGCGAACCAGGCGGCTCACACCTCTTCACAGTACGAATGGTTGGCAAGATGGGCGTTGGATTTCATCGAAATCTCTCTCGTGCTCGGTGTTGTCACCCTGATTCTACGCAAACAACCGGGCGAAGGATCCGCTCCCGGCATTTCGGCACTTGAAAAACGTTTCAAGAAGCTGGCCCGCAGAAAAACTCTCTCCGTCCTTGCCGTCGGACTTCTATCCCTATCCCTCAGAGCAATTTTGAACCCCATCATGGGCGTGCCCCAGCCCGATGCACACGATGAATTCAGCTATCTTTTGGCGGCGGATACATTTGCTCACGGCCGTCTGGCAAATCCGCCCCATCCCATGTGGATGCACTTCGAAAGCTTCCACGTCATCCAGCACCCGGTTTACATGTCGATGTATCCACCCGCCGAGGGGCTGGTTCTGGCCTTGGGAGAACGGCTCGGGAACGCATGGCTTGGGCAGCTGCTGATCACAGCGATGATGTGCTCGGCCGTATGCTGGATGTTACAGGGCTGGCTGCCGGCCGAATGGGCGTTGCTCGGCGGACTTCTAGTGGTGCTCCGCCTGGGAATCTTCGGCTACTGGCTGAACGGGTATTGGTGCGCTTCGGCAGTTGCCTTTGGTGGAGCCCTGGTTCTGGGAGCCTGGCCGCGGATCAAGCATCATCAGCGCACACGCGACGCCTCCCTGATGGTTTTGGGTTTAGCGATTCTGGCGAACAGCCGTCCTTACGAGGGCTTTGTTCTCGCCTTGCCGGTGGGCGCGGCGATGGTGGCATGGCTGACGCGCCTGCGCGGTTCCAAGCTTAGAGCGAGCTTGTTGCAGGTGGTGGCACCGCTGGTGTTGCTGCTTGCCATTTGCACCGCGCTGACCGGCTACTACAACTACCGAGTGACGGGCAGCCCGGTTCGAATGGGTTACCAACTGAATCGCCAGATTTACTCCCGCGCGGCATACTTCCTCTGGCAAGGCCCTGGCCCCACTCGCACCTACAATCATCTAATGATGCAAGACTTTTATGACGGCGAGTTCCGCTATTACCAGCAGAACCGGACGCTCTCCGGCTTTCTCAGACACGCCGGCGTTAATTTTTCCTGGTTTTGGCGGACTCTTGTAGGCCCAGCGTTGAGTATTCCCCTTCTTGGATTTCCGTGGATTGTGCGAGATCGCCGAATGCGATTGCCATTGCTCACTCTCGCGGTTTTTGTGCTGGGCTTGGCGCTTGACAACTTCTTTAGCCCGCATTATTTCTCACCCGCCATCGCACTGCTCTATCTCATCGTTATGCAAAGCGCGCGGCACCTGAGGTTCTGGCAATGGCGGGAGAGAGCCTTGGGCCGAGAACTGGTTCGAGCCGTTCCGCTGGTTTGCATTGGCATGGTAGTTTTTCGCGCGAGTGCGCTCCTTGCTCATACCCAGATTGAGCCCTCATATCCTCGTGGCAATATCCGACGGGCAACAATTGTCAGAGATCTGGAGCGTTTACCCGGCCAGCACCTTATCCTCGTGCGCTACTCAAACGATCATGATCCTCATGTGGAATGGGTATACAACGGTGCGAACATTGACGAAGCCAAAGTAATCTGGGCGCGTGAAATGGGCAAAGCGAGGGATCAGGAATTGCTGAACTACTTTAAGGACCACACGGTGTGGCTGTTTCAGCCGGACGAGTCTCCACCAAGGCTCAGTCTCTACTTCGAAACTTCAAAAGCTCCCAGCCTGTCTGCCGGGCGCCCTAACCAAGCTACGACGACCAACTAGTCTTCCAAACACAACCTCACCAAGCCAGACAATTGCGTAGCTTGCCAGGATGAGCATCGTGGGCTCGATTGGATGGCGGTAGGTCGGAAAAGTGTGCGTCACGTAATACACCAGCGGGAAGATCAGCAATAACGTCAAGTATGGCACCGCCGCGGCCCATTTATGTCGAAGCGCGAGTGCGGCTCCCATCCATGCCAAAAGGCTGACCCAGCGCCAAAGCGAATGTTCTGGCTCGGTCCAGAACAGGCGGACGCGCCGGACCGTTAAACGCAAGAACTGTCCCGGATACTGCCGGACAAATTGGATGCCGAGCTGGCGCTTCGCCTCCATGAATCTGATTTCTCCTAGACGGTTGTACTCGGCTGGGTTCAGAAGCGGGAAATCGGGCTCCATGGCATCCGGCGCCCCCGCATGATTCCCTAACCAGAATTCAAGCCCGAGGTTATCCCGTACCGGTATGAGGCGGTGGAAAGCAGCGTAGTTGCGGATAGTCCAGGGGACCAACACCAGAACGCAGGTAGCCACGGATAGGCTTAAGAGTCGAATACGCACCTGCACCTTGCTCCGCGAACTGAACCACAGCCAAATCCAGAAAAAAGGGAAGACGGCTAGCAGCGCCGTATTTATCAGGGCGGCAATGCCCGCCAGCAGTCCGAAAAGCACCCATCGTGATATCCGGGTCGAAGCTGCTACAAGGGGCAATAAAAGCGCAGAAAGCGTTAGCCATAAGGCCGAGAGTGCGTTTTCCCAGAGCCGGATGGAGACCGCCGCTTCATAAAGCCAACAGGCCCAAATCCACGCAGCGATGACTCCGACCGAGGCACCGAAATTTCGGCGGCCAATTTCAAGTATGGTAATCGCGGTCAGAGCCGCGAATACGGCGTTCAACAATACCGCCGCCCAGAGCGATGACATGCTGTAGGCACCGAAAACTTCAAAAATAGAGGCCACAAGAAGCGGATATCCCGGTGGCTGTTGGGCAGTCGGCTGTAAAGGCGTATCCGGCCACGGTGAGCTGTACCCGTGCCCAGTGACCAGGGCCCAAGCAATTCGTGCCGGTTCATTGCGCTGATAGAAAAAAGGCCCGGCTTTCTGCGGAAGAAGCTGGGATGCGGCCCAACCCCGGATGATCAGCGCTATGCAAAAGACCACAAGTGGCGACTGCACAAATTTCCAAATAGATCCGGCAAGGCGCGTACTTCCCATGGGTGCAGGCATTTTAGCGCACGGCAATGATGAATGGTCGGCAGCCTTTTCAGTTTATGGCTCACAGTGCCGCGTGATCGTCATCACAGGATGGTGAGACTAACCCGAACGATAATCAGGGTGAAAAGCTGGGACCCTGAAGGAAGGAGAACGCCATGAACTCAAAATTGACAGTTGTTTTCATCGTCGTAATGATGGCCGCGCTCACAGCAGCCTTCGCTCTGCCGCCAGCGGTTCCCAGTGCAGCGGTTCCCAAATACGATCCCCGCACCGAGGCGGTATTCAAAGGCACGGTCCAGGAGGTCAGAGACCGGCAATGCCCCGTGAGCGGCGGCATGGGATCGCATGTGATCCTGAAGCTGGAAGACGGAACGACCATCGAGGTCCATCTTGCCACCACCAAGTTCGTAAAGGAATATGACTTGGTCTTTAACGTCGGAGATCAGCTTGAAGTTACCGGCTCGAAGGTGGTGTTCGAGGGAGTGGAAACTATTTTCGCCCGTGAAGTGAAACGAGGGAATGACGTTTACGTGTTCCGTGACAAGGACGGCAAACCCGTCTGGTAAGTCAGCAGGGTGATGCGGGCCAACTGCATCCAGGGACTAGTTTTCAAGTTCAGCCCGCCATGGATGATTCTCATTTCCAAATAAAAATTTGAGCGCCTCGGGAAATCTCCGGGCCCACTCGCGTTCATTGTGAGTTGCACCTTCGTCAATTCGGACTCGCAATCGATCGTCGCCTAAGCCGGCACCCCGGAGAATGCGCTCAAGCTCCCTCACATCCTCTACCACCTGCCAGTCCTTGTCTGCTCGTCCGGCTTCATGAGTGCCGATAGCCACGTACACTTTCGCTGGCCAATGGCGGAAGTAACGGCTGTCCTTGAGAATTCGCCGTTGCGAAATGTACAGAGAAGGACTCTCTAGTAGCAATCGCCCGAAGATCCCAGGACGCTGGATAACCGTATAGAGCGAAATTAGCGCGCCCAATGATGATCCGCCCAGTGCAGTGTTCTCTGGGCCGCGCGCGATGCGGTACCTCTCGCCAGCAAACGGCATCACTTCATGCATTAGAAAGTCAGGGTAGCGTTTACCTTGTGGCCGTAAGATCGGCGGCTGGAGACAGAGGTAGGGAAGATATTCCTTCATGCGATTGCTTTGGGCGTTGTCAATGCCTACGACGATGAGCGGAGGTATGGCTGCTTCGCGAATGAGTCGATCAGCAGTCTCGTCCACTCCCCATTCGACGCCAGCGTACGCCGTGGTCTTGTCGAACAAGTTTTGCCCATCGTTGAGATAAAAAACAGGATAGCGGCGACTGCTATTCTCGGGCGCATCGTATCCTGGCGGCAGCCAGACCCGCAGCATTCGCGTGTTGCGAAAAACGCTGCTCGTAAATTCGTGGACATGGAGATTTCCCACAACCGAAGCGCGTTCAGCAAGATCGGGCTTCGGTATGTTTGCTGCCTGGCTAGTTTCGTTCATGAATTGGAGTGGAATCTGCCGTTACACACGACGCCTGGAGCTGAATGCTAAGAACGACGCGAATACTGTGATCAAGCAGATCAGCGTGAGTGACGAAAGGCATAAGATGCACCAGGTAGCCAGAACGAACGCTTCAACATAGGTCAGATACAGGGCGAACGCCAGGCCGAGCACAGACGCAGTTAGAAGCACAACCGGTGTTTCCGACTTCGCCCGATACAGTGTTGTCAACACCAGCAAAACTGAATATCCAACGATGCCTATCAGGGCGTCGGGCACTCCTAAGACTGTCGAGTACGTGCTGCGGTTGACAATATCGCAGTTGAAGTTCTCTCCGATGTCGCAATAGCTTGTCTTGGATGTGCCGTAATGATGATAAAGCGATACCGAAGACACCACGATCCCGGCAAAAGCCAGCACCGCTATAAAGAGAAAACTCCGCCGAGCAGAAGTGGTCATGGCAGCGCACATCCAGTTTCCTGGCTAAGAAACTCCAGAGGATGTTCGCCTTCGACTTTGGCTCCATCTGCGAAAACCCACGTCGGGTAGTGCTTTATGCCCGCATCAACACACACTTGCGCCGGTACCCGCGAGCCTTTTACTCCGCACTCGACATAGGGAGCGTACTGAAAGGATGAACCAAAAAGTTCTTTTTGCGACTCGCAATGCGGACACCAATAGGCTCCGTACATTTTGGCGCCCTTTGTTCCTAAACACTGCGCGAAGGCATTCAATCGGTTGGATTGGTGGCGACGGACCAGAAGGTACAGTCCCGCCGCAATGACCGCTATGATGAGAAAAATCGCGGCCTTACGAATCCACGGATTCGGCCGTGCTTCTTGTTCCCGCTCCTGCTGCCGCCTGCGTCTTTCTTCGGACATGATTTTTTATACCACGACGTTAAGCGCCGAGGGCAACACGTCGAGTGTTTTGCAATGCATGCTGAACACCTCACCGTCCACCATTACGTCAGTTGGGCCATCGAGGTCAAAATCGATGCGTTTCGCAGCGCGACGTTCCGCCAGCGGGTGCTGAATGTGCGTTCCATCATAGAGCGTGGGCAAATTGCGGATCAGTCCAATCCTCCCAATGGGTCCCCAGCGCACGAATTCAATCAACCCATCATTCACTTCGGCTTGTGGCGCAATCATCATGGTGCCGCCAGTGTACTTGCTGTTGTTGAACGTCAGGAACAGACATGGCCGGCAATCAGCCTCCTGCTGCTCATCCACACGTAGTGGGAACGGGCGGCGCCGCAGACGGGCGAGAGAAATAAAGACGGAAGCTTGATAACCGAGTTCTCCCCAACCGCTGAAGCGCCGCGCTCGTAGCGCTGCTACGTCAGCGGCAAAGCCCATAGATAACAGATTGATGTAATACACAGTGCCATTGGCGTGCTGCATTCGCATGACATCGCAGGTCTGCGAGCGATGAGCCAGCAACGCCTCGACCGCGTACTGCACACCGCGGTCTGTAAACTCCCGCAGAAAAGAATTCCCGGTACCGAGCGGAAGAAAAGCCAAGGTTGGGCGTTCCGAAGAATTCGGGAGCGGAAAAAGTCCATTGATGATTTCGTAGGAAGTCCCATCGCCGCCCACAGCGATAAATTTTCGATATCCTCGTGCATAGGCGTCAGCGGCGATCTGCGCAGCATGTGCCGGACGGGCAGTCTCGGCTAACTCTACCGAAATCCCTCCCGCTCGCAGCCGCTCCAGTGCTGGGCCAATCAGATTTTTGCATCGCCCTCCACCCGCAGCAGGATTCACAATCGCAAGAAAGGTCTCGTTCACAGTTCCACTACCACCGAACGGTCGAGTATTTTGCTAATTTCCTCGGCAAGCGCATTGCGCTTGATCTTCATCGAGGCGGTTCGGGGAAAATCAAGGTTCCAAATAACATATCCGTGGATGCGTTTGAAATCGGGCAGGCGGCGGTTGCATGTCACAATCTGATTTCTCAGCTCGGCGGTAAACTCCTGGTTTTGCTCCAGCCGTAAAATAAGAATCAGCACCTCACGTCCGAGAGATTTCGCCGGCCAAATGTAATCTGCGGCAAAAATACAATATTCTTTCACCGGCAAACTATCGAACACTGTCTCGATGTCCTCCGGATAAATATTCTTGCCGCCTTCGGTGACAATCATGTTCTTTTTGCGTCCGAACAGCTGCAGGTGCCCGTGACTATCGAACCGGCCAAGGTCTCCAGTCAACAACCAGCCATCTACGATAGTTTCAGCGGTTAACCCCGGCTCCTCCAAATAATGGGACATGACCGTGTTGCTCTTGGCGGCAACTTCACCAATGCCTTCAGAGTCGGGATTCAGAATGCGAATTTCCACCCCAGGCAGCGGCTTGCCCACTGTATCCGCACGAAATGGCCTCAGGTCATTCAGTGTCAGGGCCGTCCCGGCTTCGGTCAGGCCGTAACCATTTGTGACCGGAATACCGAGATCATAAAAAAATTGCAGGGTCGAAGGTTCCACAAACGCGCCGCCGGTGATGAGTGCAAGCAATTCTCCTCCAAAAGCTTTGTGCACCTGCGGCAGCAACCTGCGGCTTAGCTTAACTCTGGGGCGAGTCTTCGTAAGCCGCTTATTCAAGGCGATGAGCCGATTGAGCAGGAAACGCCGCGGCGGCGACAACTCGGCAAATTTCAGGCGCAAGCCGCGTTCCAGATTCTTGAGTACCAGAGGAACCAGGCTCACATAAGTGATCTTATATTTCACAAACGCATCGCGCACAAACTCAGGACGCAGCGTGCGCAGATGCACAACGCACGCTCCGCACACAAATGGCCCGATAAACCCGACCATGAAATCGATAGCGTGATTCGTGGGTAAGATGCTCAGATAGCGCACCCCCGGCCAGAACGGATACCAGGTGGTAAGGGATTTGCACTGCTCTAGATAGTTTTCGTGGGTGAGCACACAACCTTTGGCGCGCCCTCCCGTACCCGAGGAATAGACGATACAAGCGACATCGTTTCGGTTCCGTGAAACAAATACCGCATCTTCCTTACGCCGGAATTCTTCCCACCGCCACGCGCCAGCCAGATCGGCGCCGAAAGGCGCCTCGGTTACCAGCACTGTTTTCAGCTTGTGGCTGCAAAACTCGGCCGCTTGCGTAATGGCGCGCCACAAGTAGTACTCAACCACCAGAAACTTCGCTTGGCTGTGCGCCAATAATCCTAGTTGTTCCGAAGCGGTGAGCTTGTAATCGAGTGGAACCAGAACTCCCCCCACACAAAAAATCGCGTAGGCGGAGACCAGCCATTTCGATTGATTGCTCATGATAATGGCAGCGCGATCGCCTTCCTTCAGCTCCGCCCGTTGCAGGGCACTCGCCAAGGGCATCGCCAGATCGTTGAAGTCGGCATATGTAAGGCGCGTTTTTTCGCGGTTCCGGTCCGACTCGATGAGGCAAGTTTCATTCGGCCAGCGTTCCATCGCATCCCGCAGAGCTGCCTCCAGCGAGTTGTATTGGTCGAGATTCAGCATGAAGGACTTTGATTGTCGATTTTAGATTGCAGAATCAAGATTTGCAGGGAGACATGACCTAGAGCGCAACCATCGCCATTCGTCATCCGCACAAGCCTACAATCGTGCCTGGATTCGGCTGGCCAGCGTGCGGAAATCCGAGACTCCCTGCAGTTCGTAATCCGGTAATTCGATGTGAAAATGATTTTCGAGCTTGGTCAGAAGATCGAGCGTCTGTAGGCTGTCGATCCCCAAAGTTTTGAAGAAGTCATCATCGGGAGCAAGTTTCTCCCGTGGAACCTTGAAGTGGCGGGCAGCAAGATTCAAAATTTCATCCAACGTCTGCTCGGAAGCGGGCATGTGCTCAATTTCATCCTAAACTATTTTGCGAGGGTCGCATTCCTATGGCAAGTAAGGTTGCGGCTCCGTACTCTCCACGAATTTGCGCAGGCCTGCCTCGACCGTTGGCCGCGTGAACAAATCGCAGAATAGATCAATCTCCTGCTTCAACTCTTCGTAGGGGATCGGCTTTATGAACTTCTTCGCCATGGCCGAGGTGTAGCGGTCAAATTTCTTCAGCTGAGCAGCCGTGGCTCGCGCCACCCGCAGTGCCTCGCCATCGTTAACCAGCTGACTTACCACCCCGGCCTGTTGCATCTTGGTCGCGTTAAAGCTGCGACCTGTGAGCAAAAGATCGCGTACTACCCCATTTCCCAGATCCCGCTTGAGACGGGGAATCCCCCCAAATCCTGGAATCAGCCCCAGGCGTAATTCAGGGAAGCAAAAGCGCGCGGTTTTATCGGCAATGATCAAGTCACATGTAAGGGCCAGCTCGAAGCCTCCACCGAACACCACGCCGTGAACCGCTGCAATCGTAGTCAGGGGTGAAGCGTCAATCGCGTTAAGCGCCCGATGAATTCCTTCAAGGAAGGTGCGGACCTCGGCTGCAGCTTTCTCTCGGGACATCTCCTGCGAGCGGCAGTAAAGTTCGCGCAGATCGGCGCCAGAACAAAATCCGCAACTCCTTTTGCTGTACACGACGAGAGCCTGTGCCTCACGCTCCAGCCCTCGCAACTCGCTGACGAACCGTTCTAACTCGTGGAGCGTTACCGATCCGATCTCATTGCAAGGAGCGCGATTGAGCGCAAGCTCGATGATTCCATCCTCTAGCTCCCAGGAGAGCGCTTTGCCGTTGAACAAGTCCACCGTATTTGCCCGTATTGGCCCTACACCGCCTGCTTCACCTGATACATTTCATCGATTTCATCTTTCAGGCGTGCTGCAATCATGTCCCGTTTCAATTTTCCATTCAGAGTCATCAACCCGTTTTCGATTGAGAATGGCTCCGGATGAATCTGGAAGGCTCGAATCTGTTTGTAGTGAGGCAGAGTTGCATTCAGCGAGTCCAGTGCTGCCTGCACTTGTTCCTTCGTTACACTTCCTGTCACGATGGCTGACAAATACCCCTTCCCATTACCCACAAGCAGCGCCTGCTGCGCTGCTGGCAGATTGCGCAGCAGTTCGTTTTCAACCGGCTCGGGCGCGATGTTGTGGCCCGAACTCAGGATAATCAGGTTCTTGATTCGTCCGACGATCTTCCAGTTCCCTGCCCCGTTCACTTCACCCTGATCGCCGGTATGAAACCACCCGTCGCGCAGGACCTGGGCCGTTTGCAGCGGGCGATTCCAATATCCAGAAAAAACATTGGGGCCACGCACCAGGATTTCGTCATTTTCGGCGAGCTTCATCTCGATCCCACTGATTGCCGGCCCCACACGACCGGGTTCGACGGACCGCGGATCGTCCATCGTGCAGATGGCCGTGGTCTCCGTCAGGCCATAGACCTGGAGCACAGGGATGCCAAGCATCATGAAATAAAGTTGGGTATCGATGCTCAGAGGCGCCGACCCGCAGATGAGAGCCTTAAGGTTGGTTCCGATCATCTTTTTGCGGATCGCGGGGAAGATGATCGCATTGGCGACCAGGACCCATATCGAATCCAAAAGCTTCGCCTTGCCTTCGTGCTTGCGCATCCAGGCTGTTTTGGCGTGGCTGTAAATGCCGAGTGGCAACCCACCGGTTTTCCAAAGTTGCTCATCTATGGCGCGGCGCATTCGTTCGAGCAGCGCGGGAACATTGACAAAATAATCCGGTGCGCTCTGTCGAATCTCGCTCGCCAGCCTGGCGAGATCAGTGTTCATCGAGACCAAACTTCGCCGGGCCAGGCTGGTAAGCAGAGTGATCCACGCCGCCGCGAAGCACAGCGGCGCATACTGGTAAACTCGATCCTGGCCGGGACGATGGTTCATCAGAAGGTCGAGGCGCGCAGACGTACAGCCCAATATGTGAGCCGCATTGCTGGCTGTAAGCACAACCCCTTTCGGCTCACCGGAAGTTCCTGACGTGTAGATGATCGCCACCGGATCGGTTTCGGTGACGCTGGTTGCTGAAACCGCGTCCGGATCTGTCGCGAAGATCTCATCAAACAAGCACGTCGGCGGGGCATTGCGCCAGGCCTGTGAAATGCTATCTCGCAGCAACGGATCTCCACAGCAAATCAGCGAAGGAGAGCAATCTTTCATCATCGCGACGAGTTCAGCCGGGGCCTGCCGCGCATAAAGAGGGACCGCAATCAATCCTTCAGCGATGATCGCCAAATCCATGGCAACCCAACGAATACTGTTGTGCGCCAGCAGTGCGCAGCGGTCGCCTTTGTTAAGCCGGTTGCTCGCCAGAAACGTTCGTGCCTGCGCGATCATGTTGAGCAGATCAGTGCCCGTGGCTTTGATTGCCGCTTCCTCCCGCAGTTCGAGTAGCAAGACGGTATCGCCCGCCTGCTCGAGTTTCGCGAAGATATCGTTAGGAAAGGTCATTCGAAGTCTGGGAAACTGGAGCCGCTGAGTTCATAATGCTCAACTTGATCAGCGTAGCGCAAAAGGAGAGACTTGGCTTTTTCGGAGATGACTGGAGTCGAGTAATCTTGTCCTGCAAAAGCTTTGACCGAAGATAGCGAATTGAACCAAAGCATGGTCACAAACTCAACCTCGGCGCCCTTGCTCGATCGGAGCAGGTGAAATCCAAGATATCCCTTTGACGAGAGCTCGCGCTTGATTTTCGGGAATAGTTCGTTTTGCAAATAGCTGTCGTACGCGCTAGCCTTATCCAAAGTTGTCCAACCGTGCCACATCCGACAGATCATTGATACTCCGGAGGCGTCTTAGCTGTAGGCCTGTACCAAGCTGTGCAGGCTGGTGCTCACTGGCGGCAGATAATCTTCCCAGCTCCATTCACCGCGACGCGTCTGAAATTCGGGGTAGCGCCGCCGCACCTCTTCTTCGAAGTACACACCCATACGGGCCATCACCTTGAGGTTTTTCACTACCGTGCGCGCGATTCCATCCGCAATGCTTTCGCCCTCGACAGCCAGCTTTTCCAATGCGCGTAATAGCCTCGCTTCAAGATCCACGTCGTCAACGTTCATGAGCAAATCTTCGTGGCCCCGCTCCCGCATCAGATTGCGAATGCGTTCATCCATGGTAATTCCCGCCGATGGCACGAGCGCGGGCATCGAAGTCACGATTCCGTGATAACGGGAAGACGCCATCATCTGGCAGCACCGCAAAATGCTCACCAATTCGTAGATGTTGTACTCCTCGGAGGTAACAATCGGAACTCCTCCCAGTTTTTCCGAAATGCGCCTACACGGCCGAGCATCCAGCCGTTCGGTTGCGGCAAGAATAACGAATATTTTTCTCTTCCTGCGGAACGCATCCACGGCATTGGAAATTGCA
The DNA here is from genome assembly GCA_035624215.1 of Terriglobales bacterium. Lineage (GTDB taxonomy): Bacteria > Acidobacteriota > Terriglobia > Terriglobales > Acidobacteriaceae > JAFAGX01. The sequence continues at coordinate 29,624 of DASPRY010000026.1, forward strand.
GTCAAGTAGTGTTGGTAAGCACGGTCAGCCGTCGGTCCTGAGTTATGAAAGTAGGGCCCGCGATAGTGGCTGTCTTTATAGGCTCCTGTAACCGAATGCAACGCCAATTTTGTCACTGAAGCCTTGACCGGCCACTCGAAGGGATTAATCGGACAGATGACCAACACCGGCGTTTTGCCGTCCCATCCCAGCGAGCGCAACGTTTTCTGTCCGAATTCCGCGGGATGAGGCTCGAAGGTCCAGGCGGTATCGGTTCCAAGTTCTGTGGGAACACCTAACTCGCGGAGCAGGGTTCTCGATTCCTCATTTCGCGTGATAATCAGCGAATCCCTGCAGAACCGCGCGCACATCTTCCTGATCAGCGGATCCATATGGCCCGCTTCGGCGCCGTAGCCCACCGAAAGCTTGTTTTCAGCCGCGGCAATCCCCAACGATCCGATCATCATCGTGGTCAGAGCATTGGCAAACTTGCTCTTGAACATCGACCCTTCACAGGCAACCACACCGTGGTGCTTGGGAACTTCAGCTGCCAGGAACGGCGGGAAGATGTCCGGCAGATGCACCTGCCGCGTGTTGTCGAAATATCCTTCAGAAAACTTGCAGTTCATCGACATCACGCTAAACTCAACGTTATCCGCGCCGAGAATATGGCGAGTCTGGCGGAGGATCTCCTGCACGCGCACGTCCGAGCCCATGTTGCGCGAACCGTTGTAGCCCGCAAACAGGAGTTTCAGTTTCTCTCCTGGATGCCATGGCTTGCTCCTGCCCAACATCCACCCCAGCTTCGATTTTTCGATCGAGGCGCTTACCCAGGCCTCAAGAACAAAGTCCATCATGCGGCTGACCCTCCCGCTTTAACCGGCCAACCCTGGTAATGATAGGTAAAATTCGTCTCCCGGCTGAACTGCAGAAGCGGAAAACTGTATTGCGAGAAGGGCACCGGGTTGCGCCCGAGTTCGGTTGTCACTCTTGTGTTATCGAATACCGTGTTCCACACCAAATAGGGCATGAACACTTTCATCAAGGACGCGCCGTAGGCGAACTTGTTCTTGCGATTTGAGAGAAGGTTCACGCCGCTCGAAAACGGCCGCTCCATAAATGGCATGAAAATGGGCGAGCGCTTGTTTTGCGCCGCAGCCAACGCATTCGTTAACTGTCGAAAGGTCTGCGAACTACGTCCGGAAGACAAATGATATGTATCAAATTGTGGCTGGTCCTTCTGATGTAAGGCTGCGACGGCATCAGCCACGAAGTCCACATTCACGATATCGACTTTGTCATGGGGACTGAATGGTAAAACCGGCAGCCCTGCCAAAAAGACGAAAGCCTTGACCATATCAAATTGGGTTGTCTCGGGACGGCGGCTGTCGCCCAGCACGATGCTCGGGCGGAAAATCGTGATGGGTACTTCCGGCAGCAACTGCCGGATCATGTGTTCACAAAATTTTTTGGTACGGGCGTAAGGATCATAGTCCGATCGGTTCCAATCAATTGAATTATCTTCTGTGACAACCTCATCCCGCCGCTTTCCAGCCACCGCGACTGTACTGATGTGACTGAACCGACGCAGCCCATGATAATGATGAGCGCGCATGGCAAGCTGCAGGACCTCCAACGTTCCCCTGAGATTAACGTTCAGGCAGCTTTTCTCGGACTTTCGATTCAAGGATGCAGCGCAGTGAATTACCGAGTCGGTGGTATGGATCAAACGATCATAATGGTCACGAGGCAGCCCAAATTGCTGCGAAGTCACGTCCCCGGCAAATATGCGCACGCGAGTTTGCAGGTATTCGTAGAACCGGGGAAAATCCAGATGCAACTGCCATGCATGCCAAAGGCGCTCCTCCGCTTCGCGCGTATCCCGCGCACGAACCACTACATTCATTGAAGCGCCATGCTCCTGCAGTAACTTGGCGGCGACATGTGCGCCAATGTATCCGGTGGAACCCGTCAGGAATATCGCCACGTTGCCCCGTTTGTTCCGGTATTAACAATTTCGGCGTTGCTCTCGACGCTTGCTAATTGGAAAGCGCGCGCTGGACGCGCTTCAAGCGGACGGCCTTCGATCAGCGGATAAGTCCAGCGGCGCAGCGCCGGAATATGAACGTTGATCCAGTAATCCCACCAATCAATCGAGCGGGTCTCGTAACCGAAGCTAGCGCGTTCTTCCGGCACAAGCGCGTTTGCGAGCCGCTCGATGTTCTCGGCCACAAAATCGTGCTCGTTGCGGAGAATAAATGGCTCGAAGAGTTCGATGAGCTTTTCGACTTTTTGCAGACTGCGCTCCGCCTTCGCAAAAGGCGCCTTTTTCAGAGGCAGTGCCGCCGACATCGCCCGCTGAATCGACTGGATAATCGCCTTCTGCGCAGGAGCAGACATTCGCCGATAACGCTGTTTTGAGACCGGGATCGCATCGAAGCGCAGCCGCAGCCAGTATTCCAGCCCCTCCTGGGCACGATAATGCTTGCGATGGGCCAGCGAGGTAAGTTCTATGGATCGCCGCATATCGCAGGAATTGGTCACCGAAGTCGCCAACTGGTAGACCGCATCATTACGACGCTCCATGATGGCTGCCGCGATCAAAGTCATACCGCTGCAAACTGAATCGACCGGAATGACATCCAGCCGCTTACGCTCGTTGGTGGGAAGCTGCCGGAAGTAGGTTCCCAGCAAGTATGAAAGGGAGGCTGAGGTATTGATGCCCTCATTCCAACCAATAAAGGGCTTGGATACGGATGTTTCGACGATCGCCGGCCGCACAATCGCAACGGGCAACCCATTACCGTACTTGGCAATCAAGGACTCAGCTAAACCTTTGGTGAAGGTATATGTGTTTGGCCAGCCCAGTTCGAGGGCACGCTTGGTTCCCGCTTCAGTCAGATAACTGCGCAACCAGCGGACCCGATTCTTGCGGATTTGATTTTCAAGGGCCGCGCCGTGCAAATCTTTGGCTGCGTGTTCCTTCTGCAAAGCTTGGCGGTGAAGTTCCTTGCCGATTTCGGCGCTTTCACCTTTCTGTTCAGCGCTATGAATATGATCGCGGAGGGATTGCCACTCGCGCTCGGCATCGAATCCGGTGACACCCGCCGGGGTGTAGTTCGGCCGCACCTTCTCCGTGACTCGCCCGTCTCGTGCTCCCGCAACATAGCAGGTCGAAAGATGCAACAAGCCGGCATGGTCTGATTTGCGGACAAAGTTGACGATATTGACGGCGCCATCGACATTCGTCAGGAGTGCATCCCTCAGGTCGGGGTTGAAATCCGTCAGGCCCGAACTGTTGATGATCAAATCCAATTTTTTCCGCAAAAATTCGCTCATCTCAGGAGCCAGCCCAAGGTCCGGTTTTGAGGCGTCGCCCTCGATCACCTCTACACGCTCGGCCAGAAATCGGCTCAGTCCGGCCCCGTAGCGGGCGAACAGGGGATCAAAAACCGGCGAATCTTCGACCAACTTCTCAAAGCGGCGCTGCGGCGTATTCGACTTTTGACGCCGGATCAACAAGTAAATACGCCCGATTCCCGGCAAATCCATGAGCGTATTCACTAGCCAAACTTTGCCAATGAAGCCAGTCACGCCGATCAGCATCAGGTGCTTGTTCTTGAATGCCGCTCGCACCGAAAGTGGTTCACGTTTGGCAGGGTTATCGAAGTGAACCATGGGCCTAACCGGAACCAGGACTTGTCGCTCGGCAGAAAATACGGCTGACGAGAGCGTGCCCGCATCCGCGAAGCCCAGATCGCGAGCCAATTTCTGTGGATCGCGGGATCCATCCGGTCCCGTGCCCGTGATACGGGCAAAAGCTCCTCGTGGCCGAATTACCGGGTCCAGGAGACGACCGGTTGCTATTCCGTCCCGAAACTCCAGGCGGTTCGCGATTATCCACTGCGCTCCGACGTGGCGAGCCAATGGCCGCATTACGTGCTCCAGTCCCTGACTAACGAGCACCACTTCACGCCCTGAATCGATCAGCGTTCTCAGTTTTTGGACTCCCTCCGGTTGGAGTTTCGGACGGAGTTTGTACTGAAAGTATTCTTCACCCAGTAGATCAAGGCGGTCGCGGCTTACGCCCCTCAGAACTGTGTGCACCACACGAGTGGCGAATACGCGGTTTGCAGCGTAAAGAAAAGGGCGTAGCAGAGCCATCGAAAGGACCAAACCACGCTTTATCCAGCGCCCTGCAAATGTCTGCACATTCCAGGTGAAAAAGGCGATTGGACGGACCGTGGTCAGTTCCAGCAGGCTGCCTTCTACCCGCCAGTACACCGGCGATTCGATGGCGTTGCCGTCCGGTTTGTTATCCGAAGCGTTCAAATTGTGCTAGGCCCGGGAGTCGGGAGTTACGGCAACCTGAGATTGAAATACTTATTGTAAACAATGCATGCCAAACAACGAAACGTGACAAGTCCATGATTTGGAATGGCTTCCGTGGGCAACCCTGCTACTTCTTCCCATATTTGCGGGATGTACCATTCCGCGAGTTGCTTATGGCGAAGGTCCCGTCCAGCTCCGCCTTAACCTCGATGTAGTTTCCATCAGACTTCTCGTCCACGTTGGCGATCAGGTTAGTCGCAATATTGTGGTCTTTGCCGCCGCCAACGGCATAATGCAGCTGCCATAAGTCCATAAGGCCCGGGGAGTCGTGGACAATCTGCCACGCCTCTGGAGAGCCTCCTTTTTGGGCACCATTGTTCATGATTGCTACCTCCGGGTGCAGCGCCCATACCAGCGCCTTCGGGTTGTCCGGCGCCATTCCGTGGTGTGTTGTCAGATAGAGGTTGACCGTCCCAATCAGATTATTCGGGCACACCAGCTCCAGTTCTTTTCTCTTGGTTAAATCTCCCAGATCCAAGAACCGGAACTTGCCGAAGCTGACGAGCACCCCCACGGACTGAGCGTTTTCAGAGCTATCCGGTTTTGCCTCGGTTTCGGAGGCGCAGTAGAAATTGGCTTCGCCAGCACCAGGCAGTGGCTCCGTGATGTGCTCACCCGCTGCGGTCAAGACTTCGAACGTCACACCTTGTAAAGGAATACCCTCACCAGGCAGCAAGTGTATGCGCTTGGAATGCGCAGTCGCCTTTTCATAGGCTTGATAGAGGTCTCGCGCGCTGCCGGAATCCTCAACGTCGGCACCGTGATCGACAAATATGCCGACTGGGATTCGCTGCAGCAGGTCTGTAACTCCGCCCACATGATCCTGGTGATAGTGGGTAATAAGCACATAATCAATTTGCTTCAGCTTGGCAGTCTTCGCCGCTCCCACAATGCGTTCGGCATCACGAGCGCCGGCCCAGCCCGTGTCGATCAAGACTGATTGGTGAGACGGACTGACAAGCAGCGTCGCCTGCCCGCCTTCGACGTCAATGAAATAGATCTCGAGTGGCTGAGATTTCGCGGCCAGGGCTGCACCGCCGGTGAGCAGCAAGCAAATGATATGGAGAACATATCTCCGAATTGGTCGGATCACAGGCTCGACTTTCTGGCGTCTTGGTATGGTTTTAGTTCGCGCCCACCTTGATTCATTCCGGTGATCATTTTAATAACAAATTGTGATCCAGCGATGAAATGAGCATTTGACCGCCTGTTGCGAATTGAGATAACATCCTTTCGCTCCAAGGAATCCAGGGGGATGGCGAACTCAGTCCGGCGTATTGGTGTAGTACTCTTCCAGCTTGGCGGACCGGACACGCTGGAGGCGATCGAGCCTTTTCTTTTTAACCTCTTTTGTGATCCCGACATCATCGATTTCCCTGGGGCGCGCCTGGGACGAAAAGCTCTGGCCAAGCTGATTGCCACTACGCGCGCGCGTAAAGTCCAGCATCATTATGCGGCGATCGGCGGCGGCTCACCCATACGCCGTTTCACCGAGCAACAAGCCCGCTGCCTGCAACTTAAGCTCACCGACTGCGGCATGGACGCGCACTGTTTTGTCGCCATGCGCTACTGGCATCCTTTTACTCGCGAAGCGGTGCAGCAACTTGGCGCTTCCCGTTGCGATGAGGTCGTGCTCCTGCCGCTTTATCCCCAGTATTCGCGCACAACCACGGGCAGCAGCCTCAACGAGTGGCGGCGCCTTTTCCATGATGATGTTCCTGTTCACTGCATCGAGACTTTCTACCGGCGCGAACTTTACCTGGATGCGTTAGCAGAGAAGGTGGACGAAGCTTTGGCGCGTTTCCCAGACCCTCGGCGGGTGGAGCTGGTTTTCAGCGCTCACAGCGTTCCGCTCGCCGTAATTGAGGCCGGCGATCCCTACCAGGAACAGATTGAAGAAACAGTTGAGCTGCTGATGAGGCAGGGAGGCTGGCAGAATCATTCCCGGCTCTGCTATCAGAGCAAGGTGGGTGCCAGCAAATGGCTGCAGCCGTCGCTGCACAAAACGCTACAGGATTTGGCAGCGGAGGATGTCCAAGAGGTTTGCGTGGTTCCAATTTCGTTTGTGTCAGATCATGTAGAGACTATGGGCGAAATTGATCACGAAGCTCGCAAAGAAGCCTATAAGCTCGGGATTAAGCAGTTCGAGATGACGGAGGGGCTGAACAACTCACCGGCCTTTATTGCGGCTTTGGCCGATTTGGTCAAGACCGCGGTGAACTTCCGTGATGACGAGAACACTCAACTCATTGCCGGTGGTACCGAACCGATTCACGGCTCGCAATCGCGCCCCCGCCTCGCAATGGCTTCAGCATTGTCTAACGGCATGGATTGACAGCGCGGTTTTCTGCCGCGCTGAAGGATAAGGAATGGCAGACGAATCCGGCAAAAGCGTGGCCAACGGCATTCTTGGGCGTCTCCCACCGTGGCCGCGAAAGGCCCTGAATAATTCCGTAATTGCCATGGAGCAGGCCTACAGGCAGCGCAAGGGCCTGCCGCCGCTGACCGATGCCGAGATCGAAGCCCTGAAAGCTGGCCAGCCCCTGCCCTGGGAGACAGGCGGATCTGATTCCGTCGCGGCTGCTCCAGCCCCCGCCGCTCCTACGCCTGCTGCAGCCACGCCGGTTCCTACGCCTGTCGCCGCAGTCGCCGCAGCCCGTGGAAACGCCAATATCAGCGAAGAAGTCGCAAAGTGGGTGGCCCAGGGGAAGAAATGGAGCAAGTCATCTATTGCCGCGGAACAGGCTCGCCGTGGGCGCAAAGGATTGCCGCCTCTTAATGATGCGGAAATTACCGCGCTGCTCGGGGAAGCAGCAGCGCCGGCCGCCGCGGCATCCGCTGCTCCAGCCGCTGCTTCGGTTGCCCCAGCGGCTCCCGCTGCCGCTCCTCGACCAGCCGCCCCGGCGGTAGCTGCTTCTGCAGCAGCTTCGGTGGACCGGGCCGGACAATCCACTAAATATGTTGGAACGCCTGCCGTGGGCACATCGAAGGCTGCGCCCGCCGGAGGCGTTGCGGCGATCGGGCCAGAAGACAACGAAATCAATCGCGCACGCAGACGAATGGTTTGGGCGTCAGTGGCGGCATTCCTGACGGCGTGGTTTCTGGCTTTCTTTCGCTTTTTTCTGCCACGCACTCTGTTTGAGCCTGCAACCAGTTTTAAGATCGGCTACCCCGAGGAATATGGCCTCGGAGTGGATACCAAGTGGCAGCAGAAATATCGCATTTGGGTGGATCGCACGCCGGATCGTCTATTTGTGATTTACGCACGTTGCACCCATCTCGGTTGCACACCTGACTGGAAGCCGAGCGAAAACAAGTTCAAATGTCCATGCCACGGCAGTGGCTACGACAGCGAAGGTATCAATTTCGAAGGACCAGCTCCGCGTCCGATGGATCGCGCGCACATCGAAATTGCGCCGGATGGGCAAATTACGGTGGATGTGGCCAAGCTGTATCAATGGCCAAAGGGTCAGCCCAGCCAGTTTAACGATCCGGGGGCCTACCTGCCGGGATAGAGAATTCCTGGCGAGGCAGTTGGGTCTTCTGCAAGGCGGATTCAAAGAGGTCTTACATGCCTGAGGAAAACGGAAACGGGAAAAACGGCAATCGCGTGCGTCTCTTGGAGCGCGTGAAAGCGGGCGTCAAGGAGGATGTTCAGTCGCTCAAGACTGACATGCCGCTGAAGGTCAAAGAGCAGATTGAGGGATTGAAGGACCCGACCAAAACCCAGGTCTTTACCTCGATCTTCCGCCACAAGCACGACGATACTCCGCGCAACCGCGCTTTGGGCGTACTTTCCAATGTCTTTCTCCATCTCCATCCCGCCAAGATTAATCGCGACGCGGTGCGTTACAGCTACACCTGGGGCATGGGCGGAATCACCTTCTATCTCTTTATCGTGCTGACGTTCACCGGCGTACTGCTGATGTTCTACTACCATCCCAGCAAGGTTCAGGCATTTCGCGATGTCCTGTATCTCGAACACGATGTGCCCTTCGGCAAGTTGTTGCGCAACATGCATCGCTGGGCCGCTCACCTGATGGTGATTGCCGTCTGGCTGCATATGTTTCGCGTGTTCCTGACCGGCTCATACAAAAAGCCTCGCGAGTTCAACTGGAATATCGGTGTCCTGCTACTGGTCTTTACGCTGCTGCTTTCGTTCACCGGCTATCTGCTTCCCGATGATCAATTGGGATTCTGGGCGGTGACGGTGGGAACGAACATGGCGAGGGCCACGCCGCTGCTCGGACACGAAGGTCCGTTCGGCAAGCAACTGGGCATGACGCCCTACAACGATGTGCGTTTTGGCTTGCTTGGCGGCTCGATTGTGGATGCCAATGCCCTGCTACGTTCTTATATTTGGCACTGCATCGGTATTCCGATTGTTGCGTCGGTACTGATGATCGTGCACTTCTGGCGCGTCAGGAAAGATGGTGGCATCTCCGGACCGGCGCCGGTGATTCTGACCGAAGAAGCCGACAAGCCGCGGCGAAGGGTTGAGTAACGTAGGGACAGCCGCTCTCGGCTGTCCGGCGGAGCGAAGCTCCGCAGTGGGTATTGAAGCGACTCGCCGAGCTCCGCTCGGGCCGGGCGGGCGGGGACGCCTGTCCCCACACAGTCAGTGGAGAACTTATGGACTGGCATCAACTCTGGGAAATTGCTTCCGCGCCTGATAACGTTCCGATCGTTGCGCTCATTCCTTTGCTGATCTTCTACTGCTATCTGGCGTGGAAGCAAGCACACGCGAACGACCAACTCATTGCCGAACTGGAAACCAACCCTGCGATGGCGAAAACTCATCATCGTAAGACCTGGCCTTTCCGTCCCGGCTGGCAAAAAGAGGTCCATGTTTGGCCGTTTCTCCTCCGCATTGAATTCCTCGCCGCCATCATCGTCACCGCTATTCTCATGGTCTGGTCGATCACGCTGTACGCTCCACTGGAGGAACCATCCAATCCCAACCTCACCATGAATCCGGCCAAGGCTCCCTGGTACTTTCTCGGACTTCAGGAAATGCTCGTGTATTTCGACCCCTGGATTGCCGGCGTGGTGATGCCAACGCTGATCATCATTGGCCTCATGGTGATTCCGTACATTGATACCAATCCGCTGGGCAGCGGCTATTACACATGGAAACAACGAAAGTTCGCGATCGGCACGTTTCTGTTCGGTTTTCTCGTGCTGTGGGTGTCGATGATCATCATTGGAACCTTTATTCGTGGTCCAGGTTGGCAGTGGTTCTGGCCGGGACAAACCTGGGATCACAACCGTTTGATCTACGAAGTGAACCGTGATCTGCCCGATATCTTCGGCATCACGTCGAATCTCGGAAAAGGGATCTTCGGCGCGATTGTGGTCGGCGGCTATTTCCTGATCGGCGGCTTCATCGTGCACGCGCTGTTCCGCCGATATAACCCGAAGGATTACAAGCGCATGAGTTTTTTGCAATACAACATCATGATGGTGTTCTTACTCATCATGATCGCCTTGCCTTGCAAGATGCTGCTGAGACTGTTATGGCACATCAAGTACGTCTGGATTACGCCGTGGTTTAACGTGTGAAGCGTCGTTCGCTGTTCGTCGTTGGCCGTTGGCTTTTGCGGACGACGAACGGCCAGCGACGGTTTAGGAGAATCTGTTGCCTGAACAACCAATTCCCGAGCAAGATCCGATTGTCACGAAATCCTACGCGCTTTATTACGTGATTTCGATGGTCATCCTCACAGCCAGCCTCTTTTGGGCTCTGTGGGACGAAGATTACGGTCAACGGCCCTGGAAAGCGTTTCAGCACGCGTGGAAGGACCGCTATTCCTCTTTCCTGAAAACCGCTGAATCCAAATCGACGAAATCGGAGAAAGATGTCGAACAAGACCCCGATTACCGCAAGTTGGAGGACGAATATCAGCAGGTCTACCAGCAGGCGAAGCCTCGCAGGGACGAGTTGCAGAAGCAAATCACGGCGCTAAACGCCAACATTCTTGCAGTGCAAAGCGTATTCACTGACCGGCGCGCTTACGTGAATGCTCTCACCTACGAGATGGAAACCGACACCAGCCCCGCCGGCAAGAAGAGCAAGCAGAATGAAATCAAGGAATACAAGGACAAGTTGGCGACGGTCGAATATCCGGATGGTCACAGGGAGAAATACAACTTCAGTCAGCTCGAAGAGAAGTACAACGAATTCAGGGATCAACGGACCAAGCTGAATGCCGAGCTTGGCGAGGTGCTGAAGCCGGTCACCGAAGCCAACAACAAGATGTCTGCTTACATTACTGAGCACATGGTGGATCTCACGCCGGCCCAGATCGAGGGCTTGAAGAAGAAGACGGCCGAGTGGGAGGCCCAGATTGTTCAGATCAATGTTGCGGATGCCGGCATAGTCGACCGATGTGAATCGTGCCACATGGGGATTCGCGAACCGTTGAAACTTACGGCGGTTTCCTTGATGGCTAAAGGCGAGAAACGGCCTGACGAGTACGCGGAGGCATTCGTCAGCCACCCTCAGCCCGAACTGCTGAAAATCCACGATCCGGAAAAGTTCGGCTGTTCCCCTTGTCATCAGGGCAATGGACGCGCCACCACCAGCATCGAGAAAGCCCATGGAAACTATGAGCACTGGCTCTGGCCGCTTTATCCCAAGGAAAACGTGCAGGCAGGATGCCAGAACTGCCACGCCGCCGACATGGTGCTGGTCAGCGGTGATGTGCAGTGGACAGTCATTAACGAGGGCAAAGATCTCTTCCGTCAGAAGGGCTGTGTAGGATGCCATCGCTACGAGGGTTACGACAAAGAACCGGAAGACCTGAACACCGTCAGCCAGCAGATCAAGCAATTTGAACAGCAGAAAAAAGAGAACCTGAAACTGGCTGCCGATTTTATGAAGCAGGCCGACGCGGCCGAGACCAACGAAGAAGCCAACCGCTTAAACGATCAAGCGGTCGGTCTGAAAGTGGAAAATAGCAGGATCGATGGCCGCATTCAGCAACTCGATTTTCAATCGCACAGCCTGATGCAGGACACGAAGAAAGTTGGGCCGAATCTCAAGGATGCGCGGCTCAAGCTGAACAAGAACTGGATCCCGGTGTGGCTTAAGAGGCCGACTGACTTTCGTCCCACGACCAAGATGCCCAACTTCCGCCTGACGGATCACCAGATTCAGGCAATCTCGGCTTACTTGTGGCAATCGGCGTTGACTGATCCATTGCCCAAGCAAAAACCTGGGAATGCGGAGCACGGCAAGGAACTGTTTGAAACGCGTGGATGCTTGGCTTGCCATTCTATTGGCGAAGGCAATCAGCTGATGGGCGGTACCTTTGCGGCGAATCTCACGCGCGAGGGCGAAAAGGCAAACTATGATTACCTGGTGCGCTGGATTCACAATGCCCGGCAGCGCACCCGCCCCTATTGTCCATACGAGAAGAAAGACATCGGCCCGGAGGACTACGCCAAGAAGGGCTTGCCGTATCAGTTCGATCTTGAGCACAGCCAGTGTCCAAATGACGGTCATGAACTGCAAGTGCAAAACATGACAGTGATGCCAAGCTTGCGGCTGAGCATCGAGGATGCGCAGGATATCGCGTCATATCTCATGACGCAGAAGAAACAGGAGCCTTCTGGGTACGCGGCGGCGTCCTTCATGGATGATCCTGCTTTAAAGGAGGAAGGCAAGAAGTGGATCCGCCATTACGGGTGCGCTGGTTGCCACGAAATCTCTGGGCTGGAAGATGAAGGCCGCATCGGAACGGAACTAACCTACGAAGGTAGTAAGCCCATCGAACGGCTGGATTTCGCGCTCTTCACCGTACCTGCGCAGCGTGGGACGGAGGAACCGATCACCGATCCTGAGGACCTGGCGCGTTTGCCCGGGGGACCGGCCAAGGGTCCTTGGTACAACCACAAGGGATTTTTTGAGCATAAGTTGGCCGAGCCGAACGTTTACGACAAAGGCAAGGTTAAGTCGGAAACTGAAGCCCTCAGAATGCCGAATCTACACCTCAATCAGGAGCAGGTTCTGGCCTTGACCACGTTCCTGATGGGTAGCGAGGAGTCTTCCCTGCCCGCCAGTTATCAGTACAAACCTGGCGACGCGCGGCATGATATTCAGGAAGGCTGGTGGATTGTCAAAAAATACAACTGCATAGGGTGCCATCAGTTCATTCCTGGGCAGAAAACTGTTCTGATGGGATTGGCGCAGTATCGCGACACGCCCGAGCAGTTACCGCCCAAGCTCTTGACCGAAGGGGCACGTGTAAATCCGGAGTGGCTGCGCCGATTCCTTTCGAATCCGGCGTTGAGCGAGTCCGATACGAATCGCAACGGAGTGCGTCCGTACCTTAAAGTGCGCATGCCTACTTTCTCATTCTCGGACAATGAACTGCGCAAGTTAGTACGCTTTTTCCAGGCGCTTTCGCAACAACCGATGCCTTATATACCGGAGCAGGTTCCGTTGCTCACGGCCAAGGAAACAGAGATGGCACGGAGTTTGTTTTCGAGCACAGGTGCGCCCTGTCTGAAGTGCCATGCCACTGGCGACCCGCAGCACGACAAAATTGCTACCGCTCCGAATTTCCTGCTGGCCAAGGAGCGGCTGAAACCTGACTGGGCCGATCGCTGGGTGTTAGACCCGCAGGCCATCAGTCCGGGAACGTCCATGCCGTCAGGGTTGTTCCGGCGCCAAAATGATCACTGGGTCTTCGCGGGCCCGACGCCGCCCTCCTTCCAAGGGTACGAGCAGGACCAGTCGAAATTGCTGGTTAATTACATTTTTCAGCTTACGCCAGAAGAACAGCGGCGTGTTGCTGCGTCGATGGGCCGGACGACAGCTTCGAAGGAACCTCCAGGAAAAAGCGCGCCCGTGGCGTCATCAAGCGCTGCAAGTACGGATGAATCGCGGTAAAATGTTGAGTTTCAGAAACAACCAAAGAAGGCACATCGGCGGGCGTCCTCGCCCGCGCAAATTTCAGGCCGTTTCAATAACTTCCAAGAGAGGGCGAAATAATGAATGAGAAAGCATGGATAGCGATGCTCGGACTGCTCTGCATGGCGTTCTTGTTGCTTGCAGGTTGCAGCAAGAAAGAAAATCCAGAGGCGCAACCCGCGGCGGCGCCCGCTGCGCAACCTGCCGCCACGCCGATCGACCCGAACACTGTGGCCGGCGTCAGCGGAACCGTAAAGTTGGATGGCGCTGCTCCGAAGGCAGCCAAAATCGACATGAGTCAGGATCCGGCCTGCAAAGGAACAAACGCCGCCGAAACCATCGTGGCAGCTAATGGCGACCTGGTCAACGTGTTCGTCTACGTGAAGGACGGGCTGGGAAACCGCACTTTTGACGTGCCCAAGGACTCGGTCACCATCGATCAGCAAGGCTGCAAATACCATCCCCACGTGCTGGGTGTCATGGCTGGTCAGAACATCGAAATCAAGAACGACGATCCGACGACGCACAACATCCACCCGACACCGGCAGATAACCGTGAGTGGAACGAATCACAGCCGCCTCAGGCCGCTCCCATCGAGAAGAGCTTTTCTCGTGAAGAAATCATGCTACCCGTGAAGTGTAACCAGCACCCGTGGATGCGGATGTACATTAACGTGGTGAAGAGTCCCTTCTACGCCGTCACCGACGACAAGGGCAAGTACGAGATAAAGGGCTTGCCGCCGGGCGATTATACGATCGCCTTCGTCCAAGAGAAACTCGGAGAACAGGACGAGAAGGTCACCTTGGCCGCCAAGGACAGCAAAACAGTGGATGCGACTTTCAAACAGCAATAGCTGTTAATTTCTTTGGGGGTGGGCCGGACTTGCCCACCCGCTTCCACATCTTAAGGAGTGGACTCTGAAGGGCCTCACGACACCGTACAATCCCGCGCTTCATAGGTTCGCCACCTGCCTGGCAGGGTGGACTTTTTTGCTGATCATTGCGGGCGCATTAGTAACCAGCAACGACGCGGGGCTTTCCGTCCCCGATTGGCCCACTTCCTTTGGCTCGCTTTATAAAATCCCGCGCCTGGTCGGCGGCGTGCGCTTTGAACACATCCATCGCATGATCGCTCAGGTAGCTGGCCTGCTAACGATCGTTCTTGCAATCTGGACGTGGCGCGCCGATAAGCGCCGCTGGATGAAATACCTCGGTATTGCCGCGCTGGGCACTGTCATCGCGCAGGGCATTCTCGGCGGGCTTACTGTATTGTTCTATCTTCCACCGTTAATTTCATCCTCCCACGCTGCGTTGGCCCAAACTTTCTTTTGCCTGACGGTAGCCATCGCCGTATTTACCGGATCGAAGTGGGTGGAGGAAGTTCCGCAGGTCGAGTTGGACGTGCATCGCCCCTCGCTTATTGCTTTATGTCTGTTTTCGATTTTCGTGCTCTACGTGCAACTGATTCTCGGCGCGATGTTCCGCCATCATGGGATGAGTTGGTGGCCGCATGTAGTAAATGCACCAGTGGTCGCAATTGTGCTGACGTGGACTGCGATTCGGGCGCTGTCGCTGTACTCAAAGATTGCTGCTGTGCGCCGGCCGTCGATTTTGCTTTTGGCCTTGATGATTGCCCAGCTTTGCCTGGGATTTCTTGCGTTCCTGGCACGTGTGGCCTGGGGGCGGGATGCAGTCCAACCGGAGTCGCCCATGGTAATCTCGACTGTGGCCCACGTGGCGGTAGGAGCGTTGCTGTTGGCAACGGCTGTCATTCTTGCTATCCAGGTCTGGCGGCACGTGCCCGTATCGTTCGAAGAGCGGGTGGCGCGCCGAGCGCACACACCCGTACCTGCATAAGACATCGCAAACAGGCACCCCAACCCCAGGGCTACTCTACCGGATAAGGCCCATCGGCAAATACTTTGTCGTGGTATCCCTTTGACCCAATAGTCCGGGCGAGAGTGCTTCTCAGATCCTCCCCTCCCCTAAGCCGGGCAATTATGTACGCAAAAGCGAATCGCGGCTCCCATCCCAGTTCTTTTCGCGCGCGCTCATTCACATAAACCCGATCGATGGTGGGAAACATTTTCCATCCACGACGCTGATATTCCGCTCCATAAGTAGGAACTCGCCGCCGGACGACCCGCGGCGCATCAGTGCGCAACCCCGGCAGATCCTCGGGCAAGAACGGAGTGGTTGCGCTGATGATGTATTTCCGGAAACCGATTGTTGGTGCCTGCCCGAGGGCAAGCAGGTGCGCGCTCACAACATCCTCAATGTCTACTCTTCTGTAGAGATATTCGTTCGCCTTGGCATTATCGTCCGAGTAAGCTTCACGCACTCGACGATTGTCATCCTCCTCGGGGAAAAAACGTGAGGTCCTCAAAATCAGGCATGGAAGCCCGTAATTCCTGTGAAACACCTGACAAAGATCCTCCGCGGCTGCCTTGGTCGCGCCATAGATATTCTTCGGCACCGGCGAGATCTCCTCCGTGACCCACGCGGCCGTGGCTCCAGGCGGAGGCACAAGGGCACTACCAAAAGCACTGGTTGTGCTGGTGAACACAAAGGACTCAACGCCCTGCTTCACCGCCTCTTCCAGGAGATTGAGGGTTCCAGTGATGTTGGTATCAATAAATTCCTGCCGGGCATGTGTAGCTACATGAGGTTTGTGCAGTGTTGCGGCATGCAAAACCGCCTGTACCCCCTTCATACAACGCCTTACGCAAGCACGATCTGCTATTGAGCCGACATAGGTGCTAAATGGCGAATCACGGATATCGAGACCGACGACCTCGTGCTTCCGATCCTGAAGCGTGCGCACCAAGGCTTCTCCCAGGTGACCGGCGCTTCCTGTAACCAAGATTCTCATGACGATGTCTTTGTTAACTTTGGCAACTCGGGCAGTAATTTGGAACTATTGTTACAGATGATGTTCAACTAGGTCTCGTCGTAAAATACCTTGTGGCCTCCGAACCCACGGTTATTAGCCCCACAGCAGAGCCCGGTATCAACCAGTCCGTTGCAATTTCGGTTCAGGACGTGGTGCACCAGTATGCCAGCCGCACAGCTTTGAACGGCGTCTCATTTGACGTCCGGCCGGCCGAGTTGTTTGGGCTTTTGGGACCGAACGGCAGCGGCAAGACGACCCTGTTTCGGATTCTTTCTACTCTCATGGTTCCGGTGGCCGGCCGGGCCACAATCATGGGATTTGACGTGGCGCGTGATCCCAACAGTTTGCGCCGCCAGATCGGTGTGGTTTTTCAAGCTCAGAGCATCGACGTAAAGCTGACCGCGGCAGAGAATCTTACGCACCAGGGCCATCTGTACGGTCTGCATGGAAAGACGTTACAGGCACGAATTGTGGAAATGCTCGCTCGTGTAGGATTGGCCGATCGCGCCGATGAGAAAGCTGAAACGTTTTCCGGCGGTATGCAGCGACGTCTGGAACTAGCCAAAGGCCTGCTTCATCATCCTTCAGTTTTGTTGCTGGACGAGCCGACCACCGGGCTAGATCCGGGAGCCCGGCGCGATTTATGGCAATATTTGACGACGTTGCGCGATCAGGAACACGTGACCGTTCTCATCACGACACATCTCATGGAAGAAGCCGAGCGCTGTGATCGTCTGGCTATTCTCAACGAGGGCAAAATGGTCGCGCTGGGGACGCCTGACGAACTCAAGCACGAGGTCGGCGGGGATGTGATTGTGCTGGATGCGAAGAATCCCGAGTCGCTGGCCGGGCGCATTCGCGAACGGTTCCAGGTGGATGCGCAAGTGCTTCAGGGACAAGTTCGCCTGGAGCGTGAGCACGGGCACCGCTTCATCACTGACGTAGTCGAGGCTTTTCCCGGCGAGATTGAAGCTATTTCGGTCAGTAAGCCGAGGTTGGAAGATGTCTTTATTCACCGTACCGGACACAAATTCTGGAGCGAAGAACAAGAGAGTTGAATCTGCCGGCAGGATGCCGGCGCTACACGGGACTGAATGGCAACTCGAACTGCAACTTTACCGGCGTTGGACACTCCCGCTTCCGCGGGGATCGTGCTCCCCGCGTTCACGCTTTGGTGGCGGGAAGTGGTGCGTTTCTACCGCCAACGCTCACGCGTTGTCGGGGTAATCGCATCGCCGGTATTGTTTTGGCTGGTAATTGGATCGGGATTTGGAACCTCATTTCGTTCCGGCAACGCTGCAGGACAGCAACACTATCTCGATTACTTCTATCCCGGGGCCCTGATTATGATCGTCTTGTTCACTTCCATCTTCACCATGATGTCGGTGATCGAGGACCGCAAAGAAGGGTTTTTACTCTCCGTGATGGTTGCCCCGGTTCCGCGTTCTGCCATAGTGCTGGGCAAGGTTCTCGGCGGGACGACGTTATCGACGATTCAAGGATTAATCTTTCTGGCTTTTGCGCCATTCGTGGGCGTGCATATCAGCATTGGGCAGCTTCTCTTGGTGGTGTTGGTCGTGTTCCTGGTTTCGTTCGCGCTTACCGCGCTTGGCTTCGCGATCGCATGGCCCATGGATTCTACTCAGGCGTTCCATGCCATCATCAATCTCTTTCTAATCCCTCTATGGTTGCTCTCCGGTGCGCTGTTTCCGCTGTCTGGGGCATCAGGCTGGCTGCGCGTCCTGATGCGCATTAATCCGTTGACGTACGGAGTGGAGGCACTGCGGGGATTGCTGTATCCAGCCACATCCTCTGTGGGTTACCTCTCGGCCTCTATAGCAGCCTTGGTCCTGTTCACTGTTTGCATGTTTGGACTCTGCTTCTTTATAGTGAACCGGCGCACCACAAAACCGGCAGCGTGATGCAGATTCCAGCCCAATACGCAATCTTCCCCGTGCTCGACGCCAGCTTGAATGGGACCAGCGCGGTGCTGCTGTTAATTGGAAGAGGACTGATCAAACGCGGGCGCATGGCCGCGCACCGCGCGGTGATGATTACGGCGCTAGTTTCATCTACCCTATTTCTCTCCAGCTATCTTTACTATCACGCACACGTTGGATCGGTGCACTTTCAAGGACAGGGTTGGTCGAGACCCCTATACTTCAGCATCTTGATCTCGCACACGATTCTGGCGGCGGTCATTGTGCCCCTGATCATAATCACGCTCACCCGGGCGCTACGAGAACGGTTCGACCGGCATCGCGTAATTGCCCGATGGACGTATCCCTTATGGCTGTATGTTTCTGTGACCGGGGTGGTCATCTACCTGATGCTATACAAGCTGTTTGTGGGTTGAGCGTGCGCGTCACATTCGAGTCAGTTGATAGTCGTAATGCATGGATCCTTCGCGGCGCTCAGGATGACAACCTTAATCCGCGGCCATGCCCTGAGTCTCGGGCTCGAAGTCCGGAGCTTGGAATGCCGCGGCATCAGACGAGATTTGCCCACGCAGCTCGGCTTCCAGCGCCGCCAATTGGGCTTCAATATCCTGGCTTGCCTTTCGCTTGCGAATCACTTCCTCGCGATATCTGCGGAGGAAGTAATCAATCGTTTCTACGCGAATTCTGATTGAACCTGACGGCTTGTTCTCGTCCAAGTCTTTGAAGCAGAAATACGGCGTTCCCGATTGCTCAATTATGCCTTCTACCACACCGTAAATGGGCGCATCGTGGCCGCATTTGAAGCTGGAAACCTCGAGCGCAACCAGGTTGGGATGGCGAGCCGTGAATTTGGCCGCCCAGACTTTGTGATTCGTGCTGCAGGAATACGAGTTCTTCCATGCGTCCGAAATATCCAGTGGGCTTGTGATCACGCCGGCGCGCACTTCTTCGCCGAACAATCGCTCCAGAAGGTCTTCGTCGAGCGGAAGCGTGTTCTGGGAGAAGATCGGATATCCGAGCTTTTGGAATTCATCCAGAATTTCGTGGTTCAGACCCGGATCGTGGTGGTAGGGCCGCCCGAGCATCACAATACCGATGCGGTCCTCGCGCTCGAGTTCATCGAGAACCTGGCGAGCACGCTTGCGGATGCTGGTTTCGTAATCTTTGAGAGCCTGGAAACCCAGTTCGATCGCGCGATCATTCTCTTCTTCCGACAAACCGAGAATAGGCTGCCATGCCTGCAGCATCTGGTATGCGAACAACTTGCGGTCCGCAAAGTTGAGGATCGGATCGACGTATTTCACATTGTGTTCGGCGAAAACGTCGTTCTCCTTGGTGAACGCGGCTTTCACGGTTTCGGGCGTCGCGGTCACGGTTGGGCACGCATTCGCGCCGACGATGTTTTTTAGTGGTGAGTGCAGCACGTCGTACATGGGGAAGAAGATCACGTTCAACGGCTTTTTGCGATGCTTCTCCTGAATCAAGTTGTAGACGTGTGAAATTCCAATCTTGGCTGGGAAGCAAGGATCGATTGCTCCGCGGCTCGCGCCGGCGCGATAAAGTTCAGGACTGGTGTAGTCGGAGTAAATAATGTTTTCCGGCTGCACCCCGAGACTCTGTAAGTAGGCATTGAACAGCGGCGCGTAGGTATAGATGTTGAGCACGCGCGGAATGCCGACGCGCAGCTTCTTACGATTTTCCATCAGCGGAACGCGCTCTTTGACGGCCTTATTCCAGAACTTCACGGTCGGAATGGGATCAGCCACGCTCTTAACGCTCACGGGGCGGAAGACTTCCTTCGAAGCCATGTCGACAAAGTTAGGATGCGCGTCTCTGATCTGATCAAGCCCAGCCTTGATGTCCTTCATCTCGTTGACATCTTCGACCGTCCCTTTTTCGCAGGTGGCGATGATCAGCCGCTGTTCGCCGTGCATTAATGGAACTTTGGTGACCTTCTGAATGGGAACAAAGCTCAGGTCAGCCTTGGGTTCGGTGCGGATGTCAATAAACGTACGCAGGCAGTTGTTTTTGCAGAAATTGCAGCGCGTGGCTTCGTTGCGCGTGGTGCGATATTCGATCTTGCGGACGGCTTCTAGGCCGACGAAGGTGGTCTGCTGGCCATTACGCCACAAGCGCAGCGACTCGACGGCCGCGCCGATCGCCCCCGACTCGCCGCAATGCTCGTGAACGATGATTTCCGGCTGTTTCCCCGCGGCTCGAAAACTGTTGCGGATGAAATCGACCTCAGCTTTGACTACCGCCAGATTATTCTGCGTTCCACCTTGCAGAACGAAACGCGACCCGAGCGCCGCAAGATTGGGAATGCTGGCGACATAGAGAAATACGTTCTTGGGAAGGACGGCCGCAAGGCCGGCGAGAATTTCCTCCGCTCGCCATCCCTGGCGCTGGAAGTTTACGATGTCTGACTGCATGAACACGGCACAGCCGTAGCCGAACACCGGCATGGCCTGCGCGGAAAAAGCCAGGTCGGCGTATTGTTCAACGCTCAATCCGAAACCTTCGGCGGTCGATTGCAGGAAATACCCGTTGCCCGCCGAGCACTGTGTATTCAGCTTGAAATCTTTCACGCGTCCGTTGTGCAGGATGATGATCTTGATATCCTGCCCGCCAACATCCACAATCACGTGCGGGTCTTCATAAAACTTCAGCGCGGATTCGGTGTGAGCAACAGTTTCCACCAGCGCAACATCGGCATGGAGCACATCTTTCAGGATGTCCTTCGCGTACCCTGTGGTGGCAACCCCAAGGACTTCCAGTTTGGCTTTCTGCCTTTCCACCTGGCCGCGCAGATTCTCGAACATTTCGATCGTGTCCTGGATCGGGTTGCCATTTGAAAGCTGGTAAGACTTGCAGAGAATGTCGCCCTTTTCATCGAGCAGGACGGCTTTGGTGGACGTCGAACCCCCGTCGATCCCGATGAAGCCAGCCACCGTCTGATTGGTGTTGAATGTGGTCGGGACGAACTTCTTTCGCCGATACTCGACTCTGAACTCGTCCAGTTCCTGATTGTCGGTCACCAATCCCTTAGCGCCCGACTTGGCTTTTTCTTCCTGACGCCCAAATTCGATGTAGTGCACTAGACGCTCGAATCCCTGGTAGCAGCCGACACAATCCTCTTCGCTCTTGCCGAACTCAATCGCGCCTAAGGCGGCGAAGTATTGCGCGTTTTGCGGGACCTTGATCAGGTCTTCCGGCTTGGCACCCTCGGGCACCGCGACTTTGCGTTCCTGCCACATGCGAGGAATGTTGGCCTGCCAAGCTTCGCGCATCCCTTTGACAAAACTGTTGGGGCCGCCCAGCAGCAACACATGCGGCCGCAATGTGTGGCCACGGGTTAATACGCTCAAGTTTTGCAGCACTATGGCTTCGAACAACGATGCCATCAGCTCGTCTGGCGGCGTGCCGACTTTTTGCAAACTGTTGATGTCGGTTTCCGCGAACACGCCGCACTTGCCGGCCACTTTATGCAGTTTGATTCCGTTGTAGCCCTGTTGGCAGAGCTGCTCTGTTGGAATCTTCAGCTTGGCATTGATCTTGTCTATGACGGCGCCTGTGCCCCCGGCGCACTTGTCATTCATGGATGGAATCTTTTTCTTGCGCCCAGTTTCCTCGTCATCCTTGAAGACAATGATCTTGGCATCCTGCCCGCCCAGTTCAATAACCGAATACACTTCGGGATGCAGCTTCTCCACCGCCAGGGATACCGCAGTAACCTCCTGCACGAACTTCGCGCCAATCTGATCGGCAATGGAACCGCCGCCGGAACCGGTCATGAACAGGCGGGTGTTGCGCCGGTTAATGCCGACTTCAGCCTCCATGCGTCGCAGGAACTCCAGGGTTTTTTCCGGCTGCTTGGTTTCGTGCCGCTGATAATCGCACCACAGCATTTTGTCCGTGGCTGCATCCGCCACCACGGCCTTCACCGTAGTGGAACCCACGTCCAGCCCGACCAAAAATTTCGTTTGGTGATCGTGCGGCTTCAGGTGCTCCTGCGGCTTCAGGTGCTCTTGCGGCATTTGTTGCGCCGGGCAGACGTGCTGCAGTCCTTGATGATCGTGTTGCCCTTTGTGATCGTGCATTCGTCCTCTGTTTTTTCCCTCAGGGGCTAAAGCCCCGTATTTCTCTTCGTCTGTATCGGCCGGGCTGAAGCCGGGCCCTGCCAAAACCATTGGCCACTGACTCCCAGCCACTGACCACTGTTTTCTCAGTCGCCGCTGGCGGTCGCGGGTACGGCTACTCCGGGAACATGTGCGCGCCGCCACAATCTGGTGCTCTCGTCCATGCGGTCGCTAACGTGCAAGATGAATTGGGCTGCGGTTCCGGCAATCCCTTCGCGATGCGGCACTTGGTAGAACGGCCTGCGCAACTCGGGATGTTCAGAAATGTATTCGCGAATTTCCTCCAAGCTCTTGCCGGTTGATTTCAGGCACTGCTCGAACTCAGTCTTCGCCTTGACTTTGGCCTCCCCAAGGGCCATCTGCACGCGGCTGTGGGCGTTCACTTCGCCTTCGCCGGAGGTTTCAATCGGCAGAAAGATCATATCTTTGAATTTGTTGATTACCGCCGATTGCACACCATCCGACTGCGAAGAAGGCATGCAGCCAAACGGTTTCAGGGCCAGAACCATGTGGCAGAGTTTGTGGACGGTGTAATAAACGTTCTTGCCCACTTCGAGATGCCCCTCGCCGCCACGGGCAAACTGGTTGTAGAAAGGATGGGCCATCTCGGCCAATTCAGTTTGAGGAACAAGATGGTGGGTTATTCCGCCCATGTTCTTAATCGTGCGGTGATAGAAGAATCTCCAGGCCCTTTCGCCAAAACCAATTGCCCACAATTTCTTGCGCAAGCCGAAATAGTTGGCCAGGTGTTTCTTGACCTCATGCCATTCCGGATTGCGATGCGGCCGGTTCACGGGCCATTTGGCAATGGCGTGAGCTTTGGCTTGATACATCAAGTATGCGACCCAGGTGGCGATTGGTTCTACGATCACCTGCGCACCTTCCCGCTCAAGGAACTCGAACATGTGGAAGTTACCGTCGCCTTCGGTAATTTGCGCCCAGAATTCTCCCGTGATCTTCACCACCGGCTTTACTTTGGTGCGATCCACTTCGATGCTGTTCATCCGGTCTCGCGCAGTGTGAAGGGCGGTCAGATAGTCCTTACCCCACATGTGCTCGTGCATTTTGCCGAAGACGTTGGCGGTGTTTCTGAGGATCTTGTTGCTCTTGAATTTCGGCTTGAGCCGGTTCGGGGCGCGCTCTTCAATCTCAAAGGACTTCCGGTTCTTGAGATCCTCGCACAGCCCGTCGACCATCTCGCGGAACACTCGATCGGTCTCGCCCTTATTCACTTCAAACGGACGGATTTGATAGATCAGGTCATTGATCACGTCGCCGAGGTGCATGGCGTTCAACATTCCCAACCCAAAGTCAATCGTAAATTTCAGCCCGGGTTCGCCCGATGCGGCCTTGATGCCGTCACTGTCTTTGAACAAGAGAACGCGGAAGCCATCGAATCCGGCATTCTTCAAGCCAAAACGGTACTCAGCCTCATACATCCCGAAGCGGCACGGACCGCATGAGCCAGCGGTGAAGAAAACGTAGTTGTCCAGTATCTGCTGCCGCGACAAGCCCTCTTTCTCCAGAAACTGGAGATACTGCACAAGATTGCCGACCGTGAAGTACGTGGGATTACACTGCCCGTTGTTGCCGTATTCTTTGCCCAGCTGAAACGCGGGCACGTCTGGTACGGGCAGTTTCTCGCAGCGATAGCCGCAGCCCTGGAATACGGCGCGGATGAGGTCCTCGTGCTTCCAGGTAAATCCACCGAAAAGAATAGTGACACGGCTCCTCTGGTCGGCCGTGAAGGCGCGCTCAATTGGACGATGAAAATGATCCGGCGTTCCCAAGCCCGCAATCTTGCGCAAACGCGCGCGCTCACTGTCCAATCGCTTCTTGATTTCCTGTTCGTTTTCTATCTGGACAAAATTGGTCGCCATTATCTTCCTCCGGCGTTTACGGTGAAGTGTTCGGGACTGAAACTAACAGTGACAGAGCAACTATACAGGAAAAGCCCTGCCGGGAAGGGTGCAGAAGCAGACGAGGAGGCCTTGCGCCTGGGAAGATTGACAGTTGTCTGCGACGCACCATCGAACAGCATCAGAAACTCCTTACCGCTGTACAAGGAGATTCGATGTTCACGCCTGCGAGAGTCGTTCTACAACGAAATCCCGGGGCGCCCAGCAACGCGAAAACAAAAACCTCTCAGTCCCTCCGAGAGATGGTCTAATGAAAAGACTCGTACCGACATTACTCAGGCAAAACTTCCGGTTACACCCTGGAAGCCGTGAACCGCTTGCTTGAGTACCCAGTGAATGACCCTTGCATCGTTGTAACAGAAACCAAGGTTATGATTCAAGGTAGAGAAGCAATGGGTCTGGCAAGATTTCTTCATTTCGTTTAATTGTGAGACGTCAAAGTTGTGATTTTCGATGACACCCCAGTCGTGGGTGGCTGAATACATCGGGAAGCAAGGGGCCAAACTGCCGTCCACCCGAATGATGATCGAGTTCTGACCGGCGCGGCAATTCCAGGGCTCCACTTTACCCCGCATGAAATCCTTCATGTCCTGCAGCCGTTTGACGGAATTGACCATCTTGTAGCCGGACTTGTTCTTTTCGATGATCCAGTCTACCAATTCGTCCACTTTCGGCCAGTCCTGAGGATAGATAAACGTGTCGTTATCCTCATAGTGTTGGAAATGGTTCTGTTCAATCATCGGCGATTCATTCAGGTGGTAATCGGTGGCGATGCCGTGTTCCCGGGCGATTTCTGTCAGCTGCCTCACATCATCCAAGTTGTTGCGACAAATGTTGATGTTGAAGAACACCGCGTAGCCATACTTGTATTGTTTTCGCACCAGATAGTCGAAGTACTTGCGCACGGGATTCAATGCCTTGGGAAGACCTGGTTTTTCATCCACCGCATCGACCGCGAAGTTGAAGATGGCGACTCCCGCGTCTGCCAGACGGTCGATTACATCCGTGCGCAGCAGACGGGCATTAGTGGGCATGTAGATCCAGAAGCCCTTTTTGGCGGCGTAATAACAAGCCTTGTGAACAAGCTGCGGTCGCAGGAGCGGCTCGCCGCCCATGAAGGCCAGCACCCGGCAGGTGGTCGAATGGAGCCAGTCAATGGAGCGTTTCGCCACTTCCTCAGTCATCCCCTTCACGCTGTTGTCAAATGCCCAGCAGTAGTGGCAATCCAGGTTGCATTTCCATTCCGTGAACAGGTAGGCAATGATGGGATGAAAGGGGCCTGGCAGGATTCGCGACTTGATGTACGGAAAAAGCCAGCCGTTGATCGCCCTGAGTACTAAGGGACCGGTCCAGCGGCGCTTTCCAGCCTGGGCGCGTGCAAGGTTCTCCTCGTAGTTATCATCCTGCGCCAGAAGCTTGGGGTGCTGCGGGAAAGCTGGCTCCGGGAACTTATCGCCGCCCGCGCTTGGCAACAGCACCGGCCGAGGAGCCGGTGACTTGGTCAATAGATCATGAAGTTTGACGTCCAGTCGAAATGCGGGAGCACTATCTTCGCGCACATCGTCCTGAAGGGCAGGCATACGCACTCCTTCCTGGGCAGGTTGTAACCGTAGATGACAACGTTTTGCTTTCGGATGTATAAAATTTAAGAATTGCGCACCTGAATATGCAAACCTATTTGCAGGATCGCATTTCTCGTTGGCCCTTTGCTCTATCCCTGCGCTTCGGGCACTATCTTGACGTCCAGTTTCTCGGTCCAGCGAAGCACCGTCACTGAACTGCTAACGCCAACACGCGCGTCGGTCAACAGCCGGTGCAGGTCATCCACGCCGGCTACGGGCTTGCCCTCCAGCGCGACAATCACATCTCCTTCGCGCAATCCCGCCCTTTGGGCGGGGCTACCCTTTTCCACCGATATCACCACCACTCCGCTTTCTTTGGGCAGATCGTAGAAGCGCACCAGTCGCCGGTGAAGCAAGGTGGTTTGCGCCTCCACTCCGATGTAGCTCCGGCGAATCCGGCCTTCGCGCAACAGCCGTCCGGCCACGAATTTTGCTGTGTTGATCCCGATAGCGAAGCATAGCCCCTGTGCTCCCATAATCGTCGCGGTATTAACCCCAACCACCTGACCGTCCGAAGTAACCAGTGGCCCGCCCGAATTTCCAGGGTTCAGCGAAGCGTCAGTTTGAATCACGTCTTCGATCAGCCGCCCAGAGTATGAACGCAGGGAACGTCCGAGAGCGCTGACCACGCCGGCGGTTACCGTGTACTGAAATCCATATGGGTTGCCAATCGCAATCGCCAATTGCCCCACTCGCAGCCGTTGAGAATCGCCCAACGGGGCGCTGACTAAGTTAGGATCGTCGACACGAATGACGGCTAGGTCGGTGGCGGGATCGTCGCCGATCGTGTGAGCCGCAAATTGCCGCCCGTCCGGCAGCGATACTGCAATACGCGTGGCCCCATGAACTACATGGCTGTTGGTGAGAATCAGGCCGTCGGGGGTGAAGACAAATCCGGAGCCGCCACCGTGCCGCTCGCGACTTTCCCCCGAACGTGTTTGCCCGGTCTGTGTGACATCGATCTTAACCACAGACGGGCTGATTTTCTCCGCTGTGCTGACCACAGCTTGCGAATAGGCGTCAAGCAAGACCGAGTCATGCAACCGCTCGATCGCCGAGCTCTGGGCTGCGGACTGGGGCACATCCGCGACGAAATACAGATCCCGTTCCTGAGTCATAATTTGCTAGATGACCAAAGCGCGATTAGGGATTCACTCCGGAAGCTCGGGTTGAAGCTCAGGACCTGGGGTGCAGGCGCGAGGCGTGTTTGGGCAGCAGACAAACCGTGGAAGCCTCCTTCAAGGCTTCGTTCAAGGCCGCGCCCAAGGCGGACAGCTCCCCAGCTTCCATAAGCTTTTGCAGGCTTTCAAATAATTGGCGTTCTTCCTTACGGATGTGTTGAGCCAATTTTTCAACCAGCACTGCCAGATCCGCCGGGCGCATGCTCCGGGACAATGCCCGTGCGAACAGCTCGCGCAAGGCCGAGTGCTCGGCTTCTAGTTCTCGCACCAGGGGCTCAAGATCGAGGAAGCGACTTGCGGCTGGAAAGAGTTCTTTCTCCTCAGCTGCGAAATGGATTCCGATTTCCTGCTGAAATATCATTTGGATTTCAGCCTGCCATTGTTCCAAGTCCAGATCGTCGGCTTGCAAAGCGCGATCGAGACGCACGCACAAGGCAAGGGCATGCTGATGTTGATGCGAGAGCGGGATCAGGTTCTTATCGCGGAGCATCGCAGGCCAGACCTGGCATCAGTCTACTCCGTGCTTGAGCAACTCGTCGCCGGCCAGGGGTCTCAGCGTCAGCCAGTCCGTACGCACCCGCTCCCATTCCTGGATGAGCATGCCATGAGCTTCGAAAAAGGTACGGATACGCGGTCGCTCCCAGCCTACGACGTCTTCAAGAATCGGCGCGAGGACCGATAGGGCGCTGCTGCTGAGAACGGTTCGCTTCGCGACCTGCGAAACATGTTTGGCCTCAGAAACCGCGATGGTAAAGCCGTCACGAACATTGACGTGCAGCATGACGTGGATATCCGAGCTGCCGTCACCGACATAAATAATGTGGTCCGGCCCGATTTGTTGCTGACTTTGCAACATGTCGAGCACGGCAACTTTTCCATACCCGGCCGTGGCGCGGATAATCGATTGAATCTGGCCCGAGTCCGCATACAGGAATTCCGTTCCATAAATGTGATCGGGCGGAACAATTCCCTCCAGCGCGGAGTGGATCACTTCCACAGGCGCGGCCGAGAGCACATAAAAATCGAAGTGATAGCCATCGATGCCAGCGTCGAGAATCTCATAAAGCAGGGCGATATTCTGCTTCAGGCGAATGCTCTTGCCGACCTCGTATAGATGTTCTCTGCGCACCTTGCTCTGAAACTCCGGATCGTGCAATAACAAATAAGCGAGCTCCGCACCTTGTTGCACGAGATTGAGCTTGGCCATCCCTTTGGCTTTTCGTTCGAACTCCGAAGTCGGGATTCCGACCAACTCCGCCAATACATAGCCAGAGTCATTGAACGTCAGCGTCTGGTCGAAGTCACTGGCGAAAAGGTAATGCTTCAAAGGCTTCTCGTTCATAACCTGATTAGATTCGATGAGCATTACGAAAAGATTAAGAAAGACGATAAAAAGGATTAATAGCAACCATCAAGGAAATCGCACGGCGCTTGGGAGTTCGCAACGTGGTCATTCCGTAGCACATTGCTCTCGCCAAATGCGTGAGGAAATGCTCCGAAGTTTACCGGCATCCGGGCCGGCAATCTCCCCAACACGCCTTTACTAAATTCTTTATAGCATTGAAAATGATGAGTCACTCTGGGACTCGGACTCTTCCGAGCACCTTAAGGTTAACAGGTTCTAAAGACTATAGACGATAGAGGAGCGAATGCATTATGGCAGCGACCGGAGAACTTATTCGTTTAATCAATTACGTTGACGATATCGTCGCTACGCTGCGACGAATCAGCGCCTCCATCCCTCTGATGGATACCGAGGAGAAGAAGCGTTTGGCAGAACATCTGCGCGCAGCCAACTCGAATTTCACCAGCGTCCTCGGACAACTCGAAAAGGGAGGCCAGTAGTGGCGCAGATCCAGACCATTGCCGTAATCGGCGCTGGAACTATGGGACGCGGTATCGCTCATGTGTCTGCGCTGGGCGGTTACCACACCGTGCTCGAGGATTTGCTGCCGGCTGCACTGCGGAAAGCGGAAAACGAAATTCGCAGCAACCTCGACAAGGCGGTCGAATTGGGCAAGGTCTCAGCGGACGATGCCCGAGCCGCGGTTGCGCGCCTCGAATATGCCGGCGGTGTGGAAGAGGCCGCCCGTCAAGCGGATCTGGTTATTGAGGCGGTGCCGGAAGAGATGGAGTCGAAGGTCGAGATCTTTACTCTGCTCGATAAGATTTGCCGGCCCAATACAATTCTTGCGTCCAACACCTCATCACTTAGCATCACCGAAATTGCCAGCGTCACTTACCGTCCTACTAAATGCCTGGGAATGCATTTTTTTAATCCTGTACACAAAATGAAGCTTTTGGAGATCGTTCGAGCTCTCGAGACGGACCAGGAGACGCTGGCGACAGCTTCTGAAGTTGGACGGCAGATGGGCAAGGAAGTGGTCGTTATCAAAGAGTCGCCCGGTTTTATCACCAGCCGCATAAACGCCATGATTGGCAATGAGGCGTTCTATATGCTGCAGGAGGGCGTCGCCTCAGCGCAGGACATCGATAAAGCATTGAAGCTTGGTCTCAATCACCCCATGGGACCTTTTGAGCTGGTCGATCTTGTGGGACTAGACACGCGCCTGCACATCCTGGAATACCTGCACAAAACTTTAGGCGAGAAGTATCGACCCGCGCCCCTGCTCGTGCAATACGTCAAGGCCGGCCGCCTGGGCCGCAAGTCTGGACGGGGCGTGCATGACTATGCAGAGAACACACAGGCCGACAAAACTCCGATTGCCAAGGTCAGTAGCTAGGGATCCTCCGAGGCGTTCCGCCGTGAACCTTCATGACCTTCGGGATCGCGAAAACGCACTACGAACGTACAGGAAGTCTCACGAAGGGAAGCCGCGTGCTTAGTTTGTTTTATTGATATCCTGTTTTGCCTCCAGCTTTTTCAGCCCCGCGTCGAAAAAGATTTTCTGATTATCGGGAGCGCCTTCACGAGCCAGTCTGTACTCCTTGAGAGCATTGGCGAAATCTCCCTGCGCCGAATAGAGTCTCGCAACTCCGTCGTGCACCAGCCAATCGTTGGGATCCTTCTTTTGCGCCTGGCGAAAGAAATCAAAGGCCTGGTCTTGCTTGCCCTGCTGCTGCAGCTGACGACCATAAACGTAGAGCTGAGCAGCGGTTGCTAGGGCCAAAGCTTGATTCTTCGCTGCGGTCCCGTCTTCCTTCCGGCCAAGAGCGTCCAGAATTTGGGATTTGGTCAGGTAATTATCGAAACGTGGCTCGGTGCGGATAGAGGTCTCTTCATATTTCAGCGCCTCATCCAGGTCGTACTTCTGGGCAAGAAGGTAATTGGCGGCATCGTCCCACCCCTCCCAGGTGTACTGCGCTAATCCTTGAAGCTGGTTCGGCAGGCTGGCCTTGACGATGCCATTCACGTCTACAGCGACCTTGAAAGGAATTGCCAGTTTCTCCCAATAGAGTTTGGCAACAGCGGAATCTTTCTTTACATCATCGAAGTCATAGGTAAGTGTTTCGTGAAACTCCGAAGGCTGAGGTTTCACAGTGACCCGCAGCGCGTCTTCGGCTTCGTTATAAGTGAAGCTGCCCCACGCAGTGTGGACTTTCGAAAAGATCACGGTCCACTCGTTCTCGCTGGGTATCATGAACAGGCCATAGGTACCTTTGTCCAGAGCTTTCCCTTCGATGCTCACTGCGTCGGTGAACTTTATGGTCGTATTCTCGTTGGCGCCGGCTCTCCATACCTCTCCGTAGGGTACAACCTTGCCCCAGATCGTCCGGCCTTTTACGAGTGGGCGATGATAGTTGATGGCGATGTCGGTGATTCCGATGCGCTGCATCACCACTGAGTGCTGGCTGTCACGCGGCAAATCCAACACTGCAGACTGCGCCCAGCAAGCCAGAGGTGCCAAGGAAACCGAAATCGCAAACCAGGCTGCCAACCTGAGCTTTCGCATAAACTTACCTCCCTCTCTTAGTTGTCTTCGTGGGTTCCGAGACCAGAACTTGGACGAAGGCAGTCTAACGAGGATAGCTATTTGTAAAAAGTTGTGAACAACTCCGCTAAAATCAACAGATGCCTTTGCCGGGAAATCAGCGGCTAGAACGAGTCCTCACGCAATTGCGCCTGTACGAGCACCCGCTATTGGAGTTCGGCGCGCGGGCAAAGGGCGAAGGAGTAGAAATTGTCATCCAGTTCAGGAATCCCTGTGTTCCAGTGCATACCTATTACTTCGAACTGCATCCCCGCGATCTGGACCATCCGCAGTTCGAATGGAACTTCCAGCGCCAGCTTTACGATTGTTTGCACGACTACCTGATCGAAATGTTCACCCGTACTCCCCAAAATCGCAGTGAAGGCCAGCGGGAAAATTTGTGAGTCTGCGAAAAAAAATTGTGCAGGAAATCCACGCCCGTGGCTCCATTCCCTTTTCGCGCTACATGGAACTTTGTCTCTACGATCCGGAACTTGGATACTACTCGCGTGCCGGGGAACAGTTTGGGAAAGCCGGAGACTTTTATACGTCGAGCGATGTGCACGCCGTATTCGGACGGCTGATGGCGCGGCAGTTTGAAGAGATGTGGCGGCTCCTAGGATCACCAAAAGAAATAAAAATTCTCGAACTAGGGCCAGGACGGGGGTTGTTTGCTCAAGACGTCCTGGCTTGGGCTGAAAAAAAGTTCCCAGCATTCTTTGCCGCAATCCGCTACTCGCTGGCCGAAAGCTCACCGGCGTTGCAAAGGAGGCTACAGGATACGCTGTGTTCTCGTTTCTCGAACCGGAAAGTCTCGATTGCAGATTTCCCTCAGAACGATGTGAGCGCTCCCCCTCCCCTGAGAGCTACCATTATTTTTGCCAATGAATTCTTCGATGCGCTGCCCGTCGAGGTTCTCAGTTCAAAGGGCGAGCTGCGCATCTCCGAAAGGGAGGAACGTTTCGTCGAAACCTGGGCGCCTTCTTCCTCCGAAGCACTGGAATTTCTCGATCGCTATGGCGTGCATCCAGAGGGCGAAGAAAGGATCGAAGCGCCGCTAATTGCTCGCCGCTACGTGGCTGAGGCCGCACTTTCAATGCAGCAAGGATTCCTCATCGCTGTTGACTATGGCTACACGCGGGGCGAGTTGCTCGCGGGACGTCATCGCGGAACTGTTATGGCATATCGCAAACATTCGGCCAGCACCAACCCCTATGAAGCTCCCGGCGAACAGGACATAACTTCCCACGTGAATTTCAGTGCTTTGGCCGCCGCTGCTGAACAGCAAGGAATGCAAGTCCAGCCGCTGGTCACACAATCGCAGTTTCTGCTGGGCATCGGCGAGCAGAACCAGTTCGCCGATGCCTTTGAAGGATGCTGCCTGCCGCAAGAGCGTGCCAAAGTTGCTCTGCAGCTTAAACATCTGATAACCCCGGCCGGAATGGGTGAAACTTTTCACGCGCTCGTAGCAAGCAAAGGAATAGACCCTCACAAGGTGGCGGACCTTAGCGGCCTCAGTTTCGGCAAGAACCGCAGTCAGCTTCAATGACATCGGTAACGTACGATGGTGCATGTCGGACATCGCACCGATGTGCATTGCACGCGCTTGAACTCTGGCCCAGAATTCCCTCATGTTTCAGCGGTTCAGCGTCGTCGCCGGCCTTTCTCTCTGCTGCGGCCTTTTGCTGGCTGCCGGGATGTTGGCTCAGTCCGCAAACGATGATTCGCGTTCCCGCGAAAATCAGCTTATTGCTCTCGAACACCTCTGGAACGAGGCGCAGGTCAGCCGCGATGCAAAAGCGTTGGCCGGCATGATCGGCGACAAGTTCGTGAACACCGAGTGGGACGGCCAGGTCACTGAAAGAGGAAAATTTCTCGCCGATATCGCTGACCCTCGCTTCAAGATTACCGCCCTGAACATCCAGGATGTGAAGGTAATCCTTTATAAGGATGCCGCTGTAGTGGCCGGCATTTATCACACCAAAGGGACCTACCAAGGCAAACCCTACGAGCACACCGGACGGTTCACGGATACTTGGGTGCTGCAGGATGCGAAGTGGCAGTGCGTCGCTAGCCACACCAGCTTGTTGCAGAAATAACTCATGTTCAGCCTTCTGGCCTCGTAATATCCAAGTATTCTGGGCGCTATAAAAAGATTTTATCGGCGAATCCTGCTTCCGGAAGTTCGTTCCCACGATCTAAACTGCAACGGCTCCACCCATCGGGTTGCGGCCCCCTGGTTGAGATCAATGGAAACCATCGCACGTCCGGCTGCCTGGAAGACCCTGGTCGCCTTCGCCATTGTGTACTTTGTCTGGGGCTCGACGTTCCTAGCGATCCGGGTAGGAGTGCGCGAGGTCCCGCCTTTTCTGCTTGCAGGCCTTCGTTTTCTGGTCGCGGGGATACTTCTGTTCGTTTGGATGCTGAGCAAAGGAACGAGTTATCCCACTCGCCGCGAGTGGGCGGCAGCGTCGTTTGTCGCAGTGCTGATCTTTGTGTTGGACTATGGACTCCTCTTTTGGTCCGAGCAGCGTGTGCCGTCCGGCCTCGCCTCGGTGATGATGGCGACGATTCCAGTCTTCATGGGATTGTTAGAAATTATCTTCTTGCGAACGCAACAGCTCACTCTGCGGCTGACAGTTGCCCTCATCGTGGGCATTTGTGGCGTCGCCGTTCTCATGAACCCTTCTGCTGCATTTGGGGAAAAACCGATCGATGGCATGGGCGCAGCCGCACTACTGATCGCTTCCCTCAGTTGGTCCACCGCAACAATTCTCACACGTAAGCTGCCGCTACCGAACGCAAAGGCTATGAGTTCCGCAGCGCAGATGCTC
Organism: Terriglobales bacterium; assembly: GCA_035624215.1. Taxonomy (GTDB): domain Bacteria; phylum Acidobacteriota; class Terriglobia; order Terriglobales; family Acidobacteriaceae; genus JAFAGX01. The sequence continues at coordinate 63,372 of DASPRY010000026.1, forward strand.
GCTGGAGGAGTGATGCTTCTGCTGGTGTCTACAATTTTGGGGGAGTGCCACGGTTTTGATGTAGGGGCTGTCTCGCCGATCGCCTGGTTTGCGCTGGCCTATCTCATCGTCGCTGGTTCAATAATCGCCTTCACCGCCTATGTTTGGCTGATTCACCACGAATCGCCGACAAAGGTGGGCACCTACGCTTATGTGAACCCCGTAGTCGCTGTTGTGATCGGATATTTTCTCGGTGGTGAAGTGGTCGGCATTCGTACGCTTGTGGGAACCCTTCTGGTCCTTGTCAGCGTAGTGGTGATTACTACCATGCCGGCAAAGAAGGTTGAAGCTCCGGTGGTTGTGCCTGAAACAGAGCGAGTCGCAGAATAAGCGAACTGGCTTATTATCTTCAACCGCTTTCACTAGCGGGGCTTCGGGATAACTCACTTTGCGCTTTGTCTGCTCCCGGACGCGGAGCGTGACGCGCTTAGAACCGGCGCATGCGCTCACGAAACCCTGCCTGCCATTCCAGATCAACCATAACCCGCTTCCGTCTATGGCCTTGTCATCCTCTCTGGCTTAACCAGTTGATCGAACTCCTCCCCGCTAAGATATCCCAGCTTCAGAGCGGCTTCGCGGAGGCTGGTATGCTCGACATGAGCAATGTGGGCGATCTTGGCAGCCTTGTCATAGCCGACCTTCGGAGCGAGAGCGGTCACCAGCATCAGGGAGTTCTTCACGTACCAGTCGACCTTGGCTTTGTCCACTTCAATCCCTTTGATCATGTATTCGACATAACCGTGGCAGGCGTCGGTCAGCAACGTGACGGAGTGCAGGAAGTTGTAGATCATCACCGGCTTGAAGACGTTGAGTTCGAAATTGCCCTGTGACCCGGCGAATCCGACGGCCGCAGTGGCGCCATGAACCTGCACGCAAACCATCGTCATTGCCTCACATTGCGTGGGATTCACTTTGCCGGGCATGATTGAGGATCCCGGCTCGTTCTCGGGGATGGAAAGTTCACCTAAACCGCAGCGCGGGCCGGAAGCCAGCCAGCGGATGTCGTTGGATATCTTCATGAGCGAAGCGGCCAGGGTTTCGAGCGCACCTTGCGCAAAGACAATTTCGTCGTGCGCCGAAAGCGCGGCAAACTTGTTTCCGTGAGATCGGAATGGAAGTCCAGTGAGTTCAGCGATCTTCTTGGCGGCCCGTTCAGCAAATTCGGGGTGAGTATTCAGGCCGGTTCCCACCGCGGTGCCACCGATCGCGAGGTCATACAAGCCTTCTAAAGTCTGCTCCAGCCGCTTGATGTCCCGTTCGAGCAGGCTTGCCCATCCACCGAACTCCTGTCCGAAAGTCAGAGGTACGGCATCCTGCAGATGGGTGCGGCCAATCTTGACGATCTTTTCAAACTCTTTAGCTTTAGCTGCGATGGCATCGCGAACATTCTTGATCGCAGGAATGAGCGCATTCTTGACGCGGTCCGCTGCCGCAATGTGCATGGCCGCCGGAAAGGTATCGTTGGAAGATTGCGACATATTGACGTCATCGTTGGGGTGAATCGGCTTCTTCGACCCCAGTTCGCCGCCTGCCAGCTCGATGGCGCGATTCGAGATGACTTCGTTTACATTCATGTTGGTTTGGGTGCCACTGCCGGTCTGCCAGACCCGAAGCGGAAACTGGTCGTCGAGTTTGCCGGAGATGACCTCATCGGCGGCCTGTACGATAAGCTTCGCCTTGTCTGCCGGCAGTTTGCCGAGATCCTGGTTCACCAGTGCACAGGCTTTCTTTAGAATCCCAAATGCGCGGATCAGTTCCGGCGGCATGGTGTCACGGCCAATGTTGAAGTGCAGCAGCGAGCGCTGCGTTTGCGCGCCCCAGTAAACATTGGCTGGAACCTCGATCTGTCCCATGCTGTCGGACTCAATGCGGGTGCGAACAGCAGGCTCCATAACAGTTGCCATGGCGTACTCCTGACCTACTCAGTAGGAATGAAACCTATCCGGATTATAGCTCCGCAGCAGCGGCGCCCCGCCTTGGATCACATACGCACGTGACCACGGCTGACGAGTTACGCCTTAATCACGTGCTAGAATCGTTGTCTTTAAAAGGGCCGGCAATCGTATGTCGGCCTGCACTGTGCCCGGCGGCTCAGGATAAACCGTGTTAACCAAGCTCCCCGAGGCGGTTCAGCAGATACCGGATACCCTTCCCCGCGCACAATTCGATGCCCGGTCGAGCACTCGCGTCGACGTGCTGGTAATAGGGGCTGGCCCAACCGGCCTGGCGTGCGGCATCGAAGCCCAGAAAGCCGGTTTCAAGGTGGTTGTAATCGACAAGGGGTGCCTGGTCAATTCTCTGTTCAATTACCCGGCTCACATGACATTCTTCACCACCCCGGAGCTGCTTGAAATTGGCGACATCCCTTTCACCACCGCCCACCAAAAGCCCACGCGCGAGGAAGCTCTGGAGTATTACCGCAAGGTGGTCGAGCACTATCATTTGCCCGTGGTGCAGTATCAGTGGGTAAAAACGGTTGTCGGGCGAGATGGCGATTTTCAAATCACTGCGACGGACCGGATGGGCAGGGTCTTCGACTACCACACGCGTAAGTTGATTGTTGCGACCGGCTATTACGATATGGCCAATCACATGAACATCTCCGGAGAAGACTTGCCTAAGGTTTTTCATTACTACCGCGAGCCGCATCCCTTTTTCGATCTCGATGTTCTGGTGATTGGGGGCAAGAACTCTGCGGCGATCTCTGCGCTCGATTTGTGGCGCCACGGCGCGCGGGTCACGCTTGTGCACCGGGGCGCGAAGATGCATCACCACGTGAAGTACTGGATCCTGCCGGACATCGAGAATCGCATTCGCAACGGAGAAATTCAGGCATTTTTCAACAGTTCGGTACAGGAGATTGGCGCCGACTACGTGGTGCTTTATACGCCGGAAGGAGTGCTGCGCCTGAAGAACGACTTTGTTTTCGCCATGACCGGCTATCATCCAGACTACGACTTTCTACGTTCGATGGGAATCGAACTCTCGGCCGATCTGTGCCGGCCGATGTGCGATCCGGTAACTTTGGAGAGCAATGTACCGGGAATTTATGTTGCAGGAGTGATTGTGGCGGGTTCGCGTACAAATGAGATTTTCATCGAAAACGGACGTTTCCACGGACAGCAGATCGCGAAAGACCTGAAGCAGAAGCTGGGTGGAAGCAGCTCCAGTTCGCTAGGTCCTGCGCACACCTAAGCTCGCGGGCTGGTTCTTATCGAGCTCGCCTTTTCGCTTTCTGATACTCACTTCAATACCGACGCCAGGTAAGCGTGGGATAATCATTATCGATGCCACTCGGTCTCTACATATCCGTGCCCTTTTGCCGCACGAAGTGCACGTACTGCAACTTTGCCTCTGATGTATTTTCCAAGGCGGTGTTTCAAGCCTACGTGGACCGTCTCTGCCGCGATTTGGAGCAGGCTCCTGCCACCGCCCAAGCGATGGGCGGCCATTTCGAAAGAAACGTTGACACCATCTATTTAGGCGGGGGAACACCCACCGTATTGGATATATCTCAGCTGCAACAGATCTTTACTGCGATTTCGCACAATTTCCAGGTGGTGGCGGACGCAGAAATCACGGTCGAATGCGCCCCCGGAACGCTGACACCGGCTGTCATTGATGCTCTCCAAGGCTTCGGAGTAAATCGCATAAGCGTTGGAGCACAATCCTTTTTCGACAAAGAAGTGGCTTCGGTTGGCCGCTTGCATAAGCAGGATACAATCCTCCAAGACATCTCCCGCCTGCGAGCAGCCGGAATTGGTGACATCAACATTGATCTGATTGCCGGACTGCCGCACCAGACGGTGCAGAGCTGGGAATTCTCTCTTGAGCAAACGATTGCGACTAAAGTGCCACACGTCAGTGTCTACATGCTCGAGGTGGACGAAGATTCGAGGCTTGGACGGGAGCTGATTGCCGGCGGCACAAAATACCATGCACACTTCGTACCGGATGAAGATCTGACGGCGGACTTGTACCTGACGGGTTGCGAACAACTGGAGAAAGCGGGCGTGCAACAATATGAAATCTCCAATTTCGCCCGTAGCGGCCATGAGTCGCGGCACAACTTGAAATATTGGACGCGCCAGCCATACCTGGGTTTTGGGGTGGACGCACATTCCATGCTGAACATCGGCCGTGGCTCGTCAAACTCGGCGGGATCGCCACATCGTGTGCTGGCGGTCCGCTTCTCGACCCCGGATTCGCTGCAAGGCTACTTAGGCGGAACGCAGACGAGTCGAACATCGGTGGACGAACACGCTGCGCTCGAAGAGACGTTCTTCCTCGGACTGCGGCTGACCAGGGGTGTAGACCGGAAGCGCGTTTCTGACGAGTTTGGCGAGCAAGCTGTCGCCGGCATTCGCACTGTTATCGCAGAGATGGTTGAAGTCGGGCTCATGGAGCAGCGAGGAAACATGGTCCGCCTCACCGCACGCGGGCGGCTGCTTTCTAATGAGGTTTTCGAGCGGTTTATCTCGGCCCCGGTGGCTTGAGCCGTCGAAACGCGGGAACGGGTTGAAAAACACAGGTATAATTCCAGCGTCCTTGCTCGCGAGGTGCTTATGGGCCTCTATTCACACTATGATGGCGCGCATAACCATCCGGTAAATCGCGCGCTGCACATGATCGCCATCCCCGTCGGATTTTCTTCGCTAGTGGTGGTCTGGTTTCACTGGATCATTGGCTTGCTCCTGATTCCTGCCGCGTTCGCGCTGGCCTGGCTCGGCCACCTGATCGAGGGAAATAAACCGGCGTTTCTCACCAATCCCGTCCACGTATTCGTGGCGCCGGTGTGGCTGGCGCGCCGGATCTTCAAAACGGGCGAAAAGAAACCAGCCTAGCCATTCCTGCGACCAATCGGTCGGTTGGTCGGGCCCTACACAATTGCGAAAAAAGGCTCAAAGAACTCTCTTCCCTGGCGTGTCGCTCACTTCGTTCCGTCCGTCACTTTCTCTCAACCGTCCGCTATGCTTTAATCGAGTGTTTCGCATCGAAGCCGATTTCTTGTGCCGTGCGAACAAAGTTTCGGAGGGACATTGGATTTTCAACTGAATGAAGAACAGTTCCAATTGAAGAAGAGTGTGCGGGAGTTCGCTGAGCGCGAGATCGCACCCAACGTGATGAAGTGGGATGAAGCGGGTGAGTTTCCGCTGGCCACGATCAAGGAATTGGGCAAGCTTGGCTTGCTGGGAATAATTTTTCCGGCCGAATACGGCGGCGCAGGCATGGGCTACGTCGAATACGTCACCGCGATTGAGGAGCTTTCGCGGGTCGACGGTTCCGTGGGAATCATTGTGGCGGCGCACACCTCGCTTTGCAGCAATCACATCTTCCTGGCCGGGCATGAGGGGCAAAAAAAGAAATATGTCAGCAAACTCGCAACCGGCGAATATTTCGGCGCGTGGGGATTGACTGAGCCGTCATCCGGTTCCGACGCCGGCAGCGCACGCATGACGGCGGTGCGAAGGGGCAACTGCTGGGTTTTGAACGGAACCAAGACTTTCTGCACCAACGGCCACTATGCTGACGTGCTGGTTGTCATCGCGGTGACCGATCGCGCCGCTCACACGCATGGTCTTTCGGCGTTCATTGTGGAAAAGGGCGCGAAGGGTTTCCGCCCCGGGAAAAAAGAAAACAAGCTCGGATTGCGGGCCAGTGATACGGCTGAGCTCATCTTCGAAGATTGCATTATTCCGTCAGAAAACCTTTTAGGCAAAGAAGGCGACGGATTTATCGACGCCATGCAGGTGCTCGATGGTGGGCGCATCTCGATCGCAGCGCTGTCGCTGGGCATGGCGGAAGGGGCATACGAAGCCGCGTTGAAATATTCCAAAACGCGGCGGCAATTTGGGAAAGCCATCAGCGAATTTCAGGCAATTCAGTGGAAGCTGGCGGATATGGCGACGGAGATTGAAGCCGCCAAGCTTCTCACCTTCCGCGCTGCCTCGATGAAAGATACGGGCCTCAAGACCACTCAGGAATCATCAATGGCCAAACTCTACGCCAGCGAAGTCGCCGTCCGGTGCGCGAATGAAGGCGTGCAGATTCATGGTGGTTACGGATTCATCAAAGATTATCCTGCGGAAAAGTTTTATCGGGATGTGAAGCTGTGCACCATCGGCGAAGGCACCAGCGAGGTGCAGCGCATGGTGATCGCGCGGCAGTTGCTGAAGGAGTAACTGCTGGCTATTAGCTCCTAGCCTGTGGCGGCTGGACGATCCGCTGCTTTACACTGAGTCGTTGAGCCACGACTATCAAGCCCTCATCAAGCGGCTGCGCAATGGGGATGCGCGAGCGCTGGCGCGCGCCATCAGCACCGTTGAAAACCGCAAACCGGGATGGGCGGATCTGCTGAAGGCTCTTTTCCCGGAGACCGGGAAAGCTCGGATTTTGGGCCTGACCGGCGCTCCCGGCGCTGGCAAGAGCACCTTGGTCGATCAACTGGCGAAGCATTATCGGAAAGAAAATCGCACCATCGGAATCATTGCTGTCGATCCCACCAGTCCTTATTCTGGCGGGGCGATTCTGGGCGATCGCATTCGCATGCAGGATCACTTTTCCGATCCCGGAATTTACATCCGTAGCATGGCCACTCGCGGCTCGCTGGGCGGCTTGGCGCGTGCTACGGCCGATGTGGCCGCGGTGCTCGATGCCTCTGGCCGCGACCTGATCATGATCGAAACCGTCGGCGTCGGCCAGGATGAAATTGATGTCGTTCGCGTGGCCGATATCACGGTCGTGATTTTGGTACCCGGAATGGGCGATGACATCCAGAGCATCAAGGCGGGTATCATGGAAATTGCCGATATTTTCGTGATCAACAAGAGCGATCGCGAAGGGGCGGAACGGGTGGAACGCGAGATTCGTGCTTTGCAGTCGCTCGCGGTTCGAACGGATCACTGGACTCCGCCGATAATCAAGACAGTGGCAAGCGAAGGTAAGGGAACCGGAGAGCTGGCTGCGGCTGTTGCGGAGTATGAAACCCATTTGCTCAAGGGAAACTTCGCCTTGCAGCATAAGGCACAAAAGTGGGAGCAGCGGCTGGTGGAAATGTTGCGCGAAGCCCTGCTTGACAAGGCCCGCCAGCAATTGGTAGACGACAACGTCGCCCGCTACGCGGAGGAAATTGCTGAACACAGGCGTGACCCCTATTCGCTGGTGGAGGAGATTGTAGGGAAACTGGCCGGGAACAGCTAAGACGGCACGTCCCTCGAATTGGCCAGCCGACTCCGCGGGCGAGGGCGCTCCGCGCCACATAAAGAAGAATGTTCACGATTGACCATCTCGGCATCGCGGTGAGGTCGCTGGACGCTGCAAAGGCCATTTACGAGAAGCTCGGAATGAGTGTGTCGCCGGAAGAAGTTGTGGACGCCGAGCAGGTGCGTCTGGTCATGGTTCCAGTGGGCGAAAGCCGGCTGGAACTGCTGGAACCTACGTCGGACACCTCAGCCATAGCGAAATTCATTGCCAAGCGTGGGGAAGGTTTGCACCATGTCTCCTTGCGAGTCCCCAACTTGTCAGCTGCCGTGCAACGCCTGAAAAAGGATGGTGTCCGGCTCGTTTCTGATGAGATCAAGATTGGCGCTGGCGGGCATCACTATGTTTTTGTGCATCCCTCCAGCGCCGGTGGCGTGCTTTTGGAGCTGGTGGAGTCGGGACACTGACGAATCCATGCTTCTCCTCGCCGCCGATACTTCGGGTAAGCATGGCAGCATCGCGCTGGCTAATTGTGAGCTGCCGGACCAGTGCAGGGTCCTGGAAGTGGTTCCGCTCAGCGGTGGGACCTTTTCAGCGCAACTGGTGCCCCAGATCGCGGCGTTGCTCAAGAAACATGACCTGACTAAGCGCGATATTGGCGCTTTGGCTGTCGCCTCCGGTCCCGGATCTTTCACCGGTTTGCGGGTGGGATTGGCGGCAATCAAAGCGTTGGCCGAAGTGCTGGAAAAGCCCATAACGGCGGTTTCGCTGCTGGAAGCTCTCGCCGAATCGAGTCAATCGCAAGGGAAGGTGCTGGCGGTTTTGGACGCCGGGCGCAACGAGGTCTATGTGGGCGAGTTCGAGGTCGGCCAGCAGTCTGGAAGGCGCTTGATTTGTGAAGAACTTATGGGCCGCGAGCAATGCTCTGAGTCCGCCGGGCAATCGACCATCGTTACTCCGGATCACAGCTTGGCTGAAGCCGCACGGGCATTAGGATTAAAGGTCGAGGAAGTCGGGCATCCCCGAAGCGATATCATCGCGCGCATCGGCTGGCGCAGGATTCAGGCAGGACAGATTGTTTCTCCAGAAGAACTGGAGGCTAATTACATCCGCCGCTCGGACGCGGAGATTTTCTCCAGAACCAGCCAGTAGCTTCCGGCTAGGACCAATCTGGAGCTTGATATCTGAACTTGCATATCCGTGCCGCCACTCCCGCAGACATCCCGGCCCTTATGGACCTGGAGAAAGCAGCCCTTACCGCATCGCACTGGTCGGTCGAACAGTACGAGGCTTTGTTTTCGGAGAATTCGCCTAAACGGCTTACCCTGCTGATCGAAGACGCCGGTGTCGTCCAAGCCTTCGTCGTTGGCCGGGCAACTGAGCGGGAATGGGAGATCGAGAATGTCGCGGTTGCTGAACCTGTCCGCCGCAGAGGCCGAGGTACACATCTGCTACAGCAATTTCTGGGCTTGGTCGCAAGGCAAGGCGCTCAGGCAGTTTCCCTTGAGGTTCGTGAATCGAACCGGGCGGCACGCGCGTTGTATGAAAAGTGTGGCTTTGTCGAGGCTGGACGCCGCATCCGCTATTATCACAACCCGGATGAGGATGCAGTGACCTATCGGCTAATACTTCCCTAGTTTTGCACAACAACCTGTGCATACGTTTGCAGGATATTCGTAGACAAGGACATCTGGCGTAACCTTAAAGTGGAAATTTCGCATTGAAGCGGTTTTGGTCCTGTGGTAACTTCGAGCTGTCTACAACCCGGTTAGGAGGTCTGGTGGATGCTAATTGCCAAAGACCAGCTCCTCGCCAATCATGAAGAGTTCCGCAGATTGGCGATGGAACACACCCAGTACGAAAAACGCCTTGACTCACTTACCCAGAAGCGCTTCCTTACAGATGACGAAAAGCTAGAAGAAGTAAGATTGAAGAAGTTGAAGCTGCGTCTCAAGGACCAGATGCAGAGCATCGAGCGGCAGCTCCAGCAGCAGAATCAGGTCGCGTAATTTCATCACTGTCGTAGCCGCCGCGGTATAGCAAGGTGGAGTTATGAATAAAAGCAGGGCGCCTGTAAGCGCCCTTTTTTATTCGACTTGTAAAAAGCCTCCTGAGTTTAGGGCCTGAACTATAATGAGAATTATCTCTCATGGTTCGCGATGCCTATTTCTACGCCATCCCCTTGCTAGCAGCGTCGGGACTGATCGCCTGGCTTACCAACTCCGCATGGGCCTGGCCTCCAGTGTTTTTGGCGGCGTTCTTTCTCTGGTTCTTCCGCGATCCCGAAAGGAAGATTCCGAACGCTCCTGGTACCTTGGTTTCGCCCGCTGATGGAAAGGTCACGCTGATTTCCCAGGTTGCGAATCAAGGTAGGACTTACACTCGGATCAGCATATTTCTGAATGTCTTTGACGTGCATGTAAACCGCTCGCCGATCGCAGGTGTCATAACCAGTGTTCGGTACCAGCCGGGCAAATTTCTGAATGCAATGAATATGGCCTGCTCTGAGCAGAATGAGCAGAACGTAGTGAAAGTAGAAGGGGAAGGCCAAATAGTTGTCTTCAAGCAGATAGCAGGCCTGCTGGCACGGAGGATCGTGTTTAACAAGAAAGTAGGCGAGGCGGTAGAGCGTGGCGAACGCGTTGGCATGATCAAGTTCGGGTCGCGTGTGGATGTTCTGATGGAAAGCTCCGCCAGCGTTCAAGTCAAAATTGGAGATCGGGTGAAAGGTGGCTCCAGTGTCTTGGCCTACCTGCCCGTGGAGCCGCAGCTGGCAGCAGGGGCTGAGCGAGCGGCGCAAGGAGTGTCATAATGGACCTGGAACTTGCGCAAATTCCAAGACGCCGGCGAGAAGACGCTAAGCCGAAACGGCTGCGGAAAGGGATGTACATACTACCGTCGCTGTTCACGACGGCCAATATCGCACTAGGCTATTATGCGATCCTCCAAGTCACACACGGTACGCCGCAGGACCCCTCGCATTTCGACAACGCTGCCAAAGCGATTGGAATTGCGGTGTTAGCCGATGGCCTCGATGGCCGTATCGCTCGTATTACTCACACCGCCAGCGATTTTGGCCGGGAGCTGGACTCTCTTGCCGACGTAATCACCTTTGGAGTGGCTCCGGCCCTATTGGCGTGGATGTGGGGTTTCCGCCAGTTGCCCAGCTTTCTCGGATCATCCGAGCTAACCGGGAAAATGGTTCAGCTTGGCGCCATCGCCAGTTTTCTGTTCTTGCTGGCGGGAGCCAGTCGGTTGGCGCGTTTCAACATCACGGCGAATCCGCAGCCATCGAATCCCGGCCGCCCAGGTAAGAAATATTTTGTCGGGATGCCGATTCCCGCCGCCGCCGGCGTGATCGCTGCGGTGGTACACTTCTCCGCCGGTGACCCGGTCTCTTCGCTCTGGAGCTGCATCACCTGGATGCTGATCATCGTGGCAGCTGGGTACTTGATGGTAAGCACGTGGCGATTTTACAGCTTCAAAGACATCGATCTTCATGCCCGGCAGCCGTTTCGATTGATTGTCTTGTTCGGGCTTCTTTTTGCCGGCTTATGGTTTTTCTCGCAGTGGCTGCTGTTTATCGCGGCTCTGGGTTACATGGCCTCCGGAGTGATTTGGCGGCTCCAGTGGATTTTCCGACGCAGGCGCAATCCTCCAGCCCCGCCATACCAAGAGGCTTCCCAAATCTCGTGAGCTCCAATGTGAAAACTCCGTCCTCGTCACGTGCTGACCTGCCACGGAATAGCGGCCTGTACCGCGTTGCGATCGTAGGTGCGGGCACGCTTAAGGGGAAGGAAGTGGCGGAGGTGCTCGATTTCCGCAACTTTCCGACCGCTGATCTTAAGCTGCTGGACGATGACGAGTCTCTGGGTCAACTGGAAGCGGTGCGCGACGAAGTCACATTCATCCAGAAGGTGCGAGCGGAAGAATTCCGCAACGTAGATGTTACGTTTTTCTCTTCCGATCCGGAATGCACTCGCAAAACATGGAAAATTGCTCGCGACTCGGGCAGTGCCATTGTTGATTTATCCTTCGCTCTGGAAAACGAATCTGAAGCGCTAGTCCGGTCACCCTGGGTCGAGCGGCAGCTTGGAAAGGCCTTGGTCCCGGAATTGCAACCGGGGCCGGTGGTAGCTGCCCATCCTGCCTCCGTGGTGCTGGCCCTGCTTGCCTTGCGTTTACAAAAGATAGGGGAAGTAAGAAGGGTGGTTGCAACCGTCTTTGAGCCAGCCTCCGAGCACGGACAAAAAGGGATGGACGAACTCCATGAGCAGACCGTGAATTTGCTTTCCTTCCAGCAGATGCCCAAGAGCATCTTCGATACCCAGGTTGCTTTCAATTTGGTGTCGCGCTATGGCGAGCACTCCGTCCCGGCCTTGTCCACAGTAGAAAGTCGCGTATTGAAGCATTATGAGCGCATAGCCGGCGGGCAAGCGATCCTGCCCTCGCTGCTGCTCGTCCAGGCTCCCATTTTTCATGGGCATGCTTTCGCGATCCATGTTGAAATTGACCGGGTGGCGGACGTCGAAAACGTCTCGCAAGTGTTAGCCGGCGAGCACGTTAACATCACGCACGGCGCGGAAGATGCTCCCACCAACGTGAATGCCGCCGGGCAAGTTGACATTCAGGTTTCGGTTTTGCCAGACGCCAATCAAGAGAATGGTTTCTGGTTGTGGGCGGCGGCGGACAACCTGCGGATCGCCGCATCTACTGCTGTGGAATGCGCAGAGACGATCATTGCAACTCGCCCTCGGGGCAAGATTCAATGAGTCGTGGGCTGCGCTGGATAATGTATGGCAATCCTGCCATTGTGGCCATTTCCGCTTCATTCCTTTCCCTGGGGTGTGGCTATCACACAGCTGGGCATACGACCGCAATTCCGCAGGACGTTCATACCATCGCGATTCCGGCTTTTGTCAATCAGACCCACACTTATAAAATCGAGCAAATGCTGACTGCCGCTGTCGTGCGCGAGATGGTGACTCGCACGAATTATCGTGTACTTGATCAAACGGGAGATGATGCCGACGCCACCCTGCGAGGGACCGTGCTCTCCACCTACACCACTCCGTTGACCTATGACTCGGTCACGGGGCGAGCGGCCAGCGTGTTGGTTGTGATTTCCATGAACGTGTCTCTGCAGGATAAACATGGCAAGATTCTGTACCAGAACCCATCATATCTATTCCGCGAACAATACGCGGTGTCGCGCGATCCGAATGCTTTTTTTCAGGAGGATACTCCCGCGTTGCAACGGCTTTCGCGTGATTTTGCCCAGACGCTGGTCTCGAATATCCTGGAGGCGTTCTGATGCGGGCGTTCGCACAGGCGGAGCGGTTTGTGTCCGATGTACAGTCGCGCAAGCTCCGTGCCGCTTACGTGTTTGTGGGCGATGAAGTCTTCTTTCGCAAACGCTGCCGAGAAGCCATTCTCGAACATCTGGTTCCCGCGGATTTGCGCAACTTCAGTCTTTTTGAATTTGATTTAGCCGAGACCGATCTCAGCGAGATTCTCGATCGCGCACGCACGCCTTCTCTGATGGCACCCTTCCAGGTGTTCTTTATCTGTGGCGTCAAGAATCTGTTTGGCCGGGGATCAAATGAAGAAAAATTGGCGGCGATCGAGGACTATTGCAAAGATCCCAATCCTGCCGCGGTGTTGATCTTTGTTGCCGACCACATCAGCATTCCGGCCGACCCGCGGCGAATGGAACTGACTGATAAAGACCGTTACCAGCAGATCCGCGAGACTATGGGCGAGTACTGCGCGATTGTCGAATTGGCACGCGTCGAAGAGGGCGAGGCAGTCCGGTGGATTGATCAATATTGCGCCACGCTGGGCGTGAAAATCGACGTAGATGCGGCGCATGAATTGGTCGACGCCCTGGGCGGCGACATGATGATGGTCTCGAACGAACTGGAGAAATTGATTCTTTACGCCGGCGAGAAAAAACGCGTCACCCTGGGAGATGTGGAAACCATGGTGCTGGCCGCCAAACAGCGGTCCTTATACGAGCTGACGGATGCGATTTCAGCCAAAGATCGCGTGCGCGCTCTTTCCGTGCTCGACGCCATTCTGACCACTGGCGACGGCGATGATGCCGCCATTGGCCACCTGTACATGCTGGCCAAAACTTTTCGGCAGATGCTGGTCATTGTTGAACGCAACGTTCGCGATCAGCGCATGTTGTGGGCAGCTTTATGGCAAGGTTTCCGGGTACCTCCGTTTGCGGCTGATGACATTATTAAGCAAGCTCGCCGGTACAAGTCGAAACGTGAACTCACCCGCGCTATCCGGCTTGTAGCCAAAACCGACTTGGCTTTGCGCTCGAATCCTCCCAATAAACGGCTCGTGCTGGAGAAGTTGGTTCTGGATTTGACGGCGGAGGCGAAGCCGGAGGCGCCGGGCTGGTCGCAAGAAGAGTTACCAGTTTGAAAGGCAGCAAATCGGACCGTTCGCTCCTGGAGGTGAACCAATCCGACTTGATATCAGGACCGCCGAGGATTGGGGAAAAAACTTTTTGTCTGTCACCCAGGCTTTGTCTCAACACCGTGAATGTCTCTGCTTATCTCAAACGGATTTCGTACACTGGGCCTATTACACCGAATGCCGAGGTTCTGAAAGCTCTTCATAGCGCCCACCTGCTCGCTGTTCCGTTCGAGAACCTTGATATCAAACTGGGCCGCAAAATTATCTGCGATGAGCAATCTATCCTCCACAAGTCCTCGAACAGAAGCGTGGCGGATTCTGCTACGAGCTGAACGCAGCATTTGCCGCGCTACTTCGGGAGTTGGGTTTCAAAGTCACCCTTCTTTCCGCCCGCGTAGCACGCAGTGACGGGACGCTTGGCCCCGAGTTCGATCACCTTACGCTGAGAATTGATTTAGACGAGCTCTGGCTCGCCGATGTCGGGTTTGGAGATTCTTTCTTAGATCCACTCCTCCTGAGGCTTGATATCGAGCAGACGCAAGGAGCGAGAAAATTCCGAATTGTCGAAGAACGAAATTTACTGCACATGGAATTGGCCGAAAACGATGGCAAGTGGAAACGCCAGTATTCGTTCACCCTGCTGCCGCGACGACTGCATGATTTCTCAGATATGTGTCATTATCATCAAGCCTCGCCGCAGTCTCCGTTCACGCAAAAGAGTATCTGCTCCAAAGCAACAGCTTCCGGACGTATCACTCTGAATTCTGAAGAGGAGTGGCGAGCAGCACTGAAGAAGTATTTCGACTTCCAGCTCTAGCAACCTTATGCTCTCGGGAATCTACGCTAGTCAAAACTGCGTTCGCCGGGGCTTGAACGGCATGCGCACTACCGCCTGCAGTGGCACTGGTTGGCCGTTTCGCAGCGCCGGCAGGAACTGCCAACGCAAAAGGGCGCTGCGCGCATGCTCCTCGAGGCGAGCGTCCACACTGTTCAGCACTCGCACCTCGCTGACTGAACCGTCGCTGCCGATCACAGCGCTCAACTCCACAGTTCCCTGCACGTTCTGCCGCATCAGCTCCAAAGGATAACCCGGAGCGACGACGCGAGTAACCACCGGGGCGAAAAGATCACCATGCGTTTCGCCTTCTTTCAATTCGGAAAAATGCAATACCAAACTACCGCCTGCGGAATTCAGATTCGGCACGTTCAAGGTCATCGAATAGGATTTCCGAACCCCGAAGAGCTCGCGTTCAGCTTCACTCTCTTGACCGGGAGATGTCTCCCCAGCAAGAGCTCGCCCTGGAGTAGCAGTTGCCATTAGCGGTGGATCAGTTTTTGGGGATATGGGATCTCCCGCTGCCGGAGGACCGCTCTGTGCCTTACCCACCGCGCCCACGAGCAATCCAGGCGGGACTCCGTTCAAGTGCTGCGCCGATGCGGGACCGATTACGGTTGCATCAGCCTGGCTGCTCCCCAAAATCTTCGGCGTCCCGCTAGCACCAGCGTTGCCCCCAGGAGTTGCGGCAAAGCTGCCGCGACGGTTACCGCCCGGCACCTCGACGGGAGCGGCAGGCGGCGCCGGGCGAATGCTCAAAGCGATAACACGCCCGTCTTGGGCGGTACGGCTATTTACTTGTACGCTGGGCGGAGGGGGCACGACTGTTACTCCAGAATTACCCAGAGTTGCTCTGGCCATCTTTGCGACAGCCTGTTGTTCGTCGATCGGCAGCCGCGGGGCTGGAGCTACTACCTGCGCAGGACTTAGGTCGATGTCGATGTCACTCCGTTGACGCAAGGCTGCTATCTCAACACCTGCAGGAGGAGGGGCCACGGCGGGCTGCACAAACGCAGCTTCCAGCTTCGTTCTAACCGCGGCCACCTCCGGCGCTGGCGCAATTACCGGTCCCGCTAAGACCGGAACCGGGTCCAGCTTGTTCCCGTGCACATCAGGTGGAGGCGCTATCACCAGCGGCGATGAGGCCACCCGCTGGTCGGAAATCCGTTTCGCAGTTGCGGCGGGTGCGATGATAGACGCCTTGCGCTCCCAGGCCACGATATTCGGCAACTGAATGTCGCGATTCAATTTGAGCTTGGGAGGAATCACGACGGTCTGCCTTGGATTCTCGGATTCCGGTGGAACGGAAATGATCGTCTGGGGAGCGTAGACCGGATCGCCGCTCTGTGACATGGCGACCGGTGAATTGCCGGTGTTTAGTGGCGGAAGGTATTCCGAAGGTTCGTAGCTAAGCACTTCAGAACTATGAAATGGCATGGAAGCCACGAGATGTGGCATTGGCGGCCTTAGTTGCGCCAAGCGCCACATCACCAGAATCACAGCGACATGGAGAACCGCAGATTCGACAAACCGGCCCCACGGCAGCCGTGACTTCACGAAGACATCATTCCAGAAAAGGCCGGGAGGGCAGGACAAACTAAGCTGGGCATCTCGCTTCGGCCAAAGCAAATCTCGAAGATTGCAAAAAAAAACCTTGTGCCAGGGATCAAGCGTGACCAGCAAACTCGGCACTGCGCCCTGATCCGGCCGATTTTGTAGCTCAATTAGACGGAACTCGGGTTTCATAGCTGCATCGGTCTGGCCAGAGTGCGTCTAATTATAAGTCGGGCACAATTCCTTTTCCGAACAGCCGACTATTTATGCCCCGTGATATTCCATGCTCTAATACCGTTATGAAACTTCTAGTTGTTCTAGGCTCGGTGTTGCTCAATGCGTTGCTCATTGCGCAAAGTACTAACCAACCGCAGGCCGAAAACTACTCCGGAATGTATACATTCCTGCAAGACGGCGAATTTGTGCAAATTACCGTAGAAGAGGCAGGCCGTGTGACCGGTTTCATTTCGCGGTACGGGGATGGCGAGAGCGATCGCGGTATATTTCTCGACCAGTTCTTCAAAGATGGAAAACTCGAAGGTCAGAGACTAACTTTCAGCACGAAAACTGTGCATGGCGTATGGTTCGATTTCAAGGGCGCCCTCGATCGTGGGCCGGGAAAAACTCCCAATGATGAGGGATATCACGTTCTCAAGGGAACATTGACCGAATTCCGCACCGATGCGAACAAAAACATATCTTCGAAGGCGCGCGAAGTGATTTTCAAATCTTTTCCGGAAAATATGGAACCGGACAAGGAGAATTAACCTGCCATCCTTATCCGGCATTCCGCGCCACATTTTTTACGCCAACCCGGGTAGTGGGCTGTTTGTGGGATTCAAGACAGCTCACTACCGCAAAACCGCATCTCATTGACACGGTTTGTGACGAGGTGTACGGTGGCCGGAACGCAAACACGACTCGGTAATTGGAGCCCGACCGGAGACCCACCCAGTTTTGGCGACTCTCCGGCTCCGGGTGTTTGCAAACTGAGTCGCATTGCAATTGCTCCGATGCAGGCAGCCAAAACAATCGACACTCGATGCTGCGCCACTTAAGCGTGACACACCTTGAGAACAAGGAGCCATAGATGGCGCGAAGACCCAAGGTTCTAGCCGCTGCCGCACTCTGGGGAGCGTGCGCGTGGTTCGTGAGTCTCGATGTGGACTTTCTGGTAACGAATCTCCGCAATGCGCCTCATTGGCTGCTGCAGGGATCTCGTGCCTTGTTCATGGGAATTAGCGTTGCCGTCGGGTATGCGATCTTGCGGAAATACTTGATCGAAATACAGACCCGTAACAAGAAATACGCTGAGATTCGTGCCCAAATTCGCAGACTTCTTGCCGATTTGCTCACGGTTCCCGATGAAGAATTGATCCGCCAACTTCACCGCACGATCCAGCGTATCGAACAACTGCTCAAGCGCTACGACCCACAAGGCACAGGCGTGAGAGAAGATCGGCCGAAGGTTGCATGAATCGCCGTGGAGATGCAAGGGCGGACAGTGCCCATATTGCCGGAATCCAACGGGCCCAGCACTTGGAAGAGCACGGCACACCAGTTCGGACGGATAAGAGAGACGGGCTCGCCAATGCCAATCCCGGTGCCGAGTTCAAGGCAGATGTTTTCTTCCCCCTGTAAGTAGCTGTCGACGGAACTCGGAGGCACCTAAGGCGAAGGCGTTGCCACGCTTCCTCCACCTAGGAGACCAACACCGAACTTGAATACGGCGGCCTGAGCCTTCAGTACGCAAGAAAATCCCGGGATGAACCCCATGCAGCTTCGAGCAACTGTTCAAACAGATGGATCATGGCTCACAGCCCGGCTTTTGTTAGGTTCAGATCCCACTACCCAACCTGCATCCCCACTAAAGCCGCGAGGAACAGAGTGGATCGGCCCGGTGCTTTCGGGTTGCTTCTCCGTACACGATCCTACCGAGCGCAGAAAAACGGGCATTTCGTGGTGAACCCTCCGCCGTGCCTTTTCCGCCTTCCGTTCGAAATATTCTCTCTCCACTTCCTCGCGCATGAGCGCAGCATACTGCATGATTTCGTCAAGACGCTCCTGCGGCTTTGGCTGTTTCAGGATTTCTTGGTAAGCCACGTGCGATTTTTCTGCCGATCTCGGCTTTGGCGGTTCACCGTAAAGCCCCTCGGGAACAAAAGGTACCGAGCACTTTTGCTCGCGGCTGCGGGCCACGGCAAGGTTGCCCTGCATTCTCTCCATGATGTCGCCGGAGAACTGGTCGCGGAGAATCAAATGGAAAGGCACAAGCGTGTGTTCCCGATACGCAGCCGGAATCGGCCGAAGGCCTGTAGCCAAAACACAGCCATAAATGATTCTCTCAGGTGGAAATGCTTCAGCATTTTCGATACGAGGATTCAGAATTTCCTCCCCCCAATACTGTTGCCCACCAAAGTCAATCACGGCCTTAAAGTCAACCACGGATTTGAAGCCAACCCCTTTTTTCTTTCTGGGCTCAAAGGTCGCGAGCACAATACCAGAATCCCAGGGGACCTCGAGGTCGAACTCAGGATAGGTGAGTGCAGACTGCCGGGCGCATATTTGTAAATACACCGAATAACACGCCTGACCACCAGGCCCGTTCCAAGCCAAGCAATCGCAAGGCGGAGGGAGCATGATGTCGAAAGAACAACAGTTCTCCCGCCACTCTTTGGGAATGACGATGTCGACTCCGCTCGCCAGTAATTCTTCTGCCCGACGTAGACGCTCCACGCGCTCCGATTGAGTCAAACGACGTTTTGTGTATGGCACTTTTTCCTCCACGGGCACTGCACGCGCCCGGATTCGCTAGCTCCTGCTTTCATTCCAAAATTCCTGCACAACCTTCACAACCTGCCCATCATTGACATCCTTCACATCCTGCACATCATTCACGTCCTGCAGATTCATCGCCGGGCAGCTCCGCGCAATCTGGACAACTGGCCACTTTCTGGCACACTTTGAACTTACGCGCCAACTCGTGGATGCGGAGGCTTGTGGCACGATCGAGCACCAGAACCATGCCGAAATTTCTTTTGGCCGTGGCGAATTCAAGGCCTTGCAAGAGCCGGCCGATTTCCTCGGGCGTGTAGCGGCGAATTTCGCCGCGCGAGCTCAGGAGGTCGTTGATCCCCTCAGTAAGAACGCTCACACCGATTTCTTTCTCTTCCCCGTGCAGCGGCGGCCACACCACCTCCACGAACCCGCCACGCGGATCCCAACACTGCCGAGCCACCGCATTCTGTTCCAGCAACTGAAGCCGCGGTGCCCACTGCTGTTCCAGGTCTGCATCGTTCCCAGTGCAGGATTGAAATATGCTTCCTAGTCCGCTCATCGCCGATGCTAGATT
>DASPRY010000037.1:0-4785 GCA_035624215.1 Terriglobales bacterium
TTTGTTCTGGAGTGTAGTCCTCTTCAGTCCGAGGCGCTCTGCTGCTCCACCTGTGCCGGCTATTTTCCCTGAGGCGCTTCTCAAAGCATCGATGATCGCGCGCTTCTCGGCTTGCTCGAAGGTCGACCCCAGTGCGACAACAGTACGAACATCTGATCTCTTCAGCTCGACCCGCGGTACATTCAGTTCGTCCCCTTGCGTGAGAATCACACAACGTTCAATGAAGTTCTCCAGTTCGCGAATGTTTCCTGGCCAATCGGCATTCACCAAAGCATCCATCGCCAGTGTGGGGATTGATCGGATACGCTTTTGCATACGGCGGGAGTGGCGCGACACAAAAAAGTGGACCAGGAGTTGAATATCTTCGCGTCTGTGGCGAAGCGGCGGAATCTCAATTGGAAACACATTCAGCCTGTAGAAAAGGTCCTCGCGAAACTGATTGTTGCGAATCATGCCTTCCAGATCACGATGTGTAGCCGCAATCATGCGAACATCGACGTGAATGGTCCTCGTGCTCCCCAGCCGTTCGAACTCCTGCTCCGCTAAGACGCGCAAGATCTTAGGCTGCAAGTCCATAGTGATGTCGCCGATTTCATCCAGAAAGAAAGTGCCGTGATCCGCCAGCTCGAACCGGCCTTTCTTCTGTGTGAGCGCCCCGGTGAAGGCGCCCTTTTCGTGGCCGAATAGTTCGCTTTCCACCAGTCCGGAAGGAATCGCCGCGCAGTTCAGCCGCACGAACGTGCGCTCACGCCGCGGGCTGAGATTATGAATGGCTCGGGCAATGAGCTCCTTGCCCGTCCCAGTCTCTCCGTGCAGCAGTACCGTGGAACTGGTTGGCGCCACGATTGCGACTTGGTCCAGCACATTGCGGAGAGCTGCGCTCTTACCGACTATGTCTTCGAAGTTGAACTCTGAATTGATTTCTGATTCCAGGTACAGACGCTCTTCTTCGAGACGCACCGCAGACGCATTCAGGCGTCCATGGGCTAACGCGTTATCTAGGGCAAGCGAGATCTGAAGGCCTATCTGTGACAGTAAATCGAGATCCTCCTGTCCGAAAGCATCGGTTTTTCGGCTGCCCATCACTAGCAAGCCCAGCGGCCTGCCCTCGGTCGCCAACGGTGCTAGCGCCATTGACTCTATCGATTCTGCTTTCAGCGGGTCTCGGAGGCTCTCAGGAAGCTTGTTGATGTCCTCTATTGACCAGAGGTACGCTTTGCGGGTGCGCAGCCTCTCAAAACCTGCAGCGCTCAAGTTAGCCGAACCGACTCCAGCCAGCACTCCCTTGCCGCCAGGAAAGTCCTGCAACACCTTCTGAAGGCGACCAGTTTCCTCGTCGAGCACCCAGAAGGCGACGGAATCGCTTTCGAAATAAGAACGTATTGATGCCGAGGCCGAGCGAAGGACATCATTGATATCCAATTTCGTCACATCATTAGTGATTTCCAGCACGAGACGAAGCCGGTCGCGCTCGCCTGCAAGTTCGCGTTGATAATGCTCTGCTCGATCCCTTGCCAGCGCGCACTCCAGCGCGACTGCAATGTGGGACGCCATGGAACGGAGCAGTTCGACATCTTCAGGGAGAAATTCTTCCCCTTGCGACTTTGTTACTGCAAGAAGCCCATACTTCTTCCGGGACGTGGACACGGGAAACAAATAGGCGCTTCGCCCCACACTTTCGGAGGCGAACGGAGCAAGTTCAGCCTGTTTCGACATTTCCTGCGATATGTCGGGGACGAAAAGCGGCATCTGCTGCTCAAGCACTCGCGCTGGCAGTCCAACCGGCGAAAGCTTCGTACCAATTTTGATTGGGGGAGCGTCCGCCTCTCGATCGAACTCAAGGATATGCAGACTTTCTCCGTCGTCGTCGAAGACCCAAAGGTGCGCTCCGTACAGCCGACAGCTGCTGGACAGAACGCCGCGCAGGCTGTGAAGGATGGCTTTCACCGTGGGCTGATCGGCCAGGGCGATGGATGCGTCCAGCAAAGTTCGATATCGATCTTCGGCGATGGTCACAACGCTAGTAGTCACTGGCGAACTCCTACTTCAACGATCTGCGTCACCGAGCCACGCTGGGGCACTTGCTCCCATTGGGGTAAGAATCGGATCATTCCACGAGGCAGGCGTGGCCGAATACTTGACCGCTGGGGCGAGGCGACGCACCGTCCCCAATGGCGTTTGACGGATGAGGACGTCTGGATCGAGGAGGCGTTGTTTGAGACTTGCCGCGAGAGCAGGGAGTCTATCCGGCGTCAAAGTTTCGAGATGGCGACACGGATTCTCGGCAAACGAGCGTTCCTCCGGGGGAACGAGCCCGAGCGACTGATACCAGGTGACACTGCGCGCAAGACTCACGGTGACGTGGTAGCTGCCACCTTCTTTCGCCCGGCGAATCAAGGCAGCTGTGGCTCCCGCAGCGCCCAGATAACCCGTCACATAGTCGTTGATCAGCGCTGTCGGCGGCATCGCAGGCTTACCGTTTTCTCCTTCGAGCAGAGCGAGTCCTGAGGCGGCCGTTCCCAACATGTCAAAGCCTCCGCGTTCTGCCCAAGGACCGCCCCAGCCATAACACCGGACACTGACCACAATGATGCCGGGGCGTAGTTCCGCCAGTTGCTCGGGGGAGAAGCCGAAAGTTGCAAGCTTGCGTCCCCGGTAGTTCTCGACAAAGACGTCGGCTAATTTCGCCAACTCACGGCCCTGGGCATTCGCCTCTGAGCGGTTGAGGTCTAGAAATGTCGAGCGAAAACCGACATTCGCATCGTCATAGACCCAAGGGTGTTCAAACTCATCGGGGTGGTTGAACTGCAATACCTCTGCCCCTTGCTCCGCCAACGTGCGACCCACCACGGGACCTGCAATGGCATGCGTGGCCGACAGGACGCGGATGTCGCTCAGTGGCCGTGCGGCAGGGCGAAATGGCTCCGGCCTGCTCTCGGCAATTTTCCGCACTGCAATCACAGGCTCCTGGGCTAGATATTGTCCTTGCGGATGGCTTATCCACTCCTCTGCTGTTCGTGCGATACAAAGCGTATGCCTTTTTGAATTGGCGACCTCCTCTAGTTCTTCGGCGTTCCACCTGCCAATTGCCTTCGCGATACTGCGATGGTCGGCTCCACAATTGAAGAATCTCGTCCAGGCGAACTGCTGGGCCGGATACACCCCCGAGGGATACACCCAACGCCCATCTCTCGTTTGGAAAGGAAAGACGGTGAACGGATGCAGGTTGCCAATCGGATTGGGATAGGGCCAGCCATTGAGGGTCGGGTGAAACAGCAACTCCGGGTTAATGCCATGAGCTGCCTTGCGTAAGTCGATGAAGAGATCCTGGCCTTGTCCGGTACGCATCCGCCAAATGGCAGCTGCCCCAACCGCCGCAGCCATCGCTGCGAGTGCAAAGGCCGAACCCAACCGCACCGCGCTCGGAAAAAGCGGATCACAACCCGCGAAGGTAATGGCCCCTCCGGTATCGGCAGGGTTCATCCCCGTTCCTTCGAGCAGATGGCCAAGGTGCGCAGCGAGATCGTCCCCCAAAGCCGCTTTCTCCTGATGTTGAAGACAAGAAGAAGACATCGCGTATATCCTTCCGAGATTCTGTTTCAGTAACGATTTTTCACCAACCATGCACTCACGTCCGGTTCTGGCCCCGCGCCGGGAAGTTATAATTGCTGGCGATGCCGGGGCAACAGTTGCGGTTTGAGCAGTGGGCCAACTTTTACGCCATTACTTCGGCGGCAGCTGCGACATTGCTTGGACTATTGTTCGTGGTCATCACTCTCGCTGCCGAGCGACGGCTCAAGTACACGACGCCCCATATTAGGATCTACCTCACGCCTGCTGTGATTTATTTCAGCAGCGTGCTGCTGATGAGCGCGCTTCTGAGTGTTCCCAACCAAACGCGACTTACTGCTGTCATTTGCGTTTGCCTCGAAGGCATCGCCGGCCTGGGTTACTGCGGGTCCCTGGCAATCCGGCGAGGAGCTGGTAGCGCCTATTACGAAGCCCGTTCCGACCTGTTTCCCTACGTCCTCCTTCCGTTCGCTGCATATACCCTCATGGTTGCTGGCGGCCTGGTATTGCTTCGAACGTCCCCAATCGGCCTTGACCTGGTAGCGGCTGGGATGCTCGTGTTGCTCGGTGTCGCGATCCGAAACTCGTGGTCGATAGCAATCACAATCGTGTCGGCGCGAGACTGAGATTGCGCCGGGTGGGTTGTGTGCGACTCGGAAGTTAACTGCGCCGTTTGCTCGCTTCCATCGGCAACGGGAAAAAGGGTTCTGCCTGCATGATCGACCCTACCTGACAGCATCGTGTGCAAGATGAAGTCTTGGCTATCGCATCCTGAGCTCGCTGCCCATTCAGGTTCTTCGTATGCAAGAGGCTTCGTCATCTCACACCTTGATTCCTGGATTGCGGTCACCCTTCCCAGCCTCCGCCAAGATTTCTGTAGATTTCGACCAGACTCACAAGTTCATTCAATTGCGCCTGGGCTAACCCTAGTTCTGCATTGAAGGCATTGGTCTCGTTGGTCAGCACTTCCAGATAGCTGGTGGCGCCGCCGCGGTAACGCAACTCGGATAATCGTGCTGCATCTTGCGCGGCAAGCACCAACTCCCCCTGACGTTGGCGGTACTCACGGCTTTTCTGATATCCAATCAGGGAGTCCGAAACGCCGCGGAAAGCCTGCTGGATGGTCTGCTGGTACGTAAGCACCATTTCCTTTTTTCTGGCCTCGCTCAATCGCACTCCGGACTTGATTCTCCCGCCGGCAAAAATGGGCTGTGC
>DASPRY010000039.1:0-3327 GCA_035624215.1 Terriglobales bacterium
GCCATTGGACGTGCTTCCCGGAGGTGCCCCGCCGGTTCCGCCCATGCCGCCTTGGCCACCGGCAAGGGGTTCATTTCGCGCCATGGGCGCGTATTGAATCACGGACTGAAAGCTGTAGCCGTGGGGCTGGTCTTGAAGATCCTGACTCGTAAGGTTGGTTTGGTTTGTGTTCGTGGTGACGTCAATTACGGGCGCCGCGCCGGTGACTTCGACGACTTCGGCGGCGGTACCCACTTCCAATGTGAGATCAAGCGTGGGCAAGTGCCCGACTTCGATGTTCACGCCTTCGCGCTTTACGGTCTTGAAGCCCTTTGCCGAGACTTCGATCGTATATACACCGGGGGGCAAATTGGCAAACCGATAGTAACCGGTCGACTCAGAATCGAGTTCCTTCTTGCCCACCAGGCTTGTGCCTGTGACTACAACGTGGGCGCTACCGATGACCGCGCCGCTCGAATCCTTAATCGTTCCTTGCAGGCCACCGGTGGTTTCTTGAGCGAATGCCGCTGGAATCAAACACAGAGCGGCGACAAGCGCAAAACACCAGCACAATGTTCTAAATCTCATTTGCTGCCTCCTGAATTTTTGTCACGTTGGACTCGGATCGAGTGCCTTTGCGGGTTTCCTGGGAACATCGGCACGATCCGATGACTCGCAAACTCCCTAAGAGCCTCTGGAAAGCTCACACAAGAAATGCAAATATAACAAAACAAAACTTGTTACCCGTCTTTCGCGGGCTTCCTGCCACAAACAGGGTGAACAATGCCATTACGAACAAGTCCAAGGAGACAGAAGCAACTGACAATCCAAAGACAACTACACGGCAAACAGTTTGTTTTCAACAATTTAGTTTGTGATGGGGCGCCATCTTTACAGAAATCCAGAGAATCAGCCCTGAAATCGTATGGGTTTTGGAAGGAAAGGGGCCCGAACCTACAGAATCGGCTCTGGTTAGGGACGGTGCCGCCGGGCCGGTCTTGGAGGCGTTTCGCCGGGGGCCAAGACACGCCTCACAATCGGAGTATTGAGTTTGTACTTGACCTCGCGAACGTTGCCTGTCTCCTCCTTCACGCGCAGCACAAAGACAGGCAGAGTTCCTTCTTTGTCGAAGTTTTCCTGTGTCACTGTTACAGGCAAAACTCCGTTAAGTCCGTGCTCACGATAGGCTGTTTCGTAGCGGTGTTTGCGCGTGTTCCAGGTGAAGACGCGGATCTGGTCATAGTCGTAGGGAAGTCCGTCATGGGGCTCGGTCAGCACGCACAAGTATTGCGGAACTTGCTTGTGCACGCCTTGGTCGTTGTCCTCCACCTCGTTTAGCACGAAGAAAGCCACAAAGCGCTGGCCCTCGGCGTATTGCGCGATCTCGAGTGGAGCATCCACGTCCACCATGCGGGCCAGCACCCATCCTACGCGGCCTTGATCGTCGCGCAGCAGCCACCAGTCCTCGAGCACGGGCCCGGTGGGATTCTTCGCTCCAGACTTCACAATCTCGGAAACCTCATGCCTGTTCAAAGGCATGGCTCCCAGCTGCTTTTCCGCCGTTGCGCGCCGCAGGATGGAAACCTTCGCCCCGGCGGCGAGCTGGTAGAGATGCTCGGTCTCGCGCCCGGGCGTGATGTGCAGATTGGTTTCATTGCGGAGGATGCCCGGAGCCTGCACGGGCGCGGATTGATTGTCCTGAGTGAGCTTCTGCAGGCCGTCGAAGGTCTTCTGATCCACGAGATAGCGCTGCTCGATCCAGCCCTCAATTCCAGTGCTGGTGCGGACGCGGGCGAAGCGCTTCTCACGCTCCAGAATCTCGACGCGCTCCCCGTTTCTTACATTGCCGACGCGGTTGTAAACCGCCGCTACCTGATCGCGCAGGGCAGCTTGCGGTGCAGATACGTAGGCGATCTCGAGCACCCGATGACGTCCGCGGTTGCACGCCGGAAGCAGAAAGACAGCAGTAATTGCCAACGCCAATGCGAGGCGGTGAGCAAGCGATGATCCGGGTGGTTTCACGATGAAGATAGTGAACCCTTCACTATAGCGCGTTGCCCACAGGCCGGTCGCTGCACGAAGGTTTACACCCGATGCACCTTCTCACGGCTGCACCGCCCCCAAGACATCGGCAACGCCCTTCGGTTACCATAAAGGCAGGCCTTTGCAATCTTGCGATTAGCTTCAGAGGCTGCCAGGATTCGCTTTCGCGCGTCTAACGAACTTGACGCGAGTTTTGGGGACCGCTCAGATTGCCCATGAAAAACGCTTACCGGAATGTTCTCACGCTTTCCCTTGCAGGCCTCCTATTTGCATTGTTCACGACCCTTGGTGTTTCGGCACAGGAGACAGCTGATACGGTGCTCCGCCCGCCCAAAGGGGCGCAGGTGGCAATCGTTGTGTTCGAAGATCTGCAATGCCCCCAGTGTCGCCGCACGGCGCCGCTGGTGGAAAAGGCTTCGAAGGACTACAAGATTCCCGTGATCCGGCACGACTTCCCGCTGCCCATGCACAATTGGTCGTATCAAGCCGCGGTGATGGCGCGTTATTTCGACACGCATTCGAAGGCTCTGGGGAACGAATTCCGGGACTACATTTTCGAGAACCAGCTGGAAATCGATCCGCAGAATCTGCGGGGATACGCCGAAAAATTCGCTACTGCGCACAAGGTGGAGTTCCCGTTCGTCATCGATCCGGGCGGCAAACTGGCCGGGTTGGTCAACGCGGACCGCGACCTCGGCAAGGCGATAAAAATTGAGCACACGCCCACGGTTTACATCGTCAGCAGCCGCAAGGCCAACAGACCTTACGTGGAAGTGAAGGAGCCAACCAACCAGCTTTACGCCACGATTGATGCGGTGATGAAAGAGTAGCTCAATTGTCGATTGATGATTGTTGATGGCAAAAACCGTGCTGGGTACGCCACAGCGGTTTTTAATCAACAATCAGAAATCAGCAATCAACAATTCCCCCGACCTACTCCGGCCGGCCTGTGTAGTGCCGCTGGGAATGTACGTCTTCGTGGTCTTCCAGTGATTCGAGGTGCGTGATCACTTCCGCGGGGCGGGCGAGTTCCACCGGCAGTCTTTCTTCCAGAAGAGTCGCCAAACGATGCGCTTTTCCCACCTCGGTTGCGTGGGGAAACAGCAGGTGCACTTCGATAATCTCGCGGTATCCGGTGGTGCGGTAGCGCACGCCGTGGTAGGTCAGACCCAGTTCGCTGCAGATTGAGTCCAGCTTTTCGCGAATCTGTTTGCCCGTCTCCGGATCGGAGTAATCGAGCAGTCCCACAGCTGAGCGCCATGCCAGCCGCCCGCCCGACCACAAAATGTTCCCCGCAACCGCAAT
>DASPRY010000050.1:0-30901 GCA_035624215.1 Terriglobales bacterium
GAACCGCCATCCAGCGTGAGGCGACGAGCGCTTTTCCACCACATAACGCTGGTAGGGCTGCTGCGGCTGATCGAAGATCCTTCCCTCGTGCAGCGAGCGCCGCAGCTTGATGTATTCCGAATGCGCCCAAACCAGGGGACAAGCTGAGCCCGTCGGTTTTCCCCGGTACAATTCGCGCTCGGGAATATCCCGCCGGTCCCACACCTGCTCCGGAAGCAATCGGCCGCCTTCAGTCGCGAACTCCATGACCTTCAAAAGCTCTTCTGCCAGTTGTGGACGTCCAGCCGCCAACTCATAGTGGGCACGCTCGCCGGCCAGGAGCGGCCACAGCCGGCCAATGCCAGTGCCATCGAATGGCGAGCCATCTTCGTGCTCTCCGTAGCCGTCTCCGTTGTAACGGTACCAGCAATATCCCTGCGGCAACTCCGCCCGGAGCACGGCGTCAATTACTTTCACCGTATTCAAGATGCGCGGATCATCAGGAGCGCGCAGCCCGAAGCGCACCAGCGCCAATGCATCTGGACTGATCAGGTGAGTGGCAGCTTCGGAACTCTGCCCGGGTGGTCGATTCTTAATGGGAACAAAGCCCTGCAGCGGAGACGCAGCCGACTCTGTGATAGGCGGCGCGATGCGCACGTAATATCCTTCCACGCCGAGCTGCTGCGCCAAATCCGTACCCATGGCATACGTCCAGCGCTCCACATTGTCGTTCCACCGATCAGCGGTATCGCGAAGGTGACCAGCCATGCTGGTCTCTCCGACCGCCTCTGCCAGATCCGCCCCGCCCAGCAGCGCCGAAATCTCCACGGCCAGAGTAAACGGCGAATAACCTGCGTCTTCCTCCCAGCGATCCTGCTGGGTTACCGGACCGTTACGGACGATAAAGCTGGCCGCGCGATGCACCAGCTTCCACCATCGTTCCGGATTCCCGAGTTCCTGTGGCGCCTCGCGCCGCAGGCAATCCACCAGGAGAATGGGGAATGCCGCCTCGTCCATCTGCAAGCCAAGCCAGTAAGCACGGCCATCAAGCCACATGTTCTGCGCCCAATGGCCGTCAGGTTCCTGGGTTGACTCCAGATAGCGGAGCACTCGCACAGCATCGCCTTTCGCTCCCGCGGCTAAGAATGCGAATGCGGTTTCCACCAGGTCGCGCGGCCAGACCAGGTGGTAGCCGCCCAAATCTTCATCCCCTTTGCTGAAGCCCCACGGAATTGAAAGGCTGGCAATGACTCCGCCAAGAAAATCTTTGGACTCATGCGTACGCAGCGCGGCGACGCTCGCGCGATAGAGGTCCCGATCGCGCGGGGGATCATCCAGCTTCATCAGCTTTTCCTGCCAGGTCTCCCAGTGCAGCACGTACTGTTTGCGCAAGTCTTCGTAGGATTCGGTCAAGCTGGAACGAACTTGCTGCCCCGCTTCCGTCCACATGCCGCCGAAGCCCAGGGCCAGAAGACATTCGCCCTGGCATGCCTCTAAATCGATCTCGCCGGTTAGAGCAACGTTTCCGTCTTCGGCGCGCTGGTATTCCTGCCTCAGCCGGTAATGTTGCGACAGCTCCTGCCATCCATCCGAGTAGCCAACAAAACCTGCCGACATCTTGAGCCATGGCACGGAACAGCCGAACGCTAGGGCAACTCCATCGCGCTCGGCAAAGAGCATCGGCTCGCCCTTGTACTCGCCGGTCCATCCGGTATTGTGCGCGCCACAGTTGGCCAGATGCGGAGCCAGCAAAGCATACAGGTGATAATCGGCCAAACGGCCTTGCAGAGGAACGAAGCGAATTTTCTGCAGCACAACGTTCCGATAATGGTCGGTTAAGATTTCCTTCTCGATGCGGTATCGTCCCTGTAACTCGGTGTTGGTGAGCTCAAAGACAGGAACACCGGGTTCGAGTGGAACATTCTCAAATCTGCAATGGCGCTTTTCTTCGGAGAAATAGTTCTCCCCGTTGGTCACAATCAGCCCCAGATCGCGCGTACATGCCTGGTCCACCCGCGGGTAGTAAACTTCATTCAAAATGCCGTGGCTGATGGTAAACCAAACGCGGCTGTTAAGGCTCAACGCGGTGCCGACGCCACTTTTTGCGGCGGACGTCCAACGTGGCTCAATTCCCGGCCAACCCGGGGCAAAGCTTTCTTGTCCATTCACCCTGTTTGCTCCCCCACACTGACCTCGCACATCGTCTCACAGTGGAGATGCGTGCACGAGAGAGAAGATTCGCGCTCACAGCTTTCCCCGGCGATACGCGGTATGCTTGTGGTGTTGCGATGAGCTCTCAGACTCAAACTGACCAATTCGCCGCCAAGCGCGAGCTGATGGTGAGCGACCAATTGCGCGCCCGCGGAATTTCTGACGAGCGGGTGCTGGCGGCCATGGCTCGCGTCCCCCGCCATGAGTTTGTCGCCGAAGAATATCGCGAACAGGCTTATGAAGATCACCCGGTTCCGATCGCAAAAGGCCAGACGCTTTCCCAGCCTTACATCGTGGCCATTATGCTGCAGGTTCTCTCACTGAACGGAAAGGAGAAGGTGTTGGAGATTGGCACCGGCTCGGGCTACCAGACGGCCCTGCTTGCCGAGCTGGCGCGCGAGGTCTATTCCATCGAACGGCACGCCGCTCTCGCCCGCTGCGCCGACAACGTACTGAAACAACTGGGTTATTACAACGTCCATGTGTTGGTTGGCGACGGCAGCGAAGGCCTGGCGGCTTATGCGCCTTATGACGATATCGTTGTTTCCGCGGCTGCTCCGCACATTCCCCCGGCATTATTCCAACAATTGCGCGAAGGCGGGCAAATGGTCGTTCCCATTGGCCCTTCGCACGCTCAATTGTTGCAACTGGTGCGTAAGCAGCGTGGCCAGGCGGTCATTGACAATCTCGAGGGGTGCCGCTTTGTGCCGCTGATTGGTGAACAGGGATACCCCGACGGCTGGTAAAGACGCCTCCCAGTTAGGAATTGATCCGCCGCCATCCGTTAGAATCTCTGGGTGCCCGTCCTCCACAACCTGCGCGTCACTCTGGAGATGATCAAGTGGGAGCATTCCATTTTCGTGCTTCCATTCGCGCTTTGCGGGGCGATGCTGGCCGCCCAGGGTCTTCCCTCGGCGCATGCGCTTGCCTGGATTATCGTTGCGATGGTAACGGCGCGCTCGGCGGCGATGGCGTTCAACCGGCTCACCGACGCCTCGATTGACGCCGCGAATCTTCGTACCCGCACACGCGCCTTACCCGCCGGAGCCCTCAGTCCGGCGTTCGTGGCGACCTTTGTGGTTGTTTCCTCTGCCCTCTTTGTCGTAGCCGCATCGCAGCTCAATCGGTTGTCCTTCTTGCTCTCTCCGGTTGCGCTAGCGATACTATTGCTCTACTCCTACACCAAGCGTTTTACTCGCTGGTCCCATCTGGTATTGGGCTTCGCCATGGGGATGGCACCCGCGGCCGCGTGGATCGCGGTGCGGAACTCATTCGACCCTCGGATTCTGCTGTTGACCGCAGCCGTCACTTTTTGGGGCGGCGGCTTTGACGTCCTGTACGCCTGCCAGGACTACGAGTTCGACTCCCAAGTTGGACTGCACTCTATTCCGCGCTTCTGCGGAATCTCCAGCGCACTTTGGATTGCGCGCGCATTTCATCTCATCATGATTCTGCTTCTGATCAGCGTGGCCGTTGTATTCGGACTGGGAAAACTGGCAGCCGCTGGTGTCGCCGCCGTCGCGCTACTGCTTGCCTATGAGCATTCCCTTGTCTCGGCCAGAGATTTGTCGAAACTCAACGCTGCCTTTTTCACCATGAACGGCGTCATCTCCGTGGTGTTCTTCATTTTTCTTGCCGGCGATCTTATGATGCGTAAGTAACACATTTTCAGGTAGTTAATGGCTGGGCGCTGACCTTCACAATATTTAGTAAACTATCTAATTAAACTGTCATCTAATTCTTTTGTGAGAAGCAATCGAGCGTTTAAGGCCTTGGCTGATCCGACGCGCCGTGAAATTCTCGGCTTGTTGCGCCATGGCGAGATGACAGCCGGCGACTTGGCTGAGCACTTCGATATGACCAAGCCGTCTATGTCTCACCACTTCGCAGTTTTGAAAGACGCGGATTTGATTACAAGCCGCCGAGAGGGGCAGCAGATCTGGTATGGCTTGAACACAACCGTAGTGCAAGATGTTGTCGCCTGGGCCATGGACTTGATCGCCTCGAACAAGAAGCGGGGAGAAGCAGAATGACGCGCACCTATTTTGTGATCGTGGCATTGATAGTGCTGGCCAGCTTCGTTGCCACACTGATCGTGTATCCGCAGCTTCCGAACTTAGTCCCAACCCATTGGGACATTCACAATCAGGTGAATGGATATAGTCCAAAATGGGCGCTTTTCCTGTTTGGCCCCGGCCTGATGTCGGCGATGGTCGTCATGTTTTATCTTCTTCCCTGGCTCTCGCCCAAGCAATTCGAAGTGGAAACCTTTCACTCGACATATTTGCAGGTCATGGTCATGGTGGTTGCCATGTTGGCTTATTTCCACGCTGTTATCCTCTGGACCAGCCTCGGTCAGGCCGTAGACGTTGGCCGGGCCATCGTTGGCGGAGTCTGCCTGCTTTTCGCTTTGTTGGGCAACGTGATGGGCAAAGTTCGCCGCAATTTTTACATTGGGATTCGCACGCCCTGGGCGTTAGCCAACGAGCGCGTATGGAACGCTACCCACCGCTTTGCCGCGAAAACATTCGTGGCTAGCGGCGTGATCGGCTTGCTTGTAACTCTTTTGGGTTTTTCGGGTTGGCCGGTTTTCATCCTGCTAATGGTCGGCGCAGTTGCGCCGGTGGCGTATTCCCTGATGTTTTACAAACAACTGGAGCGGCAGAAACAACTGTGAACCGGTTTCCCGGCATACCGCCGCTCCAAGCTATGACTTCGCTCGCTGCCATGAGGTATCATCAGAACCAATGCGGAACGTGCATCCCTTTCAAACAGACGACCGGCACGTCGAGGCAGTTTACGACAAGGTGCTGAACCGCGAGCGCCTGAATGCTGAGGACGCGCTCGCGCTCTACCGGGCCGGAGACATTCTTGCCGTCGGCTGGTTGGCCAATCACGTCCGCGAACGTCTGCATGGCGATCAAACATACTTCAACGTCAATCGGCATTTGAATCCAACTAACGTTTGTGTGGCCGCTTGCCGGTTGTGCGCATTCGGCAGGAAAAAAGACTCGCCGGGCGCCTACACGATGGCACTCGAAGAGGCGTTTGAAACCGCCGCCTCCGGCTACAGCGAAGCGGTAACGGAATTTCACATTGTTGGCGGATTGCATCCTGACTTGCCCTTCCAATACTTTCTCGACCTCATCTCCGGCCTGAAGCAGCGATTTCCCCAGGTCCACTTGAAAGCTTTCACCATGGTCGAAGTGGCCTACCTGGCGAAGCGTGCCAAGCTTTCTATTGGTGAGACTTTAGAACAATTGAAAGCTGCCGGAGTGGACTCCTTACCTGGCGGCGGCGCGGAGATTTTTGCCGACCGGGTTCGCCACATCATTTGTGATCACAAGATCGACGGCGACCAATGGCTGGAAACGGCAAGACTGGCGCACCAGATCGGGCTAAAGTCGAATGCGACCATGCTCTACGGACACGTCGAGAATGACGAAGACCGGGTCGACCACCTGCTGAAGTTACGTTCCCTGCAGGATGAAACCGGAGGCTTTCAGACCTTTATTCCACTGGCATTCCATCCTGACAATACCCCGCTGCAGCATTTGCCCAAAACCACGGGCATGCTTGACATCAGGCAGATTGCCGTCAGCCGGCTGGTGCTGGACAATTTCCCGCATATCAAGGCCTATTGGCAGATGATGACCGCGAAAATCGCACAGATTTCTTTGCGCTTTGGGGCCGACGACATCGACGGAACTGTAGTTGAGGAAAAAATCTACCACGACGCAGGCGCCACCACTCCACAGGGGATGCGGCGTCAGGAACTGATCCGGCTCATTCGCGAAGCCGGCCGCGAACCCGTCGAGCGCGACACTTTGTATCGGCCTGTCACGCGCACTGAAACCTCAGTCACAGTCGCGGTGTAGATGCGGATGCCGATTCCAGAGTCCGGGACATGGCTTCTGCCGAACTAGGAGACAGTCACCAACTTCCATAACTTGCCGGCACGAATCGTCAAATGGGCGGGTAGCCCTTGTAGCAGGAACACCGGTTCAACCACACGCGCGCCATCAATCTCCACTGCCCCCTGTTTTACCTTCCGAGCGCCTTCAGCGACGGAGGTGGCCATACCAGCGTGAGCGAGGAGCTTGTCGACCCTAAGCGGGTGCCCGCCTCCGTCGGATGGGCTCTTGACTCGATCATACGGCACACTGGCTAACTCCACGTCGTCGGGGACATATTCTTTTTCCGGATGCTTATGGCGTTGGAATCGTGCCGACCAGTTCCGTTCAGCCCTTTCTGCCGCCTCGGGCGGGTGGAAATCCCTAACGATGAGCCGCGCCAGATCGCGCTTTGCGGTCATCGGATTAACGATACCCTTCTCGACCCTCTCCCTAAGCTTCCCTATCAGAGACATCGATATGTCCGTCAGCAGCTCGTAGTATCTCCACATCATCTCGTCAGAAATCGACATCACTTTCCCATACATCTCCAACGGAGCTTCGGTGATTCCGATGGCATTCCCCAACGACTTCGACATCTTTTGCACGCCGTCCAGTCCCTCGAGAATGGGCGTGGTCAGCACGACCTGCGCCTCTTGCCCATATCCCCGTTGCATTTCCCGCCCGATCAGCAGGTTGAATTTTTGGTCTGTGCCTCCTAATTCAACGTCGGCCTTGAGTGCAACTGAGTCGTATCCTTGGGCCAGCGGATAGAGCAGTTCATGCAGGGCAATCGGCTTCTCATCTTGGAATCGCTGGTGGAAATCTTCCCGCTCGAGCATTTGCGATACCGTAAACTTTGCCGCCAGCCGAATCCAGTCCGCCGACTTCACTTTGTCAAACCATTCGCTGTTGAAGCGAACCTCGGTCTTGTCGGGAGAAAGGATCTTGTACACCTGCGCCATGTATGTTTTGGCATTGCGCATGATCTCTTCCGGGCTGAGCGGCGGCCGCGTCGCCGAACGACCGGTCGGGTCACCAATCATGCCAGTGAAATCACCGATCAGAAAAATCGCAGTATGCCCGAGATCCTGAAAGTGCTTGAGCTTGCGCAAGATGACCGTGTGGCCGAGGTGCAGGTCGGGAGCGGTCGGATCCATGCCCAGTTTCACGCGCAGCGGTTTACCCGATGTTCGCGAGCGTTCAATTTTCGCGCGCAGTTCATCCTCGCGGATAATTTCCGCCGCGCCCTTCTTCAAATAAGCAAGTTGCTCGTCAACTGCAGGGAAATTTGGCATCCACCGCATTATAAGGAATGCTGCAGCCAGAGGCAGAATCAGGAACTGATAGTGGAAGAATCAAGAAATCTACACTCGGAGATTCCGCGTCTCCGTGGTGAATTAGAATCCCAGCATGAAAAATCTCGGCATCCTGCTTTCCGGACGCGGGTCGAACTTTGAAGCGATTGCGAGCAATCTGGCGACCGAAAAGATTCCAGACGCACGCATCGCCATCGTGATCTCCAACCGGGCCGACGCTGGAGGACTCGAAATCGCTCGCAGGCTTGGGCTCACCTCGCTGGTGATTCCGTCCAAAGGCAAAGAGCGGAAGGACCACGATCGCGAAGTGGTCGCGGCGCTGCAGGAGCACAAAGTTGATCTGGTCTGCCTGGCAGGATACATGCGGCTGCTCTCACCATGGTTTGTGCGGCAGTTTTCAGGACGGATTCTCAATATTCATCCATCGCTGCTGCCGGCCTTTCCGGGCCTGGAAGCGCAACAACAGGCTTTTGCTTACGGAGTAAAGGTTTCTGGCTGCACGGTGCATTTCGTCGATGAAGAACTTGACCACGGGCCGATCATCGTGCAACGGGCGATTCCGGTGCTCGATACAGATACTGAGCAGAGCTTAGCGTCGCGAATTCTGGAGCAGGAGCACATCGCTTACACTGAAGCAATCAACATCGTGCTGGAAGGCAGGTACGGGATCGTCGGAAGACGGCTGGTGAGGAAAAGTCAGAAGTGAGAAGTGAGCCTGAAGAACTGAGAATTGATGGGACTCGACGGCAAGAGTGCGGTTTGCCCCGGTCGCTGTGCTTCGCTATAGTTGGGTTTGATGTACGAAGACTTCCATGCTGTCGACCGCTGGAGCAAGAAGAAAGTGCACTGTCTTTATCAGGCGCTGATTGTGGCTGTTGCCACCCGTCATGCTGATGCGGTCGATATTAAGTTTCTAGTGGACGGACGTCCGGTGTGGATAGCGCTACCCCTTCCCGCGTGGGTTGAGTATCGGGAGCGAACCGGGAAAGTGATCACCGATCCGCTGGCCATCGAAATTGCAGGCCATTACTTGAAAACAGCCTTGCAGACCGGCGAGGGGGTTAGCCAGGAGATGTATTCGCTAACGGTGCCTCAAACTCTCGCCCATCTGGACGCCGTAGTTGCGGAAGAAGCCGGTCTGCAGCCCTCTGTGGCTTCCTGAGCCGCTACCTTCGTGCACCAAGCCCATTGTCAATGCCCGCGCAAAGAGGCACAATACTAGGGCATCATGACTCGAGCGGCGGCCAACTGCGAAGATGGCTTGATCACTCAGTAGTCCTGATTTTGCGTCCAAAGACGTCCGCGCCTGTGAACATTTTCATCGCCGGCCATTTTCTACCCCCGTCCCGGTGCTCAGCAGCGACAGGTTCGTAATGTGCCAGGAGAAATCTTATATGTCTAGTACCACCATGGATGTTAAAGCCGCCCCCAGCGCCAATAAACAGCTCACTGAGTGGGTACACGAAATGGCGCAGATGTGCCGCCCCGACCAAGTGCACTGGTGCGATGGATCCCAGCAGGAATACGAAGAGATGATCCGCATCATGACGCTGGCGGGTGTCGCGATTCCCTTGAATCCCGCGAAGCGCCCCGGCAGCATCCTGGTTCGTTCAAATCCCGCGGACGTTGCGCGCGTCGAAGATCAGACATTTATCTGTTCGCAGAGCAAAGATGACGCCGGGCCAACCAACAACTGGGAAGATCCTTCGCGAATGAAGGAAACCTTGCACCATTTGTATGCCGGATCGATGACCGGCCGCACCATGTACGTGATCCCCTACAGCATGGGGCCGGTTGGTTCGCCAATTGCCAACATCGGTGTGGAGGTCACCGATTCCCCTTATGTGGTCGCCAACATGCACATCATGGCACGAGTGGGCACACCCGTGCTGCAGGTTCTGGGAGCAAATGGCGAATTCGTCCGCGGATTGCACTCCATCGGGGCTCCGTTGGGACCACAGGATCAGGATTCGACCTGGCCCTGCAATCCCGAGTTCAAATATATCTGTCACTTCCCGGAGACGCGGGAAATTTGGTCGTACGGATCCGGATACGGCGGCAACGCACTGCTTGGCAAGAAGTGCCATGCCTTGCGGATCGCATCCGTGCAAGCGCGCGACGAAGGTTGGATGGCCGAGCACATGCTGATCCTGAAACTAGTCAGCCCGTCTGGCGAGGCAAAGTACATGACGGGAGCGTTTCCGTCGGCGTGCGGCAAGACAAATCTTGCCATGATGATTCCAACCATTCCCGGCTGGAAGGTGGAGACCATCGGCGACGACATTGCCTGGATGAAATTTGGCGCCGATGGCCGACTCTATGCCATCAATCCTGAAGCTGGATTTTTTGGTGTCGCGCCCGGAACCAGCATGAGATCGAACGCCAACGCCATGCGCAGTGTGACTCATAATTCAATCTTTACCAACTGCGCGATCACTCCCGATGGCGACATCTGGTGGGAAGGAATGACAGAGCAGAAGCCGCCCGAGTTGATCGATTGGCTGCGGCGCCCCTGGACACCCGCGTCCGGACGCAGGGCTGCCCATCCCAATGCTCGCTTCACCACTCCCGCCAAACAATGTCCGGCCATAGCTCCCGAGTGGGAAGATCCCAACGGTGTGCCGATCGACGCAATCCTTTTTGGCGGACGGCGTGCGGGCGTTGTTCCTTTAGTTACCGAATCCTTCAACTGGCAACACGGAACGTTTCTTGGCGCTACCGCCAGCAGTGAAACCACAGCGGCCATCGTGGGCAAAGTTGGACAATTACGGCGCGATCCCATGGCCATGCTCCCCTTCTGCGGCTATCACATGGGCGACTACTTCGCGCACTGGCTCAAGATTGGCCAGCATTCAGCCGCCTCTAAGCTCCCCAAGATTTTCTACGTGAATTGGTTTCGCCAGGACGAAAACGGCAAGTACCTTTGGCCGGGATACGGCGAGAACAGCCGTGTGTTGAAATGGATCTTCGAACGCTGTGATGGCAAAGTCCACGCGCACGATAGCGCAATCGGGCGTCTGCCTGACCCCGCCGATCTCGACACGAAGGGTTTGGATCTTTCCGCGGAAAAGATTGCCAAGCTCCTGAGCGTCGATATCGAGGGCTGGCTGGCAGAAGTGCCGCGCATCAGGGAACATTTCGCCAAATTCGGCGATCGCCTTCCTCAAGGCATGCGTGAGGAAGTCGATGCCCTGGAGCAGCGGCTCAAATCGGCAACACGATGACTTTTCCCGCGGACACCGAGTTTGGGATACGTCATTGTTCCTTGCGGATTCCCACTACTGCCATCATCCTCCCAGTAATGGCTTTTTCGGCACGGTAGGAAAACAGCAGGTCAGGGCGGCAAGCCGTACACAATGGCGACATAGTTATGTTCTTCGGCGCGACTCCCACATCGAGCAACTGGCGCCGATTTGCTCCCACCAAGTCGAGAAAAATCTTGTGTGGCAATCGGTTATGCCCTGGCGGACGGGCGGTAAGAAACAACAGCGGATATTTTTCGCGAATCGGATCCGCTTCCTTGACTTCGCGGAACAGATCGCCGGCATAAGAAAATTGTGATTCAAAATGCTCCCGTACCTCCCCGCCAACCTCATAACAGCAGTCATGAATTCCCGGGCCGAGGACCGCTATGATGTCCCTCGGGTTCGTTCCGAAGCAACGGCGCATCTCGCCTGCACCTTTTTCAGCAATCCTCCTGAGGGTCCCGCGCCAGCCGGCGTGAAAAACCCCCACGGCACGTCTCCTGATATCAACCAGTATTAATGGAAGGCAATCGGCGGTCTGGACGGCAAGCAATACTCCGGGTGTGGACGTAATCAGGCCATCGCCGGTCAGCGTATGTTTCGTTTCGGGGTTGATGTTGTGAATCAGATCAGAGTGAATCTGACGCAGCGTAACCAGCGGCCATCGGCCCTTATCGGTTACTGCGCCGAGCTGCTGCAGAAACCTTCGCCGGTTGCGTCCAACCGCGGAACGTGAATCCTCTTTCGTGAAGCCGAGATTCAGCGTTCCACTGCCGTATACACGAGAAACTCCGTTACGGCGAGTCGAGAAACCATGCACCAGCCAGGAAACCTTGCTCAACAAATCTGCCATGAGAATGTTGCCACTGTCGGCAGGCGCTTTAATTGCCACGCCACTATCTTACCGTTGCCAGATGCAGCTCCCAGAGGTCTTATAATGTTCGCCTCGCAGGCTGCTGTTTTTGAATACAGGCTTGGTCGCGAATCAGGTGTTTAACGATGATTATTGAAATGCGGACCTATAAAACGAAACCGGGCAAACGCGAGGAATTTCTTCGAATTTTCCGCGAAAAGTCCATCCCCGCCCACGAAGAAATTGGGATGAGGATTCTGGGGCCGTTTCTTTCCGTGGGAGATCCTGACACTTTCTTTTTCATGCGGGGTTTTCCCGATCTCGATTCGCGTGAGCCCATGAAAGCTAAGTTTTATGAGGGTGAATTGTGGAAACGCGAATTGGAGAATGTCCTCATGCCGATGCTGGAAAAGTACGATGTCGTGCTGGTAGAAGATCCGCAGCAGCTGGTTCGATGGTAAACGGTAAGAATGTGGGCGCTCCGCAGTCTCTGGCTCAGGCACTGTCAGAACGCGCTGCCACCGCCGCCGCCAAAGCCGCCGCCCGAGAAACCACCGCCGCTGCTGAATCCGCCGCCGCTCCATCCTGAGCCCGTCGAGCTCGCCCGAGGCGCCGAGACGAAAACCTGGTGCATATCGCTGGCCATGCTGTGCATCGACGATGAAAACAAAATCGGGTTGAATCCCATGCCATAACCATAGGCAGCC
The DNA here is from genome assembly GCA_035624215.1 of Terriglobales bacterium. Taxonomy (GTDB): domain Bacteria; phylum Acidobacteriota; class Terriglobia; order Terriglobales; family Acidobacteriaceae; genus JAFAGX01. Next base: position 12,208 of record DASPRY010000050.1, read on the forward strand.
GGCGCCACATACCAGCTCGGTGGATCCTTTACAATTCCGGCGAATGCCTGCGCCCAATGGTGCTCCACACCCAAAGCCATGGCGTAGGGAAGATATTTCTCGAATGTGTCTGGAGGCATGCGCTGCAAGCGGTCCTTATCCACGCGATTCATAAATTCCTGGAAGCCCAGCACCGCCACTTGCGTGCGCCCGCCCTTAATGGTCTTGGCCGTCATCTGCCGTGCGAACAGCCACCAGATGATCGCGGAAATAATGCCGCAGAGAATCAGCAGCCCCATGGAACTGAAAACGTCTTTGTGCCAGAGGAATTGCAGCATCAAGAACGGAGCGACGATGATCACAATACCCACGAAGCTGTAGCCATTGGCGGATTCCGGATCGAGCAGATACATTCCCTTGGTTTTCAGCTCCGCCATGATGTCTTGCCGAATCACCGGAATTGCCGTGTAAAACCGGTTTTTCAGGTTGGAAAGCCGGACATCGCTCTCGCTACCAAAAATGTTCTCCATCATTACCCGCTCGTGTGGCTGCAATCCCTGCCACTTCTCGCGTGGGATCAACAAATGAAGGATGTAATCTTTATGGTGGAAAACCATGCCTTCATCTTTGGTCTCTTCGATTTTGACAAACCCGCGTACCGCCAAGTCGACAATGGTGGAGGTTATGTCGCGAGGATGAATCGTGTCTCCAATGAGCGTGCCTGCCTCTGCCGGCGAGATTCCTGGCGGCGGCTCGTACATGGGAGCGACTGACACGCCAGGATCGGGATCGCGTCCCCAATACCACCACATCACGAACATCACGGCAAAGGTCCAGAACGGAAGAAATACGATGGGATTGCTACCTATGAACCACATCGTCCGCGTGAACGCACTCGGTTCTGTGAGAATGCCTTTGGGAATGTAGATGTCGATGGTCAGGCCGCCACGCATGGGCAGCGGATTCTTCGTCTCAAAGTTTGCCTCGGAACCATTTACCTCGGTAGTCGCATCGCGCTCGGCCGAGCCGTATACGCCGGTGAAGGCTTGCGCCCGAAGCGATCCTGCGGCTGAGCCTGGAAAACTGACTACCGCCGACGCATGCTCGATCGGCACCGGCCAGTCATTTCCCGTAACGTTCCAATAGAACTCGTCGTGGTCCTCAAAAAAGCGCGTTCCGTTGCGGACCGTGTAATCGATGTTGACGACGCGGGTGGCATCGTCAGCGTCGGGAATGTAGATCTTCAGATCGCGATAATCGCCTGACTTGGAAGATTCATACTTGAGATTGTTGCCGCTGTCGTCGGTGACACTGGTGATTTTGAGAAAAAGCGTGTAGTTGGTGCCGCGTGGACCAGGATATTCCACCGGAATGAATCGGTGAATACCGTGCCACTGGCCGTTGAACTCGAGCGTGATGCGTTCGTGGACGGCGGCGGACCCATCGTCAGCCACCGAAATCGTGTCACTGAAATCGCTCACTCGCCAACTACGGGCAAAAACGGGATCGGCAAATAAAAGCAGAGGAATGACGAGGAAAATGCCGCGGCAGAAATACGCTTTGGTTGTCATCCTGAGCGGGCGCTGGCTATCAAGCCGCACCACTATCCTCAACCGGGCTGCCTTGTTTCTTCATGCCGATCAGAATTTGACGGCGACGGGTTCGCGCTCGGCGGCCGCAGTTTCGAAGAATTGCCGCTGCTGGAAACCGAACATTCCCGCCAGAATATTGGTCGGAAAGGACTGAATCCGGGTATTGAGATCGCGCACCACGGCATTGTAATAACGGCGGGAATTTTGAATGCTGTCTTCCGTCTGGCTCAAGGACGCCTGGAGCTGCAGGAACTCCTCGTTCGCCTTAAGCTGGGGATAGTTCTCCGCGACGGCGAACAAGCTTTTGAGGGCTCCGGTGAGTTGATTTTCCGCCTCGGCCTTGTCGGCCGGCGTGGTGGCTTGCATGGCCATGGAACGGTACTTCGCGATATTCTCAAAAGTTCCTTTTTCGTGTGCGGCGTATCCTTTGACCGTCTCGACAAGGTTGGGAATGAGATCGTGACGGCGCTTGAGCTGCACGTCTATATCAGACCAAGCCGAGTCCGTGCGCACGCGTAACTGCACGAGCTGGTTGTACATTCCAACCAGCAGGAAGCCGACCACGACGATAATGCCGAGAATGATCCAACCGGCCATTATTGAATTCCTTTCCCGGGAGAATGGGAATCAAATGGGACGGTACCACATGGAGGCAGCAGGCGCAATGACCGGCTACAAACGACACCCGATGTTAGTCGCTCGACCGCAGAGGTAAACTTGAAGGCCAAAGCTTTTATCGGAGCTGCCGTCACACCCTGCTGCGCACCTATGAAACTGTCACGCAAAATGCCGCTGCGCTTATTCTTCAAAATTTCAATCGCGGTGATGTCCGTCGGATTTGCCTATGCGCAGACCTGCTTCACAGCGGCCGACATGGACGAACCCACTCGTAATGCTCTTCAGAACACAGGCAAGCGGTACTTAGATATGGTCTCCCGTGGAGACAGTGCCTCTCTCAAGCAGAGTGCGACTCCCAGCTTGGCAGCTGATTTCTCTGCTGTCGAAAACGCTTTAAACGACAGTCAGGCGGCCCTGACCGGCGCTCAAGCTACCAGCCGTCCACCGTACTTGTTGAAGGTGGAAGGAACTACGCCTTTACAGCGTGCTGAGTTTCTGTGCGGCGTCTTTGGCAAGAGCGGTCAAACTGCTAACAGCGCAGAATTTGTCATTCCCAATCTGGCTCCCGGGAACTACGGCATTGTGGTGCTGGATGCTAGCGGCCCGAAGCCTCCACGTACTGTCTCCTTTGTGCTGCAGCAACAGGCCGCCGATTGGAAGATTGCTGGTTTCTACCTAAAAGATCTCCAGGTAAAAGGGCACGAGGGCAATTGGTTCGCCGACAAGGCTCGCGCATTTAAGTCCAAAGGTCAGAACCACAATGCCTGGTTTTATTATTTGGAAGCGCGGGAACTTTCAGTCCCCCTCCCGTTCATGTACACCCAGATTACCGACAACCTTTATGATGAGTCGCAGGCGGTGAAACCAACCGACCTGCCAGTAGATGGCACCACCGTTGATCTTGTGGCGGCAGGCAAAACTTATAAACTCACCACCGTCTTCCCACTGGCCGTGGGCGATGATTTCGATTTGGTCGTCAAATATCAATCCGCCGACGTGTCGGATGCCGCCAAAACGTTTCAGGAAAACACCGCGGTGATGAAAGGTCTTCTGGCAAGACTTCCTGAGTTGGCTGATGCCTTCGACGGAATCGTGGCCCGCGCGGTCGAACCCTCCGGCCGCGACTACGGTTCAATGTTGCCGATGAAGGACATCAAGTAGGTAGTCTTAGGAGGCCTTCGGCTCCAAGCAAACTACGATGGTGCATTCTGGTCGAGGTAGCGGTTGCCGCGGAAATCCCACAAAACCTGGGAGCTCAAAATCCGCGTTCAGCGCACTTCGGCCAATTGCGTGCGCAGCTTGTGCGTCGCCCGGAACAGGGTGTTTTTGATGGTTCCTTCGCTGGTGTTCAAAATGCCGGCCACGGTCCGCAGGCGCAGTCCGTGGTAGTGCTTGAGCTCAAACACAACTCGCTCGCGCGGCGACAGTCTTTCCATCGCCCGGCGGATGAACGCTCGCAGCTCACGGCTCATGATGCTCCGCTCCGGACTGGTGTCAGCCCGCTGATCCGGCAAACGATCGAGCACCTGCTCCTCTTCGCCATCAGAAGAGATCGTCGTGGTCAGATCGCGAGCGCGTGAGGACCTCTTGCGCAGATGATCGAGGCAGAGATTTGTCACTATGCGATAAATCCACGTATAAAACGAGCACTCAAACCGGAAACTGCCGAGGTTGATGTAAGCGCGGAGAAACGCTTCCTGATAGATGTCCTGCCCATCTTCCTGAGACCCCGTGAGGTGGACTGCCAGGCGAAGCACGGCACGGTCATACTGGCGCACCAGTTCTTCGAAAGCACTGGCGTTACCCATCTGGGCTTCGCGGATCAGCTGCGTGTCATCGATGCGCGACGACCCAATCTTTTCTCGCCGTTCGCCTTGCAGTTGGAGCGCATTCTCCACTTGGAATCTCCTGCAACTAGTCAGCCGACAAACTTGTAACCTGTCCCATGCACAGTCAGGATGAACCGGGGCTCATCCGGCTTGGGTTCGACTTTCTGCCGCAACCTGACGATATGAGCATCGACAGTTCTGGTTGTTGGAAAGTGCTCGTAACCCCAAACTTCCTCCAGCAACCGGTCGCGGCTCAAGGTTTCTCCCGGATGATGCAAAAAGAACTTCAACAACTCGAACTCTTTCGAAGAAAAATCCATGGTCTTGCCTTTTCTCGACACCTGGCAATTGCGAAGGTTCACTTCCACTTCGCCAAATGAAAACTTCTCCTGAGTCTTAGCGGCAGTTCCTGCGCGGCGCAGCACGGCTTTCACCCGCGCCAGCAATTCGCGGATGGAAAACGGCTTGGTAACGTAATCATCCGCGCCCAATTCCAGTCCTACCACTTTGTCAACTTCCTGCCCGCGCGCGGTAAGCATGATGATGGGAATTCCCGGTTTCTTTGCTTTGAGCTGCTTGCAAACGTCTAAACCGCTCATCCGGGGCATCATCACATCAAGAATCACTAGATCCGGGGTCTCGCGCAGCGCGCGCTCCAAACCACTGACGCCATCCGGCGCGCTGATGACCTGGTAACCCTCAAATTCAAAATTGTCGCGCAACCCCGCCACCATGTTGGGCTCATCTTCGACAACCAGGATTTTCACCATACGCTCAAAGCTCCAAACTAGGCAGAAACAGTCTTGCTCGCGTTTGCTCCACTATTCACCGGCAAAGTGATGGTGAATTTGCTTCCCCGTCCCGGCGCGCTATCCACCATGACTTCGCCACCATGTGCCTGCACAATGTGGCGCACCAACGACAGGCCCAGGCCACTCCCCTTCGTGTTATGAACCAGCGGATCACCCACTCGATAAAACTTCTCGAAAATCTTGCTTTGCTCGCTTGCCGGAATTCCAATTCCGTGATCTTCAACTTCCAGCTTCACCAGTCCATTGTCGCGAAACAGATTCACCCCGATAAACTTTCGATCCTGCGAATACTTCAAAGCGTTGTTCACCAGGTTTAGCAGCGAGCGCGCCATTGCCTCACGATCCACACGCAGCGGCGGCACATCATCGGCAATCCGCTCCTCAAACGCAAATCCGTTTTGCTCGATCTGATAGCGGTAGGACTCCAAGGTGTTATGCACCAGCTCACGCATGTCCGTCTCGCGGAAGTCATATTCTTTCCGCCCCGCTTCAATCCGGGAGAAATCGAGGATATTGTTGATCAGCGCCGACAAACGTTCGCTCTCTTTGCGAATAATTGCGTAGTATTCGTGGTATTTTTCCGGTGATGTGAGCCGCCCCATCTCCAGCGTCTCAGCGTATAACCGGATGAGCGAAAGCGGTGTTCTCAGCTCGTGCGAAACGTTGGAGACGAAATCCGACTTCAAACGTGCCAGCGCCATCTCGCGGGCGATGTTGCGGTGCGTGAGGATAATTCCGCCGGCCAAAAGCAATGAAATGCCTGCCAACACCATGAAATCGGTGCGGACGAAGTGCTGCTCCAGGGCGGCCAGAGTAGTTCCCGGCAGCTTGATGGCCATGGTGAGCTTAGGAAACGCTCCTTCCATGTTCCGCTCTACTTCGGGATAACCACCATCCCAACCGACCGACGCAGCCAAGGGTGTCAATTCATTCTTGGGATGAATCATCATTACCACGTGGTTTCTCTCGCCCTTTTCCTCGTGGTGACTCAACAACTGGTCCAGCATTTCCGGAAAGAACTGATCGTGCAGATACTCCGCATCGAAGATAAAGCCGGCGACGGCAGTGTTCCCGCCATGGCTGTCGCCTGCTAGAAAAACCCCTCCCGACTGATATACGCGCTTGTCGCCGCGCGGGGCCCAGTTGTCAAAGAAGTAGTAACGTTCCCCCTTCTCCGACATCTCCTGCAAATCTTTCATTTGGTCCCTGTACTCGATCTGCATCCATCCGCTGAACATGCTGGAAAGGTCTTCAGCCTCCTCACGGAAGGAAGCGTCCTTCAGGCGATGCGGCTGAGAACGGAACACCATACCGGTGGCGGGTTCATAAATAAATATGTGAGCCACATAGGGATGGGAACCTAGAATCCTGTCCATGGTTTCCGAACACGCCGCGCCGGCGCCTGGAATTTCGTTTCTCACCTCATCGGCTAGTTCATAGGCTCTCTGATTAATCTCTTTTTCCGAGATTTTCAGCACGTGGCTGAAATCGCGCTGGAACGCGGCCTGCACTCCCTTGTCACGCTGGATGCTGTTGACATGCATAACACTCAGGAAAACCAGGACCGCGGCGGGCAACACTACAGCCAACTCCAGGGTCAACATCAACCGGGTTCGCTCGTTCCAACGCCGCTTCAACATTGTGGTTTCCTGATCCGCATCGCGTCTGGACCAGGCTGGGAAATAACATAGTCATTCGCCGACACCAATGTGTCAATTCGGGGTAAAAATAGGTAAAAAGTTGTGAACTGGTTTATTGCCGATGTACCGGCGTACGCTGATTTAGCGCTGGCACGAGCATGGGCGGCGATGTCTTGCGCTTCAACCCGGCGGTTGACTGCGCCCGAGAATGGCTGTTGTCCGCGCCACCGCGCATGTAAGCCATTAGAAACCGATCGCAGCCAAGCAAAGAGTACTTGATCTGCTCGGGAATTAAGGGCGTCGTGAGCACAAGGTCCACCCCGTTGTAAGCTTCGGGGAATTGGTTATTAGCCTCACTCGCTACGGCCAGCATGACTGCGTTTTCGTTTATCTGCAATTCACGCGCAGCCTTCAAGAGAAACTCGGCTTCCGGCCCGTCGTCCAAATCAGCCACGATCAGGTCGAAACTTCTGCTGGTGAGCTCTCGGATCGCGGCAAAAATCTCTGGCGAGTGCTCGACGTCCAAGTCTAATTCCAGCAAAGCTTGGACCAGCGGACCGGATGTCTCCCGTTTGGAGGAGAGCAAAAGAGCGCGTAGCGGCATCAGTTATGGAGGGTAATTCCGTGTCCGGCGCTCAGCAAGTTACAAACTACCACTATTGTGCCAGACCGAAAATCGTATCCAGTGCTTGCTTCCTCGTCCTTCGGTACAAGGCCCTTTGGTAACGAAAGGAGCTCAACGAGCTTGCGCCGTTGTCCTGCCGGGCGATCTTGCGGAAGTCGCGCTCGCCCGGCATTCCGTAAAGAAGAATTGCTATTCACTTCATGAGACGAATAAAATCCTGTTTTGCCGAAATTAGTTCGGTCTGGCGCACATTGAAAAAGGTCATCGCTATCTACCCCGGTTCGTTCGATCCTCCCACTAACGGTCACCTCGATTTAATCGCCCGCGGGAGCAAGATCTTCGACCAATTGATAGTGGCTATCCTGCGTAATCCGGAGAAAGGGCCTTTGTTCAGCTTGTCGGATCGCAAGCGCATGCTGGAAGCTATGACCCAGAACTTCAAGAATGTAGACGTAGACACCTTCGACGGCCTCACCGTCGATTATGCGTCGAAAGTCAAGGCCGGAGCGGTTTTACGTGGGATTCGCGCCATTAGTGACTACGAATACGAGTTGCAGATGGCGTTGATGAACCGCAAGCTACGGCCCGATTTGGAAACCGTTTTCATGATGCCAGCCGAGCAATACTCGTACCTGAGTTCCCGCCTCGTACGCGAGATCGCTCAATTGGGCGGCTCCATCAAAGGGTTGGTGCCGGAACTGGTAGAACAGAGGCTAAAAGAGAAACTGGACCCGGCAATTAAACTTGAACACGCAAGGGGACCAAAACCAAGGGGACGACAATGACAACGATTATACAAGCAACCCCAGTTCTGAAGCTTACCGATCGTATCAACCGAATCGAGCCGTCCGCTACCTTGGCGGTGGTGAACGAAGCGGAGAAGCTGCGCCAGCAAGGCATTGACGTGGTCGATTTTGGAGCCGGCGAACCTCATTTTCCCACGCCCCAGCACATCAAGGATGCCGCTATTGCCGCGATTCAAGGCAACTTTACCAAGTACACATCGGTGGGTGGTACCGCCGAGTTGCGCGATGCCATTGTGCATCGGCACGCGGTGGATTTCGACTCCGACTATCGCCGCGAAGAGGCCATCGCCTGCGTCGGTGGCAAGCACGCGATCTTTAACGCTATCCAGGTGCTTGTGGATCACGGTGACGAAGTTGTTTTGCCGGTGCCCTATTGGGTTTCTTTCAAAGACATCGTCCGCTACGCCGGCGGTGACTGTGCCTTGCTTGAAACTGATGAGAGTCAGGATTTTCGGATCAGTGCCGGGATGATCGAGCGTCTGCTTACACCGCGAACCAAGCTGATCATTCTTAATTCCCCTTGCAACCCTTCCGGCGCAGTCATGTCTCCGGAATCCATGAGCGAGGTTGTACGACTGGCACACGAGCGCGGCATTTGGGTAATGTCGGATGAATGCTACGTCTACCTGAACTACGCCAACAGGCGTTTTTCCGTCGCTTCGTTGCGCGATTTCAAGGAGCGCATGGTGATCGTCGGCTCGCTTTCCAAGACCTACTCCATGACCGGATGGCGGCTCGGCTACGCGTTGGCTCCCGCGCCAGTGATTAGCGCGATGCAGAAACTTCAGAGTCAGTCGACGTCGAATCCGACTTCCATCGTGCAGAAGGCCGCAGTCGCGGCGCTCAAGGGACCGCAACAATGCGTATCCGACATGCGTGCCGAGTACATCAAGTTGCGCGACCACGTGGTCAATGGATTGCGCGCTATTCCCGGTGTTAAGTGCACCTTGCCGCAAGGTGCTTTTTATACCTATCCCAACATTTCGGCGTTTTTCGGGCGCAGCGGAATCCAATCGGCATCAGAACTGGCTGGAAAGCTTCTACGAGAGGCACACGTGGCGACAGTTCCTGGCGAGGGTTTTGGCACCACCGATCATATTCGCGTCTCTTATGCAACATCCACAGCTGAGCTGGATCGGGGTCTGGAACGAATGCGCAAATTCCTTGCGCATCTGTGAAACTCTCGAAGGCTCGGCAGCTTTTCCGTTTCGCTATACTTCTAATCGAGATGCGGTTCCGTCGCCGTTCGCGCGTTGACGGCCTCAACCTCTGCGCACCATGATTGATCTGTATCCCTTACGAATGTCTCCCGCTTTCGATCCTCGCCCCTGGGGAACGCAGGACTTGTCACCGATTTATCCTAACGAGCATTTTGCAGAAAAAATCGGGGAATCCTGGCTGACGGGCGATCAGTGCCGGGTGGCAAATGGCCCCTTGCAAGGCAGATCCCTGGCCGATCTGAGCGCCGAATACGGTCCTGAGCTGGTTGGTCATGCCGCCAAGAATCCCAATCGCTTTCCGCTGCTCGTGAAATTCTTATTTCCGCACGAGAAACTTTCCGTGCAGGTGCATCCGGATGACGAAGCAGCTCACCGTCTTGGACAGCCCCACGGAAAAACCGAGTGTTGGTACGTGGCTCACGCCCAACCCGGCGCACAGGTGGCGCTTGGCTTGAAATCTGGCGTCACAAAGACACAGTTTGAACAAGCTATTCACCAGACTCGAGCCGAGGGCCTCTTGCACTGGATCGATGTGTTTCCCGGAGACATGATTTATGTGGCTGGTGGTACCGTCCATACGCTGGGGCCGGGCTCAATCATTGTAGAAACCCAGCAACAGTGTGACACCACGTATCGCCTGTATGATTATGGCCGACCGCGTAAATTGCATCTCCAGACAGGCCTCTCGGTACTGAACGAACATCCGGGTTCTGGAAAAGTAGCGCGCGCGGAGCCGCGTGCAATCGACGGCGGCAAGAACCGCTACTCGCTTCTGATAGCCTCACCGTACTTTGTAGTTGAGATGTTTGAACTGAAAGAGTCGCACCAATTTCGAGTGTGCGACGGAAACGCCGGGAAGTCGGTGCAGATTCTCGTCGCGGTCGATGGTTGCGGCGTCATCGAAGCTAATGGAACCGAACTGCTAACTATGACCAAAGGAGATGCTGTCATTGTGCCTGCAGCGTTAACCGAATTTTGCGTCCGGCCGCAGTGGACACTCCAATTCTTGAAGTCTTCTTTGCCGGTGGACGACGTGTCGGAACCTGTAACAACATTGTAAGGATTCATGGCCAATCGGGAAAACACTTCGGCGCATAACCATTTCGCTTTTTATCCCGTGATTCTTGCGGGTGGTCGTGGGACCCGCTTTTGGCCCTTAAGTCGAAAACGTCGCGCTAAACAACTGCTCGCGCTAGACGGCAAGCAGACGATGATCCAGCAAACGGTTGCGCGTCTGCTGCCACTGGCTCCAGCACGACGCTTCTGGATCATCACCAACCGGGATCTACACCGCGAGATGGCACGGCAGCTTCCGCGCCTCGTTGCACGACAGATTGTCGCTGAACCTGTGGGCAGAAACACCGCCCCTGCCATCGGCCTTGCAGCCTGCCTGCTGCTTCGTGCCGATCCACGCGCGTTGATCGGAATGTTTCCCTCCGATAACGTGATCTCCAATCAGGAACGCTTTCGTGGGCTATTGAAGAAAGCAATCGAGATTGCTGCCGCGGGCGAGAATATTGTTGTGCTGGGCGTTCGACCCACGCGGGCAGAAACTGGATACGGCTACATCGAAACCGGCAATGAAGCGGACCGAGGTGCGCTTCGCGTGCGTCGCTTCACGGAAAAGCCCGATGCCGAGCGGGCTGCAGGCTTCCTGGAGGCCGGGAATTACTTTTGGAACAGTGGCATGTTCATCTGGTCGGCACAAACGCTGGTCAACGCACTACATGAGTACTTGCCACAGACAGCGGCGATCCTCGAGGAAATTGCGGCTGCATATGGAACTCGCAAGTTCAGCGCTGTTTTTCACCGGCTGTATCCTAAGTGCGAAAACATCAGCATCGATTACGCGGTGCTCGAGCCTCGCTCAGCAAAGGGTGAACAATATTCCAAGATATTCTGTCTGCCAGCTGAGTTCGGCTGGAACGATCTGGGATCATGGACCGCCTTGTACGAACATCAAACCGCAAAACAACAGCCCGAAAATGGCAACGTGATCTCAGGCCAGGGTATCTTCACCCTGGACGCTGAGGACAATTACATTCATGCTCCGGGAAAGTTTGTCGCGGCCGTCGGAGTTCGCAATGTGGTCGTGGTGGAAACCGAGGACGCTTTGCTGATCACCACGCGAGAGAAGGCACAGGACGTGGGAAAAGTTGTGAAATTTCTAGACGAGAAGAAACTCAACAAATTGGTTTAACCGCAGGTAATTCGTCGCTGGTCGTTCATCGTTCGCAATCCGCACAGTGAATGCACCGGCAACGAAAAACGAACGACTAGTGACCAATATCAAATTCGGCACCGACGGCTGGCGGGGCATCATTGCCGAGGATTTCACGTATGAGAACGTGCGGCAGGTGGCCGCCGCGATTTCTGCCTATGTTCTGAAAGACGAAGACCCTAGCCGAGGCCTAATCATCGGCTACGACACTCGCTTTTCTTCACCACGCTTTGCGCGCATAGCAGCTGAAGTGATCGCCTCAGCCGGCATTCCGGTCAAGTTAGCCAACGATTACACTCCGACTCCGGCCGTCTCACTCGCCGTCAAGCAGTATGCCGCTGCGGGTGGAGTGGTCATCACCTCCAGCCACAATCCTTGGAACTGGAATGGGGTGAAATTCAAGGGCAGGTTTGGCGGATCGGCAACGCCCCAGATTATCAAGGGCATTGAAGAACAGCTGTGCCTCGGCGTCACACCTGATGGCCACAAATCCCCCATCGAGGAAGTTGATCTAAAAGAGAGATACATCGAGGCTATCTCCCGCTTCGCCGATCTCGATCTGATTACCAAGGCCAAGCTTAAGCTGGCCGTGGATTCCATGTATGGCTCCGGGCGAGGAGTGCTGACGAAGATTTTCGCCGATCATGGCATTGAACATGTCGCCATTCGCCAGGATGTGAATCCGCTATTTCCGGGTATAAATCCGGAGCCCATCGAGCCGCACGTGGCCATGCTGCAGGAAACCGTGGTTAAAGAGCACTGCCATGCCGGGCTGGTCACCGATGGTGACGCTGACCGCATCGGCGCAGTGGCTGAGGACGGCAGCTTCGTGGACTCTCACAAGATCTTTTCCGTGCTTCTGCAGTGGCTGCTCACCAGGAAAAAATGGCCGGGTGAAGTGGTGAGGGCCTTCAACACAACCCGCATGATCGATCGCATCGCCAGGAAACACGGTCGCAAGCTGAACGAATCTTCCATTGGATTCAAGTACATCGCCGATTTGATGATGGACCGGGAGATTCTCATCGGCGGCGAAGAGTCCGGCGGGATTGGCTACTCACGCTTCTTGCCGGAACGTGATGGCACCTTGAACGCCCTGCTTTTAGCCAATGTCATGGCTGAAGAAGGCAAACCTCTCGGGCAACTCGTCGCCGATTTACAGCGTGAGTATGGGGCACACTATTACGGGCGCCTCGACCTCCCCATTCCCGACGACGTAAAGCAGCAGGCAATTCAGCTAGCTCGATCGGATGAAACCAAACGTCTGAACCGCTATTCCATCTCCCGAAAGGAGACCCTGGATGGAGTAAAGCTCTTCCTGGACGCCCCGACCAACGGCAATGGCGCCGAGGCCTGGGTTCTGCTGCGCGCCTCGGGAACCGAGCCTCTCTTGCGTATTTATGCCGAGTCCGCTTCGCCCGCGCTGGTAAAGGAGATCCTCGCCAGTGCAGAAACCTTCGTCAAAGCTGCAGCATAGGGTTTAACCGCGGAACTCAGACCTGCCGGCCACCTCACTTTCGGACGTAGCGGCGGCTCGCGTGCCAGTACAATAATTAAGCAAGACATGAACTCCACCTTATCGGCGATTACCATTCCTGCGGACACGCCCGAGGCGCGGCGGTACAACCGCATCAAGCGATGGCTCGGAATTGCCGATTTTGTCCTGGGCCTTGTGCTGCTGCTGGTCTTATTGATCACCGGTTGGAATGGTACGCTGCGCGACCTGGCCTATCGCGCTTCCTCTCAAACCTACGTCTTGGCGGTTTTCTTGTACGTTGTCATGCTCATGGGGATAGGCAAATTGCTCGGACTGGGCCTGGACTACTACGGGTTTCACCTGGAACATCACTTCAATCTCTCAAATCAAAAACTAGGGTCTTGGCTATGGGACGAAGCCAAAGGCTTTCTCGTAGGCTTGCTGTTGGCGTCAATTGCCGTCGAACTTCTCTACTTCATCATCCGGGCTGCCCCGCAGTATTGGTGGTTAATCGCGTGGGCAGCATTTCTGGCCCTCTTCGTATTAATGGCGCAACTGGCTCCGGTGGTTCTGTTTCCCATCTTCTATAAATTCGAGCCGCTCCAGGATGAGCAGCTCAAATCGCGGCTGGTTAGACTCAGCGAAGCCGCTGGCACCCGCGTGCGCGGCATCTATAAATGGAACCTCTCAGAAAAAAGCAAGAAAGCCAATGCGGCTTTGACCGGCATTGGCAATACGCGGCGCATCATCCTTGCCGACACGCTGCTGGAACACTATTCACCGGATGAAATTGAAGCCGTGTTGGCGCACGAACTTGGCCACCATGTTCACAAGCACATCTTCAAGAGCATCGTAGTGCAGGCTGGAATCGCGCTAGCCGGCTTCTGGGCGGCGAACGGGGTACTGCACTATGCCATGGATCGCTGGCACAGCTTCGAGACGCTTTCCGATTTTGCCAATCTTCCTTTGTTAGTTTTGGTTTCCACCGTACTGTCGTTTCTGTTGCTTCCGGCGATCAACGCTTTCTCGCGATTTAACGAACGCCAGGCGGATCGCTACGCGTTTCGCTCCATCACCAACATAAAGCCTTTCATTTCGTCCATGAACAAACTGGCTGAGCAGAACCTCGCTGAGCGTTCTCCTTCCAGGTGGGTTGAATGGTTTTTCCACTCCCATCCCGCAATCTCGCGGCGCGTGGCTGCAGCCGAGCAATGGGCGAAGCAGCCGGCGAAGGCACGCGGATAATATTATCGGCCTTTCAGTATTTCTTCGGCTCTTCGCAAGTCCTCGGTCGTATCGACTCGGATCGTGTCGAAAGGCGTTTCAGCCACGCGGATCGGAATTCCGTTCTCCAGAAATCGTAACTGTTCCAGCCGCTCGCTTTGCTCGAGCGGAGACTCCGGCCACGCTATGTAGCAATCGAGAGCAGCCTTGCGATACGCATAAAACCCCAAGTGCTTGAAGTACGCCGGCTTTATTCCATCGCGATCATAGGGAATCATGGAGCGGGAAAAATAAAGCGCGCGCCGGTTCGTATCAGTGACGACCTTCACGGTATTGGGATTTGTGCTATCTTCCGTCGTCGCCGGAGTCTTCAATGTGGCAACCTGCGTTGCTGACTCCGCCATTAATTCAAGAAGCGCCTTGATATGCTCCCCGCGTGCTAGCAGTTCATCTCCCTGCACATTTATGTACACATCCGCTGCAATCGATTTGGAAATTTCGTGTACGCGCTCTGTTCCGTTGCGGCATGCCGCGGAAGTCAAGCGTGCGTGAAACCCTTCCTGCTCGCAAAACTTCAGAATCTCATCCGAATCGGTGGCAATCAGCGTACTTTCAAGCAGCGGGCAGGATTGAACGCCGCGGTACACCCGGGCGAGGAGTGGTTCTCCTGCGATTTCGCGCAACATCTTGCGGGGCAAACGAGTAGATCCAAGCCGCGCTGGAATGACCGCAATGGCCTTCATGCAGCTTCCAGTTTCTGGTTTCTTGTGACGGGTTGCAAGGGCAGGTTATCAAAGCCACTAAGTCCGCTCGTGATCGAGCTCCTGGTAAGGCCTCCCATGATGCCGGTTTATTGTGGGTTGTCGCTATTGACGGTCAACAGCATCCCACTCCCACTCCGAATCTCGATTTTTCCGTTACCTGAGGTGAGGGTAATCTCCCCGAGTGGAGGGGTGCGGCCGGAATGCGTTATTCGCACATCTATGCCGTAGACCCCGCAGGCATCAGAGGCGAACAGCCAGAAGGCCTGAAGCCGAGTGTTCCTACCAGCGTCGGAGGGACACCCCGAATCGGGATTTGCCATTGGTGGAACCAGCACACCACTAAAGAGCGATTCCCCCACAATATCTCCTCCGTGTACCACAGGGCCGCCTTGTCCATAGGCGACTTCGCCGCCGATCAGGTTCCTGGTCGTCCACGCCCATGGAGTCCCGCGATCGGTCCCGGCCGCTGGGACTTGCGCACCCTCAACTTCCATCATCGATGCTAAGGCTCGCAGGCTGGTGTTCACGCTGACTGATTGATGGCCGAACTCCAGCTTGTTGAAGCGCAGCGTTGTCTCGGCGGCTTGTCCATTCCGGGCTGCAGACGCACTAATGACCTGCCCGATCACTTTCGCCCCGGCGGAAATCTTTTTCCCCGATGCAAGCGGCACATCCTGCATAATCCGCGCCGCGATCCTTTGTCCGGGTTTACTTTTCTGTAAATTTACAGTGGAGCTTAATTGCGCTGGCAAGACAGTCCCGGCAGGAATCAAGCTTTGAGAGAACGCCGGTGCTGAAAGCACTAACAAACCAATGACCAAGAATCTTACGCTATTCCTCACCTGTTCACCTCACGCTCACGATGTGGCGTGCCCGCGCAGCGCTGCACTCTGGGCGTTTCACTCTCATTGGATGTTAAGATGCTTTTAAGCCGGTCGAGGCAGCCCCGTGGCGGTGTAGCTCAGGTGGTTAGAGCGACGGTCTCATAATCGAGCGATAGTCATTGGCAGCGTGCGTTTTCAATCGCTTACACTCGCAGCAATCTGCTAAGAAGCCAGCGTTTTGGCTACATCTGTCAATCATTGTGCAGTGAATTGTGCAGTAAACTCCGCGCCGAGAACTACGGTCATAATGCCCGTCGTCTTTCGCTCACCGTTCGCTTCGCGGGCATTGTCCCAAAATAGCTTTCTGGGACAATCGCCTGTAACTATGAGCGTCTGCGGCACTTGTCACGTTTCGTGACGATTTGCTGTGATTCGTACATAATCAATTCGCTGAAAAACGGTCACTGGCGCGGGTTTTCGCTTGACTTTCGCTCGGAAATTTGATACTAATAATAACAGTGGACAAGGGGCTTGACGGTCAGTAGCAGTCAGGTTGACCACCTAGAGCCAACCGTTCTCGCAAGGCAATCCCAATAATTGATGTAAAAAGCCCTCGCAGAGTTGTCGCTGACGAGGCACGTAGTGAGGCAGAAAACCGCAGAAGGTTGCGTGCATAGCACGCTGCTGGCACTACGAGGGTTGCTGAAACGCGACTCATGGAGGTGCCCATGTGGACACCGACAAACCCGCTTCTGTAGCCTCCGACGAGCTACCCGCTGAATCTGTCGAATCTTTACCTGAACTCTTGACGGTTAATGACGTAGCCCAATTGCTGCGTTGTAAACCCTCAAGTGTTTATAACCTGACCAGAAAAAGGGCACGCCGCTACGAGCACCAGATACCTGTGCTCCGTCTTCCCTGTGGGCTGAGATTTTTTCAGTCATCAATCATGCAGTGGCTGACCTCGATAGAAACACGAGGTGCCGCATGACAGCCGCAATGGAAGTCACTCCGAGCATCAATGTGTCGGCGCTCGAAGCAGCAGTCTTGTCTGCGTGGCAAGACTATAAGAAGAATGCCGAACCTCGTGGCTTGGAATTCGGACGCACTGTTTACGAACTGCGGAAGCAATCAGAAGTTGTCCAAGGTGGGACAAGTTTTAAGCAAACGCTAACCAAACTGGATATCCCACACTCGACCGCTTACTTCTGGATTGCCCGATATGAAGAAAGTATTGGCAAACGAACTCCAAGCGAACCGACGAAAAAACCTGATTTTTGGAAAGACCTGTATCACCGCCTTAATGGCCTCGTCCCGTCTGGTTCTGATGGCACAGAGCACGCAACCATTGTGATGTTGGAAGAGTCGTTGGTGAGGCCTGTAACTACACAGGCGGAGAAAGATTATCGTCAATGCGTTCTAACACTGTTGAAACAGATTTCGGTGAATTTCGCTGAGTACGCTCAGAAACTCAGCAATGCGGAGGTAGTTCAATGATAGAACAGATGGCACCACCATCAGATGGCGGTTTGAGTCCAGCCCTTCCGCTCCAATTTCAAGCAGCACACGATGTGGCACGTTCTCGGTTTAGGGAAGACCCTACAAAGTGCTACCAGCGTCATATCAGAGATGTCTGGGGAGAGGCCGAGAACCGGTTTCAATTGACTTCGCTCGCCAACGCAAGAGTCGAACGTATCAGTAAGAAGGAAGCCGAGAGCGTGATCTTGAAGTATGAATGGCTGCAAACGATGGGCCGAGGCGTGTCGGCTTGTTACGGTTTGAAACTGGATGGCGAACTCCTGGGCGCAAACTGTTTCGGAGTAATGGGCGGAAAGATAGGTGACATTTGCGGCCCTGAATACGCAAAACAGACCGTCTGTCTCATGCGCGGAGCCTGTGCTCCCCATGCACCAAAAAATGCTGGCTCATTCCTAACACGGTGGGCATGCCGACAGGCATATCGAGATTTCGGCTGGCAAATTTTCTTTGCGTATTCGGATGCCGAAGCAGGTGAGATCGGTACCATCTATCAAGCGTGCGGGTGGTATTACGTCGGCTCAGACCTCGGTCGGCCTTCGGGAAGTTTCCATGTGGATTACCAATCGCCTGACGGGATGATAATCACTTCATACAAACTCAACCATCAAGGGACAGAGAAGAAATTCATGCGGAGCCTTGGCTGGACGCCTGAAAATGCAGAGATGCGCCCGTGGCTCGTCGCTCACGGGTGGAAGCCAATTAGAAGGTATGGCAAGAAAAAGTGGGTGTGGTTCGAAGGCTCGAACAAAGAGAAGTTGAAGCAAGTGTGCAGGTACAAATTTCTTCCATACCCGAAGAGATCTGAATCCGTTCAATAACGGTGAATGGCGAAGAACATGAAAAACGTGATAGTCCGTGTGGGACGGGCCATCCGACCGAGCGCATCAGCACATGAGCGTCAGGGCTAGTGAATCGTATATATGCTGCATAGCAAGAAGTTACATTGTACTGAGACGAGCAACCTGCAGCGTGCAACGGGCAGCGTCCCAGCCACGCACGCTGCTCAATCTGCGTGCGAACGGCTCGCAGCAACTTGAGTGGATCGAGGATGAGCTACGGTCTACGTATCCGTGATGCTTTCTAAGTTACTGATTAGAAATGGGCAAAAGGCGCTTGCTGCATGATCGCTGCACAATCATGACCGAGCAAATCGGCCGTCGCTGCATAGCAAATCGAGACTTTTTGCGTAGTATTTTGCACTACATTTAGCGCGGCTAGATTTGGGACGGCATCTGGCGGATCGCCGCTCGCGGCCAGCAGCGTCCAACGCATTGCGAGAAAGGGGTATGGATCAGCCCTGTAAAACAGGTGGTCTAAAAAGGGGTGTCAACCCACCTCTACCAAGGGTGGCTGGCGGGGGAGTCCGCGTGGGGTACTCGCACGCTGGCAGCGCCGCCCGGCGAAGACACGCTGTGCGCTGTGGGGCTGTGTATTTAAATACACGTCGTACGCAGTGGGTTACTGTATTTGATACCAAAGGAGTCCCTATGATTCCCATCTGGCTATTGGGGAGCATTACCCGCT
>DASPRY010000051.1:0-6735 GCA_035624215.1 Terriglobales bacterium
CTGTACAGCGTATACTGGGCGGGAAATCACTCCAAGACTAAAACGCCCCGATTCGAGGTCGGGG
The DNA here is from genome assembly GCA_035624215.1 of Terriglobales bacterium. Taxonomy (GTDB): domain Bacteria; phylum Acidobacteriota; class Terriglobia; order Terriglobales; family Acidobacteriaceae; genus JAFAGX01. The sequence continues at coordinate 65 of DASPRY010000051.1, forward strand.
TGCTTTAGAACTATCAGATTGCGCAGGAAAGCGTAATCCAATGGTAGTACAGGAGTGTCAGTGTTTCAAGCGCTTCTATGCCGAAAATTTGGTCGTACTGGGCCAGCGTCGGCGGCAGGGCCTTCAAAGATACTTATCAATTTCTCGTGCTTCACAAACTCCCCGCTACTCTTGGCACTCCTCTGCTTGCTCCTGTCATCGCGTGGAAAGTGTTTGGAGTACGATCTATGACCGACGCGGCGAGGCTTTGCGCGTCAGTATTGATGGCCTATGGATTTGTCTTTCTGCTGACGTTTCTATGGCATTTGATAGCCACTCCTCCTAAGTTAGCCAGCGAGCAAACAGAGACCATTAAGCAAAACCGCACTGAGATCACTGGCCTGAATGATAAGCTAAAAGCCTTTGAACCGTCATTGGATCGTCAACGGCAAACTAGGATAACCTTTGCTGGCTTAATGGAAGACGGAAAAAATCTGGAAACTCGACTAATCACAGCCCAGAGTGGTGCAGAGTCTAGTCTTTTGACTCAGCAATTGAACGATTGGATTAAACGTACTGAATGCGCGTTTATTGAGTCCGATCTACAAACCGATGCTTCTGCCTTTGTCCATTCGGGCGAAAGACCGTCGCCCGAGCAAATGAAAGCCATTCCTCCCTATCTTCAGACTCAAGGATGGAAGCACTACGACGTAGCGCGGATTATGATCTACTTGGCAAAACTCCAAGAAATCGTCGAGCGCAGAGGTCTGTAAAATCCATAGATTTTATGCACCTTTCCGCATTATTTCCTTGACATGCTAAAGCGGGTATTGTATAAGGTAAGTATGAACTGCTTAGACAATACGACCCGCGCCAAGGTCATCGGATGCTTGATCGAAGGCTGTTCCGTTCGCGCCACCGTTCGCATGACCGGAGTCTCCAAACCCACAATCCTGAAACTCTTGGCCGATCTGGGAGCCGCGTGCGCTGCCTACCATGACCGTTACGTTCGCAACCTGAAAGTTCGCCGTCTACAGTGCGACGAAATTTGGCAGTTCGTCGGAGCCAAAGCGAAGAACGCCAGCCCGGAAAAGAAGCAAGAGGGTTGGGGAGACATTTGGACGTGGGTTGGAATTGATGCCGACACGAAACTGATCGTCAGCTACCTAGTAGGCGGACGCGATGCGGGATGGGCTTACGAGTTCATGCAAGATTGCGCCAGCCGGATCACTGGCCGCGTGCAGGTCACTACGGACGGCCACAGAGCGTACCTTGATGCGGTCGAAGGCGCGTTTGGCATGGATTGCGACTACGCGATGCTACAAAAGATTTACGGCGCTTCGATGGAAAATGAGACGCGCTATTCTCCCGCTCGCTGCATCGGCGCTGATATGAAAGTGGTCAGCGGGAATCCCGACCCGAAGCACATCTCAACAAGCTACGTGGAACGCCAGAACCTCACGATGCGGATGCACATGCGCCGCTTTACTCGCCTGACGAATGGTTTCAGCAAGAAGGTTGAGAATCACGCCCACTCCGTAGCTCTGCACTACATGTTCTATAACTTCTGCCGCCTGCATCAGACGTTGAAGGTCACGCCAGCAATGGAAGCAGGATTGACTGACCACGTTTGGAGCCTTGAGGAATTGGTTGCGCTGATGCCGAAGCCAGTAGTCGGGGCTTCCACGGTTGAAAGTGAGATGATACGCAAGGCGCTAGGCGAGAGCGCATGATTTTCATCGTCGGGGCCTAGTTTGTTTGATCCACTCCAATCTGAAACGGTCCATTTCGAGATGCTGATCCACTACTTCTCTCGCAGCCTGAATTTTATCGAAGACTTCCTTAACTCTCGCGTCGAAACGCTCTCTCGATAGCGATTTATCGCGGCATTCCACTACAGCCAAGCGTAGCGCAGATTCGGCCAGTTCGACGATTGGGGCATCTGAATACCAAGTTGTCTGGCCTTCTGGCTTTGGTAATTTCATCAATTCTGAATCTCCGCTTGCTCCTTCGGCTCCCAGCTTTGCCTCTGCTAAGCAGCAGAATGCAATTGACTGCATGAGTTTCATTGGACAAGGTCCCGGAGAGAGAATAGTCAAGAAACGTAGGGCAATATCCGCACCTGATCCGGCGGTCATGTGGTGCTCTAACCACATGGCTAGACCATCCCCAGTACAATGCATGAGCTTTATCTGTTCGTCCTCGCCCTGAAAATGCACGCCAATCAGTAACTCCAAGTAAATTGGCTGATCCTCGTAGACGGGAAACTGGGCGTGTTGCTTGTGCAATTTCCTGATGTTCTTGTGAATTACTCTCTGGAAAATCGTGATTTTCTCGTCGCTGTTCAGCGCACTCTTGAATCTGTTTGCTTCCTCATATAAAGCAGATTTAATGACATCGGAGGCCATCCCAAGGAACGAGACATTTCCTGTGCCTGTCAATACGTATTCACCAGCAGCAAAGGATTCACGGCGAACCTTTGGGGAAAAATACTTCATGCCGCCGCTTTTTTCGGTATCGGCCCCGATAATAAGCCCATCGGTACAAACGAAACCAGCGCAAATCGTCATATCGCGCTCCGGCGGTCGCCGCTTGTACTTGTTGATGATGATGCTGGGATAGGGCGGCCTAGGAGTCAGCATCCTAGCACCTCCCCTGTGCAAATCGAAACTTGACCACTACCAAAGCTCGGAACCCATTCCTGTTTTCAACGATCTCTTGCTAAGATGTAGAGTCAGGCATCGGTTCCGCGCGACGTTTTCCCGCCAACCCCGCCAGGTCCGGAAGGAAGCAACGGTAACGGGCTCTTTCGTGTGCAGTGGTTCGCCGGTGCCTGGCGTTTGTTTTGTCCGCGGAAGCGCCCTGGTTAGCGCCCAAAGGACGGGCGCGAACCTGGGGCAAAAAGCCCTTCATCATGACCAAACGTCTTTATTACGGCAGTTCTGAAATCCTCGAGTTCGATTCGGTGGTCGAGGACGTCGCACCACTTTCGTCTAAGCAATCGCGCCCGGCGGTAATCCTGCGAGAAACGGCGTTTTATCCGACCAGCGGTGGCCAGGTGCATGACACTGGATGGCTCACGCTGGGCGGAGTTGATCGCGGGGAAGATCGCCTGCGCGTCGCGGAAGTTGCAGACGCAGAGGACGGCGGGATCGTCCACTACCTGGAAGCGCCGGCGCGGTTGCCGCTGGCGGGCGCTGCGGTGCATGGCAGCATCGATCGCGAACGCCGCCGCGATCACATGCAGCAGCATACCGGGCAGCATGTTCTCTCGGCGGCTTTTATCGAGCTTTACCAAATGCCGACGGTTTCCTTCCACATGGGGGAAGACTATTGCTCGATTGATCTGGCAGCGCCGTCGGTGAGTTCGGAGCAGATTGACGGGGCTGAAAAGCGGGCCAATCAGATTGTGTTTGAGAACCGTCCGGTGCGGATTCGGTATGTTTCCCGCGCGGAAGCGGAGAGGCTCGGCCTGCGCAAACTGCCTCCCGCGGAGCGCAACGAATTGCGTCTGGTCGAGGTCGCGGATTTCGATGTGTCGGCGTGTGGCGGAACTCACGTCGGCTCGAGCGGGCAAATTGGTTCGATCCTTCTTCGGAAAAGCGAGCGGGTGCGGCAGGGAACACGAGTGGAGTTTGTCTGCGGCGGTCGCGCGGTTCGCATGGCGCGGCGTGACTACAACGCCCTCAGCGAGGCGGCTGCACTTTTCTCGTCGCAGCTCTGGGATGTGCCGGATCAGATCCGCAAGAATGTCGAAGAGAGCAAGCTGGTGCGAAAGCAAAAAGAAGATGCGCTCGATCAACTGGCCGAGCTTATGGCTTTGTCCGCGCTTCACGACCAAGCGGAGACGAACGGGCGGAAGATTGTCGTGCGGACGTTTTCGGATCGCGACATCGGCTTCGCCAAATTGTTTGCGCAAAAAGTGACGCGAGCGGGGACGCCCGCGATTGCGCTGGTGGCGAGCAGAGTGGATCCGCCGGGTCTGGTTTTCGCGCAGACTTCCGGCGGCGCAACGGGTGACATGGGCGCGCTGCTCAAGCAGGTGTTGTCGTCGGTTGGAGGGCGCGGCGGGGGAAGCCGCGATTTCGCCCAGGGCGGAGTTCCGGCGGGCCCGAAGATCAACGTTGAGCAGCTTTTGCAGCAGGCAGCCGGTACAATCGGAAACTGATCCCGTAGCTGCGCACGATGTTGCGGGAAGAAAGCTATCGGTGGAGCGACGGGCGTTCTAGCCCGTCCGGCCGCGCGGCCGGGCGGAGACGCCCGGCTCTCCACCAGCAAGTTCATGCCATGCTGGAACCGCGGCTGATACTCGTCAATCTGCTGATCAAGCTGGGCGTGGCTGCGGCCGTGTCGAGCGCGCTGGTGCGCTCCAAAGAATTCAAAGGCCTGCTCTTCCGTGAGCAACGTGAAACCCGGCACAAGATTTATCTGGCGTTGTGGATGTCGATTCCGATCGCACTCGGCGTCTGGATACGCGTCAGCGTTAAGAGCTTCCTCGCTGGCGACCTGTCGCTTGAAACAGCGTTGCTGTTGGGGGTGGTGGGCGGGCGCTTGTCCGGCGGGCTTGGCGGAGCGCTGATGTCACTGCCTGCGGCAATGCACAGAGAGTGGGCCAGCATGCCGCTGAATGTGCTCGCCGGAATTATTGCCGGGCAGTTGCGCCGGGTCGCGCCCGAACAGGAAGATATCTGGTCGTTCTCGCCGTTCATCGACCTCACCCTCTATCGCATGATTCGCCGCAATCTGCCGCGGCCGCGCGTGTTCGATTGGCAGGTTGCTTTTTTCGTGACCATCGTAGGTATTCGTTTTCTGCAGACGGAAATCTGGCGATACTGGCCGAACTCCATCTTCAGCCTGGAAAGCCCCGGTCTGTGGGTCAATGGCGCCCGTGGGACTCTGAATGGATATTTGGTGGAGAGCGCGATCTATCTGACCGTGGTCATGGTGGTGGGCACGGAACTGAAAATCTTCAACAGCGTCCGTATTCAGATAAAACTCGAAGAGCAGGAGCGGTTGCTGCTGCAGGCGCGCATGGTGGCGTTGCAGAATCAGATCAACCCGCATTTCCTGTTCAACACGCTGAATTCCATTTCGTCGCTGGTGCGCTTCGATCCCGACACGGCGCGTGACATGATCCTGAAGCTCGCCGCCATTCTTCGCCGCCTACTGCACAGTGCGGATTCGTTCGTGCCCCTGCGCGAGGAAGTGGAGTTCATCGACAATTATTTGGACATTGAAGTTGTGCGCTTTGGGCGGGACAAGCTCAAGGTCGTCAAAGAGCTCGATCCGGCGTCTCTTTTAGTCATGGTTCCCAGCATGCTGCTGCAGCCGCTGGTCGAAAACTGCATCAAGCACGGACTTTCTCCCAAAGTCGAAGGCGGCAGCATTACGCTGCGCAGCCGCCTGATCAACTCGCGCCTGGTGGTCGAAGTGGAAGACGATGGTATCGGCATGGGGGCAGCGCAATTGCTTGAGCAGCCCGATGGTTTGGGAGGCACCGGAATTGGCATGGCCAACGTTGCCGAACGTCTGAAGGTGCTCTACGGCGATACTGCCCAGATGGTGATCGAAAACCGCGAAAGCGGCGGCACGCTGATCCGGTTGCGGCTGCCCATTCTGCCTGATGCGGAAGAACTGATGATGACTATGACGGGCGCTCCAGCACCTTTCGGTAAAAGTCTTCGTAAAGCGGAATAATCCTGCTGGCGCAGAATTTCTCCTGGGCGGTGGCACGAGCCCGTTTCCCCATGGCGCGAAGGGCGGATTCATCGTTCAGCAGATCGATGGCGTATCGCGCCATGGTTTCCACGTCGCCCACATCGGCCAAGAATCCGGTCACACCGTGCTCGATCAGTTCCGGTACTCCTCCGGAGCGAGTGGCTATGGGGACGACCTCACAGGCCATTCCTTCCAGTGCCGCGAGGCCGAACGTCTCCAATTCGCTAGGCATCAGCAGCACGTCTGAGATGGCGAGTTTCTCGCGAACCTGATCCTGCTTCCCGAGAAACAGCACCTGCTCGTGAATACCTTTTTGCACCGCGAGCCATTCCGCCTGCGAGCGATCGGGCCCGTCGCCAATCAGTAACAGTTTGGAAGGGACCTTCTTGCGAACACGGTCAAAGATTTCGACCACATCCAGGACGCGTTTCACCGGGCGGAAGTTGGAGAGGTGCACTAATAGCCGCTCGTCGTTAGAGACATACTCGCTGCGCTTTTCCATCCATTCCGATTTGCGCAGATAGTCGTCGCAGTTCACGAAATTCGGGATGACTTCGATGTGGTTCTTGACGTCGAAAACTTTAAGTGTGCGGTTGCGCAGATATTGCGAGATAGCAGTTACGCCGTCACTCTGCTCTATGGAAAAACGTGTGATCGGAAGATACGAGCGGTCGAGCCCGACCAGAGTAATATCGGTGCCATGCAGGGTCGTAACAAAGGGCAAATGGCGACGCGGCGGAGTTGCCGCCAGCATTTGCTTGGCCAGCATCGCGCTCACCGAATGCGGGATTGCGTAGTGCACATGCAGTAGGTCGAGTTCGTAGAGCTGCGACACCTCGGCCATGCGCGTAGCTAAAGCCAGATCGTACGGAGGATATTCAAACAGCGGATAGCGCGTGACCTCGACCTCATGATAATGAATGTTCGGTTCCGGCCCGGTGAGACGAATGGGCTGTGAATAGGAGATGAAATGA
>DASPRY010000068.1:0-3871 GCA_035624215.1 Terriglobales bacterium
GGATGGTTGGCACAAAGCCCGCGTCCCTACAACGGTCGTTGCGGCGCTGGTCGCAGATGGTACTTATCCTGACCCCTATTTCGGAATGAACCTGAAATCGTTTCCCGGGATGGACTACTCCTCCAAGTCTTTCTTTGCCAATCAGGCCATGCCGGCAGACAGTCCGTTTCGCTGCTCGTGGTGGTACCGGACTGAGTTCAGCCTCCCAGCACAGGCAAATCCGCCGACGACCTGGCTGCATTTTGACGGAATCAACTATCGCGCGAATCTCTGGCTCAACGGCGAGAAGATTGGCGATGCTCGGGACATTGCCGGCATGATGCGGGTGTTCGAGTTTGAAGTCAGCAAGCGCCTCGCAGCCGGGAAATCCAACGCTTTGGCGGTGGAAGTCTTTGCGCCCGACAAGACCGATTTGGCGATGACCTGGGTTGATTGGAACCCGACTCCGCCTGACAAGGACATGGGGTTGTGGAAAGACGTGTACTTGACGACGAGTGGCGACGTTGCATTGCGCCATCCCTTTGTGGAATCCAAGCTCGAACCGGGCTACACGGCTGCATCTCTCACCATCACCGCAGATCTGCACAATGCTGCCGAGCATCCGAACACGAGCATTGTCCACGCCGAGATCGACGGGATTCAGGTAAGTCAGAAAGTGGAACTGGCGCCTTCGGAATCGAAGACAGTCGTCTTCGCGCCCGATCAGTATCCTCAACTGCGGATCGCTCATCCCCGGCTGTGGTGGCCGTATCAGATGGGCAAACCCGAGATGTACACGGCGCAGCTGCGAGTCGAAGCCGACGGACAAGTCTCCGATTCGGCGAACGTGGAGTTTGGCATTCGTGAAGTCACTTCGGAGCTCACGGAAAAGGGTTATCGGATGTTCAAGATTAATGGCCGCAACCTGCTCATCCGGGGGGCAGCGTGGGCGCCGGATATGCTGCTGCGCTGGTCGCCCGAGCGGGCCGCGGCGGCAATCGATTACGTGCGGGGCATGAACCTGAACGCCATTCGCCTCGAAGGGCGAATGGAGCGGGATGAATTCTTCGACCTAGCCGACCGCCAGGGCGTCCTGATCATGCCGGGATGGACCTGCTGCGACTTCTGGGAGAAGTGGAAGCAATGGACGCCGGAAACCACCAAGATCGCAGCCGCGTCGCTTTCCGATCAGGCCGTGCGTCTCCGCCGCCACCCGAGCGTGTTCGTCTGGCTTTACGGCAGCGATTACGCCCCGCCGGCCAAAATCGAAACTCTGTATTTGCAAGTTTTAAAGGACGCGAAGTGGCCTGACCCCACGATCTCCTCAGCGAACTCCCAGCGCACTAAGGTGACCGGTGCTTCCGGAGTTAAGATGACGGGCCCCTACGACTACGAGCCCCCCAATTACTGGCTGGCCGACAAGAAAGCCGGCGGTGCATTCGGATTCAATACCGAAACCAGTCCGGGTCCGGTGATTCCAACCTTGCCGAGCCTGAAGCGATTCATACCGGCTGATCACCTCTGGCCGGTTGACGATTACTGGAATTACCACGCCGGCCTTGAACGTTTTACCACCATCGACCGGTTTGTGAATGGCATGGAACATCGTTACGGCAAGGCCGCCAACCTGAAAGACTTTCTTCGCAAGTCCGAAGCCATGAACTACGAAGCTCAGCGCGCTATGTTCGAGGCTTATGGCCGCAATAAGTACGAATCCACCGGCGTGATCCAGTGGATGCTTAACAACGCCTGGCCTTCGATCATCTGGAACTTGTACGATTACTACCTTGTTCCGGGGGGCGCCTATTTCGGATCGAAGAAAGCCTGCGAGCCGCTGCACATTCAGTATTCCTATGACGATCATTCGGTCGCTGTGGTGAATGGCTATGACCACGCTTTCGCAGGGGCGAGCGTCCGGGCAACCATCTACTACATAAACGCAGAGACAAAATCCCGGCAGGATGTAACCCTCGATATCCCGGCGGATAGCAGCGTCCGGGCCTTGAAGCTATCGAAGGTGACCGACCTCTCTCCGACTTATTTTCTGAAACTCGAACTGTTTGATGCCTCCGGCAAGCTGCTGAGCGACAATTTTTACTGGCTCTCGACCAAGCCCGATCAGCTTGATTGGGCAAGGAAGTTTGAGGAGGTCTACACGCCACAAAGCGCCTACGCCGACCTGAGCGGGCTAAACACGTTGCCGCCGGTAACGCTGGCGGTTCGCAGCTCGCTCTCGCGCGAGGGGAAGGAAGCGGTGGTTCATTCTTTCATCGAAAACCCGAGCGCCAGCCTCGCCTTCATGGTTCATCTGCGGGTGGCCGAGGGCGGCAGTGGTGGGGATGTTGTGCCCATATTCTGGGACGATAACTATGTCTCGCTGATGCCCCGGGAAAAGCGCGAGCTCAGCGCCCGCTTCGAGTCTGACAAAAACAATGGCAACGGACTTGTGCTGACTGTCGATGGATGGAATGTGGTGACGGCGAGCAGTCCAGTCGCACCCGCGGGAGAACCCTGAAGCCTCCCTCGCCACTCCTCGCCAAATCGAGCAAAGGAAGGCGAGAATCGGGCGAGTATGATATGGAGGCTTGGATTTCGGGCATTCGAAAGCGGTAGCAGCCGGAAGAGCCGATTACGACAGCTCGCGGTTGAAAAAGGAGTTTTCGAGAGCCTTCGAATCACCCACTGGGCAATCCAGATTAAGGGTTTCAGATATGGTGACAATTCGCGATGTGGCGAAGGAGAGTGGGTTTTCTCCTACGACAGTCTCCATTGTGCTGAACAACGCTCCGCTGGCCCGCTACATTCCGACCACCACCAAAAAACGAATTGAAACCGCCGCCAAAAGGCTGGGCTACCGCCCGAACCTGTTTGCGCGCTCGCTGCGCAGCCGGCGCAGCCACACGGTTGGAGTCATGGTGTTCGACGCGACCGACCCCTTCTGCACGCTGGTACTGCGCGGCATTCAGAACTCGCTCTACCAGGCGTCGTATCTGCCCATCCTGACCGACGTCCAGAACGAGCGCGCCCGCTTCGAACGTTACCTCGAAATGCTGCTGGACCGGCGGGTGGAAGCCCTGGTTGTGCTAGCCAACTGGCTGTTTGTAAACATCGAGGTGCTCGGCGACCTGGAGAAGAACAACATCCCCACGGTGATGATTGGCCGGGAACTGAAGAACGACGCGATCAGCTCGGTCATCGTCGACAACGAACTCGGGGCTTACACTGCGGTGGAACACCTGTACTCCCTGGGGCATCGCAAGATTGCGTTCATTCGAGGGCCCAGAACTTTGACCGACAGCGCTCCCCGCTGGAAAGGCGTGCGCTCGTTTGCGAGAGCCCGCGGCCTGGAGTTAGACCAGCGGCTGATTGTGGACCTCCCTGAGTCGAGCGACCCGATTTCCAGCTTTGAAACCGGCTACAAACTGACCGAAGACATGCTGAAGACGAAGCGTCCCTTCACCGCGCTCATGGCGTTCGACGACATGACGGCGTTTGGGGCAATCCGCGCCCTTACGCGGGCCGGTCTGCGCGTGCCCGAACAATGTTCGGTGGTGGGGTTTGACGATGTGGCGGCCTCGAGCTTGTGCACGCCTCCGCTCACCACCATTCGCCAGCCGATGGAGGCGATGGGGGCAATGGCTACCAGCATTGTGCTAGAGGGAATCAACGCCATGCTGGAAAAGCGCGAGCTGCCCGCGGTCCACCGCAAACTGGCTCCGGAGCTGGCCGTGCGGGATTCCACCCGCAGTCCGGCGTAAGAAGCTGGCGGGGGCTGCAAAATGGAGATATGTTCCACGTGGAACACTTTGCAGTATCTTTTGTACGTATATTGTTATACGCTCATTGTAAGCCATTGATAAACCAGGACGTTGGGTGTAATTCACCCGTGTTG
>DASPRY010000075.1:0-31467 GCA_035624215.1 Terriglobales bacterium
GCTGGCGACGTTGTGTACAACCAATGCCGCATGTACGTCGGCGACACCACGCCCGAGAGCCGAATGAATTGGATCGCGGCGCTAGACCGGTTAGCAGCGCTGAATCCGACGATGGTTGTCGCCGGTCACAAGAAGCCTGGCGGGCCCGACTCTCCCTCGACGATCCAGGAGACCAAGCGTTACTTGCAGGACTTCGATCGGCTGCAGAAAACCGCGACGTCCGACCAGGAGCTGTTCGATCAGATGACGGAGCTATACCCGCATTGGGTAGCCAATCAGTCGTGGTTGATGTTCGGATTCCCGCAGCCATAACCGACATGTGAATACGAAAGAACCAGAATCAGCAGGATGAGCACTATTTATCGAAATTGGAGGCACCGATGAACACCGCCGTACAAATCGAACAAAGGAGTTATGAGATGCCCCCGCGAGAGGGGATCAGCATCGCACATTTTCTCACCGTCGCCGACATCGTGCGATCGGCTCGCTACTACGAAAAGGTCTTCGGCGCTCGCATTCTGAGCCTGGGTGACGGCAACGCGCCTGGGTACCTTCAGCTTGAGAATATCTGGATGATTCTGAACGTTGGAGGCGGGCCGACCCCGGATAAGCCGACGGTAACGCTCAGCGTCCCCGATCCGAATCACATCAACAGCTTTCTGAATTTCCGGGTCGCGGATATTAAAGCGTGCTATGAATTATGGAAAAGTCGCGGAGCCGAGTTCATCACCCCGCCGATTCCCAAGTACGGCGAGATACGTTGCTACATCCGCGATCCTGACGGTTACATCATCGAGGTCGGACAGAGCACCGATCTCACGTACGGTTAACGCTCGGCCAGCCTCGAGAACTGAAACACCCGAATGGACGAGGAAGGGGCTACACGTAGATATGGCTTCCGGCAGTTGTCCCGAAGATGATGCCAGCGTAAGACAATAGCTACTCCCAGTCTTTTCGACGACCCGCAGGCAGAAACTTCTGCAGCGGACAGCGCTCACACTGGGCCTTTGATTTGAGGCAGTAGTGCTTGCCGATAGCGACAAGGAGCCCATGCATATCGTTGTAAATCTGCGCCGGCAGAGAGCGCGGCGCCAGGCTCATTGGGGATGGTTCGTGAGCAGTCGAGCGTTCGGGCGCGACGTCCCCGGATCTTTTTCGCCGTGCGGCGTCTTCGCCCAAGGCAGTCTGGAACGGCGTCCCACTTGCAATCCCGGCTAGTGAGCGCTCAAAGAGCGCGCGGATGTCCTCGTAGTCAGCGCTGGCCGGAAGTATGCCGTGCCGGTCGAGGATGCGGCGAGTGTAGGCATCGACCACGAAAACCTCGTGCTGGCCAGCGTAGAGCAGAATCGAGTCGGCGGTTTCGGGGCCGATGCCGTTGAGCTCTAATAATTCCTCACGCAGCTTGGCTGTGGGTTGGGAAAACATGCGTTTGAGCGAGCCTGAGTAGCGCCGGTCAAGGAAGCCGACAAAATTCTTCAAGCGGGCGGCCTTTTGGCGGAAGTATCCAGCGGGGCGGATCAGGGATTCCAACTGTGCCACCGGCATGGTCCGAATAGAGGAGAGGCTCAGCGCACGAGCTTGACGCAGCCGGCGCAATGCCGCTTCAACGTTATTCCATGAAGTGTTCTGCGTCAGATAGGCGCCTACGATCACTTCAAAGCGAGTGTGAGCGGGCCACCAATGCAAGGCACCGTAGGCGGACTGCAAAGTACGGTAATACTGCTCGATTTCCTGCTCTCGCGTTTCAAATCTCAAGCTGTCAGTTTATCAAGCAGCTCGGGCTTCCCCTTTAATCCTTGTTAGGTGACGGCGGGTCCGACAGAAGAGAATGATGTGATATTGCTCGGTAATGTCTCAGTTTGAAATTTTCCCCTCTCGCGTAGAAGCACAAATCGCGTGGCGATGCGCGCGAGATCCCTCGCTCCGCCTGAAGAACGAGCTTCGCTCGGGATGACGCCTTGACCCCAAGAGTGCCTGCGCGGAATTCTGGTTGACGCATGCCTTTTGCGAAGCTCAGTTGCGGTGTGGCAACCGGCCCAGATATTCTTCTCTGCTTATGGCAACACTGGTGGAGTGCGTTCCCAATTTTTCAGAAGGGCGGGACAAGGGCAGAGTAGACGCCATCGTCGAAGCCATGAAGATGGATGGCGTGTATCTGCTGGACCGCGAGATGGACTTCGATCACAACCGCTGCGTGATCACACTAGTGGGAGAACGAGGGCCCATTCAGGAGGCTGCGATTCGCGGGGTGGGTAAAGCCGCCGAGTTGATCGATTTGAATGTCCACCAGGGAGCGCACCCACGCATGGGCGCCGCGGATGTGGTGCCATTCATTCCGATTGAAGGCGTGACCATTGAAGATTGCGTGGCCATGGCACGGCATGTAGGAGCGGAAATCTGGAAACGATTCCAGATTCCGGTCTACCTATACGAAGCAGCCGCTACCACGCCGGAGCGGCAGAACCTGGAGAACATTCGCCGCGGGCAGTTCGAGGGAATCCGGGCGGAGATTGCTACGAATCCGGCGCGCAAGCCGGATTTTGGCGAGCCGAGGGTGCATCCGACGGCAGGCGCAACAGTGGTGGGAGCCAGAAAGTTTCTTATCGCTTATAACGTGTTTCTAAATACGCCGGACGTGGAGATTGCGAAGAAGGTTGCGAAAGCGGTGCGCTTCTCCAGTGGCGGGTTGCGGTATGTAAAAGGGGCAGGGTTCCCGGTGCGGGGCCTGGCGCAAGTCTCGATGAACCTCACAGATTTTGAGCAGACCCCGATCCATCGCGTGTTCGAATTCGTGAAGCGGGAGGCGGCGCGCTACGGCGTGCTACCGGTCAGCAGCGAGATTGTCGGCCTAATTCCCAAGAAGGCGCTTGAGGCGGCGGCTGAGTGGTTTCTGCAGGTCGAGAATTTTGATTCCTCCCTAATTCTGGAAAACCGACTGGCAGCGGTGATGAGCGGAAAGACGACAGTAGGCGGTCTGCGGGCCGGAGTTGAGCCGTTCGTCGAGCAACTGGCTGCACCGACCGCGACGCCTGGAGGGGGCAGCGCCTCGGCGGCGAGTGCGGCAATGGCCGCGGGCTTGGCGAACATGGTTGCTTCCATGTCGCGGGGTAAGAAAGCTTATCTTCAGCATGAAGCGCAGTTAAGCGACGCCATCGCGCGGCTGTCGCAATTGCGGGAAGAGCTGAAGGCGGCGATTGACGCCGATGCGGAGTCGTTCAATGTTGTCATGAAAGCTTACAAGCAGGCGAAGGAGGCTGCGACTGGAGACGGCATCATCGATGCCGCGCTGAAACAGGCCACGAACGTGCCGCTGAGCGTGGCCGAAAAGGCAAGGGAAGTGAGGGCCATAGCAGAGAAGTTAGGGCCGATCACCAATCCGAATATGAAGTCCGATCTCAGCACGGCCAAAGCTTTGGCGCAGGCGGCCATTCAGGGCGCGCTGGCCAATGTAGAGATCAATCTGGAATCGCTGAAAGACGCTGCGTTCGCGGCGGAAGTGCGGAGACGCGCCGAAGCCGCAAAGAAATAAACTCCCTCGGCGCACCAGCCGATGCACTTTGGTTTCTGCCGTTCCGCTTTTAGTTGGCATACAATAAACAAAACGATGCAAAAGCGCGGGAGAGCTGCGTTCTGCGTCTAAGCAGTTGAGGTCTCTAGAGGCATTCCAAACATGAAGATTTTGAGGTTAGTAGCATGCGTTATCCTGTTGTCGTTAACCGCGGTGTGGGGCGCTCCGATTCCCAGCTCCGCGCGGCCAGCCATTCCCGCCGACGTGCAACAGATCATCACGGTCGATTACCGCACACTGAAGAACTCTGACACGGCCATGGCGCTCAAGGCGCAGGTGCTGCCGCCCGGCTTAAAGGAATTTGAAGGCGAGCTCAAGGGGGTTGGCATTAATCCTGATAAGGACGTTGACCAGTTGACATTTGCCTCCTTCCGCACGCCCAAGCAGGGAATCAAGGTCGTGGGGGCGGCGCAGGGATCGTTTTCGAGCAAAATCGTGCTGAAGAAAATGAAGCTGAATAAAGTGAAGCCGCTGCACTACCACGACTCCGATATCTATCCTATGGGCAGCGGCATGGACATGACTTTTCTTGATGACAACACTTTGCTTTTTGGCGATGGCAGCGCGCTCAAAGCGGCGCTGGATACTCGCGACGGCTACACCACCTCGCTCGATTCCAATAGCCAGGTGGCGGACTTAATTGGCGGGGTTGAAGACGGTGCGGTGTGGAGTGTACTGGATCAGCAGGGAACTCAGAATATGCTGCTCTCGGCGCTGGGCGATGCCGGCAAGTTGGCCGATTTTGACATGATCAAGAAGCGGGTTATCGGCTCCCGCTACACTATGAATTTCCAGAGCGGTGTGAATTTTGATATGGACGTGGTGACTTCGGATTCGGTAACTGCGGCCACACTTTCTTCGCTGGTAAGAGCGGGGGTGCTGTACCGCAAGATGACGGCGACGCCGGTTGAAAAAGCGGCACTGGAGAATGTTTCGGTGAACTCGGACAGTTCCAATCTGCAGATGCACTTCAAAGCGGATGACAAGCAGTTCCAGTCGCTGATGCACTCGGATCTGTTTGCCGCAGTATCGCGTTAAGCCGTTCCCGGTTCTTAGCTGTACGTTTCCTAATTTTCCCAGGAGAAGTGGATGGCAAAGATCGCAAAAACAGCAGATCGAAAGAAAGTCATGGACACGGCCAAGAGCACGGATTGTCCCAAGTGCGGCAAGCCGACGCGCATTGTAAAGCGGGTCAAGGACCGCGAGCGCGGCATTCCAGGCGGGATTTTTATTTCGTGCTCGGTATGCGAATTTTTTGAGAAGCTGTAAGTGGCGTGCTGGCTAGCGATTGGCCAGCGTAGAAACCCCACCTAGTCCGAGAAGTCTCGAATCAACATGGACGGTTTAGCCGGCGAGTTGCGCGAGAATGGCCCGCGCAGCGGCGGCGGGATCGGCAGCTGCCGTAATCGGGCGTCCCACCACAATGTGAGTAGCGCCCGCAGCGATAGCTTCGGCAGGGGTAACCACGCGTGCCTGATCTTCGTGGGCTATTCCTGCCGGGCGTACGCCGGGGGTGACGATCACGAACTGCTCCCCTAATTTGCGGCGCAGCTCTGCGGCTTCCTGGGCGGAGGCAACCAGGCCCTGGCAGCCATTTTCCAAGGCCAGCCCCGCCAGCCGCAAAACCTGGTCCTGCACTCTACGATGTACGCCCGTCTCCTCAAGATCGCTTTCGGTGAGGCTGGTGAGAACGGTGACGGCGAGGACCATGAGGTTGGGGTTAGCCGAGCGTGCGGCTTCCGTGGCAGCGCGTAACATGCTGCGGCCCCCAGAGGCGTGGACTGTCAGCATGCTGACTCCCAGGCGGGCAGCCTCGCGAACCGCGGACGCGACAGTGTTTGGAATGTCGTGATACTTGAGATCGAGAAAGATCCGCCGCCCAGAAGAAATCAGGTCATGAACGACGTTTGGACCTTCGGCGGTATAGAGTTGCATACCGACCTTGTAGCAAAAGGCGAGATCGCCCACAGCCGCTACGATTTTCTTCGCGGCGGCTGCGGACGGCAAATCCAGGGCGACGATCAGACGCTGGCGCGGATCGTCCATCATTTGCAGTCTAAAACGGTGCTGATCAGTACGCTAGTGGCTGCAGCATGGCGATCTGCTGGGGCTGTTCTTCGGGCGCTGCCAGGTCCAGGCGTACTCGTTGAAGACCCTTCCCGGTGATGTGCAGGGCTTCGGCGGCACCGTATGACAGGTCAATGATTCGACCGGGGACGATCGGGCCGCGATCATTGATGCGGACGTAGATTCTGCGTCCGTTGTGAAGATTGGTTACCCGCACCCACGTGCCAAGGGGCAGGGTAGGATGCGCGGCGGTGAGATCGTACATGTTGTAGGGTTCGCCGCTGGCCGTAGCACGGCCTTCAAAATAGCTGCCATACCAGGAGGCAGTTCCGACCTGGTAAAGGCGATGATGAGTAGAGTTTCTTCGGCCCACCGTCCGGTCGGTCGTCCTAACACTCTTCGATGTGGTTCCCTGCAGTTCTTTCGACCCTGAGCTGGTTGGCCCCTGAGCCGCTCCGAGGCTGACGACCAGTAAAACGGCCGTCATTGCATGAGCAATACGTCGTCTCATTAGTCACCTCTCATCTCGAAAGTCCTCCCCAGAACCAGGTTCGTTAATGGATTGGGTCATCCTAAAGGCGAGGGATGGGCGTGTCAACACGAAAAGAGGGAAGAAAAGTCATCGGGGAGTTATGGATATCTTACGTAACTTGCTGCACAGGTTGAGTAATTATGTATGTTTCTGAGTAAATGCAGGCACTTACGTATTTATAATGTAGTTAATCACCAAAGGACGAGAGACCGTGAAATATTTTCGCATGCCGTGTTTTCATCATGTTAGCGTCATTGGTAGGCTTTCCCGATTGGGTTCAGCTGTTTAGCGCGTTCCGCGAGAAGTCTCCACCTGCTCCGGAGGTACATAGTTCCAGGTGGTACTTCCGGAATCGTCGCTGAACGCGGTAGTCCAATCTCGATGACATTTTCCATTGTGTCAGCTTTCCGATAGAGTTCAGTTATGGCGCCGTCTCCACCCGTAGTTCTGAGCATCGCCGGTTTTGATCCTTCGTCCGGAGCCGGGGTCACCGCCGACATTAAGACGATCGCCGCCCATGGCTGCTACGGGGTGGGTTGCATCACGGCTCTGACCGTGCAATCGACTGCCGGAGTCCGCCGGGTGGAAGCCGTTTCTCCCGACATTGTGACGAGAACGCTGAAAGAGCTGGACTCCGATGTCGAGATTGCCGGGATTCGGATTGGGATGCTGGCATCGGCGCGTGTGGTCAAAGCAGTGGTGGAATTCCTGGCCAACCGCAAGGCGGAGAACGTAGTGCTTGATCCTATTTTCAAGAGTTCCTCGGGAGCCGACCTGCTGGATGCGGCGGGCGCCCGCCTGCTGGCGGAAAAGCTTCTGCCACTGGCCACGGTGGTAACGCCGAATGTGGATGAAGCCTCCGCACTGACAGGTTTGGCGGTTAGAAACCTCGATCAGATGCGGGCAGCAGCACACAAACTTCATGAATTGGGGTCTCCCGCGGTAGTCATCACCGGCGGACACCTGGAGAAGGCCATCGACTTATTGAGCTTCGTCACTCGGCGCGGGACGGAGCAAGAAGTGTTCAAGTCAGCGCGATTGCGTTCGAATTCCACTCACGGTACCGGCTGTGCGTTTGCCACGTCGGTCGCCTGCCATCTGGCATTGGGGCGCGGATTACCGGAAGCGGTGTTGCTGGCCAAGGCCTATGTGACAGCGACCATCAGCAATGCGCACCCGATCGGGCGGGGAACGGGTCCCATTCACCATCTTTACCGGATGTATCAGCAGAGGCGGGTAGCTGTGAGCGACCCGGAGTCGATCAATTAGGTAGTTCGCTTCAGCAGGATTCCGGCGCCGAAGGCGGTCAGCGCCGCCAACAGCCATTCAATGCGCCAAAGCTGAATGGCCTGAAAATCGGCGAGGTTCTGGGCAGAGTAGACAATGCCTACCAGGATCGCCGCGAACAGGCAAGCAATCCCTGCCAAAAACGCGATGAAGGAGGCTGTGGAGAGGGCAACCCATTGTTGCAGGCGGTGGAGTTCGAGGGCTTTGAGGAATTCCAGGTACTGAGCCGGGCTGCGTCCGGCAGTGGGGGAGAGCTTACCAGTTCGCGCCGCTCCGCACAGGTGGCAGAAACGCGCGCCAATCATAAACTCTGTGCCGCAGGTGCGACAGGCGCCGGCCATGGTCTCCGAAGGCGCCTCAGCCATTATTGGCGGGCGCCAAAACTCCTGCGCGTCGTTTTGCACCACCCCGGACATGACGGCTCCTTCTGCTGCGTCGCAAACTAGTGGCCAAACGCTGGCCTCGCAAACTTCTTGCAATCGCTTTATGTTGCGAAGAGCAGCCCGGTACGAAACCGGGCGTTTCGAGCAAGAATTACCGAGTGCCCGCAAAATTCTCTCAGTAAACAATATGCTGACACGCAAGAACAATGAACAAAAGTGACCGCTTTGATTCGGCGAGGCTGAGGTGCTGAGTTCTCTTCCTCGTGGCGGGGCTTGGAACCGATGTATGCTGGTCGACGTATTGTTATGTAGGAGGCGGCGATGTATTGCAACTATTGCGGGAAAGTAATTCAGGACGATGCCAACGTGTGCGCCTATTGTGGCACGCGGGTGGGATCGGTACTGGCGCGGAAACGCCTGCTGCGGCCGCGGGCGGGACGCAAGATCGCCGGGGTATGCGCGGGCTTTGCCGAGTATTTTGACCTAGACATCACGCTGGTAAGAGTAGTGTGGCTAATCTCAGTGTTCCTGGGGGTGGGCCTTACGCTCATTGCGTACATAGTCGCCTGGATAGTCATTCCGGATGAGCCCATGATGCTTGCAGCGCCCGCGCCCGCCGGGCAGAAGGTGACAAGCCCTTAGGCTCCGAGTGCAGGGATCTCCTCGCCAGATTGGGCTAGCGATGATGTCCAGCCAGGCTCATGGCGACGCCGGCAGCGTTATCTCCAATACCCCAGTAGCGAACCACCCTGGCCAGCGTGTGGCGGCCGTGGCGATCCAGAAGTAAAGGGACCACGAGTTTAGCGCTCATCTCGCCCACGAAGTATCCCGCCAGCTGAGGCGTCCCTTTCATCACGAAGACCCGGGAAATCGGATTGAACTCGGTGCATCTGGCGAGCGGATTGGCGGCTGTGCCATAGCAACGGCTGTCATTGCGGTAAGTTGCTATGGCGTCCGCGGTGCCGGCGGCCAATTGCATGAAGGTCAGTACTTTCAGATGCGGTGCGGGCAGTTCCTGGGCAGGCAGCGCGACCAGGCATAACAAAACAAACAACAACGATCCTTTCATGGCAAGCTTTCTTTCTTGCCTTCAGGAGAAACAAGGAAGCACCTCGGTTTCAGTGGCGGATAACCAGGTTGTGGAGGACAGCAAGCAACTTGCTGTGGAAAAACACCGGGGGCTCAGCCGCGGAAACTAATTATTGGGCGAGCAGCATTACGCCGCCTGCGACCAGCACCGCCGCAAGCCAGCGGCGATGATCGACCCGCTCATGCAAGAAAAATTTCGCGGCCACGGCATTGGTGACAAAGGTGAGGGAAGTGGCGGCCGGAATCACCAGGCTGACATCACCCCAGGAGAGCCCGAAGAGCATGGCATAAAAGGCGGTCGCCATCGCCATGATCCCGATCACAAAATTCGGATTGCTGAGGATACGGCTGATAACGTGCGCTAATCCCGAACGTCTTCGCAGTTCCCCGACATCTCCGACCTGCTTCATGGTGCGGGATAGCAGCACGTCTCCGGTCGTTGAGGCGAGTACGATGCAGGCGACCGCACCCCAGGCGTAAAGCTGCTGCTTCATGGCTCGGTCCTCGCTGAGATCGGCGCGGTTACTCGCTCATGGGATTCTCGCCGGCGTGGCTGGGCGGTGAGGGCTGGACCCTGGGTCACAAATCCCACGCCCAACGAGATCATCAAAACGCCAAGCCAGCGGGCCAGGCTCACATTCTCGTGAAGAATGAACTTGGCAACGAGGGTGAGCAGAATAAAGCTAACCGAGGTGGTGGGAAGCACGTAGGTGAGATCGGCCCAGGAAAGCGCTGCCAGGTAACAGCCAAGGAATGCAAGCAAAAACAGGACCCCCAGCGCGACCTCAGGACGGAAGACTACTAGAACGATGCCGGCAAGGTCATGCAGGGAGATGCCACCCACTTGCTTCATGCCGCGTGACACCAAGGAATCGCCGGTCACGGCAAACACGGCCACACCGGCGAGTACGAGATACTTCCGAAAGGTCACGCGTCGTTTCCTATGCTTTCACCATTTCGGCGGTGGTTGTAGAGTCGTGCTTCTCCCGTTTTTCTTTGACCCACTTGTGGCGCATGGCTCGAGTTTTGAGGAAAGTCCTGGCTTCCTTGTAGAGCCGTTTTCGTTCCACACTATCGAAAGCAGCTTTTTTCAGAATGCGGAAAACCGCTTTGGGCCGGAAATAATATTCATCATAGAAACGATGGACGGATTCGAGAATCTCCTCCGCGGGCAGTCCAGGATACTGAATGTGTGCCAACTGGTGGCCGCCCTCATCCACCATCTTGTTGTCGGAAACCATGAACCCATTCTTCACCGCATAATCGTAGAGCTCGGTTCCCGGATAGGCGTGCGCGACGGAGACTTGGATGGTTTCTACGTCCAGCTCCTTGGCAAACTGGATGGTGTTGCGGATGGTCTGGCGGGTTTCTCCCGGCAAACCGAGGATGAAGTCGCCGTGAATCACCAGACCGAGTTTGTGACAATCTTTCGTGAACTGGCGGGCCCGTTCGACGGTCGCACCCTTCTTGATGTTCTTCAGAATTTGCTGGTCGCCTGACTCGAAACCGACGATCAGTAGACGGCAACCGGCTTCCTTCATCGCCTTCAGCGTCTCGTAATCGGTGGTTACACGCGAGGTGCAGGACCAGGTCAGCCCTAACGGCCGGAGCTTGGAACAGAGCTCAATGGTACGGGCCTTCTGGATGTTGAAGGTGTCATCGTCAAAGAAGAATTCCCTCACGTTAGGCCAGTACTCTTTGGCTTTGGCCATTTCGCGGGCCACATCGTCAGTGGAACGCTTTCGCCACGGATGGCCACTCAAGGTCTGGGGCCACAAACAGAAGGTACACTGCGCCGGGCAACCGCGAGTCGTGTACAGCGATACAAACGGATAGAGCAGAAATGGAACGTTGTAGCGGGTAACATCCAGATCCCGCTTGTAAACGTCGGTGACGTGGGGCAGGGAATCGAGGTCCTGCACGTCGGCCCGATCCGGGGTGTGTACGACGGATCCGTTCTTGCGATAGGAAATCCCCAGAATTTCTTCCAGCGGCTTACCCTGGGCAAACTCCACGGTCGCGTAGTCAAATTCCTTGCGCACGACAAAATCGATTGCCGCGCAATCCCTCAATGACTTTTCGGGCAGTACGCTGACGTGAGGGCCGACGAAGGCAATCTTGATGTTCGGATTAGTGTCCTTGATTTTCTGCGCGAGGCGGATGTCACCGGGAAACCCGGGCGTACTGGTGAACAGTACGAGGAATTCGTAATCGCGGGCAATCTCAACCGTCTGCTCGGCGGAGACGTAGTGGGGTGGGGCGTCCAGCAAGCGTGCGCCCTCCAGCATGCCGGCCGGATAAGCGAGCCACACCGGATACCAGTACGATTCGATCTCGCGAGTAGCCGGCCAGCGCGATCCTGCTCCCCCGTCGAAGTTCTCAAACGAGGGCGGATTCAAAAACAAGGTTTTCAAAGGCATATGTGTAGTGATTTATCCTAACATTTTTATGAGTCTCTCGACCCCACGGTATATCGGGCGTACACGGTAAAGCCTCAAAAGGTTAACCTGAGTCTAATTTCTCCCTCCTGCCTTACTGCCACTCCTTTGTGCCCAACTGATAGTTGGATGCGTCCAACGGGGCATACCACGCCGGAGCTGTCATCGCAGGTTGAAGCTATTTGGACAAGCCCAGCCACGCGCTCAGGTCTCCGGTTGCACGCAATAAAGCGATGCGGGCGCGTTGCAATTCGAAGCGCGTGTCGGCGAGCGTGTCGTAGCGTTCATTGGCCTGATTTCGCGCGTCATCCTCCTCATGAAGCGTGGCGGTTCCAGAATCCACTCGGACCTCCACGGCATCCAGGCTGGATTTCGCGACCTGGTAGTCGAGATCGGCGACGTCTTGCGCGGCGGCAAGCTGTTCGACCGAGCGCTGCAGTTTGAGAGTTTGCGCGGAAACCTGGTTCCTGGTGGTTTCCACGTCCCGCTTGGCGCGCAGCGCGTCAAAATCGGCAGCTCGCGCTTTGGCGCGTAGCGTGGGGCTGAAAAATGGGAAACGGATTACCGCACCTATGCTGGCGTTGTTTGACTGGAAGGCGCGTGGTTGAAAGTAACGCTGATAATTGTTAAAGGTAGCTAATAACGCGTATTGTGCCGCGAAGTCCAGCGTCGGCCACATCGCGCGATGTTCTCCGCGAGCATGAAAATCGAGAGCAGTGGACTGAAGGCTGGCAATCTGGATCGCCGGGCTCGCTTCGACGGCCCGGGCAACCAGGTTGTCTTCTTGCCTGACTTCGGGCAGGGCGGGGATGGAATCCGCAACGGTTTCAATGGAGGATGCGGGCAGCCCGGTCACTTGGGAAATCCGGGCACGCAGCACGTCGATTGATCCCTGGGCCTGCGAAATGTGCAGATAGACGCGAGCGGTGTTAAGCCGGGCCTGGGTGCGTGCCTGCGGACTATCCACGCCTGCCTGGATTCGTTCATTGACCAATTGTTCCATTTTCAGAGCTGCCGAATAGTCTTCGCTGAGGTGGGCCAGCAGTGCCTCCCATTTGCTCAGCTCGGCATAGTTCAAAACCGTATCCTGGATCAGTTGGTCGCGTTCATCTTTGCTGCGGACGGCAGTCGCTTGCCATTCGGTCCGCGCCTCGCGCACGAAATCTCGCAGGGCCGCATTGATTACTGCTGATTGTGCCGCGGTATTGAAGATCGAGGGCGCCGAGCCTTCCAGGCTCAGTGGGAACCCTTGCGTGTATCCCAGTCCCGCGCCGGCGACAAGCGTGGGCAGGTATTGATTGCGGGTTTCCCGGTAGCTGGCATAGGCGCGTTGTGCCATGGCTTCTGCCGAGGCTGCGCTGGTGCTGTGGGTCAACGCGAGTTCGACAACCCGTTTTAACAGCACAGGCTCGGCAGCAAGAACCAGGGGAAATTGCGTCACGAAAAAAACAAACAGCAGGAGGATAAAACGACGTGAAGCAGTCTGCATCTGTTCACCTCGGAGGGTTTGCTGAAAATTGTGCGATCTGAAATTGAATAGCCGGCGATTTCAATTCGAGCCCGGGTTGCTGGCTATGTCACGACTGACTCGGTCCAGCGCCGTCTGCGCGAGCGTATAACCCTTGGCCAGTGCTAGGGCCGAACGGTATTCCTGAGCTGCCGCCTCTGTATTTCCTTGTTCTTCGTAAATCGTGCCCAGGAGGTAGTGCGCTTTGAATGCTGGCGAGTCTTCCACCGTCCGGCTGGAAAGATATTGATGAAGGAGATCGACGGCCTGTGAAGTATTCTGCTTGCTGCGATCCAGAATCTCGGCAGCCTGCATGAGGACCTGATTCTTGCCCTCGGCGGTGACTGCATGCGCGACGGCATTCTGCATGCGGTCAACCTGTCCGGTACGGCGATAGAACTGCGCTAAATTCAGCCAGGCGCCCGGCTTTCCATTGCTCAACTGCACGGCCGCCTGGAAATGCCTTTCCGCACCGCCCAGATCCTTGCTCTTCTCGGCAATCCAAGCCTGCACCAACTCACCCTGTGCAGGATCCAGGCGGGCAATTTCCCGGGCCTGATCTCCGGCCTTGTCCTTCCCTCCGCCCAGCATCCCGGGCGCTTCTACATAGAACTGCGCCAGATCGGCACGCGCCTCCAAATTCGATGGATTCAGCCTGACCGCGGTCTCGAATTCGTTGCGAACTTTCTGGGCAAGTACAACGGCTGACAGAAAATTCACGCGGCTCGCTTTTTCTCCATAGACTCGGCCCAGCCACATGTGGAAGTCACTGTCAGAAGGCTGGAGCGAAACAGCTTTCTGGCAAGCCTTCACCCCCGAGTCCCAGTCTTCGAGAACGAAATAGGCGCGGCATAGCAGATTATATGAGTCCGCATCGCTGGGGGCATGGGTAAGCTTCGACTGCAACGAATCGATTGCGTCGTCCACGCGGCCTTGCGCCAAAAGTGCCTCGGGCGAGGGGGCGGCGCTTGCGGCGAGCGAGAATAAAACCAGCGCCAACCCAAGCGCCACTATGACCCATGATTTCCTGCGCCAAACCATAACTTAACGAACCACCTTTACTGCCAACCCATCGTGCAACGGCTTGGTGTTCAGAGGACTCAATGCCACCACTGCGTCCTGCGGAATGCCTCCGGTTATCTCCACTTGCGTCAGATTGGAAAGTGCAGTCTGTACATCGCGGCGGTGCAACTCATTGTTCACAATCTGGTAGACGTATTTTTGACTGTCTTCCTGATGAATTGCCTCTCGCGGCACGGCCAGAACATTCTGATGTACCGCGGTGACGATCGTGACGCCTACATTCACGTTCGGCAACAACTTTAAGTCTTGATTATCCACGATAAACACGGTTTCGCCCACATTTCGGGATTCATGCCGCTTAATTACCGTGGGGCTAGCACTAACGGTTCCACGCCAGACGCGGCCGGGCAGCGCGTCCCAGGTGACTTCAATCGGATCGCCAGGAACCAGGCGTCCCACATCGGGTTCATCGACAAATGCTCTGACTCGAACCTTGGACAAGTCCGCTTCCTGCAGGATCAAATCCCCCGGGTTCACGTAGGCCCCTTGCATAACCGGAAGCGAATAGACTATTCCATCGAATGGAGCCCGCACATTCAATTGATTCAAAGTATTCTCGGCTGCCTCATACGCGGCTTGTGCCTCAGCCCGTTGCGCCTCCACCTTGGCAACCTCCGGTTTTGAATAGCGATCCGTCTGCTTCTGCTCCAACAACTTAAGATCTGCATTTGCCCGCTGGAGTTGATCTTCGGCAACCTTCACTTCACCGGCCGAGGCAGCCCCATCTTTCTCCAGCCGTTGCAGGGCGACCAGGTTTCGCTGCGCAGTGTCGCGAGCGGTGCGCGCCTTGCTGAGCTGAGACTCGAGCGTGTAGACCTCCTCCTGCGTCCCCCCCGCTTGTACCGCGCTGACATCGGCTTGTGAAGCTCGAATCAGGGCGAGAGCACGAGCTGCAGTGCTTCGGGCTTCAGCATCATCCATCTGAACCACAAGCTGCCCTCTCTTGACGTGATCGCCTTCTCTTACCAACTTCTGCACCGTAGTTCCGATCGGGGCATGGGCTTCGAAGTTCTGCAGCGGCTCGACCTTGCCGTTGGTCGAGACCACGCTGCTAATCGTCGTCAGTTGGGCTGTCGCCGCACGCACTGGCACTGCATCACCTCGCGACATGAAGGAGGCGAGGAACAGAAAGGCGGCGACAATAACAGATATCCACATCAACCAGCGATTGCGCCTCCAGAAGCCGCTACTGGTATCTGCCCATGACATGCGGATGGTCGACAAACTACTGTACCACCGGCTGCCTTATTAATGACTTACGAGGAACCTGACCGGTTAGATGCGGCATCAACCGGCAAAGACCCGTAAAATCACGCTGAAGTTGCACTTTAACAATCATTGCTGATTAGAATGAGACATGCCGAAACAGCCGCGCTACACGCCCGAGCACGCAAAATCGGGGCTCGACGCGGAATTTCCCGAAATCGAGACCTGGCCCAACCAATTTCCCGGCTATGAGATTGTGGTGGATGACCCGGAATTCACATCTGTGTGCCCGAAAACCGGCCTGCCCGACTTTGGGACCCTCACCATTCGCTACATGCCAGATAAACACTGCCTGGAATTGAAGTCGCTGAAGGAATATTTGCAGTCTTATCGCAACCTGGGAATCTTTCAGGAGAACATCGTGAATCGGGTGCTCAAAGACGTCGTGCGCTGGGCAAAGCCAGTATGGGCAGAGGTGAAAGGGGAGTTTCGGCCTCGCGGAGGGATCTCGACAGTCATCGTGGCGAAGTGGCGGCGGCCGAGGGGAAGGGCCGGGAGCTGAATTCAGGGCGTTTCCGACACTGAGAGCCCGCGCTATCTACTCTCGGACAAGAAACGTCCAATCGTCTCGTTCAGGAATTTCTCATCAGCCGGGCTTGCGCCCGCGCCCGCCGGATGTCCCCAAAGCGACGGAATCGGTACCAATGAGACTTTCGGAATGAACGCTGCCTCGTAACGCGCGTCTCCGAGGGGGAAGTAAAGGTCGGTTTCAGAAGGCATGTACAGCAATGGCACTTTGATCGAACGCAACGCTTTTTCGACGTCTCCGCCAAATCCTGGGGTACTTCCGACATCGTGTTTCTCCCAAGTCCGCATTTGCAGGATAAGGTCGTTGGCGTCGGCGCCAGGAATAAAATCGGTCCGAAAATTGTGCAGCAATTGTTCAAAGGTGGTACCAGGCTTTTCCGTCTCGCGCCACAGTTCCCGGCGCCACCATTCCTGCGAAAAGAGCCAGGCGGTCCACACCATCGCAAACGCCTCCAAGCCTTTGGTGGGTGGGGCAGTGTAGTCACCATTCTGAAACGCGGCGTCCGCCGTGAGCGCAGCGATCTGACTCTCCAGCCGCACAAAACCGTGGGGATAGGTTTTTGCGGTCCCCGACGTGGCGACGATTCGGTCGGCAAAATCTGGATAGCTGACCGCCCACTGGAACGCTTGCTGCGCACCCATCGAGAAGCCGATAATCGCGCGAACGTGCGTTATCTTCAGTTCCTCTGTAAGCAGCCGATGCACCGCTTCGACATTGTCGCGGATGGTCATTACCGGAAAACGTGGACCGTGATACGGCTCCGGAGTGTTGCTCGGAGAAGAAGAATGTCCATTGCCGAACAATTCCGTGGCCACAAGAAATAATCCGGGGTTGTCGAGAGCGTGATCCTTCCCAATCAGCCACTCATAGCCATGGAAGTCCGCCATATAGTGAGAAGGCAGCAGGATTGCGTTATCCCTCGTCGCATTCAAATGGCCATAGGTTCCGTACACCACGCGCACTTGCGGAAGTGTTACGCCGCTCTCGGTCTTGAAGTTTGAAATGATGAACTCGTGCCGCTCAGCGGCAGGCGTTTTCCCGCTGGCAGCGTCCTGGGCGCAAAGCACATGGGAAAGCTGGAGGAGGAGGAGGACAACAAGCAGAAGGGTGAGTCTGTTCATCCCTAGGTTTCCTCGTGTAGTGGAATTCGCGTCCGATGATACAGACCAGTGCGGCTGACCTCAAGCGTTGGCTACTGCCGATAAGCGCCATGGATCGTTACCAGGCTGTCGAGCCGTGCTGTTGGCGAGACGGCGATAGTTCGGGTCTCCACATGTTATAGTCCTTCCCCAAGTGACCGGAACCAAGCTCTATCCATGGACAGCGCTGTGCCTGTTGACGGCGCTGAACCTGCTCAACTACATCGATCGCTCGGTGCTGTTTGCGGTGCAGCCGCTGGTGCAGAGCGAATTTCACCTCAGCAATACCCAACTCGGATATCTCACCAGTGCGTTCCTTGGCTTCTACATGGTGGCTGCGCCGTTCACCGGGCCGTTAGCGGATCGCTACTCGCGGAAACTCATCATCGTTCTCGGTGCGGTGTTTTGGAGTGGACTCACGTTGCTGACCGCGGTGACCCATACCTATTGGCAGTTGCTTGTCCGGCATACACTGGTTGGCATCGGGGAAGCAACCTTCGTTACCATTGCTCCCACTTTCGTTGCCGATCTTTTTCCCGAGGACGAGCGCGGCCGCATTTTCGGAATTTTTTATCTTGCAATCCCAGTCGGAACCGCAGCCGGATACCTGCTGGGCGGAAAGCTGGGCCCGGAATACGGCTGGCGATTTCCTTTCTACGTCGCCGCGCTTCCCGGATTTCTGCTGGCCCTGGCGGTTTGGTTCGTTCCGGAGCCGCCACGTGGGCAATTCGATTCCCTGAAGGAAACGCCGGAGCGGGGAACCATTCTTGGCCTGACACACAATGCCGCATTCTGGACGGTCACTCTTGGCATGGCTGCCATGACCTTCGCCCTGGGTGGCATCCAGGTATGGATGCCGACCTTTCTTTCGGCGGCGCGAGGCTACAGCTTGAAGGATGCCAATGAGCTTTTTGGGGCCATCGTGGTGGTAGACGGCATTCTGGCTTCGTTGATTGGCGGGTGGCTGGGTGATCTTCTGCTGCCGCGCATGAAAAGTTCGTATTATTTCGTTTCTGCAGTCAGCATGGGGTTGGGTGTTCCCGTGATGATCATCGCCTTATTCTTCAAAGGCCCGATCATGCTGCCCGCGATCGCCGTGGCTGCATTTCTGTTGTTGCTGAACACTTCTCCCCTCAATACAGCTCTCGTCAATGCGGTGGGCGCGCACATTCGTGCCACCGCAATCGCAATCAACATTTTTATATTTCATCTGCTTGGTGATGTGCCCTCGCCCACCCTGATGGGATATGTGGCGGACCGTCGTTCGCTCGAGGCCGCGTTCATTCTGCCGGTGATCGCAATGGCGATTTCTTCTGTCATACTTTTCTACGGAATGCGATTTGCACCAGCCGTAGAGGTTCACCACACAAGTCCAACGGCCGGGATTCATGTGGGATGAATTATTTTCACTGGATCGCTGGCTCAATTCTGGCCGTGCTCTGGGCATCAAGAGTCCTGGACGCAGCTTTCGGCATGCCCACGGTCGATGACATCTCCGGCGCTGAGTGGGACCCGAAGCCGAACGACTCACAACCGCGCGTCAGCATCATTGTGCCTGCGCGGAACGAAGATGAGCACATCGAGCAGACCCTGCGTCAACTTCTGGCGCTGGGTTACGACACCTACGAAGTGATTGCCGTAAACGACCGCTCCACCGATCGCACCGGAGAAGTGATGGATCGCGTGGCGAACACGGCACCACAAAATGCGCGCATGCAAATCATTCACGTCCCAGACCTGCCCGTCGGCTGGATGGGGAAACCTCACGCCATGTGGATGGGGGCCAATCAGGCGAACGGTGAATGGTTATTGTTCACCGATGCGGATGTGCTTTTCAGGCCGGATGTCCTTCGCCGGGCCATGGCTTACGCCGAACGGCAGCGGGCAGACCACGTGGTCTTATTTCCCCGCATCACCATGCACAGCGCGGGCGAGCGAATGATGGTCGCTTTCTTTCAGACTTTGTTCGTGTTCGGACATCGTCCGTGGAAAGTGGCTGATCCTCAGGCCAGAGATCACATGGGGGTGGGGGCCTTCAATCTGATTCGCCGCCGCGTGTACGATGCCATCGGCACTTACCGAGCGCTGCATTTTGAGGTGCTGGATGACATGAAGCTGGGTAAGCTGGTGAAGAACGCCGGTTACGTCCAACGCAACGTTTTTGGGCACGATTTGATTTCTCTGCGATGGGTAAAAGGCGCGATGGGGATGGTGGACAATCTGACCAAGAATTTTTTTGCCATTATGTCGTTCCAGTGGCCACGCACATTGGGATCGATTCTTATGCTGCTGTTCCTGAACCTGCTGCCATTTTTGGGGATCTGGCTGGCGCATGGCTGGGCCCGCTTGCCCTATGCGGTTGCGCTGATTTGTATGGCAGGGATATACGTTGGAATGTCGCGAATGTCCGATGTTCCCGCGTATTTCTTCTGTCTCCATCCGGTAAGCACGGTCATGTTCGCTTACATCTTGGTGCGATCCATGGTCCTGACCTTAGGCCAGCGCGGTATTTTCTGGCGGGGGACGTTCTATCCGCTGGATGAGCTGAAAAAAGGGATGGTTTAGTGGCCACACATTCCCCGGAAAAGTGCTCAAGGCAGGTGTGCTTCAGTTTCTATTCCGGGTCCTCGGGAATCTCTATAGGCAGGGTGGGTGTCTGGCGCCTTTTCGCGTGCGTCTTCGAGGCCCTAGGCAAGCTGAAGTTTCCGGCGCGGTAATGCCCCTCATTTTCGACGTCGTAGTTCTTGGGCAGCTTCGGCACCAAAGCTGCCGCGCTGCCAAGCTGCTGCAACTGTGAGAGCACGATTTCTGCCCGTCCATCGTATTCCCTCAGCTGGCCATGGATTTCGACGATCCTGTCTTTCAATTGCCGCACGTCGCCGATGTCTCGCAGGTGCCCGGGAAAGATGACAACGGTAAACGGGCAAACACGGAAGTCCTCGCAGAAGTCAAAAAACGTAACCCCTCTGGTGCCCGCTTTCACGCGTAACACCTTTCCGGTCACACACTGGGTTTCGCCGATGTGGGCTTGAGCCTCGGTGAAGGGGATGCAATCAGCGGACGAAGATTTACACAGAGCAGCGAAAAGTACGATGAATGCCAGCCAGCGGAACCTCACACCTTTTTATAAAATCTGGAGGTCATAGCGTGCGGTGATAGCGAGATGATTTTGATCAACCTTCCCGAAACGGAAACCGGGTCTAGATGCAAAACTCCTGGGAGGAAAAGGAGAGGCCCTTCGGTGGCGCGGGCCTAACCACGAAGGACCGCAAGGATCACG
Source organism: Terriglobales bacterium (assembly GCA_035624215.1). Lineage (GTDB taxonomy): Bacteria > Acidobacteriota > Terriglobia > Terriglobales > Acidobacteriaceae > JAFAGX01. Next base: position 20,169 of record DASPRY010000075.1, read on the forward strand.
CACACTGCCCGAGTTTCGCGTGACTCGTGTCCTTCGTGGCTGCCAAAACTACTTGAACGCTTTGACTGCCGCGGCTTCGTCGTCCTTTACGTCAAAGACCGTATAAAGCTTGGTTATTTGCAGCAGGTCATTGACTTTCTTGGTGAGATTCAGCAACTTGAGCTCGCCGCCCTGATTGCGCACGGTGGTGAAGGCGCTCACCAACTCACCGATGCCCGAGCTGTCGATATAGCTGACATCGCCGAGGTTGAGCAGGATTTTCTTCTGTCCTTTGCCGAGCAGGCCACGCACTGTGTCGCGCAGAATCACGCTGCCTTCGCCGAGCGTGATCCGGCCACTGCAGTCCACGATGGCAATGCCATCTACCTGACGGGTACTGGTCTTCATGGTCACTGGGATGCCTCCTTGCTGGCCCCGGATGAGCCCGGGACGTGCTTAACGAGTTTGATTTCGGTGCCCGTATGGGAGGGGTGAATTTGCACCTCGTCCATGAACGAGCGAATAAGAAAAATTCCTCTTCCGGAGGTTTTTAGCAGATTCTCCGGCGCCAAAGGATCAGGAATTTTCGAGGGATCCAGCCCCTTGCCCTGATCGCGAATGGTGATGACCAGTTCTTGCCCGGTCGTCTCAAAATCCAGTTTAACCTTTTTCTCCGGGTCATAGGCATTGCCGTGGAGCACCGCGTTGACGGCCGCTTCCCGCACCGCCATGGAAATCTGCATGACCTCGTCTTCGTTGAATCCGGCTTCCATCGCGATGCGGCTAGCGGTCTGCTCAGCGTTGTCGACGGTTTCCAGCGTCGAGTCCAGCGTGTAAGAAACGCGGCTTTTCGTCATAGCAACGAGTGGATGAAAATACGCCGGCCTAAACTTTCGCCAACCCGGACCTGCTGCGCGATGCACTACGGCAGCCCATTTTGGCGAACCGCTAGTTTCGCCCTTGCCTGTGCAAATGTCAACGCGGACGTGCGGGGGCAGTGTGTCAGTTTGGACTTTGCACGGGCATTCCTGGGGTCGGATGGCGTCATCCCGAGCGAAGCGGTTCTTCAGGCGCAGCAAGGGATCTCGCGTGCATTGCCAGAGGATTTGTGTCTCCACGCGAGATTCCTCGCCCCGCTGGTGAAACCGTTGGGCCTCGAAATGACGCCTCAATACTAAGGGTGAAAATTCAAACTGAGACTCTACCGTGCGGGGGCTCTGCCCCATTTGCAAAGACCACATAATTCCGCACAGTTTGCTGGATTCCGCCCCTTTAGTTGAGTATTCTCGAACCGATGATGACGTTCGCACTCACGGAGCTGCTGGGTCTGCCGGTATTTGATCCCTTGGGTCCCTGCGGGCGTGTGCGTGAGCTAGCGATTGCCCCGGCCGAAGATCGGGCACGCATTGCCGTGCTGATCGTTCGCACCAAAGGGGTCGACCGCGTCCTGCCGTTTAGTTCCATAACTGCGCTCAATCATGCCTTGCGGACCGACAGCGCGATTTCGAACTGGCCGAAGGCCGATGGATCGGAGGGCCTGTTCCTGCTCAGCCGGGACTTGCTGGATCAGCAGATTATCGATGTTCATGGGCGCAAGGTAGTCCGCGTGAACGATGTCGATCTGCATGAAGACACCAGCAGTGGCCATCCTGTGCTCAAAGTGAGCGCCGTGGATATCGGCGCCCGGGGCGCCATACGGCGGCTTTTGAAGGGCATTGTGCCGGCGGTTGTTTTGCGAAATCTGTTGCAGAAAATTCCCGAGCGACCCATCCCGTGGGATTTCGTCGATTTGATTGAAACCGACCCGGCGCGTCGCGTGAAATTGAAAATTGCCCATGATCGGCTGGCCCGCCTGCATCCCGCCGACATTGCCGATATCGTCGAAGAACTCGCTCCCGACGAGCGCGAGGCCGTGTTCGAGACCCTTGACGAGGGAGTCGCGGCCGAGGCCCTGGAGGAAGTGACTCCGAAAGTCCAGAAGGCCATTGTGGAATCGCTCCCGTCGGAGCGGGCTGCTGAAATCGTGGAGGAAATGAATCCGGACGCGGCCGCCGATCTGCTGGCTGATTTGCCGGAGGAGCGGACTTCAGAGATTTTGCAGGTGATGGCGCCGGAGGAGCGGCAGGAGGTTTCCGAACTTCTCAGCTTTGAAGAAAACACGGCTGCGGGGCGGATGAATACCGAATTTCTGGCTTTGGGCGTTTCGGCCAGGAGCTCCGACGCTGTGGAAGCTCTGCGGCACTTCGAAGGCGGCATCGAAACCGTGAGCACAATTTATCTGGTTGACTCCCACGGCACGCTGGCGGGAGCGGTGCCGCTGGCCAAGCTGGTGTTGGCCACACCGGAAACACCGCTGTTGGCCTTGACGCAGGAGCCGCTCATTTCCTGCAACGCCGGAGCCAATGAAAAGGAAGTGGCTGAGTTGTTTGATAAGTACAATCTGCTGACCTTACCGGTGGTGGATGAAAACAAGAAGCTGACCGGCGTTATTACCTCGGATGATGTCATCAGCCTGCTGCGCGCGAAGCTATAAAATCCCGCACTATTGTGCGTCTCAGGATGGCAAAGCAGCATCATAGTGCGGCAAGGAGTTCTTGACATGGGCGCATTGTCACTTCTGCAGTCTCTTAAGGAAAGCGTTCTCACTCAAGCCAGCGTGAAGTCGATTTACGGCGAACCCATCGCAGCACAGGGCAAGACCGTGATACCCGTGGCCAAAATTATGTACGGCTATGGCGCTGGGGCGGGCACAGGCGGCGTTGGTGACACCAGCGCTCGCGGCGAAGGCGGCGGTGGAGGCGGTGGTGTGCGCGCCATCCCCGTGGGGGTGGTGGAGATCACTGATCAGCAGACCCGCTTCGTTCCCATTAATGACCGCAAGAAGCTGACCGGCGCGGTTGCGGCGGGCGTGTTCCTGGGTCTGCTGCTGGCGCGGCGCAGACGGCATTAGGGTTGCGACACGTTGCTCCTCTGAAAGACGCTATCCGCAAGGCCGCTCTTCCGCAGCCGGAGCATCTCGGGCTTTGCAGGTTCCTTCTTCTTAGCCCCGAATCTTAGTTTTCACCCTGTTCATATTCCCTCGTCCCGTTTATCCTGTCGCTTCACTATGGCTGTAATTTGTGCCCATGAGATTCCTGAAACGCTGGAAGATCCGGATCCTGCTGTTCTTCGCCGTCGTCGGTCCGGGGTTTATCACCGCGAACGTCGACAACGATGCCAACGGCATTTACACCTACTCGGCTGCCGGGGCGCAGTTCGGGCACATGCTGCTGTGGACCCTGATTCCGGTAACGCTGGCGCTGATTGTGGTGCAGGAAATTTCGGCCCGCATGGGCGCGGTCACCGGCAAGGGCCTCAGCGACTTGATCCGCGAAGAATTCGGCCTGCGGATCACGTTTTTTATGATGGGCGGCATATTGCTGGTCAACTTTGGCAACGTCGTGGGCGAGTTTGCCGGCATTGCCGGCAGTCTTGAGTTGTTCGGAGTTTCCCGCTACATCAGCGTCCCGATTTGCGCCGTCATCGTTTGGCTGATCGTGGTCAAAGGACAGTACAAAGGAGTCGAAAAGGTTTTTCTGGCCGCGTCGTTCTTCTATGTGACGTACATTCTGGCCGGCTTCTTTGCCCACCCCGCCTGGGTGGACGCGCTCATCGCAACCGTTAAGCCGCCGCCCTTGGAAGCCTTCCGCCTGCCGGGTTATTTGTACATGGCTATTGGCGTCGTGGGGACCACCATCGCGCCGTGGATGCAGTTCTACCTGCAGTCGTCCATCGTGGAGAAGGGGGTTACGCGGCGTCAATACAAAGCGTCGCAGATTGACGTGATTTCGGGCTGCATTTTCACCGATATCGTTGCCTGGTTCATCATCGTGGCTTGCGCAGCCACGCTTTATACTCACGGCTTCCATAACATCGCGGATGCCAAGGACGCCGCACAGGCTTTGCGTCCTCTCGCCGGAGACTATGCTTATATCCTTTTTGCACTGGGCTTGTTCAATGCCTCATTGTTTGCAGCATCGATTCTGCCGCTTTCCACTGCCTACACAGTATGCGAAGGATTGGGATTCGAATCGGGCGTGGGCATGAGGTTCAGCGAGGCGCCCGTTTTTTACTGGCTGTACACAGCTCTGATTGCTGCCGGTGCCGGCTGTATCCTTTTCCCCGATCTTCCGCTGGTAAAAATTTCGATCCTCTCGCAGGTGATCAACGGGATTGCCATCCCTCCGGTGCTGATCTTCATGCTGCTGCTGGTCAACAAAAGGGAATTGATGGGGGATTATGTAAATTCGCGCCTCTACAACGTGATCGCCTGGGCAACGACCGTGATTATGATTGTGCTGACGATAATCTATCTGTGGACCTTGAGGTCAGGGGCAGGCTAGTTAGCCTGGTCAACGGTTCGCCAAACGCGATTGCCATGAAACCTACGGAATAAAGACCAGAGACGGATAGCTCTTTCTTCACGGCCAGCTTCTCTCTATAATGAAGCGGGTAGGGTGGGGTAACCCGGGGCCATGAGTCGTATCCCGATCCTTGTAGCGGCCTTCCTTCTGACGGTCAGCCTTGCCTTGGCGCAGAATTCCTCCGATGCTGCGAACTCTTCTGATTCAGTAAAGCCGCAACCCGCAGCCAAGGTTTACCACGATGGCAGCATTAAGGACCTAGACGCTGTCGGAAACCGGAAAGTGGGATGTGAGCGCGGCATCGGGAATTGGTACAGCCTGGAAAAGCAGATCGACATGGGCAGAGCCTATTCCCGCCAGGTCGAATCCAGTTCGAAGCTGATCAAGGACCCGGTGATCACCGAATACGTCAATCGTGTCGGCCAGAATCTGGTCAGGAACTCCGATGCGCAAGTCCCGTTCACCATCAAGATTATCGATACCGACGACATCAATGCGTTCGCGCTGCCGGGAGGATTTTTCTACGTAGACTCTGGGCTAATCCTGGCGGCCGATAATGAGGCGGAGTTGGCGGGCGTGATGGCGCATGAAATCGGTCATGTGGCCGCTTGCCATGCCGCCCGCGAGATGTCGCGCGGCCAATTGATGAACCTGGCATCTATTCCCCTGATTTTTGTTGGCGGCGGGATTGGCTACGCCATCCAGAATGTCGCTGGCCTGGCTATGCCTATGGGCTTCCTGAAATTCACTCGCAGCTTCGAATCCGAGGCCGACTTCCTGGGCATTCAGTACATGTACAAGGCAGGTTACGACCCGCAAGCCCTGACCGCCTTCTTCGAAAAGGTAAAAGCCCTGGATAAGCACAAACCGGGAAGCTTAGCCAAAGCCTTCGATACCCATCCTCAAACCCCGGACCGCATCGAGAAGACGCAGCATGAAATCAACACGTTATTGCCGCCTTTGCCGGAGTACAAAGTGGATACTTCGGATTTCGAGGACGTGAAAGCCAGACTCTCCGAGTTGGAGAACCGTCACAAGCTCGGAGGCAGCGAAAAAGCAGATCTTCCGACGTTGCGCCGCACGTCCCGCACGAATAGCGACTCATCTGACAGCGGCGACAATGACGATCGTCCCACACTGAAGCGCCGCGACGGCAGCTCACCGTAGCGTTCGCTTATAAGATTTTCCCCGTCGCCAGATCCTGCACTAACGTCAGATCGGCTTCCAGGAAATCGTATGAGGGTAGCTCCGAACGCGCTGACCAGCGCACATCGCGGAAGATCCTGTTTTCGATCTCGCCCTTATACTGTCTGACCACGTAAAAGCGCAACTCCACAGAATTCCCGCTCTTGTATTCGTGGCGGATGCGTGCGACTTCCTCGCCTATGCTGGCGTCGATACCGAGCTCCTCATCGAGTTCACGCCGAAGGGCGTCGCGCGGTTGCTCGCCTTCCTCGATCTTGCCGCCGGGGAACTCCCATTTCAGCGGCATAGTTTGATGACGCGTGCGCTGGCAGACCAACACTTTCCCATCTTTCATGATCAGAGCTGCCACCACTCGCTTCATTGCCAAATCCGTGTTGTTGCGGAAACCCGCGGCCGGAGGAGTTTCCTGCCTCATGCCTGGGACCGCTCCAGGCACTTGCCAACCAGGTCGGCGCAGTACTCGACGAGCTCGCGTTCTTTCTCGCCAAATGCGGCGAGGAAATGGCTGTCAATGTCCAGTTCGCCTCTGACTTTGCCTTTCACAAAAACCGGAACCACGATTTCCGACTTGGTCTCAAGCGAACAGGCCAGGTATCGTGAATCCTTGCTGACGTCATCCACCACAACCGTTTTTCCGGTGGAAGCCGCAGCGCCACAGATACCCTGGTGCAGAGGAATTTCGGTGTGCGGGGTCATTGCCCCTTCGAAGGCCCCAAGCACCAACATCGGCGGTTGCGATCCCTTTCCGTCCCGCAGCATATAGAAACCGACCCAGTTAAATTTCAGCATGCGATCGTGCAGCAGTTTGACCATGCGAGACATCAGGTCCGGCGCTGATTTGGCCTGGGACGCCAACTGCGTCAACTCGGACTTCAAATCTACGGTTTTGGATTCTTTAGCCATAGGTGGAATTTAAGAACTAACGCTCCTTGCCTGTAACCGCGCTGGTAATGCATCTTAGACCGGGGGCTTGTGGAAAATCCTGAGGATGAATCGCCGCCGCCAATGCCTGTAAGCCTCGAACCAGTGTGGGCGCCGGCGTGTTGAGCAATTCGTCGCTGACGCAGTACACCCGGCCTTGCCGGGCAGCGTTTATTTCAGACCAATGGCGGTCGGCAATGAGCTTTTCGAGCGGAACCCGTTCACCCGCTCCACACCAGGCTGCAACCAGCACGTCAGGATTCTCGCGCAGAATCGCTTCCGCGGAAGTTTGAGTTCCGGGAATGCCGACAAACTCCCCGCCGGCAGCTTCGACCAGTTCAGCCACCCAGCGTTGTGACACGATAAGCGGCTTCGGCCATTCTTCGCAGAAAACTCGCGGATGCGCTTTGCCCCTGGTTCGTTCTCGCATGGCCGCAATTTCGTTTTGCATCTCGCGGATCACCCGCTCACCCTCATCCGGCGCGGCAAAAATTCCCGAAATCGTCGCAATGTCAGTGTAAATGTCGGCAAGGCACTTAGGCGCCAAACCCAGGAAGCGTGCCCCCGATTTCAGGATTTGAGCCACCGCTTTCTCCTGGTAAGGAACCGCAGCTATGACCAAATCGGGCGCGGCCGCGGCGATCTGTTGGGCATCGGCAGTCCACGAATCAGAAACGATCTTCGTTCCACGTTGCAGGACTTCCGGGCAGACATCAACACAATACTTGGTGCAGGCAACAAGGTGATCGAGCTTTCCGATGGTGGCCAGAATTACCGTTGCGCTCGGCTGCAGAGAGACCACCCGCTGAGGAATGTGCTGGGATGTCATCGCACCTATGTTACAAGGCTGCCAACCGGCAAAAAACGCATACAAGGCGCTCGGCGGTTCACAGATTACAATTCTCCAGATGTACTCGCCGCAGCTGCTCGAGCATTTTGAACATCCGCGCAATACGGGTGAATTGACCAACCCGGACGCATCGGCGCAAGTCGAGAATCCGGCCTGTGGCGATATTCTGCAGCTTACCCTGCAGCTCAAAGACGATCGCATTGTGGACGTCCGTTTTCGGGCTAAGGGCTGTGTTCCTGCCATGGCTTGCGGTTCAGCGGTTACGGAACTAGTAAAGGGAAGAACGATTGCAGAGGCGCGCACTTTGCGGCCCCTCGACGTAGAGCACGCAGTCGGCGGTTTGCCGCAAGCTTCCTCACACGCCAGCCATCTCGCCATCGATGCGCTTACCGCCGCGCTGAAGCATAGCCAAAGCTAACGTCGCAGTCTGAGGCTCGCACGCAACCTTGAAATTCGAATCTCTAACGCGTTCCGTTTTCTCGCTCGAGTATTGGCTGGCCCGAGTGCTTTCCACCTCTGCTTGTGACTTTGAGCGGGCGAAAATGTCGATATCGCTTACCGTAGGGGATTAATGAGATGGTCCGCCGCTGAGTAGGATTTACGGCTCGGCAGTTTACATCAGGAGGATCATCGTCATGCACATCACATCCATCGGCATCGATTTGGGCAAGACCACCTTTCACCTAGTTGCCTTGGGAGAGCGGAACAAGATTCTGCTGCGTAGGAAGTTCTCACGTTCGCAGTTGCTAGCCTGCACCGCTAACCTGCCTTCGTCTTTAATCGGTCTGGAAGCATGCTCGGGATCGCACTTTTTGGGAACTGCGCTACGCGAGCAGGGACACCAGGTGCGACTCATTCCCGCACAGTTTGTGAAGCCTTACCGGAAGTCGAACAAGAATGACTTCATCGACGCCGAAGCCATCGCTGAAGCCGTCACCAAGCAGAACATGCGCTTTGTTCCGAGCAAGACCCAGGAGCAACTGGATTGGCAGGCCATGCACCGAGTGCGGGACCGACTGGTGCAGCGTCGCACCGCACTGATCAACCAGATCCGCGGATTTCTGCTGGAACGCGGCCTCACCTTTGCAGCCAGACCGATTCATCTTCGCAAGAACCTGCCTGCGGTCATAGAAGATGCGGAGCAGAAGCTGAGCTCGCGCCTGCGCTGGTTGCTCGATCGATTGTGGCAGGAGTGGCAGCAGTTGGAGAGCAACATCCAAGCCATGAGCGACGAACTCGAGCACATCAGTCGCGAGGATGCCCGCTGTCGGCAACTCCGTCAAATCCCCGGCTTCGGCCCGCTTGTTTCGACCGCCACCGTGGCGGCTATCGGCAATGGGGCTGCCTTTCGTCGGGGACGAGACTTCGCGGCCTGGGTTGGCGTGGTGCCACGTCAGTACTCCACTGGGGGCAAGCAAAAGCTGTTCGGCATCAGCAAGCGCGGCAACATATATTTGCGTCGTATGCTGATCCACGGTGCCCGCGCGGTCCTGGTGCGCGTCAAACGCGACACGGGAGGATTCGGGCAATGGGTGCACCAGTTAGCCCAACGAGCCCCCCGCAATAAGGTCATTGTCGCCATTGCCAACAAACTGGCTCGCATTGCCTGGGCCGTACTGTCCAGTGGCAAAGATTATCGACATCAGCCTCTGCAGCAGGCGGCAGCTTGACACAGCTATGACGACCAAAGATTGAAGCAACGTTCTACCCAGGTCTGCGGAGGAAAGAAGAGACGAAAGAACAGCCCAACGGCGTGCCGGAATACCTGATCACTCAAATGCGTCCTTAGCGACCGTGGGATTTTTAAAGGACCGACACGTGCGGATCATCATCGAGTGCCCGGAGAGCGATTCTCCACTAAGAGGCCGAATACATTTACGCGGACTGAGCTTCGCCCAACTTCAAACCTCTTGCAGTTTAGCGGCGGACCATACATTTGAGTGAAACCGCCTGGTTACAACACCTAGGGAAAATTCGCTTGCACCGGCGAATCCCCAACATCTTCCAAATGAAACCCAGCGGCTGGTTGGCACGTGGAATAGCCCGCGGGTCTTGTCACGTCGGACTCTGGATCGTCGCGAGTGACGCGATAGGTTCGAAGGGAATAACAGGTTGCCTCGCTTGTGAGAATGGGTGCTCGAAACTCAGGCGCAGGAATGATGTGCGACAGATTGATTCCGTCCCGATGCGGAGACAGTTGGAACTGGTCAATGCGAATGCCAGCCTGATTATCCTGAGGTCGTGTAGGCAAGAACTGAGGAACAGGACTCTTTTCTGACAAGGACTGCGCCGCAACCGGTGCCACGCATGTCCAAATCAGCAGAGGGAGAACCAGAAGGCGGGGAATGTACATAAAATTCGCCTCTTCTTAGTGGCATTATAGCTCCGACGGTGTGCACGGCAGAGGAGGAGGAAAAGGGCGTCACTGTTGAAATATCCCGATTACGCTCATTGACCTCAATCGAATGTCCAACGGGTAGTGGCCTTCGGGAAGCTCTTTTCGATAAGGCCAAATGCACGTCTTGGGCGAACACGGTAGAGGGGCTCAGAGCCATCACCGCCACTCATCCCATACTTGTTGAGCGATGTTGGTTCTAACTTCTTCCGGATAGCTGTGTCTGTGATCGGTTCGGCGACACCTTCCAAAATCAGCGCCTCGGCAGCATTCTGAGTGCCCACAACACAGTTTGGATTCTTTGCCAAGTTGCGTGCCTTTTGAGTCTTACTCCCTGTGCCGAACCAAAACGCACCGTCGAACCACAGGCCCCAAATGATCATGGCGTGGGGCCGACCATCGGGCCGTACCGTCACGATCCAGTACTCGCGAGACTCGGTAAGCGTCTTCACGGCCCACTTCCAGGGCAACAAGCCGGTTTTGCTCTTGCTGATTCCGTAATCAGGAATCTGCGGTCGTTCGGTTCGGGGCACTGCTGTGCTCCGCTTCGGTTCTGGCATGGGAACCTCCGATATCGAGCGCGTGCTAGCGCGAACCTGATGGGTACCTACTTGGCGGATTGTATCGGATACTCGACGATGGCGGTGACTGTTGATAAATCTCCATAGCACTCATTGACCCGGGTTCCCGGCGAATAAACGGCGCACACTCGCGCTATCGCCTGCGTCAACTATCCACTCCCATCTAGTATCCGTGCCCGATGCCACCTCGGTATCTGCCCCAGCGCCCGGCTGCGTGCGAAGCAACGCAACTACGATCAGATGCTCACGCTGACGACCTCGCTGGGCCAAGTCTCTCTAGGAAAAGCCGCCGCCGAAAAGGTGTGGGTCAAGCCGGAGTGATTCGCCGTCGTTCTGAGACTCTGATCGAAGAGCGGGAGTGCGTCAGTAGGTGATTTTGGTTTCGGCCCCGTAGGCGCGATAGCCGGAGTAGAAATGCTGCTCCTCAAAAACGTCGCCATTCACAGCGACGGTGACCTTCACTCTTTGCGGAAGCCATAGAACATCGTTCTGCGCGATGCGGCTCTCACCGAAGTACACCTCGGCCGTCAGCCGTTGCAGGTGGACTGCGTTGAGGGGCGACAGCAGGTCGGTGCGCAACTTCAGGATGCGAGAATTCGATTCCTCCACCCAGGCGATTCCCTGGTAGTAAATCGGGAATGACTGGCCTTCAAAGTGGAGCTCGGCCGGCGACGGCACCGCGGCGGGAGTTTGTGCGAAAGCAATCACGGAGGTCTGGCGCCCATCGAGATTCTGGACTCCGAGATAGCGAAACGAGGCTTGTGGGCGATTTGCCGGATAGAAGTGAATCCAACTATTGGCGAAGCCCTGGCTCAGCGGTAATGCACCTTTGTTGCGGCTGCTGGCTTCCAGGCTGCGGCGTTCGAGATCGGCCAAGGCGGCTGCCCCACCGGAAAGAATGGCTGCCGGGTTGAGGACGTCATCGGATTGCAGGGTTTTGTCGTGCAGATCGATGCGATATTCG
>DASPRY010000086.1:0-11295 GCA_035624215.1 Terriglobales bacterium
CACAATGCATACGCGTTCCATTCATACACTGCTGTTCGCACTCGTCGTGGTGTGCATGTCGACGGCATCATTCGCGCAGATCGGAGTGGCCATTACGATTGGCCCGCCCGCGCTGCCCGTCTATGAGCAGCCGTTTTGTCCGGGCGACGGTTACATCTGGACACCCGGCTACTGGGCCTACGACTACGATATCGATGATTACTACTGGGTGCCGGGCACGTGGGTGCTGGCGCCGGAAGTTGGATTCCTCTGGACTCCTGGCTATTGGGGTTGGGGCGGCGACAGGTTTCTTTTTCATGAAGGCTACTGGGGTCCGCACGTAGGTTTCTACGGCGGGATCAATTACGGCTTTGGGTATTTCGGTCTCGGTTATGAAGGCGGACGTTGGGACGACGGGCACTTTTTCTACAACCGTGCCGTGACCAACGTGAATATCACGAACATTCACAACGTTTACAACACCAGCGTCAGCGAAACCATGGTGAACCGCATCAGCTACAACGGCGGCAACGGTGGGATCAACGTGCGTCCGAGGCCGGAAGAAGAGTCGGCGGAGCATGAGAGACACATCGCGCCGGTAGCGGCTCAAACTCAACATATGCAAGAAGCCCGAAATGACCCGCAGCAACGCGCAGCAGTCAACATGGGCAGACCCGCGGTCGCAGCTACAGCGAGAGCCGGAGAATTCAAAGGCCGTGACGTCGTGCCGGCTAAGGAGGCAGGGGCGCCTTATACTCCTGCCACTCGTGGCGGAAATCAGGGGCGTACAAACAATAACGTTACTCGACCCAACGCGCCCGTCCATCCTCACGACCTGGCGCCGGTGGAACGTACCAGCCTTCCCAGTACAGGCAACCCGAAACAGGACCAGAAGTACCGGCAACAGCAGGAGCAGATGCTCGCGAAGCAACAGACGGAACGAGATAAGCTCCAGCAGAAACAGGAGCAGGAACACCAGCAACTGGCGCATCAGAACGCTAGTGAACAAAGAAAGCAGCAGGTGGAGCAGCAGCACCAGCAACAAACGCAGCAATTGCAACAAAAACACCAACAGCAGCAACAGCAGTTTCAGCAGCGAGTGCAGCAGCGGTCGAGTCCTCGGAAGTAAGACCGTTGCTTCGAAGAGAAGCATTGGACAGGAACCGGGCGTGGCATCAGCTAACCGCTGGATGGCTCGCCCAGCAGGATTCAGGAAACGCTCTTGTATGGCAGGAAAATCTCGATGCTGTTCGCATGGGGTGTGGACATGTGAGTCCGAACTCTTGACTTCCTTGTAGTCCAGCGCACTGAACGCGCTGAACTGAGACTTTCCGCCTGAATGTTGCAAGGTTTGAAAGACATGACGAACTGGGATAGGAAAATGGAGTCGAGCTGTCTTTATTTCAGAGGTAAAACATGAACGGGTTCAAGCAGTTCCTGCTCAGGGGTAACGTCGTAGATCTGGCGGTGGGCGTTGTCATCGGCGCTGCATTCGGTGCCGTAGTTACGGCGCTGGTGAAGGACCTTCTTACACCGTTGATTGCCGCTCTGGTGAAACAACCAGATTTTTCGAGTCTTATTTTCACGCTCAATGGCAGCAGGTTCCTATACGGCGAATTCATTAATGCTTTGCTCTCGTTCTTGATTATTGCGGCCGCCGTCTATTTCTTTGTCGTGCTGCCCATAAATGCCTTGATTGCCCGTACGCGCAATGAACCTGTTCCAGCCGATCCGACAACACGCAAGTGTCCGGAATGTCTGAGCGAGATCCCTATGGATGCTCGCCGTTGCGCCTTCTGCACCAGTTCCATTGTGAGTCCAATGGCGAGAGTGCTTTGACTCCAGTGGTGGACGATCCTCTGCATTTGCTACGCACAGCATTCCGCTCTGTTTAGGAAGTCAAGGTTGGAAAATCGTATCTGTGCTTCTGGCAATCGTCGGTAGTACTCTTGCCAATCAGGGCACGCTCAAGAATGGTGACCGCCTGTCCGGAACGATCACCAAGTCCGATGGCAGGACCTTGGTCATCAAGGCCGACTTTGCCGGCGACGTGAAATTTGACGCGATCCAAGGCATTTACTTAAACACGCGAACTAAGGAGGAGTCTGTTGAAAAAAGCAAAAATGTTGATCGTGCTCGCGATGGGTGTGTTTTGTTCCAGCCTGTTTGCGGATCAGATTGTTCTGAAGAACGGAGACCGCTTAAGCGGCACGATCATCAAGTCCGATGCCAAGAACCTGGTGATCAAGACCGATTATGCGGGGGAAGTGACCGTCGACTGGTCCGCTGTGCAGGACATGACTTCCACGAAGAGTCTCCATGTGGGGTTAAAGAGCGGACAGACTGTGGTGGGTCCATTGACTGTCAAGGAGGGAAAGCTGGAGGTTACTACCAAGGACTTCGGTACCCTAGAGACTCCATCAGACAACATCGTAGTGATCCGTGACGATGCCAATCAACTGGCTTATGAGAAGTCCCTACATCCAGGATTCGGCCAAGGCTGGGCCGGTGGCGCAAACCTGGGCTTCGCTCTGACCGCCGGGAACAGCGAAACCAAGAACCTGAATATCGGTTTTAATGCCGCACGTACCGGACCCCACGACAAACTGACCCTCTACGAAAATTCGATTTATTCCACCACCAGCAAGCTCTCCCTCCACCCCATTCCCTCGCAAACCACAGCGAACTCGAACGGCGGTGGAATGCGTTACGACCACGATTTCGTCCCCAAGGTCTTCGGCTTCGGGGCCGCCGATTTCTTCGCCAATGCACTGCAAGATCTTGATCTACGCTACATTCTCGGAGGCGGTATTGGCTTGCACGTGATCAAGACTCCCAACACGACTCTTGATCTGCTAGCCGGCATTAACTACACGCATGAAAGCTTTTCGGGCCTAGTGGAAACTAATCCGGCCCCGCCACCGGCTACGCTCACCTATAACCACTCCGATAGCTCAGCCGCTCTGACTGTGGGCGATAATTTCACCCACAAGCTCGGAAAGAGCAGCATGTTCACCCAGAGCTTCCTCCTCTATCCGAGCTTCAGTCAAACGAATATCGCGTTTCCCGGGGCGACGCCCGATAACGTGCACATCATGCGCGGGGCATTCAACCTCGGCTTGGTCACCAAGCTCCACAAGTGGCTAGGCTGGCAAGTGACGCTCGCGGATGTATTTGATAACCATCCGCTGGCCTCAACTCCTCCACTTGAAAGGAACGACATCACGTTGGCCACCGGTCTGAACATTTCGTTCACGCACTGAGCTGCAACGTGGGAACCAACCACGAAGTAGAAACTGAAATTAAATAAGGAGGGCTGGGTGGATCGGCAGGTCTGAAAGCCGCCAAGCCGAACAGGATGAAAGCCACACCGTCCACAGACGAGCCAGTTTTCCGCGGCCAGCGCGTGTGTGGGCAGCCCGCCCTGGTTCTTTTGAAAACCGACTCCCCGGTGATCAAGGGAATCCCGATTCAGATAAGGCTTTCCTAACTGGAGGACATGATTGGCTCCCATACATGTAAGACGTTCCCGAAGGCGAGCAGAGCGGCTTTTACGCGGTGCAGTTCATCCCCAAGTCGCGTGCGTTCGTTCTGGAGTTGACTGACTACAGACTGCATCAGGTGTTTTTGGCATGACGCAATCCTATCACTCGCCTTTCGAGGAAATTTGCTTGGTAGCCTTCAACCAATTGGCTTTTTGAGATAGGATTGGTCCGCCTTCTCATGGAGGTCTCCATGGCACAGAACACTCCGGTCGACATCGTACGTCAGGCTTCGACGTTGTCAATTGTGTGGGGCGTTTTGCTGATCGTCTTCGGCATGGTCGCGATCGGTTCGCCGCTTCTCGCCGCCGTGGCGGTCAATGTGGCCATTGCCTGGCTCATCGTTTTGGCAGGCGTAGCCCACCTGATGCTGGCCTTGCGCGCTCATGGAGCTAGCAGCATGATTTGGAAGCTTCTGGTCGGGCTAGCATATCTCTTCTTCGGTGCATACCTGATCATGCATCCAGTGCTGGGAGTGGCATCGCTTACCTTAGTACTTGCATCGCTTTTTCTGATTGAGGGCATCCTGGACATCATTCTGTTTTTCAAGATGCGCGCGGTGGGAGGATCAAGCTGGGTGTTGGTAGACGGGATCGTTACTCTGTTGTTGGGGCTGATGATCTACGTCCAATGGCCGTCCAGTTCCGCCTGGGCGATAGGCATTCTGGTTGGCGTGAGCATGATCATCAGCGGCGTTACGCGCGTAATGCTGTCGTTGGCAGTGCGCAAGGCAACGACTGCGGTGACATAGTTTCATTTGTTCGGCCCTCCAGTGTTCGGCACTCCAGAAAAGCGGCGCCCACTGAAGCCAGACAGTTGTCCCGACGAATGGAGGAAACCTGAATGGGAGGCATGATCCCGTTAGGGGATGCGTCTCGACGCCCTACACGTATCCCGATCATTACGGTCCTCATCATCCTCGTGAACGGCTTCGTGTTTGTGCAGGAATTGATGGGCGGCGATGCCTTCGTGGGCAATTGGTCGGCGATCCCCGAGCAAATTGTTTCCGGCCATCACTTAATCACGCTTCTGACGGCGATGTTCATGCACGCCAGTTGGTCGCACATCATCGGCAACATGATCTTCCTGTGGGCGTTTGCCCCCGAGATCGAAGATGCGATGGGCCCAGGGCGCTATCTGGTTTTCTACCTTGTGGGCGGACTGGTGGCCATGCTGGCTCAAGTCGCGGCCTCACCCCATTCCACGGTCCCAAACCTGGGCGCGAGCGGCGCAATTGCGGCGGTGATGGGCGCGTTTCTGGTCACCTATCCTCGCGATCGGATTCGCACGGCTTTATTCCTCTTTGTGTTTGTGCGGATTACCTTCATCCCAGCTGCACTCTTGATCGGCTTTTGGTTCCTCACCCAACTCTTCAATGCCGGGGCGGTAGCGCAGGTGCAGACCGGAGGCGTGGCGTACCTGGCGCACATCGGCGGCTTCATCTTTGGGGCTGTCACGGCGCGTCTGTTCGAAGACCCGCGTCGAATCGCATTGCAAAGGACCACGGAATGATTTCGAAGGCTTATGGTGTCAATCAGCATTTGGGGAAATCAAGGAGACAGAAGAACGAGGGCGATGATGCCTTGAATGTCGGGGCTGAAGATTGAGGGTTGTCGTACTCCGTTTCCTTGCTGCAAGCTAAAGCACTCCGATGCCGGACATTAGGCGGCGACTGGATAGTTCCCGGTTGTCGGCCAGCCGGAAGTAATGCCGTGATAGGGTCTTTGCCCCATAACCCGTTGACCAACCGCGGCTGACTACCCATAAGCCGACTTCGGGCCAGCGTCGCTAAAAGTTTGTTTCGGGGCATAACTTCCGGTCGGCTCGTGATCGAGAAAGAATGTAGCAAAGCTGCGGCACGTATCGATATGACTCGGTGCCCCAAGGCCTCACGCGCCCGATCTCGGGTGCAGCATGCTAAGTGCCTCCGCTGCAAGCTTCCGAGTAAATTCATCCGCGGGCATTGACTTCACAAGTCCTGCCGCCTGGCCAGCCCACATCTGCATGTAGTCCACCGAACCAGCCCTCTCCGAAGCTGTGCGCAAAGGCGCAACGAGCGTCGCCGCGTACGGGAAGGCGGGGGCCACGTCGGACATCGGTCCGGATTCTTGAAGGAACCGGTTCAGAATGCCTCTCGCGGGACGCCCACTGAATAGGTTAGTCAAGGCCGTGCCATCATCCGCTGCTTGCTCAAGCGCGCGCCGGTACACGGGAGATACTTTGGCTTCCGGGCAGAATAGGTAGGCCGTGCCCAGCTGTACACCGGATGCGCCTAGGGCGAATGCGGCGACAACTGCTCTCGCGTCTGCGATGCCGCCGGCGGCAATGACTGGAACCGAAACCGCGTCCGCGACTTGCGGCAGCAAGGCGAATAGTCCGACTTGGGTCGTGACATTCGTTTCAAGAAACATGCCCCGGTGTCCGCCCGCCTCGACACCTTGAGCGATAACGGCATCGCAGCCGCGCGACTCAAGCCATTTTGCTTCTTTTACACTTGTCGCCGACGACAGAATCTTGACCCCATGCCTCTTGACGCGATCGACGAGGTCGGGGCTGGGAAGCCCGAAATGAAAGCTCACGACCTCCGGTGTAACTTCCTCTATAACAGCACACATCTCTTCATCGAAAGGGAGTCTAAGGCGGCTTTCCGTAACCGACTCGATATCCAGTCCCAAGGCTTCGTAGTGCGGCCTCAAGAATCTCCTCCACTTCTCTTTCGCGACAGTGTCGAAAGCTTCCATCGTGTGGCAAAAAAAGTTCAGATTGAAGGGGCGCCTCATGTCGTGACGGAGTTCTTGCACTGCCTCGCGGACTTCATCAGGGCTGAGCAAGGCACACGCGAGTGAACCGAGCGCCCCCGTCGATGACACACTGCGCGCTAGGGCGACAGAATCCGATCCGGCCATTGGCGCTTGTACGATCGGAATCTCGAGTTTCAGCAGATCGAGCAGGCGGCGATCGGGCCAGGGTTGCATGTTGACATTGTCTCGCATTGATCGAGAAAACGTTTGATCCTTGCCGCAGATGAAGTAGGTTGCGAATGGACGCTCGGCCATCTGGAAGTTTATCCAGAAACGGGCTTATAGGAAGTTCCGGGAGGATTGTCGGCCACTCGGAAGTTGTTCACTTCGAACCAGTCCCGCTTCTTGTGCAAGATCCCAGTGTCTCGAGGATTGCAGTTTTGCGGACAGAGGGAGGACGACGGATGATCATCATTTCCCTGCCGAACGATTGGAGTGTGTCACACCGGCGTCACAATCGTGTTTGCAACTGTGCAAGTGGTCGAAAGTAAAGTTTTGTGGCAGCCGGACCTGTAAGCCGAATTCTGTCTGCCGTTACCGGCAGGACGGTCATTCCTCTGGGCCGCGCATTACTGCGGGGCTCAAGCGACCTACCCGGAGGTTGTGGCGCACCGAGTCGGCACGCTTCCCCGGCGAAGCCCGAAGGCCCGCCGCGAAATCCCTCCCTATTTGGTCTTGCTCCGTGTGGGGTTTGCCCTGCCCGCCGCATTACTGCGTCGGCGGTGCGCTCTTACCGCACCTTTTCACCCTTACCTGGGCCTTGCGGCCCGGGCGGTATGTTTTCTGTGGCACTTTCCGTCGAGCGGTCCCGCCCATACGAGCGCGGGCGCCCTCCCGGACGTTATCCGGCACACTGCTCTGCGGAGTTCGGACTTTCCTCTGTCTTTCAACAGCGACCGTCCGGTCCAGCTGCCAACAGATTCATTATAGTGCAGGGAGAAGGTGCAGGCAGAGAGTGCAGGCCAAGACCGCGATTCAGTGGTAAGGCTTCCTGCTGTCGAGTCGGACCGATCTTCGGGATTTATCCCGCGTGGAAAGCGGCCAACCTCGATCTCATCGAGTCGCTGCGCTACGAGTAACATGCTACTAATGCCGTCTCCGCCATTAACAGCAAGAGCAGTGCTCGAGGCCGTGGCCGTGATCGGAACCATCGGCAGTCTGTGTTTCTATTTCCTCTCCGCGCTCTCGCTGGCCGATTTCCTGAGAGATAAACGCAAGAAAAACCAGCCGGCTCCGCTGCCAGAAAGCCAGTTGCCTCCAGTATCCATCCTCAAGCCCCTGAAAGGCGTCGACCCCGAAATCTGGGAAAGCTTTTGCACCCATTGCGAACAGGATTATCCCCAATTTCAATTGGTCTTCGGGGTCGACGATCCGGGCGATCCCGCCATCGAGGTGGTGCGCCAGCTGCAGGCTAAATATCCCAACTGTGCGATCGACCTGATTGTGTGCGATCGCGTTCTGGGAGCAAATATCAAAGTCAGCAATCTGGTGCAGATGTTGCCCGCGGCACGCCACGAACTCCTCCTGGCGAACGATAGCGACATCCGCGTCCCTTCGGATTATCTACGGAAGGTGATCACGCCGCTCGCCGACTCTTCTGTGGGGCTGGTGACCTGCCTCTACCGCGCTGTCGCCAGCCCGACGCTCGGCTCGCGCCTGGAAGCGTTGGGCATCAGCACCGACTTTGTGCCTGGTGTTCTGAGCGCGCGGTTCCTCGAGAAAGGATTGCATTTCGGATTGGGCTCAACCTTGGCCTTTCGCCGCGGTGACCTCGAAGCCATTGGCGGTTTCGAAGCGTTGCTCGACTATCTGGCTGACGACTACGAACTCGGCCGGCGCATCGCCGTAACCGGAAAACGAGTCGAACTCAGCGCCCCGATCGTCGAAACGTTTCTGCCGGCCTACACCCTGCGGCAGTTTTTTCGCCATCAGCTGCGCTGGTCGCGAACCATTCGCGATGCTCGCCGCTGGGGATACACCGGGCTGCTTTTCACCTTCGGACTGCCCTGGGCATTACTGACGCTGCTGGCGGCTCACGGGGCTCGGTGGACGTGGCTGCTGTTGGCGCTGACCGTCGCCGTGCGGCTGAGCGTTGGATTTGCCGCCGCGCGGGTCGTGCTCGAAGATCGCCAGATTTTCCGCAGCGAATTGCTCGGCAATATTTTCTTGCTGCCGTTGCGAGACCTGATTGCGCCGCTCGTCTGGGTCGCAAGTTTTGCGGGCAACCGCATTCACTGGCGAGGAGATTCGTTTGTTCTGAAGGATGGGAAACTGATCCGGACAGGCGCTCCGGGTTGAACTCATCGCGGCCATGATCCGGGACCCACGCACCCCGCAAGCAAGGCCAGCGGGATGACCGTGATCAGGTTAGTCATGAGGCGGCCGGTTGCTGTAGATGGATTTTCCCCCGCTGCGCGCCAATAAGAATGATGTCAATCCTCCCAGTTCTTTTGGATACTCTTGGTCCGTCCACAGGTACACCGCCGCCGGACCTCCCCACAACGCGACCAGCGATTCTGGTGTCTCGAAGACATTCGGCGCATCCGGGAATTTCGCCCCGTACCACAGGTTGCCGCTCGGCTCGTGCAGAACGTGCACCTGCATCCCGGTGTAAAAATTCAGAGTGGAAGCCTGATCGTACGGCCCATCGATCACGATCACATCGCCCGGCCGAAATTGCTTTTGAATCGCCACCGCGAGATTGTAAGAAGAAAGAATCGGCGAGAAAGTGCCGAAGGAAAAATGCACACATGCGAGCAGCACGACCATCATAAGGGCGAGCGCAACGTTGCCTGCAAAAGGGCGGCCGCGCCGCCGCAGAATCCAGTTAAGTCCGGTGCCTAACAACAGTCCGAGAGACGCCCCCCAAAGCGGCCCGCGAAACGCGCCCAGCGCCCCCGGCGTCAGATCAAGCACGTGCCCCAACGAGAAATTGTAATCCTGAGGATTCTTCTTGAGCAGGTCCGCCAGATCGGCTCCGGGAGTGGGCGGATGGGAAACGGACAAAAGGTAGATCCCGGCCACGAACCCGAGTACACCGAAAGCAAGCAGAATGATCGAGGAAACTCTTCCCGCCCGGCGATCCGGCTCGCTCGCCGCCGGCCCGGACTCGCGAGCCAGCCAACCGCCCACCAGAAGCGCCACTCCCGGTAATGCGGGGATGGTGTAGTACTCCTGTCGCGTCGAGAAACTGAAGAACCCCACAATGACGAGCGCCCAAAGGAAGAAGAGCAGACTTGCGCGCTGCGGCCGGTCCAAATGAATCGCTGGCGTAGTCCCCGGCTTATTTCCCAGTTTGCTCCGAAGCTCCCGCCAGCGCAGAGGAACCAAGCGCAAGGCCTGCGGCAGGAACACGCTCCAGGGCAGGAGCCACGCCAGCAGGAGGCCCCAGAAGAGGAGGAGCGGCACGGTGTCGTAACCCGGCGGCACGCGCTTGTTCAGAAAGCGCATCACGTGTTCATTGATGAAATACAACCACAGAAATCCGCGCACCTCGCCCTGCGCCGGGTTTCGCAACGCCGCCAGAATGTGCCAAGGCGCAGCCAAGGCTAAAAATACCAGCGTGCTCGAAACCAGACGCAGTTTCAGCAGGTGCCGCAAATTCCCCGTGAGCAGCAGATAAAGCCCGATCGCTCCGGCAGGAAACACCAGGCCGATCAGGCCTTTCGTGAGCACATTCAAGGCGCACGTCGCGGCAAATCCCCAGCAGACGAGACGCGAGGGACGTTCTTCTTCGAGCGACCGTAAGAAGAAGTAGTACCCGATCGTCAGCCACAGCCCGACGAGCACATCGGGAATCAGAAAGCGCGTGAAAATATACAAGCCGAGCGATGTGGCCAGCACCACCCCGGAATACAGGCCTCCCGATTCACCGAAGGCATACCGGCCTAACTGATAGGTCGCGAAAAGCAGTCCGAGCACGCCGAGCATCAGGGGCAAACGCGTGCTCCAATTGCCGACGCCAAAGATGCGGTAGCTGGCCGCCACGCTCCAATACTGCAGCGGAGCTTTTTCCAGGTAGCGAATGCCATCGGTGTACATCGTCACCCAGTCGTGCCGCTGCAGCATTTCACGCGCCGCCTCGGCATGCACCGTGTCGGCATCGTCGAGCAAGGCGGGCCAGGAGAGCCCGGCCATGTAGATGACCGCCCACAGCCCGATCAACGCCAGCACGGAAATTCGCCAATCTGAAAGCCACCGGTTCGGATGGGTCGTTGCCGGTGGGATGTTGGTGGGATGGTTCGTGGTCTCAATTGCCGGCGGTTCGAGATTGCGCGCAGCGCCAGAGTTCATCGTGGGAATATTTTCATTATACGGGAGTGTGGAAACGCTCAGTCCGCGGCGGCCCCGCGCGAAGCACGGTCGCCCGCCACCTCCCGGTAAATCTCCAGAATTCTCGACACCGAATTCCTCCAGGAAAAGCGCTGCGCCTGCTCATAACCGCGTTCTTTCATCCGCGCGCGCAGTGCCGGATCGAGCAGCACTCGCTGCAAACCTCGCCGAATTTCGAACACGTTTTCCGGGTTCACCAGCAAGGCCGCGTTCCCCACAACCTCCGGCAGACTCGAAGTGTTCGAAGTGACCACTGGAGTGCCGTGCGCCATCGCCTCCAGTGGCGGCAATCCAAATCCCTCGTAGAGCGATGGGAACACGAAAATCTCGGCCACGTCATAGAAGATGCGCAGCACTTCAATGGGCACGAATCCCAAAAAACGCACGTCGTGCTGAACCCCGCTGCGCACCACCGTGCGCCGCAGCCGCGGATGGCTCGAAAGATCGTCTCCAATGATGATGAGCTTCAGATCCGGGAACTGCTGCTCCTTCTGCAGTTCGCTCTTCAGCGCCGAAAACGCTTCGATGATCCGCACCACGTTCTTGTGCGGCCGAATCGCGCCCGCATACAAAATAAACGGGTAGTTCACTAGATAGCGCTGGGCAATCAGTTCAAGATCGGCTTCCGAGGCGTGGCCGCG
>DASPRY010000107.1:0-3736 GCA_035624215.1 Terriglobales bacterium
ACGGCAGGGCCACCCGCGTTGGTCAGAATCGTAAGCCGCGGTCCCTTGGGACGAGGCTGCCTACCGAGTACTTCCGCCATATAGAAAAGATCGGCGATGCTGTGCACGCGCAAAACTCCGGAGCGGCGGAAGGCTGCGTCCAGCACCTCGTCGCTGCCCGTGAGCGCGCCGGTATGCGAGGCGGCAGCCCGCGAGGCCGCTTCCGAGCGGCCGGCCTTAATCACGATGATCGGCTTGGTCAGTGCGACTTCACGAGCTGCCGACAGGAACGAGCGCGCATCCCCCACCGATTCCATGTAGAGCAGGATGCTTTTGGTGTTCGGGTCGTCGCCCAGGTAGTAGATGAGATCGCCCCAACCCACATCGAGCATCGAGCCGGTAGAAACGATGGCGCTGAAGCCAACCTGTTCGCGGCCGCTCCAGTCGAGGATCGCGACCAAAAGCGCTCCGCTCTGACTGAGGAACGCGACGTTGCCCGCCTTGGGCGGATCTTTTACGAAAGTGGCATTCAACCCGATGGTCGGGTTCATAATGCCCATGCAGTTTGGGCCCATCAAGCGCAAGGAACCGCGCCGCAACTGTTGTTGAATTTGCTGTTCGAGCGCGGTACCTTCCGCGCCCCGCTCCCGAAAGCCTGCGGAAATTACAACCGCAGCCTTGGTGCCCGCATCGACGCACTCTGCAATGACCGGCGGGACCGTTACGGCCGGGGTGGCTACGACAGCCAAATCCACCTGTCTGGGGATATCGCGAATGCTCGCGTAGGTTTTCAGCCCCAGCACTTCCGGATGCTTGGCGTTGACGGCATACACTTTTCCCTGAAACTTACCGGACAGCAGGTTCTCCAGAACGGAGCGGCCTACGGTGCCAGGACGACCGGTCGCACCGATGACGGCAACCGAGGTAGGAGCGAACATTGGTTCCATGCCGTAGCCCGCGGGTGCGGTCTGTTTCTCTTCAGGATTCGGCGGTCGTCCCACGAGACCTGCATCGCTCGAGCTCATAACAGTTCCTCATCCCTTAAGTTTGCCGCGGCGAGATCTTGCCGGGGGGGAACCGGCAGCTCAAAGGATAGACCATGAGCATAGTCTATGAGGAAGACTATCGGCGAATGTTTAGGATTTTCTGCGCTTCCCGGGAGCTTCAAACCCAACTCTCGGAAGCACGGGCAGTGTCTCGGTTTTGAAGCCGACAATACTGCTGAAGCACGCCACCCGTTGCGATTGCGGGTTAAGTGTCTTTGTGGGAAACCGGCAAAGGCCGGCAAGGTTCCACTCGTGGTTCACCCACCTGCACGCGCGGTTCAAATTTCGCTTCGACTGAGAGGGCGCGCGACACCAGGCATTGGTCCTTAGCCTTGTGCAAGAGCTTGACGGCCTGTGCCCGTTCCTCTTCTTGCGAAATCGTGAGATTCGCGCGAATCAACACCCCGCCAAAGCTGTAGCCGGAGGCGCCCTTGCCGATCACACCGTCCGCTTCCACCTGCAAGTCGGTGTACTCGAATTTTGAGTATTCCGCGAGGGTGCGAAAGGTAGTTGTAAAGCAACTGGCGACCGCGCAGAGCAGCAAATCCTCCGGTGTCCACCTGCCCTCCAAGCCGCCAAAAGCAGGCGGCGAAGTGAAGTGGATGGCATTGGGCGCGGAACTGGATTTTGCGATGCCAGTCCGGCCAGAGGCCCACCAGGCAACTACCCGAAACCGATGCTCTTCTCCCATGGCGTTTTTACCGTCCCATCCCCGCATTTCAAAGTTGTGCGGTTATCAAGCCTCAGTTAGAAAAGTTGAAAATTTACGGTGATAGTGAGGCGGCACTTGCCGCGGATCCCGAAGCCGATCCCGAAGCTGAACTGCTTTGTTAACCTCCGATTCCGTAACCCCGGTTGAGTGCTCATGGCGACTCCCATGTGCACAGCTTTCTTGCACTTTCGGGTATATGAATCTTGCCTCGCAAGGGACGCAGGAGACCATGCGTGAAGTCACCTTCTTTCGTGATCGTGATCACAGTGTCAGTGATACAATTTGCGCGGAAGAGAATTACGAATGCGCGCGCCCTACGGGCTGAACATCCTCGACAACTGCTTCACCTGTCCGATTCGGGAGGACCATTTGTTCTGCAATCTCCCGCTGGTCGCGCTGCAAAGGTTGAATGAAATCAGATCCACCGCGGTCTATCCCAGATCGGCGATGCTGTTTATCGAGGGACAGCAGCCGCGTGGGGTATTTGTGCTGTGCACGGGGAAGGCGAAGCTTTCGACCTCATCGGCTGAGGGCAAAACCGTCATCACCAAAATCTCCGAAGCGGGAGATGTCCTGGGGCTCAGCGCCGCGATTTCCAACCGGCCTTACGAAGTGACGGCCGAGATGATCGAGCCGGGCCAGGCAAATTTCATTACCCGGGATGCCTTGCTGCAATTCATGCGGGAATATGGAGAAGTGGCGGTCCGAGTAGCCGAGCAGCTAAGCCGCAATTACTACACGGCGTATGAAGGCATCCGCGCCCTGGGACTCACCACCTCCCCTGCGGAGAGATTCGCACAATTACTGCTGGGATGGTCCAATTCGGCGGGCAATGGTGATCCTTTGCAGTTGAAGCTGACGCTGACGCACGAGGAAATCGCGGAGATCATAGGCACGACGCGTGAAACCGTCAGCCGCCTCTTCTCGCAGTTTAAGAAGAAACAACTCGTGCAATTAAAAGGCGCAACCCTGATTATCCGCAACAAAGCCGGGCTGAAAGAGATGGTTCGTTCCTGACCACCGGGACCTTCGGTTCCATATGCGCTAAAAGCGGTTGCGCGAAAGTGGGTTCCGGCTATTTGCGCTCTGGAAGTGTTCGTTCTGCTTCGATCCGGCTGATCTCCCGGCGGAGCCAGGTGCGCAGGGCATCTTCGATCTCTTCTTGTGTGCCGGTGCGGTAGAGGGAGTCGATCGTCTGACCTTTGTCGTTTAGCGGAATGAATCGGCAGGGCACATCTTTCTTTCGGAGTTCTGGGGGAACCAACTGCGTCAGCAGGCAATCAAGGCAGGGATGGAGCCGGGTGGTATCCCCAAAGTTCAGGCAGCTTGGAGAATCCTCAAAAATGTATGGTGCACGCCAGGGCGACAATGGCGTGTGGCCATACCCGCCCTCTTCCAGGAATTTCAACTCGAGCCGCAGGATTTCAAGAATGTCGCGATTTTTATGTGGCATAGTCTATATCCTGCCGGAGTCCGCGGAGCCCGGGAGACCTTTCCTTGGAGTGCACTTTCTTGTCTATTCGATCCCTATGACATTCTATCGCGGCGGTCCTTATACTTCCCTGGATGATGCACCCGTTTCCCCGAGAGCTGGGTCCGCCACCGCCTGTTCGTAACCGACCGCAGCATAGTAAATTGCTCGGTCAAAAAACTGCTCCAGCAACTGCAACATTTCCAGTTCGCCGAAAACTTCCACCGGGCGTTCCACAACCGATTCTTTCTTGATGAACTCCCACAGGTTATCCTTCGTCAAGATGATCACCCAAATCACTTCGCTCAGAGGCACCTGCTGGTCGGCCCGCCCCGCGCCAATCTTCAAATAGCGCTGCTCCAGCTGGAGTTCATCCTTCCCCATGAGCCACTCACCCAAATGACGGTAGACCTCGTACACCCGTTCTTTCAAATCTTCAGGTGGGACGTTTCGTTTGAAGTTTGGAGTCAACTTGGAATTCTCTACTTGATCGAGAAGGCCAGCAGCCAGTGCCTGGGAGTGGGTCTC
>DASPRY010000125.1:0-9469 GCA_035624215.1 Terriglobales bacterium
ATGCCCAGTTCATAACCGCTACGACCGCATGGATCTGCGGCGCACAGCTGGCGCTAGCGGAAAGGTTCAGCGTCAGCCAGTTCTGGGATGACATCCGGCGTTACCGTGCAACCCAGTTCAACCTGATGGGTAGCATGATGACGGCTCTTTACAAGCAGCCACCGAGCACGAAAGATGCCGATCATTGTGCACGACTGACCATCGCCGTTCCTGTGCCAGCGGAGATCTATCATGAGTTCGAACAACGATTCCACGTGACCATCGTGGAGGGATTCGGAATGAGTGAGGCGGTCCCCGTCTTGTTCAACTCACCTGAGGCGCGCAAGCCCACCTCTTGTGGCCTCCCGATCTGCGGCTTCGATGCCATGGTCGTGGATGAGGATGACCGGGAGGTGCCGCCGGGCACGCTTGGGGAGCTGGTCTTTCGTCCAACCCAACCGTTTTCCATGATGACCGGCTACTACAAGATGCCAGAAGAGACCCTGCATGTGTTTCGCAACTTCTGGTTTCACAGCGGCGACCTTATGAAGCGCGATGAAGCCGGGTATTTTTACTGGGTCGACCGCAAGCGCGATTCTATCCGGAGACGGGGGCAAAACATCTCCTCCTGGGAAGTGGAAACGGTCGTCAATTCGCATCCGGACGTTGTGGACTCGGCGGCGGTGGCCGTGCCCTCGGAGATGACAGAAGACGATCTGAAGGTTGTCCTGGTCCTGAAGCCCGGTTCTAAGCTTACTCCCGAAGCGCTTGTCGACTATCTTGTGCCGCGCCTGCCCCGCTATGCGCTGCCACGCTACATCGAATTCGCGGAGGATCTGCCGCGGACGGCCACCATGAGGATCCAGAAGTATGTGCTCCGTGCCAACTGGCGAACACCCGGAACCTGGGAGCGAAAGGAAGCGATGCCTCGTCGAGAGGCGGTGCGATGACTCTTCACGTTGATTCCAAGAAAGGCCGGGTACAGACGGCGGAAACCGTTGCCTATCGGTCCGGCGACGCCCTTTCGCGTGAGCTCCACGGAAGGGCACTACAAGTAATGCCGGGGGGGAATAGCCGCCATTCGATTGCTCTTGCGCCCTATCCGATTTATGCCAAGAGCGGCGAGGGCTGTCGCATAACGGACGCTGAGGGAGAAGAAAGAATCGACTTTATCAATAACTTCACTTCACTCATTCTGGGACATGCGCACCCGGAGGTGAGCAAGGCAGTTTGTTCAAGGGTCGACCTGGGTACCGCTTTCGCGATGCCCACCGAAGCAGACGTAGAACTGGCGGAATTGCTGGTGGAAAGGATTCCTGGCGTTGAGCAGTTGCGATTCTGTAACTCCGGCAGCGAAGCTGTGCTGCTGGCGGTTCGGGCCGCACGGGCATTTACAGGTAAGACCAAGATCGCCAAGTTCGAAGGAGCCTATCACGGCCTATACGACTACGTGCAGGTGAGCGAATTGCCCCATCCAGACCGTTGGGGAAAGCCCGAAGCGCCTGCCAGTGTCATCGAACCCAGCATCTCTCCGAATGTACCGCACGAGGTCATCGTCCTGCCGTGGAACAACTTCGCGGCCTGCCGGCAGCTCATCTCGGAAAACGCAAGTCACCTGGCAGCGGTGGTCGTGGACCCGCTACCTGCCGGTATCGGCTTCCTTTCACCACACCAAGGCTTTCTGGAACTTCTCCGGGACGAAACGGTTCACCACAACATCCTTCTAATTGCCGACGAGGTGATGAGCCTCCGGCTCTCTTATCATGGCGCGTTTTCGAGAAATGGTCTGCGTCCCGATTTGGTGTGTCTCGGCAAAATCATTGGTGGTGGTTTTCCCGTCGGCGCCATCGGAGGCTCTCGCTCAATCATGAGCGTCTTCG
The DNA here is from genome assembly GCA_035624215.1 of Terriglobales bacterium. Taxonomy (GTDB): domain Bacteria; phylum Acidobacteriota; class Terriglobia; order Terriglobales; family Acidobacteriaceae; genus JAFAGX01. The sequence goes on from DASPRY010000125.1 coordinate 1,860, forward strand.
ACCACACCAGCAATCCAAAGGTGCATCACGGGGGAACTTTCAACGCTAATCCTGTCACCATGACTGCAGGAGCGACGACTCTCAAGGTGATGACGCCAGAGGCGTACGATCGATTGAACGGCATGGGCGACTACCTTCGCGAACAATTGACACGAATGCTCGCGGATCACCGCATCCCATCCCAAGTCAGCGGCGAGGGATCGCTGTTTGCCGTTCATCTGACCTCTCAAGCTCTCATCGATTTTCGTTCACTCGTCTTGTGTTCGCATACACCCTCCGTGAGCGACAAGCTCTGCCACGAATTGCTGGCCAGGGGCATCGTAATTTCGCCTCGGGGTGTTGGGGGTTCCCTCTCGACTCCCATGACGACCGCGGACCTGGATATTTTCGTTGATGCGGTTAAGAAATCTCTTCTCGCTGTGAGCTACAAAGCCTGAAGACGCGGGCTATGAAGTCTCAGAAAGGGCTATATGGGCAGGAAATCGTTCGTTGTCGGAGTTGGGATGACCAAATTCGAGAAGCCGTTCTCAAAGGAATGGACCTATCTCGACATGGTGAAAGAGGCCGGCACCCTGGCCCTGCGGGACGCGGGCATTGCCTTTGAAGAAGTTGAGCAGGCATGCGCCGGCTACGTGTATGGGGATTCCACAGCCGGGCAAAGGGCGATCTATGGCCTGGGCCTAACCGGCATACCGATCTACAACCTGAACAACAACTGTGCGACTGGATCCACAGCGCTGTTTCTTGCCAAGCAGCTCGTCGAGGGCGGCGCTGCAAACTGCGTGCTCGCGGTCGGCTGGGAAAAGATGCAGCGGGGTTCGCTCGGAACCGATGCGAATCTGGAGGACGCGACTCTTCCTCTTTATCGCCATGTGCACAGGATCTTCGAACTGCGGGGACGGGAGCAGGCACCTCTAGCTCCCCAGATGTTCGGCGGAGCAGGCCGCGAACACATGGAGAAGCACGGGACGACCGCCGAGCAATTCGCCAAGGTTGCCGTCAAGAATCACAGGCACTCGGTTCACAACCCTTACTCTCAGTTTCAGACTGAGTTCACGTTGGAGCAGGTTTGCGCTGCCCCCATCGTCTATCCGCCTCTGACGCGGCTGCAGTGCTGCCCGACTTCGGATGGAGCGGCCGCCGCCGCCATTGCCAGTGAAGCATTCATCCGAGAACACAAGCTGGAAAACCAGGCTGTCGAGATCCTGGGCATGGCGATGTCAACCGATCTACCCACATCCTTCGGAGAGCATAGCGCGATCAAAGTGGTCGGCTTCGATATGACGCGTAACGCTGCGCGACAGGTGTTTGAGCAGTCCGGTTTCGGACCGGAAGACGTGGATGTCATCGAGTTACACGACTGCTTTTCCACAAACGAACTGCTCACTTACGAGGCTCTGGGCCTCTGCGCGGAAGGCAAGGGTGGCGAGCTCATCGACTCGGGTGCTGTCACTTACGGCGGACGATGGGTAATAAACCCCTCGGGCGGACTTATTTCCAAGGGCCATCCTCTCGGGGCGACCGGTATTGCCCAGTGCTCCGAGTTGGTCTGGCAACTCCGCGGAAAAGCCGAGCGGCGGCAAGTGGAGGGGGCAAAGCTTGCGCTGCAACACAACCTCGGCTTGGGTGGGGCAGCTGTCGTTGCAATGTACCGAAAAGCAGAAGTAGCTGCGTAGCGTTGAAGTTTGAGCTGATATTTCTCTGAAACAAGGTTGCAGTGTTCATGAAGATTTCCGAAAAAAGTGCGCTGGTCACCGGGGGCGCTTCCGGGCTGGGAGCCGCGACGGTTCGCATTCTTGCCAGTTGCGGAGCGCGAATCGTTATCGCAGATATAAATGACAAGGCAGGCGCCGATCTGGCCTTAGAACTCGGCGAACCTGTCAAGTTTGTAAGAACGGATGTGACCAATGACGCTGAGGTGGAAAGGGCCGTCGGCGAGGCGGTCCAGTGTCACGGAGGTCTGCATGTTGTCGTGAACGCCGCTGGGATCGGGATTGCAGAGAAGCTCATCGGCAAAGCTGGCCTCCATGACCTCGGGCGCTTCCAACGCGTCGTTCAGGTCAATCTCGTGGCCACCTTTAACATGATCCGCCGGGCGGCCGCAGCTATGATGCGGAATGCGCCGGAGGAGGATGGTGCGCGGGGTGTCATTGTGAATACCGCGTCCGTGGCAGCATTTGAAGGGCAAATTGGCCAAGTCGCATATTCCGCCTCCAAGGCTGGGATCGTTGGGATGACGCTCCCGCTGGCCCGCGAACTGGCAGGGCATGGAATCCGCGTGATTACGGTTGCTCCCGGCATCTTCAACACGCCAATGCTCGGCAATCTGTCCAAGCCCGCACTGGCCTCGCTCGGTCAGCAAGTGCCGTTCCCGTCACGGCTGGGACGACCGGCTGAATACGCTTCTCTGGTTCAACACATACTCGAAAACAACATGATCAACGGTGCAACCATCCGCCTCGATGGGGCCATCCGCATGGCGGCAAAGTGAACGCCCGCAACGTGAGTCGATGTCCGTCAAACGGATGATCAAGATATGGACGCCATCTCTGCAGTCATCAAGACAAACTCCCAGCGAACGATTTTTGAGTCGGAACACGATCTGTTTCGGGCCAGTTTCCGTTCTTTCGTGAAAAACGAAGTTCTCCCGCACTATCGGGACTGGGAGAGAGAGGGTATGGTTTCTCGCGATCTCTGGCTGAAAGCAGGGGCCAATGGGTTCCTATGCATGGATGTCTCAGAGATATACGGAGGGGCCGGAAGTTCCGACTTTCGCTACTCCGCGATCGTGATTGAAGAACTCGCATTCGCCGGTGCCACGAGCGTGTATTTCCCTTTGCACACCGATGTGGTGGCTCCCTATCTGGCAAAGTACGGCACCGAGGAGCAGAAGCGAAGATGGCTCCCGAAAATGGTATCTGGAGAATATATCGGGGCCATTGCGATTACCGAACCCGATGCCGGAAGTGACGTTGCTGGCCTCCGCACGGCGGCACAACGCGAAGGTGACACTTATGTGGTCAACGGCCAGAAAACGTTTGTGAGCAATGGGCTTCTTAACGACATCCTGGTGGTAGCCGTCAAGACGAATCCACAGGCCCGACATGAAGGCATTACGTTACTTGTGGTGGAACGAGGCACGCCGGGTTTTGAGCGTGGCCGCAGACTGGAAAAGATAGGTTTGCACGCCCAGGACACTGCGGAACTGTACTTCAACGATGCGCGAATCCCGGTTGCCAACCGGCTGGGCGAGGAGGGCGGCGGGTTCCGGTTACTGATGGAAGAACTGCCTCGGGAGCGGCTAAGCATTGCTGTCACTGCTATAGCGGGATCTCGCGCTGCATTTGAGGAAACACTCCGTTACGCCAGAGAAAGAAATGCCTTCGGCCGGCCCATTGGAACTTTTCAGCACTCCCGCTTTGTCCTCGCCGAAATGGCTACGGAGATTACCATCGGGCAATGCTTCATCGACCAGTGTGTTCTGGCCTGCAACGCCAGGAATCTCACCACGGAGGCCGCATCCATGGCGAAGTGGTGGGCCACTGAACTTTTCAAGCGTGTGACGGATGCCTGCGTACAGCTGCACGGTGGATACGGCTACATGCAGGAAACGCCGATCGCGCGGCGTTTCCTCGACGCCCGCGTGCAGACGATCTTTGGCGGTACGACTGAAATCATGAAAGAAATCATAGGACGCAGTCTCGGCCTGTAATGACATAGACGCAGACAGGCTGAATGGGATCAGGACTATCTGGTTGAATATGTGCAGCAGCAGAAAGCAGGCGCGGTGACGGGGACAAGATGAAGCATTGGGCGATAAAGCACCCCTTCCCTTTCTTCTATTTATTAGCCGTGGCCATCGCGGCCGGGGTCATGGTTGTGTACGGGCTCCTGATGTGGGCCGACCCCTCGACGGCTGGTATCTTACCGGGATTGTTTGCGTCGGTTGAGAGTCATCAATCACACGTCGGAATTGTTGCCATTCTTCGCTATGCGATGGAATCGCGAAGATGGGCTGTGCTGCTGATCCTGGTTTTCGCGTCTGCGCCTACGGTATCCGCTTTGTTAACCAGCGCAATTACCGGCGGCGGCAGCGCAGTGCGCCGCTGGCTGGCGCGCCTCAAGCCTTGGGGACCGCAAGCAATGTCCGCAGACGCGCTTCCCGTTTACTTTTGGATTTTCGCTATTTATTTTGCCACTTTGGCCATCTATCTCGGACTCACTCGAGCTTATGCCCCCCAGAGCATGTTCGCGCGCATGTGGGCCTCTTTTGGTAGTGGAATTCCCACCGCGATCGGCATCGCAATCCTGGGTGCCTTTATGGACGAGGGAGGAACGCTGGAAGAAATGGGATGGCGAGGTTTTGCGTTTCCCCTGCTTCAGGAGAAACTGTCACCACTGAGTGCGGCGGTCGGCCTTGGTTTCCTATGGTACGCGTGGCACCTTCCCCGAGAGATTCCAACGTTGATCGCGGGAGTTTCCCTGACATCTTGGGGCTGGAATCAGGCCATATTTGCTCTTCTCTGTGTCGCCCTTTCGATCGTCATGGGCTACGCAGTGAATCGCACCGGAGGTAGCGTTCTTCCTGCCATCCTCATCCATGGAGGCACCAATGTCTGGAGTAAGGCGGCCTCTCAATACGTCAATGATGCGACGGGGCTGGATGTACGAACCTGGGTGGTGATCCTGATTGCTGGTGCGACGGGGCTGATCGCGGGACCTTCACTGGGACGGAGGAGGCCGCCTGAAAGTTTGGTTGTTCCCGATCTTACCGTTCCAACATGGTCTCGAAGGTTTCGATGGATTGGGACTGCATTTCTTGCCGTCGTCTTTTTGCTTCTAGCAATCTGGACCGTGGCATTTCCCACTCACGAACCTCTATATGTTGAAACCATTCCGCAACCCGTGTGGGGTCCGCCCGTGCCCGCCGGAATTGCCCAAGCGGTGCAGCAAGAAATGAGCCGCTACCTGGTAGAAATGCAGAAGAAAACCGGCGCCCCCGGGTTGAGTGCCACGGTCGTTCTGCCCGATGGACAGCCTGTCACGGTAGCCGTTGGATATGCGGACGTCGAAGCACAAAAGCCCTTGACCCCTGACACTCTTTTGCTTGGCGGGTCCACGGGAAAAACTTACTGTGCGGCAACCGTAATGCTGTTGGTCGAGAAAGGCCAGTTGTCCTTGGATGATCGGGTATCCAAGTACCTCGGTAAGAGGCCTTGGTTTTCACGGATTCCGAACGCCGACGCCCTTACCGTTCGCATACTGCTGACGCATACCGGTGGACTGCCGCAATTCCTCGATATCGGAGCCTTCGAGCGACGCTTCATTTTCGACGCTCTGTTGGGCAAAGACACCGGCTACTCTCCGGACACGATGCTTTCATTCCTCGTGGATCAGCCGGCCCTGAATGCGCCTGGAGTTGCCTTCCACTATTCGGATTTGGGGTACATGCTGCTCGGACAGGTCGTGGAAGAAGTGACAGGCAAGCCATATTACGAGGTGTTGCAACAGCAGGTCCTAAATCCACTCGGACTCACATGGATTCGACCCTCAAATACAACCAGAATTCCAGGATTGGCGGTCGGATATGTCAAGAGCGACTGGGAGACTCGTCTCGTCAGGACGGCCGGTCCCAACATGACGGGTGGCGTGCTTCGCCTCAACCCAGCGCTTGAATATACAGGCGGCGGCCTTGCGAACACACCTCTCGGCCTTGCTCTCTTCTTCAAGCAATTGCTTGAGGGGCGTTTGCTTGACTCGGAGCATGTCGCGCTCATGACACAGCCCGCGATTCCTTCACCCTCCATTGGCCGGAACTCGCATTACGGCTTTGGCCTGTTGATTGTGGATCGACCTGGCTTCGGGCGTTATTTCACTCATTCGGGATGGTATCCAGGTTATTTGTCCAATGTAGCTTACTTTAGGGACTACAGGTTCAGCGTGGCAATCCAGGCGAACACGGACCGCAACGTGGATATTTATACGCCGGTGCGAGACATTGCTTCCATCGTTCTTCGCGCCATGGGGAAGCCAGTTCCGCGGCCGGATTAGCTTGGAACAGCACGATTGCGCCCGAGACGTGCGCGGCTTACGCTGGAGCACTGCCCAGACACCCGATACCGCTTAGTCCCACCGGAGGCAAGATTGGTTATTACCGGCCAACTCACCCCACCGCCATCGACCTCCATTAAGACCAACCCAGCGTCCTCCGGCAGTGCTCAACGAAATCTATCTCGAAATTGGTATGATCGACTCTGCGTCTGCCAGAGATGAGACCGCTCGACGGCATCACCGTTCTTGATCTCAGCCGCCTGCTTCCGGGCGGAGCGGCGACCTTGCTGTTTGCCAATTTCGGGGCCGAGGTGATCAAGATTGAGGAACCGGAAACGGGCGATTACGGCAGGTCCAGCCCGCCGTTCCTGCACGGCGAAGGCGCCGTCTTTCACCTGCTGAACCGCGGAAAAAAGAGCGTCGCGCTGAACCTGAAGGATGCGCGCGATAGGGAGACGTTTCTGGGCCTCGCATCGCGCGCCGACGTACTGGTTGAGAGCTTTCGGCCTGGCGTCATGGCGCGGTTGGGGTTGGCTTATGAAACCCTACACGCTCGTAACGAGCGGCTGATTTACGTTGCCATAACCGGTTATGGCCAGCACGGCCCGCATAGTCGGATGGCCGGGCACGACATCAACTATCAAGCGGCCGGCGGGGTACTGGACATGACTGGTGAGGAAAGCGGGCCACCCGTCATCCCGGGCATACAGATCGCGGACCTGGCCGGCGGCGCCATGCACGCGGTGATTGGAGTGTTGCTGGCCTTGGCGGCGCGAGCGCAAACCGGCCGGGGGCAAATGATCGATGTCTCGATGCTGGAAGGCGTGGCGTGGCTGCTGCCGGTGGCGCTCGCCTTCTACCAGGCGACAGACAATGTGCCGGAGCGCGGGGCCGGCATTCTGACGGGACGCTATGCCTGTTACCATCTGTACCGCTGCGCCGATGGCCGCTGGATTTCCGTGGGCGCGCTCGAGCCGAAATTCTGGGCCACGCTGTGCCGGGCGCTGGGCTGTGAGCAGTTCATTGCTGAACAATTTGCCGACGGCATGCGGCGCAAAGAAATTGTCGCCGTGCTTTCCCGCATATTCGAGACTCGGACGGCACACGACTGGTTCGAATACTTGAAACCCTACGACACGTGTGTTGCCCCGCTCCAAAGCGTAGCGGAAGTGGTGCGGGACTTTGGGCTGAGCGAAGGCGAGAGTATGGTCCTGCCGAAGCTGAGCAGCACGCCGGGACGCCTCGGGAGCACGCCGCCGAGTCTCGGTCAACACACGACTGAGGTGCTCGGATCGCGTTGATCGGAATCACCGGTTAGTCGGTTTACTCCCCCGGCTCGAGTGCGGGAGGCCCGCGATCTCGCCGCTCCCCTGAATACGATCGGCGCGGGAATCTCGGAGATCATCACCAACGAAGACAGCATCTGAAGATCCCGGAGAGGTAGCGCATGTTCTCAACGATGCCCGATTATCCGCTGACCATCGTACAGCTTTTTCAACATGGCGCGAAAATCCACAGCGCAAGCCAGGTGGCAACCTGGACCGGAGAGGGTGTCCACT
>DASPRY010000126.1:0-3362 GCA_035624215.1 Terriglobales bacterium
ACTGCCACGGGGTCGTTCTTCACGGGGTCGAGCCTCGTTGACCGTCAATGCCCGACCGTCCAGCTCCTTGCCGTTGCACTCCGAAATCGCCCTGGTGGCTTCTTCTTGCGATGCCATCTCCACGAAGGCGAACCCGCGGGACTTGTTGGTGAACTTGTCCATAATGAGTTCGCAACTCGTGACATTGCCCGCCTGCTTGAACAGGTCGAGGATGTCCCCTTCGCTGGTGTTGAACGACAGATTTCCGACGAATAGCTTGGTAGCCATTGTGTTGTTGTTTTTCCTTCTGCTGCGGTTAGGAGGTCTCAGTGACTGTTCCCGCTCATCGGGTTTCGGACTGTCACCGAGCAAACGTGGCTGACTGACAATCTACCAATCTCACTGCAACTGCTTCCATCTGCTATATAGACGCGCATAATTGAATAGACATTTAGCACCGAATGTATATGTTCCCTTGGCATATGCACGTCTTTGCAAAGGGTGACCGACGCACGGTCCAACGTCTTTTGCGGCTGCGGCGACAAGCCCAAGCCGACAAGGCACCCCGTGTGGTGCTTCGCATCCAAGGGGTCCTCATGAGCCTGGACGGCTACAGCACCGGCGAAATCGCCCGGCGTCTCAAGGTTCATCGCAGCGGCGTTCCGGTGTGGATCGACCATTGGAACGAACACGGGGAAGAAGGGCTCTGGGAGGGACACCGCAGTGGCCGTCCTCCCGAACTGAATCTGCGTCAACGCGAGCAACTCTCCGACATTCTGGACAGCGGGCCGGTGGCCTACGGGCTGGACACCGGCATTTGGACTTCGCCCTTGGTGGCGGAAGTGATCCGGGGGGAATTTGATTGCTCGTATCACCCCGGTCACGTTCGCAAACTGCTTCGCGCGATGGGCTACTCGGTGCTGCGACCGACCACGCGGCTGGTTCAGGCTGACGTGCGCCAAAAGCACAAGTGGACCCGTTACACCTACCCCAATCTAAAAAAAACGCACAAAGGGAAGGGGCGGTGATCGTCTTCGAGGACGAGGCGTCCTTTCGGCAAACTCCCACGCTGTACGCCACTTGGGCGCGCCGCGGCAGCCAACCCCAAGTGCCCACTCGGGGAGAGCGCCACACACAGAAAATCTTCGGGGCGGTGCGCCTGGACAACGCCGAGTTCATTTATCTGCACCAGCCAGATTACTTTCAGTGGGAAAGCTACCTGGCGTTTCTCGATCAAGTCCTCGTGCCGTCGTTTTACCGTCGCCGCCATCGGATCTATTTGATTCAGGACAATGCCTCGTATCACAAAAAGCAAGAGACCTACGACTGGTTTGCCCAACACCGACGCTACGTCGAGGTGTTTCAATTGCCACCCTATTGGCCCGAGCTCAACGCCACGGAGCGGATTTGGAACTACACGCGCAAACACGCCACCCACAACCGATTCTTTGAGAGGCCCGAACATCTCTGCCGGACTTTGTTTCGGACGTTCGACCACGTGCGCCGCCACCCCGAGCAAATCGAAGGACTCCTTCGCCCCTTTTGCTGATATAATGTCTATTTACTTATGCGCGTCTATATAGCACCCGTATCATAGCGCATTCCGCCCAAATCGCAACCACGAAATGACACCACGAAATCGCCGGGGCGCATCTCAACTTTTGGGGGTGGGCCTTCGAGAGATTCAGTTGCGGGATGGATCGGCGCAGCCGATATGTGGAAACAACTGCCGCCAACGACCGTTCCGCCAACTGTCGTGGAGTGCCAGTAGCGCTTCGTCGCCCGTTTCGCTCCAGAACTGCCCTGTCCGTTTGAACCGACATTGGTACTGACGGCAACTCGATTCCATCGCTCCCGAACCCAACGGCCAGCCGTTCACGGTCGCTTTCTGGTAGTCCATTCGTCCTTGGTGCGTCTGGAAGTACTCTCGCTCTCGCGCCACAGTCTCCGCTGCCGACGGTTGGCACGTCAGTTCAAGCTGTTCCAATCGCCGGATCACCTTGGTGGGTTGGCCATCTCGCAATCGAGCCAGCAACGGCTCGACCCAATCCCGTGCCTGTTTCGTACCTTCGCCGTGCAAGGCGTTGGCTACCGCCCATAAATGTTGGCTGGCATGGTACCAGTCCAGTAATTGCTCGGCCCAGCCAAAACGATCCTCCACCAGTTTCCAAATCCACACCGCGCCATCTGCCACCACCAACACCTGCTGGGCTTCGAGTAGCCGACGCCGCACCGCTTCGCCCCACAGCAGTTCTCGTAAACCATCCACTCCGCGGCGCGTCATCACCGAACCCCGCTCACTGATCATGGGCCGACCGCCATCCGTTTCGCCTCGTTGATCCAATCGAAACACCGTCGCCCCATACACCCAATGCCAGCGCGCCGGCGCCTGACCCGCCTGCCGTAACGCCGCCGTTCGTCCCCAGCCGTCGCGCTCCCGAATGTTCCAGGCATCAATCTCGATGACCAGGGTGAACGGTTGCGCAGAAGCCGACCCTCGCGCGGCTTGCGCTTGGGCGGTCGCCACCAATTGCTCCCAGTCCGCCAAGGCTGAGTTTAACTCGTCGCGCTGTTGTTCGGCTCGACGGCCTTGACGCCGCGCCTCCCGATCCAACGTCGACGGACTCCACTTGACTCCCGTCAGCCGTTCCAAGATCACGGCCGCATCCGCCACCGGCATCTGAGCCACCAGCATCGCCGCCGCTTCCTGCACCGCCGGAGAAGCCGTGCTGGTCTGGTCCAAACGCAGTGCCGCATCCGCCGGAAACCGCCATTGCTGACAGTAGCGACACCAACCCCGGGTCCGTCGAAGTTTCACCGGCCCAAATCGCGTCTGCACGCTACGCTCATGGCCGCGCTCCTTGCGTACCAGCGCTCGCCCGCAGACTGGGCATTTCGGTGGAGTCGCGTCGACTTTGGCCTGTGCCGCCCGCTCCAGCGCCTGCCGTTGCAATTCGAGCGTCCCCACGCTCAACTGCTCTTCCAAATGCCCCATGCCGTCGTCGGCACATTGGATGGTCTGCTCCAAGCTCGCCTCCATTTGCAAAGCCCATCCTTCCAATCCGATTACATAGCGTCGTGGCGAGGCCACGACAGTGCCCATACTACTCATGCTGCCCAACTCCTCCTGGTTCACGTCACCTCGGAAGGCTCTGGCTCCGTTCAGACCACTCTGAGCATTGCGGCCGCACATCCCCATGTACAGCACCGGCGCCAACTTCCACCGGTCACGAATTCAAATCCCTATTCTACCACACCCCCCTAAAAGTTGAGATGCGCCCCGGAGGCGTCTCGGGCGGGCATTTTTATTGACTTCTGGCGACGTAATGTGTTTAATCGAAGCCCTTGCGAGGACGAAAGGGCAGCGGTCAAGGTAAGGCAAA
>DASPRY010000137.1:0-44551 GCA_035624215.1 Terriglobales bacterium
GCGTTGCCGCATGCCGCCGGAAAGCTGATGAGGGTAGTCATAAGCGCGGCGTGGAGCATCGGGAATAGCCACGTCCTGCATTGCCTGCACCGCGCGATCCCACGCATTTTTCTTGTTCATGGAGTTGTGAACTGCAACTGCTTCGGCAATCTGATCACCCACGCGCATCACCGGGTTTAAGGCGGTCATAGGCTCTTGAAAAATCATCGCCATCTTTGCGCCGCGCAGGATACGCATTTCCTGTTCCGGAATGTCGAGGAGATCCTGGAAAGTCGTACCATTGCGAAATACGATCTTCCCGCTGGCTTTCAGCCCAGGAGGGAGCAAGCGCATGAGCGCGAGGGAGGTCAAGGATTTTCCCGATCCGGATTCTCCGACTAATCCGAGAACCTCGCGGGCAGCGATGCTCAAGCTGAGATCGCGCACCGCGAAGAGCGGTTCGGCGTTCGGCGTATCCCCTTTTTCGGGCCGGGATAAAGCAGCAGAATCGGAAATCCGGATAGGAACCTGGATTGAGAGGTGCCGGACTTCAAGCAGCGAGGACACACCTGCATCCTAGCAACTCGCGACACGGAAGTGCCAGAATTCGATTAAGCCTGGCGCGTACGCAGACTTCACCCCTATTGCCCAAGAATGAGCGGCAGACCATTCTTGCTGTTTCCGATTACCACGACCTTGGAGTTCGGACTTTTCGAAAGATTCTCTGTGGCCTCAATACCCTTCCATTCCAGAAGCTGCGGGCTGATTCCTTGGGCTACGATCTGCTGGAAGTCGCGGATACCCTGCGCTTCGATGCGCTTGCGCTGGGCCTCCTGCGTCTCCTTCTGCAGCTTGAAATTCATGGCCAGGGCATCTTGCTCGGCCTGCTGCTTGGCTTCGATAGAAGCTTTCAGGGTGGCCGGAAGTTGGATGTCACGCAGAAGGATACTTTCGATGAAGAAGCCACGGCTGCCCAGCGTCGTCGTGAGCTGGTCATTGATCTGTTTGGCTACCATTTCTCGTTCGCCAGTGTAGAGCGCATTGGCGGTGTGAGACGCGGTGGCCTCACGGATGGCAGCGCGCAGGTTCGGCTCGATCAGAACTGCTTCGTAGGCCGGCCCAATTTTCTGATACACATCCGCGGCTTTGGCGGGATCGAGGTGGTAAATGAGCGACGTGTCAAGATTCATGACCAGACCTTCGCTGGAGGGTACGCTGGCCGATTCCTTGATTTCCTGAGTTCGGACAGACATTTCGTTGTTGGTCTTGAACGGGTTGATGACGTGCATGCCCTCCGACAGGACCTCCCCGGTTACGCGTCCGAATAAAGTAAGGACGCCCACGTGACCTGACTCAACGCGGGTCACGGAAGCGAAGAAGAAGATAATTGCAATAAACGCCACCACCGCAAGCCCAATCAATCGGAGAAATGGGCTCGAGTTGACATTGATCACTCGCGGGCCACTGCCATAGCTGCTCATAAGACGCTCCTCCCTGCAGTAATTGTAGACAGAACCTGCGATCCGCCAACTAATTTCGAACAGACGCGGCAACCCTACTGGCCGGGGACTATGGAAAACTCGATGTCGAGTTCGTCTCTTACCTTCAATATGCCGCCGCCCACGCGGACCAAATGAATGCCAAAATCGGCTTGCTTCAACTGGCAACGTCCCACATAAGCGCCTTGCTGCTTGCGAACCGCGGTCATAACCGGCCGGGTTTGACCATGCAGAGATAAATCACCTTGAACTTCCCATGCATCAGCCCCAGTTTCCTTGATGGACGTTGAGCGAAAGGTAATGTCCCTGTACTCCTCGCTTTGCAGTACTTCGGTTTGCATGGTGCGCTGTACCTCGGCCTGCTTTTTGGCGGAAAGGCTCTTGTCCTCTTCCACCTTCAACTGTCGAGCTTCGACACGAAAGGAAATCCGCCCGGGCGGTGTCTCGTCGAGGCGGCCATCCGCGATTGCGGCCGCTACCCAATGTTCGTGAGCGGCAGATGAAAGCATACCCGCCCTGCCGACGTGAATTCGAATGGTGCTGTGTTCAACATCAATCGGACGCTCTGCTGAAGCGGCCAGTAGTGAAGCTGTCAGGAGGAATGAAACTAAGCCCATCCGTGTGGGCACTTTCATATCGGCTGTCGCTGGGATTGATATCACGCTATCTTCAGCGCAACCCAAAACCGGGTTCTGCTGCTGACCATTTCATCATAAGCTTGAGCTACTCTTGTCAGCGGATATTTTCTCGATCATTTACCGCATAGTGAGCGAGGTTCTTGCCGAGCATCGCGATGCAACTCCGTCCGGCGTTCGTTTCCGAACGCGCGATACCGCTAGCGAACACCACATCTGCCGCGGAGATTGACGGCTGCGCTTCAGTCATACAGTTCCGGCTCCTTCCTTTGGCCATACGTATGCATCTAATTCCGGCATGCTGCGAAATGCTGTAAACATTCGTGCGGATTTGTGCGCGGATGTAACAAAACATTTACACCTTGTGTTGGAGAAATCTGCTAACGAGCGAAACTGCAGAGCGTCGAACTCAGTAACTACGATTTGAAGAATGAACTTTTGATGAGTAAGAAACGTATCTAGTCACGGTGATCAAAAGCGGCGGGCAACACTCGCCATTTTTGAAGCAGGTTTCAGGGGTTAAGGGACTGGCTCACACTCGGTTTTGGCGGCCCAGGTGAGCGCAATCCCTGGAGGAGAGAGTGCAAAGCCTCGCGGCGTTGCGCTTTCTTCCTAACCCCGCGGCAGCAATTGTAGGCCTTTCGCGGAAAAACGCAAGTTCTCTGCGAAAGCAAACCCCAGCCGCCCAGAACCGATTCCCGACGCTTTTCGGGAAGAAATGGAGAATTGCATGAAGTGCGCAAACGTTTGGAAGGGCTTGCTGCTAGGGACCACAATGCTGCTCGCCACGAGTGTGTTCGCATCCGGTAACCGGGGTACGTTGCAAACGCTCAGCGACGTCGAGGTCGCTGGCAAAACCCTTCCTGCCGGCCAGTATTCACTGAACTGGGAGGGCTCAGGCTCCAATGTTCAGCTGAATATCCTTAAGGGCAAGAAGGTCATTGCTACAACTCCTGCACGACTGGTGGATCTGAGTCAGACTTCAGTTTCCGACGCAGCCGTCCTCAGAAGCAATGGAGATGGCAGCAAATCACTGCAGGAAGTCCGTTTCGGCGGCAAGAAGTACGCGCTGCAGATCGTTGAAGACTCAGCGAGCGGTGAAGGCAACAGCGCCAGCAAGTAAACACTGGCATCCGCAAAACCAAAAGGGGAGCGCAAGCTCCCCTTTTTATTTTCGGGCTAACTTCAATATTTCGGTATCTTGGGGTCGATGCGATCAGCCCAAGCCATGATGCCGCCTTTTAGGTTGTGCACCTTCTGAAATCCTGCCTGGCGCAGGAATTGCACGGCTTTGGCGCTGCGTCCTCCCATTTTGCAGTGGGCCACGATCTCGCGGCTGGAATCGAGTTCGTTGATGCGCTTCGGCAAATCATTGAGCGGGATCAGATATCCGCCGAGATTGCAGATGTTATATTCGTGCGGTTCACGCACGTCGAGCACAAATATATCCTCGCCGGCATCCAAGCGGCGCTTCAGTTCTTCTACTTGAATTTCGGGAATGGCTGCGTCCACGGGCTTCTCCTGGCTTTTTTCTTCACCCCGAATTCCGCAAAACTGGTTGTAGTCTATCAGTTTTGTGATGGTGGGATGCGCGCCGCAAGCGGGGCAGTCCGGATTTTTCCGCAGCTTGAGCTCGCGGAATTTCATGCGTAAGGCATCAACCAGCAGCAAGCGCCCGATGAGCGGAGCACCCGTGCCGAGGATGAGTTTGATAACTTCTGTAGCCTGAATGATGCCGATCAGCCCCGGCAGAATGCCGAGCACGCCTCCTTCGGCGCAGGAAGGCACCAATCCCGGCGGTGGTGGCTCGGGATACAAGCAGCGATAGCAGGGGCCATCTTGCGTTGCGAAAACGCTGGCCTGGCCTTCGAAGCGAAAAATGGATCCGTAAACGTTGGGCTTGCCGGTAAGCACACAAGCATCGTTGACCAGGTAACGAGTGGGAAAATTATCGGTGCCGTCAGCAATGATGTCGAAATCGCGAAACAGTTCAAGAGCATTTTCGCTAGTCAGCTTGGTCTCGAAGGTTCTGATATTCAGAAACGGGTTGATGGCCTTCAGCTTCTCGGCCGCTGATTCCAGCTTCTTCCGCCCCACGTCGGCTGTGCTGTGAATAATCTGCCGTTGCAGATTGGTATAGTCAACCACATCGAAGTCCACCAGTCCCAGCGTTCCCACTCCCGCCGCGCCAAGATAGAGCGCCAATGGGGAACCCAGCCCGCCAGCGCCGATGCACAGTACCCGCGCGGCTTTCAATTTCTGCTGACCCTCCATGCCAACCTCAGGCATGATGAGGTGGCGCGAGTAACGCAGGATCTCGTCGTTGTTAAGAGTTTTCGTTTCCGGTGGTGGTTGAGTAATGGCGGCCATAAGACCTCAGCAAATCCAGATTTGAAATTTTCGTCTGGGAGATCAACAGCAGACGGGACAACAACAGAGGCAACAACAACAGCGCATTGTAATGAAAGTTCTCATTGTGCGATTACAAATCATACCACTCACGATCCACACCAACCCCCGGCAATCGAGGGCACAATAGAAATAGTATCGTTATCTTTGATCGGCGTGGCCTCTTTTTGCAAGTACCGCACGTCCTCGTCATTTACGTAAACGTTAACAAACGAGCGTAGCCGGCCATCATCGGTGTAAAGATGCTGGCGCAGCTCAGGGTGCTTGGAGACAAGTTGAGATAGCGCCTCAGCCACGGTGCCCGCTTGCACGGCGACATCGGCCTGCTTGCCGGCGTACTGGCGTAGAGGCGTCGGAATATGGACTTGGGCCATACCGTAGATGATGCCAGACTCAACGTGGAAGATTCACTCGGTTCGCGGAGAGGCTGCCCAGAGGCAGGTTTCGCCGATAAGCGGAACGCCCTGAACGGCGAGTTAAGAGCCGTGGTTCAGGTTCGCAACGTTTCTCCGGGCCGCTCCATGGGCTGAGCTTTTGATTGATTTCGAAAGTCTACGCCAAGTCCCCACATATCCTTGCACTGGAGGGCCTCAAGGCCAACGCGGTACTCGGTGCGCTTCGGAACCGCCTCCGTCCAAACCACTCGGAAGCCAGCTTTGTGCTGCTTGTATTGCAGAGTAATTTGACTGCCTACTTTTGGCGGGTGGTGAACTCCGCCCAATCTTGCTCCCGATTCGGTAATGTCGAGAGTATGAACTAGCTCACATTGGGTATTGCTGGAATCGTCGTTGCTCGAAACTCGCACCGGCAACACCGCCCTTTTTCGGCTGCGGCGGCGTCTGTCCTCCATAAACCACCACTCCTTGAGAGATTTCGGCGTCCCCGTGAAATCCACGGGAGTCGCTGGAATAGCTTGTGAGGGAGTAACCTCTGTAGTACAGGAAAGCTTATGCTGCTTCTCGCGCTCCACCAATAGCCCGGAAGAGCGGGGGATGTCACTCGGAAGTGTTATCCATAAGACTCCGCAGGCCTTACCAGCGAGCCATGGGGGAAAGAAGGCGCCGAGAACAGGTTTGGTGGTCTCCCCAGGGATCCTGAACTGACAGGCAAGAAGCGGCTAAGTACCAGGAACCGGCCAGTTAGCAACTCCTAGCCCGGAGTGGGGTTTATAGGATTAGCTGTAGTGTAGTAACGGAGCAAAAGGGGGCCGGTCTCGTCAGGACAGACCTCCGGAGCGCAGCTGGTGCCGGCTACGCTCAGGGAGAACGGACCATGAAATTCGAACGACGAATCATTCCCGCGAGCTTGTTGATGCTTCTTGCGTTTTTCTTGGCCTCAACCGCATGGGCGCAAGATAACTCCGATCAATCAGCCGCTGATCCTCCGGGCCGTGTGGCCCGCGTGGACTATATGACGGGACAGGTGTCGGTTCAGCCGCATGGTACCGACGACTGGGTACAGGCCGAGACCAATCGTCCCCTGACTATTGCAGACAACGTTTGGGCGGACAAAGATTCGCGGGCCGAGTTGGACTTCGGCACCGGTTTGATGCGGATCAACTCCGAAACCAGCTTGACGCTGACGAATGTTACTAACGATGTCGTTCAGGCGTCTTTACACCAGGGCGCGCTAAACGTGAACCTGCGCCGGCTGTATAGCGGTGAAACCTGGGAAGTCGATACACCAAATTTTGCGTTCACCCTTTCCAAGCCAGGCGTGTACCGCTTTGATGTTGATCCCAACGCAGACACTACGATCGTTACGGTGCGCAAGGGTGAAGGCGAAGCCACCGGGCAGGGATCAGCAGTGCGCGTGCATGAAGGTGAGCAGGTGCAGTTTAACAGCGGCACTTCGCTGACTCATGAGGCTCATAACGCGCCGCAACCCGACGGTTTTGATGAGTGGTGCCAGGTTCGAGACAAGCGCCTGGATCGATCTGTCTCTGCGCGATACGTTGCACCGGGAACGGTTGGTGCTGACGATCTCGACCAGTACGGAACCTGGAAAGAAACTCCGGATTATGGCCCAGTGTGGGTGCCAACTGCGGTTGCGCCGGGTTGGGCGCCTTACAGCTATGGCAATTGGGTTTGGGTTTCTCCGTGGGGTTGGACTTGGGTAGACGCTTATCCTTGGGGCTTTGCGCCGTTCCACTATGGCCGCTGGGTGTGGTGGGGTGGATATTGGGGCTGGGCTCCGGGACCATACTGGGTAAGGCCCTGGTATGCGCCGGCCTTGGTGGCTTGGTTTGGCGGTCCGGGTTGGGGCATTGGCTTCGGTTGGGGATGGGGTTTTGGAATCGGCTTCCACGGTGGCTTCGGATGGTGCCCATTGGGATGGCGTGAACCGTTCTTCCCCTGGTATCACGTGGGTCCGGGTTACTTCCGCAACGTGAACATTAGCAATACTCGCATCACGAATATCAACGTGATCAGCAACAACTATTTCCGCAATGGTGGTACAGCGGCTCTGTACGGCAAAAATGGTGTTGCGATGCCGCGCCTTGCCGCCGCACCAGGCGCAGTCACAGCCATGTCACGGGATAGCTTGGAACGTGGGCTCGCAGTTCATGGCAATTCGGTAAAGGTCTCACCGAGTCAGTTGAAAGGCGCTTCCGCTCTGGGACGTGTGGAAGCAAATCCGTCGCGGCAAGCGATGCTGGGGTCTCGACCTGGCGAAACGGGAGCGAGGCCGGCTGCGGGTGCGTTCTCACGATCGACGGTCAGCCGCATGACTCCGCCTGCAGCGTCGCGCACGGCGATGGCCCGTGCAAACGGAAGCAACGTTGGTGGCGCAATGCCGCGCGGAAACGAAACCTTCGCCGGACGTAATGGCGTGAGCAGCACCAACACCGCGCACACGCCAGCGCCGGGTGGCAGATATGTGCCGCGTCCGCCGCAGAGCTTTAGCGCGAATTCATCCAGCCGGCCGGCAAACGGCGGACTGTCCGGTTCGAATGTGTCGCGGCCAGCGTCGTCCACCGGTGAGCGGAACGAACCTGCACAGATGGCGACGAACCGTAACGTGCCGCGGCCTCCAAGCAGCGGAATGGGATCAAGACTATCGTCATCGGAAACAGGTAGCTATGGATCGCGATCGGTGCCTCGTCCGAGCGGGCCGGTGCAGCGCAGCTATTCTGCCAATCAAAGCGGAAGTTACTCGACGCGCGCCTATGGCGGCTATGGCGGGTACTCGGGCCGCACCTACGGAGGCTATGGTTCGTACGGAGGCTCCCGCTACGGCTCTCCTTCGTATGGCTCCTACGGCGGACGGGGTGGATATTATGGTGGGCACAGTTCGGGTGGAAGCTACCACGGCAGTTCGGGTGGTTCCCACGGTGGCGGAGGGTCGCACGGCGGCGGTGGATCACACGGCGGAGGCGGACATCGCTAATTGGAAATCATGTACAACCATCAACGCCGCTCCATTCGGAGCGGCGTTTTTGTGTCTGCTGGTCGAATTGGTTTACCAAGAACCACAACCCACGCGATTTCCTGGATCTCATTCGGGTCGCGTTACTTTTCCACCCTGAGGAAGTCTCCGCTGCTGGCGTCGACTGCCACGCGGAGCTTGGCATCATCGCGTGTGGTGCCATAAATCACATGCCAGATAAGCTGATTGCTGACACGATTCCATTCGAGTACATAGAAGATGGGAGTGTCAGGGGTTTTCTCCAGCAGTTTGTCGCCGCCCTGCTTCTGGGCCACTTCGAAAGCTTTGTCTGAGTCCACCTTCAGAAAAGCGATGTCGAAAACCTGAGTCGAAGTGTTGGTCGGGCTATAGCTGTCTTCGGCGCCAGGGCTTATACCGCGGGACGGCGCATCACCTGCATCGGTACCCGACCAAATGAACGGCTTCGCGCTACGCATGGATGCCGAACCAAACCATGCCCGCCATAGATCGGCTTTTCCGTCCTTGCCCTTGGAATCAGCCGTTAGGTCGGACTGCAGGCGGAACGGCTGCGCGTCGCGCTGCCAGCCGCGGGCGGCGACATACATCTTCTGGAAAACTACCCGTCCAGTTTCAAACTCCGGTGCTTTGGGTTGAGGTTTCTCGGGTTGCGCCGGGTTGGTCGGCTCTGAAGTGCAAGCCATCATGAACAGCAGGAACGCGGCCAGGAGTAGCTTCTTCATAGCACCTTCCCGACATATAAATTTTGCGACGGTGAGTGTCGGGGTTCATTCTACTAGAGGGAGTTCCTCTAAGCTGCAGGATCAAGAAACACGTACCATGGGGGATAAGTCCGTGGACCATTATCTGCAAAGTTTGCAGGATGAAATAGCCGGCTCTATCAGCGGCATGGCTGCCGAACAGCTGAAATGGCATCCTGAAGGAAAATGGTGTGTGGCCGAGGTGCTGGAGCATCTCTACTTCACGTACCATGGAACCGTCAAAGGTTGTGAGCATTGCCTGCAAGAAGGCAAGCCGCTGGCCCGCACGCCTAGCTTGCAGGACCGGATGAAGGCTGGGGTTGTAGTAGGCCTCGGCTATATGCCTCCCGGCCGAAAAGCTCCGGAGCGCTCGAGACCAAGGGGCATGGCCGCAGATGAAGTGGTGAAAGCGATTGCACTGGAACTGACCGCTATGGATGCTGCGATTACAAAGTGCGAGGAACAGTTTGGCAAAAGTACTCGCGTCATGGATCATCCAATTCTCGGACCGCTAACCGCACAACAATGGAGAAAATTTCACTGGGTGCACGGCCGGCATCACGTGAAACAGATCTGGCATTTGCGGAACCGGGCCACACTGCACACGTGATGCGCAAATAAGAGAGCCTCCGGCACAACCGGAGGCTCAAACACGTCGCCTCACTTATTGCTGGGGTTGCTGGTCGCCTTCCCGTACTGATGTCGGGACGCCCGCTTTGCGGGCGTCCTCTTGAACGTCGTCCAGCTTCTGCTTGGCATCATCGAGGGCTTTCTGCTTTTCTGCTATTTTCTGCTGATATTCGGCGTCTTCCTTGTCCCACCCAGCCTGGTTGCGCAGGCGTTCGCCGGCATCGGCGTAAAATTCGGCGGCACGCAGCTTGTATTCGCGCTGTTCCACATCCAGTTCGCGAGAGCGCAAGTCCACCTCGGACTGCTGGGACGAAATTTTGTCTTTCCACTGTTCGTAAACTTCCTGCCGTTGTTCCGGAGTTTCGCCCGGGGTGACTGCCGGCATCGCGTCTTTACCGTTGGCTGCCGAACCGGAATCCGCGGATGCAGCCTGCTGGCCCTGTCCGTTCGCCGTCGAATCCGCAGAGTCAGCGCCTTCGCCCACGACGCTGAGTTTGTCCTCGCGGGGCAGGTTGTCATTGTCGAACTTCTTGGCGGCCTGATCTTTCTTGTCCTTCTTCAGGGCACGGGCATAGGCGCCCAGCGAGGGTTCCGATGGGCTCACGGTTTGTGCGCTAGAACTTTGCGCACTGGGAGTTGGCGAGCTCGGACTTTGTGCGCTGGCACTCTGGTTACCCGAGTTCTGGGCCGCGGAAAAGTTGACCAGCATTGCAGCCAGCGCTATTGCCGCAAGCCAAAGATGCGTAATGCGATTCATGATCATTCCATCCTTTTTTCTAACTTCGCCTTTCCTGCAGAAAGGTGTTAGTCAATTCGGTGTTGTGGTGCAACCGGAGGAAACATCACAACCACCTCCAATACCAACGGATCAGTCCCTTGCCCCAAAAAAAAGCAAGCATCGCGGTGCCGCCCAGGAAAACACCGAACGGGATGGGCAGATGGCGAAGAGCGATTTCTGCTGATCCCCACGCCCGCCGCCGCGCCTGTTGGGCAGTTTCATGATGGCGCAGCATCCGGCGTTTGGTGCGCTTCATCCACACCGAGGAAAGCGTCCAGAGCCCGAATAAGGATCCCGCAATCGACGCGGCAAAGATCGTAAAAATAGTGAGCCGGATGCCCAGAAAGGCGCCCACCATGGCCATCAATTTCACATCGCCAAAGCCCATGCCGTGCACGCCGCGAGCGCGCAGGTAGATGGCTCCGGCGCCGTAGATGAATGACGCTCCCACTGCCGCTCCGGCAAGCGAATCGAGCAGCGAAAGCAAACGCCACGAGGCGTGCGAGGGCCCCAGCGAAATCAAGCCGGGGAGCAGTTGCGAAACCAGATCATTGACAGGAACCATCACACTGAACAGCACGCCCAAGGCAAGTCCAGGAAGCGTGAGCTGGTCTGGAAGAAGTTGCGTTTCCGCATCGGTGAAAATCAAGCCCAGAAGCAGAAGCCCGAAAGTGCAGCACTTCAGGGTGGACAATCCATACCCAAAATGCGCGTAGCACAGGAGAAACATTGATCCGGTGAGCAGTTCCACGGTGACGTAGCGGGCTGAGATGGGGGTGTGGCAATGGCGACAACGCCCCCGTAAAACCAACCAGCTCACCACCGGGACATTGTCGTAAAAAGGAATTTGAGTTTTGCAATTGGGGCAAGTTGAGCGCGGATGAATGACTGAAATCCCTCGTGGCATGCGATAGATGCACACATTCAGGAAGCTGCCAAATGCCAGCCCCAATACGAAAATCGCCAATGCCAAAGCAGGATCCACCGTTAACGTGTGCTGACCTGTACCGTGAGATTATGTTGATTATATTGTGCTTCCGGGCGGCGTACCCAGGTACCAAAGTCCATGCCCCTTCGAATGGGTGCGGCTAATTGGTTGAAAATGCAAGGGCGCGAACAAGTTCGCGCCCGAGTGGCTGAAGCAGATCCCGATTCTACTTTGCCTGCAGCGACTCCACGTATTTCGTAAGGTTGGCGACCCGCTGTTGCACTTCCCCTTCATGCCCGTGGCTCATGCCCCAGAATAAATGGCCCCACATGGGCATGTCTGGGGTGCCGTGAGCCGCAATATTGCCTTCCCCACGGATTGTGGATGCTACTTTCATGTCCGGAAATTTGCCACCGTTGTTCTTGCTGAGTTGGGTGAGATCGGTTGGCACCGTCTTGAGCGCGGATGCTGCGGGACCGTTGCCTTTGCCATCCGCGCCGTGGCAAACCGCGCAATACGCTTTGTACATTTCTTCGCCTGAGGACGGCGAAGTAGCCGTCATGGGAACGTGTTTGATGGTCTTTTGTGTTTGCTCCTGTGCGCCCGCGGCGGCGACAAACAGCATTAGTGCCACACACAAGCTGATGACTTTGACAATCCTCATACCTGCCTCCTATGACTGCGGCACTTCTGAAATGATGACAGCAATATTGTAGGGAACAGGCATGAGCCGAGGATGTGAGCTATGTCACAATGGGGCTGGACTGTAACAGGTATTGACAAAAAATTGGGCGCGGCCGAAGCCGCGCCCATTTCAACTTGCAGGGAATTGCTTATTGGTTAGCGTCCAGTTTCTGCCGTCCAGCATTGGGACCCTGGCTGTTAGCCACGACGGTAACTGGCGACTGCAACGTGAAATTGAGCACAGTTTCTGAGGGCAGCTTGATCTGCTGGCCCTTGGTGGCGGCTTGCACGCCGCCGCCAAGGCCGCCGCCCGCTGCGGCTCCAATCGCGGCTCCTTTACCGCCGCCAGCCAGTGCGCCGATCAAAGCTCCTATGCCTGCGCCGGCGCCGACTTTCTCGGCGGTGTTCTTGCCGCGGGAACTGCCTTGCTTCTTGTACTGATCGGTTTGGATATTGTAGGCCTGGCCGCCGGAAGTAATGCTATCCAACTGCAAAATGACTTGCGACTGACCAGCGAATTTGCCAGCACTCTTTACGTCCACCAGATGTCCCTGAACGTCGCTGCCGCTGGGAACTACGGTGTCCCCGTTAATCGTGATGGGATTATTAAGCGTGGCGTGAAATGTGTCGCCGACCTGATTCTTCTCGCTATCGATCGGGTCCACCAGTCGAACCGCCAGGGCTGTGCCTTGCGGGATCGTAACTTTTTGCGGCGGTGGTGGAGGGGGCGGAGCTACCGGCGCCGGCGCCGCAACCGGCGTTACCGTGGGTGGTGGAGTTTGTGCGGCTTCCTGCACCGGCTCTGAGGCCGAATTATCCTGACGCTTGCGCGACTTTCTCTGATGGGAAGGAGCCGGCTTAGGTTGTTCCGCCGGTGGTGGTGGCGTCGCCTCCGCGGTCTGTGGTGGTGTGGCCGGTGCGACCTGCAGGTTGTTTATCACTTGCTTAACGCCCGGCTCTGAAGACGCATACCGGGCCGCGGCATCACGCTGCGCGTCGTTATCGACAGCCCCTGACAACGTGACCGAACCATTTGCAGATTGCACCTCGAGTTGCTTGCCTTGCAGGCCGGAGTCGGTATTGATCTTGGCCTGGATATCGCTCACGATTTGGGCATCGTTTGGAGCCTTTGAACAGCCCAGTCCGATGCTCAACATGATCAAAAACAGAACCACACTTAAATACTGAGAACTTCTCGACTTCATAAGACAATGCTCCTCATGGTGTGAACCCAGTATATGGAAGTTAGATGCGAAACTAGACGCTTCCTCCGGAAAAAATCGTTAATTGGCTGTATTCGCTTGAATCGGCGTGACGGTACCCCCCCGGATATCCTCGCTGAGCCGAACTTCTGGTTCACTGGCAACTACGGGCGATTCTGATGGAGAAACTTATAATCCAGAATGCTGGCGGCCAGCATAGGGCTGGAACCCGAGTCTTTCTGCTCTTTCGCCGATTCTCGGGCCCGGGTGATGCGGCCCTGGCACAACACTGTGCTGTTCTTTTGCCCGGAAATTTCTTCAGGCATTTCAAAAACCATCTCTAGCAACGTGTTTTCCGGGAAGCGCTGCGCACCGTGGAAGAGCAGCCCGGACTGGCTGAGATTGTCGATGATCCCCTCATGCCAGCTCCCCAAATTCCTTACCCGATACCGTATAGGGGTTTGGAGCTTAAGCCGACGGGCGCGTGGAACCCAAGTCGGTTTGCGTGCGTGGCCGCGGCTGCGCCGAACAGTGGTGGTCTCCACACTGCCTTCCGCCTTGCTGCGGTCCACGCGTTCGGTGCGCCGCATGGTCTTCCAATCGTATTTATATTCAGCGGCACAAAGCAGGCAGACCTGGTAATAGTCACCGTCAGAGGCTCGCCGCGGCCAGGAGAATTCATGGGAACACCGACCTAACATGAGGACTTCCAATAGCTTCTGCGGCATTGTCTTGTTCCGGGGAGCACCGGAAAACCTATGATGTACCCGGTGCGCGACTTTGGGTAGGTTACTAACGTGTAGCCCTGGAGCGAGCGTTTCGCGAGCAGCCTTTTTCAAGAGCCGGAAAAGTTATTGCAGGCTGAATGGCTGCATGGTGGCTCCAAGAACCTTGCCTTGATGCGATTCCTGAATGAACACCACCAGCCGCGCATTTTTCGGATCGACGTCGGGCGGGAGTTTGAGCTGGACATCCTTGGTGAGCGGCTGATTGTCACGAAGGGGGGCGATTCTGGTTACACTGCGCGCGACCGACGTATGTGAAATCCTCCGCCCGGCATTCTCGCCGGCAGAGACCTGGGATTCGGCATGATTGAGCGCGACGGCGGCATAAAGGTCTGCCTTCGTGCTCTTAGGCAAGGCGGCAGTTTCAACGTGGGCGCGCAAGATATCGTCAGAACCAACGGACAGTGATGTCAGGCGAATGTCAACTTTTGTTGCAGTCAGTGCTTTGGCAAAAGCTTTACTCGCGACGGCCTGGTTGCTGCCTACAAATTCCGTGCTGCCGTCCACAACCATCTCCGGTGTATAGACGCTGGGCAGCGTAAATTCCCTGGCATACGCTGCCTGGCGCTCGCTGAAAAACGACGAAGAATATGGGTCCTTCCAGCCATCGTGGTTCCAGTAGTCCACATGTTCGCTGAGCACGACCATTTCTGCTCCAGGGAAGGGCTGCCGATCCAGTTGCTGCAGAAAGGCGTCAGCCGGCGGACAATCCGAGCATCCTTCCGAAGTGAAGAGCTCGACCAGGATGGGAATACGGGCTGTAGGCGCATCGCCCGCTCCGGCTGGTCTCGTGAAACCGCTTAGGGCGAGCAGCAAAATTAGCGTATGCCGCATATGACATCTCTCCTCCGAATTGATGCATGTGGACCGGGAAAGTTTCGCCGGACGAGGAGGCAAGTTGCAGCTCGAACCTCCACTTCCTGCCAACGACAGGTCTCAATCATTTAAACTCCTATACATCTTCAACATCTTTGCTTTCCTTCCTGGAAACGCAATGTTAGGAATTTCTTTCCGTCTCGGATCGGAGGGGAATTGAAATCATTACTGGCGGCTGTACCGTTGTTGATACTCGCAGCTTTGAGCCTTGTTCTTGCACAAACTGGGCTTCAAGGCGATCAACCGAGCCTCGCATTGCGGCAGGTTCCGCTCCCGACAAGCAAAATTCTGATCGGGCCGTCGCCGGGGCTGATCGGCCCGTTAAACGGCTTTACCCCTACCATCGCCTTAAGCCCCGACAAGCGTTACGCGGCATTTTTGAACGACGGGTATGGATCGCAGCGCAACAAGGGCCACCAGTCCATTGGGGTGTTGGATCTCTCGACCAATCAGCTTTCCGATTTTCCCGATGGGCGGCTGGGAGAGGATGCGCACCAGAGCTATTTCATCGGATTGGCGTTTGGCTCCGATGGTAAGAGTCTTTACGCATCCATGGGTTCGATTACCGATCCCATGGGCGAGAAACCTGGCGACACCGGGAACGGCATTGCGGTGTACAGCTTCCGTGATGGAAATGTTGCTGCCGAGCGGTTCATAAAAATTCCGCCTCAAGCGATTGCGAAAGGCAAAGAGGTCGGGTACGCACTACGGAAAACTGCCCCCGGAACAGCAATTCCTTATCCGGCAGGACTCGCAGTGATTCCGGGAAAAAATGGCAGCTCCGACAAGTTGCTGGTTGCCGACAACTACTCAGATAACATCGTGTTACTGGACACCGCAGACGGCAAGATCCTCAAAAATATCGACGTAAGTGCGCATGAGATTGTTCCTTCTGAATTTCCTTATACGTGCGTAGCTTCCCGCGATGGCGTACGCGCCTGGTGCAGTTTGTGGAACACCTCAAAAGTGGTGATGATCAACCTGGAATTAGGGCGTGTGGTGCGCTCGATTCCGCTGGCAGCGCCAGCGAAGCCAGCGAATCCCGGGCCACACCCGACAGCACTGTTGCTGAGCGCAGATGAGCGGCAACTTTTTGTTGCACTCTCGAATGCCGATCGGGTTGAGATGGTCGAGATCGGTGCCGGCCCGAATCGCCCGCTCAGCACAACTTATTCCGAAAAGCTCAGTCAGAATAAATGGCTGAAATCGGCTGGTTCTTGTCCTGATGGCTTGGCGCTTTCTGCCGACGGCTCGAAGCTGTTTGTCGCCGACGCTTGTCTCAACGCAGTCGCGGTTTACGATGTAGCGGCCATTCGAAGCAGCCCAATCACCGTCATGCCAATTTATCCGCCATTGGGCTTCATTCCGACCGAGTGGTATCCCACGGCCCTGGCGACGGTGGGCGATGATTTGATCATGGCCACCTCGAAAGGCCAAGGCACGGGACCAGACAATTTTCCCGGCCAAACCGAATACGAGGTTCGCCATAACTCGCATGCCTACATAGCAACGCTGCTTTATGGCTCTGTGGCGCGGATCAATGTTCGTAGCATCGAAAAACAACTGCCGGAACTGACCAAGCGCGTGGAGGAAGACAATCGCTTCGGTTCCGATCCCGGCACGATTCAGTTCGCGAGCGGCTCCAATCCGATCAAGCATGTGATTTACATCATTAAGGAAAACCGCACTTATGATCAGGTCTTTGGCGACCTGAAGGTCGGTAACGGAGATCCCTCACTAGTGATGTATGGCGCCGATGTCACTCCGAACGAACACAAGCTGGCGCTGCAATTCGGCGTGCTCGATAACTTCTATGACAGCGGAGAGGTTTCCGGAAATGGCCATGAGTGGTCCACGGCGGCCATCACCAGCGACTACAACGAAAAGAACTGGCAGATCAACTATCGGGGGAAGGAACGCACCTACGATTTTCGGGGCACCGTATCCGATGAGTTTCCTTTAGATCACAACGAGCCCGATGTGGACGCTCCTGCCACAGGCTACATCTGGGACAACTTGGCGACGCACGGCGTCAGCTATCGCGATTACGGGGAATTCGTGGTAACGATTTGGTGCAGGCCGGAAGGTGTAGCCTCGCCGAAAGAGGGTACGCCTTCGGCGTTCTCAGCAGAATGTTCGCGCCCAGCAGTTGCCAAGGGTGAATCGTTGCCGTCCAATGTTGGCTCGCCGCATCGCGGCGCAAGCCCATGGCCCTGGCCGGTGCCGATGATGAACTCCAATAAGCCTACCAAGGCTGTTCTGCGCGACCATTTCGATCCTAAGTTTGTCGATTTCAACACCGACTATCCGGATCAATTGCGGGCGGATGAATTCTTGAACGAATTCGATGGATTTGTGAAAGCACGCGAGGATGATAAAGCCCATCAACTCCCTGCATTCGTTTTGCTCTATCTCCCCGACGATCATACTCACGGAACCACTCC
This sequence comes from Terriglobales bacterium, assembly GCA_035624215.1. Lineage (GTDB taxonomy): Bacteria > Acidobacteriota > Terriglobia > Terriglobales > Acidobacteriaceae > JAFAGX01. Next base: position 16,998 of record DASPRY010000137.1, read on the forward strand.
CGGGCATCCGCGGCCTGCGGCTTCCGTGGCGGACAACGATCTCGCGGTTGGCCGCGTGGTGGAGGCCGTGTCGCATAGTCCTTATTGGGATGACACGGCAATTTTCATTCTGGAGGACGATGCGCAGAACGGTGCCGATCACGTCGATGCCCATCGCTCGATTGCGTTTGTGATCAGTAAATATTCACCCGGTTCATCCGGCCAGCCCTATGTTGAACATCATTTCTACACGACCGTAAACATGGTTCACACGATGGAAATGCTTCTCGGATTGCCGCCTATGAACCAGAACGATGCCTACGCACCGGTCATGAGCAACATGTTTGCTGGGTCTGAAAACCAGCCGCCGTTCACCGCCGATTGGAGCAATCGTGACAATGGCTCGATCTACCAGATGAATCCACTGCACGGGCAAGGGGCCAAAGAATCATCGGAGATGGATTTTTCCCGTCCGGATGCCGCTGACGCCACGGTGTTGAACGCAATTTTGTGGCGTGATCGCAAGGGCGATACGCCGCTACCCGTACCAAGACACGTGTTGAACGTGACAAAACCGTCACATGATGACGACTGAATGCTATTTCGAGGCGGTTGCCACACCCCCCACGTCGGAAAATGAAAAAGCGGTAGAAATATTCGGATACTCTTTTCCTCCCACTTCAACGTAGGGATAAATGAAGTAGTTCAGCGCTTTGCCCTGCTGACGCGGATTTAGTTCCAAATCGCGTCCGATTGTGAACTGGACGCGGTTGTCGTCATGTGCCCCGAAGAAGTAGTCCTTTTTCTCAGGGTGCTTCCAGGCTTCTGAGATATCGACCGGAATCCATCCGTGCTGCGGATCGAAAAATTGTGCCCAGCAGTGATAGCCGGCAATCTCGCCCGAATTTTTGTCAGGCGGGAGGGGAAATCCAATTTCGAAGCGGGCAGGAATGCCCTGGGAACGGGCCATCGCAATGAATAACGAATGGAAATCCGTGCAGTTGCCTTTCTTGGCGTCGCAGGCGTAGAGCACGTCACCACGACCCCAGCCGGTGCCTGTCTTGTCATACCGCATATTGGCGAACACATAGTCGTAGATCGCACGACCTTTGTCCAGGGTCGAGGCCTGGCCCGCGGTGACTTTTGCGGCTAATTCCGCGGGCAAGCCCGTTGTTGGGACGAGTTCGTCGGGTGCGAGGTCACGTTGCTTCTCTTTGGAACTCAGGGTCACATCGCTAAGATGAGGTGCGTAAATTCCGAGTGTGAGGTGCTCGCGGCGCACCACGTCATAGACGACCTCGAAATGCAATTCCGGTCGTTTATTCTTGGACGCCTCGGCGTAATACATCTCATCGCCGTACTCCGAATCGCGAGTTTTCTTCAGCGAGAGATCGCCTTTAGCCGAGATTACTTTCACTTCCTGAAACGCGTCGGATTGCGCAGTGGGAAACCACACACGCACTCGTTCTCCGGGCGAGAGATTCTTCACAGTAAACCCGTAGTGGAAAGTGAAGTGACGAGTGCTTTGGGCTGAAAGAGTTCCCACTACCATGAAAGTCCACAAGAGAAGCAGAGGGATTCTCCGAAGCATGCTTTTTCCTTTCTCGATGAGTGATGATGAATTGAAGGGGGTTAGCGACACACGTGCGTTCGGGAGAGGCTCACTCAGGTAAAGCTGCGACGGGCGTTGCATGGGGGAATCCTCATCCGGGAAGACCGCTTTATTCTAATGGAAGACGACTCAGCTTTGGCAAACTGGCACAATTGGTGCGCCCCCCCGAAATAAGCGCGCTGAATTGCAACTCATCTCGAAGGCTAGTAGCTGGCGCTTCTCAGGATGTGTCTGTTGCCCTTATCGTCGCGGTATAACAAAGTCCATTTGTGCTGGGTTATTTCTAGAAGGTTAGCAGCGGGCATCTTGCTGTTGGCCTCAACTGGCGCGACCGCCATCATCCAATTCTCCCCATGTCGTCGGATTAGCGATTTTAGGGGAACGCCATCGACCACAAAGTAAGGGCCTTCGACCGTATCGTCTTCTACAAGCAGCCGGGATTCCAGGACGTGGCACTGCTCAAACGCGATTAGGCGTCCAAACGCACTTGATTCTTGTGCCACAGCTTTTTGGAAGGCCTCATTGACGATCCACCGGGCTTGCCTCTGCAGCCGTCTTTTCACGGCCCCGGAGAAATGCGGACAGTTCCGGTCCTGTGCGGAGGCGGCGATGGCCAAACTGAACACGGACAGAAGGAGTAGACCGAGCATGTGCTGACGTATCATTTAGTCCCAACCAAGACAGGCGGTCTCCTATCACTCTTTGACACCCGGCATGGCCACCTGTTCCCGATTGACGAAAAAAATCATGGCAATCAGCTAGAATTTCGGAATGCCAGTGGCCATCGAATGCCGCGATCTGCGGAAGACCTATGACGGTAAGGTCGAGGCGGTGCGCGGGCTGAGCTTGCGCATTGAAACCGGCGAGTGCTTTGGGCTGCTTGGGCCTAATGGCGCAGGAAAGACCACCACCATCGAGATTCTGGAGGGACTGCTGCAACCGACCTCCGGACAGGTCACGATTCTCGGTCACACCTGGCAGGAAAATTCGCGGGAACTGCGGGAATGGCTTGGCATTTCATTGCAAGAGACGCGACTATCCGAGAAATTGTCGGTGCGCGAGACCATTGAGCTTTTTGCCAGCTTTTACCGCGAGCCTCGCTCGTCCGACGCAGTACTGGATCAGTTGCAACTGCGCGAAAAAGCCGATGCCTGGGTAGGCAAGCTCTCCGGTGGACAGCGGCAACGTTTGGCGGTTGCGACGGCCCTGGTGGGCAATCCAAAAATTCTTTTTCTGGATGAGCCAACGACTGGCCTCGATCCGCAAAGCCGGCGGCAGCTCTGGGAGATTGTCCGCAGTTTTCAGCGAAGCGGTGGAACCGTTCTGCTGACCACGCATTACATGGACGAGGCCGAACGTCTGTGCGACCGCCTGGCCATTATTGACTACGGGCAAATCATTGCCGAAGGCACCCCCGCAGATTTGATTGCGCGCCTCGGCGGGCATCATGTTGTGGAATTTGAGACGAGCGGCAATGGAGACCGTGCCGCGGCTGATCATTGGCGCGAATTGCCCGGGGTGGAAGGTATTCGGCAGGACGATGGGCTGGTCTGCCTAACAGTTCGTGAACCGCACCTGACCATTCCTGCGCTGTTGGATGCTGTCGAGCAGCAAGGGAAGCAGTTGGAGCATCTGACCACGCGCCAGGCGAGCCTGGAAGATGTATTTGTGCGTTTGACCGGCAGACACCTGAGGGAGGATTGAAGCGGAAATTGTGAGCCAGACGCTATGACCATCGCGCAGCAAACTCCGAGCATCGACGATCGTGCTGTACGGCCAGCCGTGCCGAACGGCCGCTGGTCAGGGTACAGCCATCTTCTGATAGCGCGAATGAAGGAACTCATTCGCGAACCGGAGGTCGTCTTCTGGGTATTCGGCTTCCCGTTGCTGCTTGCCCTGGGACTCGGCATCGCTTTCCGCAACAAGCCGGCCGATATTACTTCGGTTGCCATCGTCGAGAGCCCTGATGCCCGGCGCGCCCTCGATTTGATCCAGAGTTCGGCGGGAAAATCCTCGATTCGTGCAGAACTGGTCGGTCAGGCGGATGCGCTGAAAGGTTTCAGGCTGGGTAAGTACGATCTGATAGTGGAAGTCGATTCTCTCGGCAATTTCAAATATGTATTCGATCCGGCCCGCCCAGAGAGCGTGCTCTCCAAGTCCGAAGTAGATGACACGTTGCAAACCGCTGCTGGCCGGCAAAACCCGTTACTTACCTCGAGTGTCGCTTCCAGCGAGCCGGGATCGCGTTACATCGATTTCCTTATTCCCGGCCTGATCGGAATGAATGTCATGAATGCCGCCCTGTGGGGAATCGGCTTCGCCATCGTCGACATGCGGCAGCGCAAACTGCTTAAGCGTTTTGTGGCCACTCCCATGCGGCGCAGCGACTTTCTCCTCGCCCTGGCCAGCAGCCGTCTCATACTCATGATTACCGAGGTTGGGCTGCTGCTTGGCTTTGGGGTGTTGGTATTTCACATGCGTGTGCTTGGTTCGGTGCCGGTGATTCTGCTGATTGGCGCCATCGGCGCGCTCGGATTTGCCGGCATAGGATTGCTGACCGCGAGCCGCGCCCAAAAAATCGAGAGCGTCAGCGGGTTGATTAACGTAGTGATGATGCCGATGTGGATTTTTTCCGGCGTCTTCTTCTCCTACGAGCGCTTCCCAGCAGTTATTCAGCCGTTGATCAAGGCCTTGCCCCTCACGGCGCTGAATGATGCGTTGCGCGCGACCATTCTGGAAGGTGCGTCGCTGCCGGCACAGACGGGACGGTTAGTTGTTCTGGCAGTTTGGGGCGCTGTGTCGTTCGTGCTGGCTTTGAAGTGGTTCAGATGGACTTAAAGGCGAATCTTCCCGTCGCCTTGTTTCGCGCAAGATGCAGGGGTTGTACTTTGCATTTTGTTGAAGGCAGCCCCGCTGTTATAATGTTCACACATACCCTCGTAATGCCGTAAGCATCTATCCGCCACTTCAAGCGGCATGCAGCTTTTCTGTAGCTAACTCGTCCAGAGGTGTCGATGGCGGCCTTGGCGTATGCGGATCGGCTTACGGCTTTCTTTGAGCAACTGCATTCAGGATCGACGCGGATTCTTCTGCTCGACTACGATGGCACACTCGCGCCGTTTCGCATCGAACGTGACCTTGCTTTCCCCTATCCTGAGATTCCGCGTTTGCTGAGCCAAATTATCGCCAGCGGGACCCGGGTTGTGCTGATCAGTGGCCGGCCGGCACAGCAACTGGCTCGACTCAGCGGGATCCATCCCCAGCCAGAAATCTGGGGTAGTCATGGCTTGGAGCGCTTGCGTCCGGAAGGCAGCTATCAGGTCGAGCCGCTCTCTCTGGAGCGGCAAGCCGGGCTTCGGGAGGCGTCGGAATTTCTGCGATCGCAAGGTTTGGAAAGCCACATGGAACTTAAGCCCGGAGGCGTGGCCTTGCACTGGAGAGGCTTGGCGAGCCAGGATGTGGAGAAGCTGAAAAGCAAGGTGCAGAAGGTCTGGCGCGAGTTGGCGGGCCGCAGCTCCCTGGAGCTGCTCGATTTCGATGGCGGCCTGGAAATTCGCGTGCGGGGCAAAGACAAGGGCAACGCGGTTGCTGCCATCCTGCGGGAGAGCAACGCAGATGCGGTGATCGCATACCTCGGCGACGACCGCACCGACGAGGATGCATTTCGGGTTTTGCGAGGAAGAGGCCTTACCGCGCTGGTACGAGATGAATTCCGGCCGACTCTGGCCGATATTCAGCTCCGTCCGCCGCAGGATGTGATCCGGTTCCTGGAGGATTGGCTTCTCGCCTCAGGACAGAAGGATTGATGTTTACAAATCGCCGTCTCATCAACGTATCGAACCGGCTGCCAGTCTCAATCAAGAACACCGCCGGCGGAATGCGGGTCGAACGCAGTGCGGGAGGTTTGGCTACCGCGCTGGAAAGTGTGTGGCAAGAGCGACACGGGGTGTGGATCGGCTGGCCGGGTAGCGCAGAAGAGCAACCGGTCAAGGAGTTACTGGCACGGGCTTCCCGCCGCCGTCCCTATGAGCTCCAAGGCGTCGTTCTCACCGCCGAGGAGATCGACAAGTTCTACGCCGGTTTTACCAATGAAATTATCTGGCCGTTGTTTCACGACATGCCCTCACGGTGCAACTTCGATCCTGATTACTGGGAGATTTACCAGAGGGTTGATCGCAAATTTGCTTCGGCTGTGGCTGAACGAGCTCGAGATAACGATTTCGTGTGGGTGCATGACTACCACCTCATGATGGTGGGCTGTTACTTGCGGCAGATGGGGAAACAATTGAAGGCCGGTTTTTTCTTACATATCCCCTTTCCCTCACCTGACATCTTTGAGCAATTGCCGTGGCGCGACTCTGTGCTGCGGTGTCTCCTCGATTTCGACGTAATCGGCTTCCAGACCGATCGCTATCGCAATAATTTTCTCTGTTGTCTGAAGCATCTATTCCCTGACGTGAAAATTGAGCCGGCCAGCCCACATTCAGTGGTGAAGTTTGGGGGGCGCCAGGTCACTGTCGGGACTTTTCCCATTAGCATCGATTTTGACGAGTTGGCCGAAAGGGCGGGGCGGGCCGAGATTTCCGCCATGGCAGCCGCGGTTCGCCAGGAGTTCCTGGAGAACATTCTTGTACTGGGCGTCGATCGCCTGGACTATACCAAGGGCATACCAGAGCGGCTCAAAGCGTTTCGCCACCTGCTTCGCCGGTTTCCCGAGCTGCGCCGGCAAATCACACTGGCGCAGGTCGTGGTACCCAGCCGCGAGGACATCCCTAAGTACAAAGAGCTTCGCCATGATATTGAGCTGCTGGTCAGCCAAATCAACGGAGAGTTCACGGAGCGAGGCTGGGTGCCGGTTCACTATATGCACCGTAATATAGGCCCTGATCAGCTTCTGGCCTACTACCGGGCGGCGGATGTCGCGCTGATCACACCGCTAAAAGATGGCATGAATCTGGTGGCGAAAGAATTTTGTGCGGCACAGGTCGATGAACGTGGAGTGGTGATCATTAGTGAATTCGCCGGTGCCAGCGATGAGCTGAGGCACGGCGCCGTCCTCGTAAACCCCAATGACATTGCGGGCGTAGCACAAGCTCTGCGGGATGCCTCCTTGATGCCTCGGGAAGAGAAGAGTACTCGCATGCGGCTGCTTCGCAACATCGTGAAGGAGCACAACGTGCAGCGATGGGCGCAGTCCTTCCTCGAAGCTGCCGGGTCAGTTAGCGGACAAACGAACTCAGGGAACGGTGGCACGCCAAAGCCTCGCCTCGTACCGGAAAAGCAGCCGCGGCAAAGCGCGCCGGGAGTGGCGGTGATTGCAGCACCTGCTCTTCGGCCTGTAAGCAGGCGCATCGTGACTTAAACCGGAGGCGACATCGCACGTTGGCGACGAGACCCCCGAACGGATGCGAAGGTCATCTCCTCTGCGGTGCTTCCAGTCTTTTCCTTCCAGTTGAAAAAAAGGTTGGCGTAAGTCTCGGTGATGTAGCTTGCGGGCTGAATGCCCAAAGTGCGTGCTGTCCGATCAATCCAGCGAGATGGCCCTTCGATCTCGCCGAAGTTTCCGATGGGAGTTTCGTCCACCACGACGTGACCTTTACTGTCACGCCATTCCGCGCGAAATTTCTCGTAACGGAAAGTGGGCATGAAACCGAGCGCGCGCAGAATCGCCTCCATCTTCGTGCCATCTTCCACTTTGGTTTCCGTTTCGATTCGTACTTTATGACGTCCTTCCAGACCTTTGGCTTTGTGGGTCAGTGTCCACTCTGATCCATACTTACGTAAGCGGAGAAGGTCGCCGCGTTGCCGCAGTGGCTGGCCGGGAAGATCGTAAAGCGTATTTATTTCATGAGTTCGTTTTGTAATGAGCCTGAATCCCGACTGGTGCAGCCGCCGGTTGAGTGAACGCACATTATTCACTTGAAACTTGATTTCGATTTCTTTGTTGGAAGGCATGCAATCAGGGTCTCAAACTCTAAATCGCAAATCAAAATGATCGACAAGCAAAAATCTAGGTGAAAGTAGGCAATTTCACCAGGTCGTCGCTGGGGACTGGTTCAAGGGGCTGACCCGCCTTTCGCCAGGCAGCCAGACCACCCTTGATCACGAAGGCATTGAATCCTTTTTGCCGTAATTGCAGCGCCACACGGGCGCTGGTAGCTTCGCGGGCTCAAGTGCAGTACACATAAATGTCCTTGTCCGTGGTCCAGTTTTTCAATTCCTCGTTGAGATTGTTGGGCTCCAGTCGAACTGATCCCTTGATGCGAGCAGCCCCTGAGTCGTAATAACCATGACTGCGGACGTCCACCAGCAGAACCTTGCCCGGCACCTCTGATTGGAGTTTGCGGGCCAGATCCTCGACCTGGACGCGAGGCACTACCTCATAGATTTTGGTTTTCTTATACAGCCATATGCGGTAGATGGTGTAAGCGACGGCGGCGAAGAAGAGAACTTCTCCGAAAACGTGCTCAGCAGCCTGAAAACCGCTTGTGATTCGCGCCAGAAAATCGCGAAACAGAAATCCCAGTCCACTGTAGGCCAGAATGTAAAGCAGCGCTCCCGTGGAATCGAGTTGGAGGAATTGCGTGAAGCGCATTTTCATGCTTCCAGCCAACGGTGCGGCCATGGTGTTTACGCCCGGGATAAACTTTGCGAACAGCAGTGTGACTTTTCCCCGCTTATAAAACGACTCGGCCGAGCGCAGGATGCAACTTTCGGGACTGATCGACAGGCGGCACAGCACGCCCAACAAGGCCCAGCCCATGTAGCGCCCCAAGAAGAAGAACAGAGTATCGCCGATCAAAAGAGCCATCAGGGCCAGGACCACCACCGCAGGCGCGCTTAGGATGTGGGACGCAACCGCTGCGCCAGCGCCCACCAGAGCCAGGGAAGCCGGCAATGGTAGACCAAGGGCTTCGGCCAGCACCACCAGGAAAATCAGCAAATAACCATGTTGCGAAATTAGTGAGAAGAGATTGTTCACAGTTGCTGAAGTCTAGTGCGTAGCAAATGGGCGGCGTGCGCCGCCGCCCATGAGCAACAATTATCGCTTACTACTTGAGCATTTTAACGCTCATTACGTGAATCGCATTCTTGTCGGCGTAGACGTGTGCGCTGACTTCTACATGGTGGCCTTCGTGCCCCTTCAGCGCCTCAGGATTTATAACATCCCAGGACTTTTGATCCTTGTCTGCGACGAAAGTTAACTTGTCGCCATCGGCCTTTACTGTGCCCTTGATGTTCTTCAGTGGCGGGGCAGGCGCAGCCTTGTCAGTTTGTCCCGCCGTCTGTGACATGTCCTGGGCCAATGCCACTACACCTGCCGACATTACAGAGAGTGCCAAAAACAGAACCAGAAGCTTCTTCATATTGCTTTTCTCCTTATGGTTTTTGAACCGCCCTTGGGGAATTCAACTTCCAATTACAGTACGAAGCGCGACGTCAAACGGATTGCCTAAGGTAAGACTGCGAATTCGCCGAAGATCGAATTGTGGTAATCAGGATTTCTATCTTTCCCGATCTACCACAAACTCCGGCGCCCAGAGCAAAGCGCGCTTGGCTTCGCCTCCGGAGAAGTTACAGATGGCATTGCGCGCCAGCGTTGCGTACTGCGTAGCTCGTTCGTGAGCTGCGTGGATTGAGCCGTAGCGATTGAGAATCTGAAGGATATCGCTGTGGGTCACACCGTTGAACGCCCGCTCGCGCATGACCGCGTTGATCATGTCCCGTTCCCGCGATGTACAGCGTTCGAGCGCGTGAATGACGGACATCGTGACCTTGCCTTCACGCAAGTCGCTGGCCACGGGCTTGCCCAGGACGCCTTCTGAGGCTGTCAGATCGAGCACGTCATCTACGATCTGGAAAGCCATGCCCAGGTCCCGCCCGTACTGCGCCAGGTTCTGTTCCTGCTCGAGGCTTGCGCCTCCCAGAATCCCACCCAGCCGCATGCATACTGAGAACAAACATGCAGTCTTTCGATAGATAAGGTCGAAGTACTCATCCAGGGAAATCATTTTCCCTAACTTTTCCATCTGCAGCAGTTCACCTTCGACCATCTGCTGAGTCAAGTCGATCAGAGTGTCGAGAATGCGAAAATTTCTTTCCTGGACCGCAATCTTGAAGGCTTGCATGTAAAGCCAATCGCCCGCCAATACACACTTGGAATTGCCCCACTGGGTGTTGGCGGCGGGACGCCCCCGCCGGCTCTGTGCTTCGTCGATGATGTCGTCGTGGACCAGGGTGGCGGTGTGAATGATCTCCACCACTGCACCCAGCTTGATGGCGCCGCGTCCCTGGTAATCGAAAAGTTTGGACGAAAGCAGCAGCAGCATCGGGCGGATGCGCTTGCCGCCGCCGGCGCGCAGGTATTCCCCGATTTCGGTGATGGCCTCCACGCGGGAGACGGTATCGCGACCGAACTCGCGCTCGATCGCAGAGAGGTCCTCTCTCAGCAGTTCGAAGATTTCTTTGCCGTCGATAGCAGGCGATGTGCTCAAGACGAAACCGTTTTTCAACGCGAAGCAACCTACGCTACATCTTCAAATCAAAGAATCCTCTCCTCTGCGCGGCAGCTTCATGGTGCATTAATTAGTTCGATAATTCATGAACTGCATGTCAATACCGAAGTCTTGTTGGCGCAATAACGCGATAATCTCTTGCAGGGTATCGCGCTCTTTCCCGCTCACCCGCACCAGGTCTCCCTGGATCGAAGCATTGACCTTTTTCTTCGTGTTCTTGATCAGCTTGACAATTTCGCGTGCCTTCTCTATCGGAATGCCCTGTTGCATAGTGATGCGCTGCTTGGCCATGCTTCCGGCTGCCGCCTCAATCGGGCCGTACGTCAGCCCTTTGAGTGGAACCCCGCGTTTGACAAGCTTTTGCTGGAAAACATCGTTAACTGCCTTCAGCTTGAATTCGTCAATCGAGTGCAGGATGATGGCATCCTTGCCCTCCAGCTCAATCTTAGACTTTGAGTCCTTGAGGTCGAAGCGGGTGTGGATCTCCTTCAATGCTTGCTGAATTGCATTGGAGACCTCTTGCAAGTCGATTTTGCTGACAATGTCAAAACTGTTCTCGGGCATGATGCTCCGCTTACCTTACAGATTCCGCCCCTTGGCTGAAAGATGCTGCTTAACAAGCTAAATGGTGTTGGGCTTTTCGGAAAGCGAAAAGAAACGATAAAAATTGCTTGCAGTTTGCCGCCCGGCTTCTTCGATAGACATTCCGCGCAATTCGCCGATTTGCCGTGCCGTCTCTTTCACGAACGCAGGCTCATTGCGCATGCCGCGGTGGGGCACGGGAGCCAGGTAGGGCGAATCCGTTTCAATCAAAATGCGGTCGATTGGGGCTTGCCTGGCCGCATCGCGGATCGCCTGGGCTTTTGGAAAAGTCACATTTCCGGCAAACGAAATCATGAACCCCATGTCGAGCGCCAGCTTTGCATATTGCCAACTGCCGGTGAAGCAATGCAGGATGCCGCCCAGCCCGCTCGAACGCCAGTAGCCGGCGAGCAGGCCGAGGCAATCCTCCCACGCGTCCTCGCTGTTGTCGGATGGGCGGCAGTGGATCACGATCGGCAGCTTGGCCGCACGCGCCAGTTCCATCTGCCGGACGAACACCTGCTTCTGCATTTCTCGCGGAGAGTGATGATAAAAGTAGTCCAGCCCGATCTCGCCCCAGGCGATGACTTTGGGTTTTCTCGCGAGTTGTTCGAGTTCTGCGAGAACAGCCTCTGTGGCCAGTTTCGCCTCATGCGGGTGAATCCCCACTGTGGCGAAGATGAAGTCATGTGTGGCTGCGAGTTGGAGACCGCAATCGAGAGTGCCGGGCCCATCGCCGTTTCCGATAGCCACTATGGTTTCGACGCCGGCTGCGCGGGCACGGGCAATCACTTCTTCGCGGTCTGCCTGGAATTGCCTGCCATCGAGATGAGCATGCGAGTCGACAAACATAGAAGCAGTGGTCGATGATCAGTGGCTAGCGGCCGGTTGCGAGATTTTGGCCACTGACAACTGATCACTTCAGCCTGGTTCCCACCGGCACGTCTTCAAGAAAGCTTGCGAGCACGGGTTTTCCGCCATCGGAGGCGGCTACGATCATGCCATTCGACTCCAGGCCGCGCAGTTTTCGTGGAGCTAGATTCGCGACGATCACAACTTTCCGCCCGACCAGCGTCTCCGGCGCGTACGCCTCCGCGATTCCAGCAACGACCTGGCGGACCTCCGTGCCAAGATCAACCTCCAGGCGCAGCAGCTTGTCTGCGCCCTTTACTTTTTCCGCGACTTTAACTTGGCCCACTCGCATGTCAACCTTGGCGAAGTCCTCGATGCTGATCTTTCCGTCTGGTATTTGCGCCGGGGCTGATGTGGGCACCTGAGTTGCCGGCTGAGCGGTCGCAGCATTTTTTGCCTGCGGTTCAGCTTGGGTTGCAGCAGCTAAGCCAGCGGAAGACTCTCGTCCTTGTTCTTCCATGCTCTGCATCCTTGCGATCGCGCTTTTGTCGGCACGTGGGAACACCGGTTCCACTTTGCCCAGCTTGGTTCCGAACTCCAGTTGTCCCCACTTCAAGCTCGCGAGGTCGAATTTTCGTACGTCGCCCAGGCCCAGCTGTCCCCAGATCTTGGCCGTTGACTCGGGGAGCACGGGATGGGTAAGCGCAGTGACGATTCGCAAGGCCTCGGCAGTTGTGTATAAAACTGTGGCCAGTCGAGCGCGGCTCTGCTCATCCTGCTTTTCTCCAAGCGCCCACGGTTCGTTCTCCACGATGTATTTGTCTACTGCCGCAACGAGATCCCATGCAACCTCCAGGCAGCGGGAAAACTGATACTGGTCAAAGAGCCCACCGTATTCAGCGATGACCTTGCTCGCCAGATTTGCAATCGCGTCATCTGCTGCCTGCCGCGCAGCCGCCGCTGACGGATACGGAACCTCACCACGAAAATAGCGCGTGATCATGGTCAAAGTCCGGCTGGCCAGATTTCCTAAGCCATTCGCGAGATCTGCGTTGTAGCGCTGCACCAGGGCATCAAAGGAAAAAGACCCGTCCTGGCCAAAAACAATCTCCCGCAGCAGAAAATAGCGCAGCGCGTCTTGCCCCAAAACATCAAGAATTGTCTCCGAGCGCACGATATTTCCGCGCGACTTCGACATCTTGTTTTCTTCGAACAACAACCACCCATGGGCCACGATGGCCCTCGGTAAGGGCAGCCCCGCTGCCATCAAAAACGCCGGCCAGTACACGCAGTGGAAGCGCACGATTTCCTTGCCGATCATGTGAACATCGGCTGGCCAGAATTGGTCGTATAGCCTGGTATCCTCCGAGCCGTATCCGAGAGCGGTAATGTAGTTGGACAAAGCGTCCATCCAGACGTAAATCACATGCTTGGGATCATCGGGAACGGGAATGCCCCAAGAGAACGTGCTGCGGCTAATGGAGAGATCCCGCAATCCGGAACGCACGAATGAGATCACTTCGTTTCTTCGCGTTTCGGGCCGGATGAAGTCTGGCTGGCTGGCATACAGGTCGAGAAGTTTCTCCTGAAAAGCCGAAAGCTTGAAGAAGTAATTTTCTTCCCGAACGGTTTCTGTCGGACGCCCGCATTCGGGACAAGGGGCGCCGGGCCCCGCAGAATCGACGAACAGCTCGTCGAAAATGCAGTATTGGCCGGTGTAGTGGCTTTTGTAGATGTAGCCGTTATCGCGAATCTTCCGCCAAAGGGCCTGAACGCCGCGTTTATGCCGGTCCGACGTGGTCCGAATGAAATCGTCGTAAGTAATCCCCATCCGGTCCCACAACGCGCGGAATTGCGCCGACACCTCGTCGGTTAGCTGCTGCGGTGTCTTGCCGGCAGCCTGCGCGGCGCGTTCGACCTTCTGGCCATATTCATCGGTGCCGGTCAGGAATCGCGTGTTGACGCCAAGCATACGTTGTCTTCGAGCAATCGCATCGCAAGCAACCGTCGTATAGGTATGTCCAATATGCGGGCGCGCGTTGACGTAATAGATCGGGGTCGTTATGTAGAATTTTCGGCTCATTCAATCCGGTCAGCAATCTGTCCATCGAACAAGATTGCGATTAAAAATGTTGGTGATCCGTCAATCTGTGTTGCCGAGATATCGCCGAATTGCCTCTTGCATCACGGTTTTCAAGGCGACGTGCTGTTCGGCGGCAATCCGGCGGCAATCCTCGTACTCCGGGGCGTAGTTGGTGACCGTGCCGTTCATGCTGGCTACTTTCATGCGCACATCGCCCCAGCGCGTAGACACGTTCACCCATTTTCGGGTCAGGGCCTGGCGTTTTTCCTCGCGCTGGCGCACTCCCAGAGTTGTGGTCTCGCGGAAAATAAGAGCACTTAGCTTGTCAGCGTCTTCAGACTTGCACAAAACCGTGAGCAACAGTCCCGGCCGGTTCTTTTTCATCTGCACCGGCATAACGAATGTGTCGAGCGCTCCTTCTTCCAGCAGACGGTCCATCACGTAACCGAAAATCTGCGGGTTCAGATCATCAAGGTTGGCCTCAAGTACGGTTACGCTCTCCACAGCAATCTTCGAGGCGATTGGCGTCTCACCGATGGTAAGCCGGAGCACGTTAGCCTGCCCTTCGAATTCGCGTGCTCCTGCCCCATAGCCAGTTTTTTCCACTTTCATTTGCGGGAAAGGCGCAAACCTTTTTACGACCGTTTTCACTATCGCGGCGCCGGTAGGCGTGACCAGCTCGGCGTCGATGCCGGACGAGTAAACCGGCGCGCCTTTCAGCAGTTCGAGCGTCGCTGGGGCGGGCACCGGAAATGTTCCGTGCGCGCACTTGACAGTTCCGCCGCCCACGTTGAGCGGCGAGCAAACAACTTCATCCACCCTCAGTGATTGAAGGCCCACTGCAGCGCACACGATATCGACCATCGCATCGACTGCGCCTACCTCGTGGAAGTGAATTTTTTCGATGTCACAATTATGAATCGCGGCCTCCGCCTCACCTAGCGCTTGAAAAACAGCAATTGCAGTCTTCTTCGCCGATTCATCAATGGCAGCCCTGCCAATGATTTCCCGAATGTCTTTCAACCCCCGCCTAGGTTCATGTTCATGCGGCGCGGTACCCTCTTGTATCGCATAGTTGTGTTCCAGAAGTTGAACCGGACCTTGCTTCTGGGGGTGTCCATGCGCCTGATGTGATTGGCGGCTCTGCTCCCAATATTGTTCGCGAGGCAAATCCTTTTCGCCCCGAGAATAAACATCTACTTTGACCGCACTGATGCTGCCGCGATCTACGCGAGAAACCTCCAGCCGCGCTCCGACATCCAGGGCAGCAACGGTCTCCTCCAAGAGACGGGCGGGCACGCCGGCATCCACCAGCGCGCCGAGAAACATGTCGCCACTGATTCCCGAGAAGCAATCGAGATATGCGATGCGCATGGCGTGAACCTTGGCCATTCGCCTTGGTCATTGGCGAAAGCCTGCCAGTCGTGAGCCGGGTAGTGCCAAGGACAAACGGCCGACGATAGAAGACTTGGACTAATTTTCATCATAGGGAAGCACACCCTCGTCGTCAAACCGGGGAGCGCCGGGCGTCTGCTACAATCACTATTCTCTTCAACAGCTTAGAGGGCCCCTTGTACCGCCATCTGGAACGCCGGTTAGCTCATCACTTGCGGGAATTCTTGCGCCGTGCGAAGTACCTCGGCTTGCCCGAAAATGTCATTGAGCAGCTAAAAATTGTTGTTGAACAGCCCCCGCGTATCGAATTTGGGGAATATGCTCTTCCGGTAGCGTTCGAGCTGATAAAGGAGTGCAAAAGACAGGGAATATTTCCACGGAGACACCCACAGCAGATTGCGCGAGAGATAGCCGAAGGCATTGGGCCGGTGGAGGGTTTTGCGAAGCTACAGCCAGCCGGCGTTGGTTACGTGAACGCATACCTGGACCGTGCCTATCTCGCCGCTGCGCTGGAGACAAACGAGACGCCGTCGCGCGACGTGCTGAGTGGAAAAGTTCTGGTCGAACACTCAAGCATAAATCCCAATAAGGCGGCACATATCGGGCATCTGCGAAACGCGATCCTGGGGGACACGTTCGTTCGCCTGTTGAAATTTGGCGGCAGGGAAGTGGATGTCCAGAACTACATCGACAACACCGGTGTGCAGGTCGCGGATGTGGTCGTGGGATTCGTGGATTTGGAGAAAAAGAGCAGGGCACAGATCGAAAACCTCACTGGTGAGCCGCGGTTTGACTACTACTGCTGGGATTTGTATGCCCGCGTTTCACAATGGTACGAGAGGGACAAAAAGAATCTCGCGGCGCGGCAAGAGGTCTTACACGCTATCGAGCAGGGCGGAAATGAAACTTCAGCCATTGCTGACCTGATTTCCACTAGCGTGCTTCGCCGGCATCTCGAGACCATGGACCGGCTGGATATCGAATACGATTTTCTGCCCCGCGAAAGCGAAATCCTGCATTTGCATTTCTGGGAAGCGGCATTCACGCAACTCAAAGAACGCGGGGTGCTGTACTTTGAGACCGAAGGCAAGAACAAAGGTTGTTGGGTGATGCGCCGCGCGGGAACGAGTAAATCTGAGACCGCCGACGACACGCAGGAAAAAGAAATCTCCGAAGAAGATCAGAAGGTGATCGTGCGATCCAACGGAACAGTGGGCTATGTCGGCAAAGACATCGCCTATCACATGTGGAAGTTCGGAGTGCTGGGACGCGACTTCGGATATCGCAAGTTCTATCACTATCCCAACGGTCACGAGTGCTGGATATCGAGCGTCGATGGCGAATCCGCACATCCGCACTTCGGCGATGTCGCCGAAATCTACAACGTGATCGATGCGCGCCAGGCGGAGGCACAGAACACGGTGATTGAGGCATTGCGCGAGTTAGGTTACCGCGAGCAAGCCGACCACTACACGCATTTCTCGTATGAGATGGTGGCACTCACGCCCCGCTGCGCGGCGGAAATGGGTTACGACCTCTCGGAGGAGGACAAAGCGCGCTCTTTCATTGAAGTTTCCGGCCGCAAAGGCTTTGGGGTAAAAGCGGACGACCTGATCGATCGGCTGATCGATTCGGCCAGGAGAGAAGTGGATGCGCGCCATCCTGAGTTGTCCGAGGGCGAACGGGTCATGATCGCCACGCAGATCGCCGTCGGCGCGCTCCGTTATTTCATGCTCAAGTTCACGAAATCTTCCGTGATTGCCTTCGATTTCAAAGAAGCTCTCAGCTTTGAGGGTGAAACCGGGCCATATGCGCAGTACGCGGTTGTGCGGGCAACCAATATTTTCCGAAAAGGCGGATTTAATCCGGACAAAGACTTTGCGGGCGGCATCACCCAAGATGAATATGCCCAATACCTGGCCGAGAATGAAATCTGGGAACTTTGGCTGGCAGCGGCGAAGACCTCTTATATTGTTGATCAATGTATTGCCACGACGGAGCCGGCCTACCTGGCCAAACATATTTTCCAGCTCGCTCAGCTTTTCAATACTTTCTATCACCGTTATCCGATTCTTTCCGAAGCGGAAGAAAGCCGGAAAAACTTTTTGCTCGCGACGGCCGCGGTGGTGCGCCGCGAATTAATTCGTGCACTCGCAATTATGGGAATTGCTGTGCCACCGGTGATGTGATGCAGGCACTCACGCCTTGAAATCTCGCGCCAATTCCACCAGGCTGCGTACCGCGATTCCCGACGGTCCCTTGGCGATCCAGGGTTTGCTGTCTTCCATCCAGGCGGTACCAGCGATGTCGAGATGGATCCAGGGCGTATTTTCGGCAAATTCTTTCAGAAACATCGCCGCCGTAACTGCACCGCCCCAACGCCCGCCGGTATTCATAATGTCGGCGATATTCGACTTGATACTTTCCTTGTAGTCTTCATCAAGCGGCATCCGCCAGAACTTCTCACCAGCTTTGTTTACGGCCGCTGTGAAGCGATCATAAAATTTGTCGTCATTCGCGAAGACGCCGGCGTTCACGTAGCCCAGCGCAACCACTACAGCTCCGGTTAAGGTGGCCGCATCCACCAAATGCGTACATCCCAGCTGGCGGGCATAGTAGAGGCCGTCGGCCAGCACCAGGCGGCCTTCTGCATCCGTGTTAATGATCTCGATCGACTTGCCGGACATCGCGATCTGAATATCCCCTGGCTTCTGGGCTTTCCCGGAAGGCATGTTCTCGGTGGCGCAGATCACAGCGGTAACCTTAACGTTCGGTTTCAGCAGAGCGATTGCCCGCATGGCTCCAATCATGGCTGCGCCGCCGGCCATGTCGTACTTCATTTTTTCCATGCCATCAGCCGGCTTGATGGAAATGCCGCCGGTGTCGAAGGTGATACCTTTTCCGACTAAGCCAAGGACAGGATTAGCAGGGGCGTCCGCCGGCTCGTAACGCAACACGATCAGTGCTGGCGGTTCGTCGGATCCCTGGGCAACTCCCCAGAATGCGCCCATCTTCAATTCTTTGATTTTGTCTGCGCCATAAACTTCGCACTTCAGCCCGACTTCCTGCGCCATTGTGCGGGCCCGGTCGGCGAGGATGGTGGGCGTCATGCGATTGCTGGGTTCATTAACCAATTCCCGTGTAAAGTTCTGTGACTCTGCGATGACGCGAGCTTCCTCCATAGCTTTTTGAGTTGCGGCGTGGTCGCCGCGAGCCACAACCGTCAGGCTGTCGATCGCCTGGTCCTTGCGGTCGCTCTTGTACACATCCGGCTCAAAGTTGCCGACAAAAGTACCTTCCACGATCGCTTTGACGGCTTCCTCGGCGCCTATACCGGCCTCGGGAACCAGGAATGCGAAGCTACGAATGCCTTTGGGCTTCAAAAAACGCACGGCGACCCCAGCTAACTTGCGCAGCTCAGAAGAGGTAAAACTCTGCGCTTTTCCCCCGCCCAGCAAGAGCAGGCGCTTCGCCTTCAGCCTCGCCGGACGGTGCAGAAGGCTGGCTTCGAAAAGTTTCCCTGAAACTTCTCCGCTGGCGATTACTTCTGCCGCCGCTTCGCGAACCGCGTTGTCAGTGGTTTCGATGCTAACTTCAGTTCTGTCTTTTCCCGACTTTTCAGATCGATTCTCGTCAGTGCGGTCGAGAACCACCACTGCAAGACATTCGGTTTCAACTTCTGCAGGAGAGCTGAAGGAGAGTTGAGTCTTCATAGGGATTCAGATAGGGAGATTCAAACATTCAGTATCGTCGGGGAGAAGTCATTTACGCAAGCCAGGCGGTTCAACCGTCGATGCCGCGCAAGGTTCGTTACCGGTGCTTTCTTCCGCGTGCGATCGCTTCCCGTGCCTCGCGGTCGGCAGTGCGGCGCCGCTCGGTCTCGCGCTTGTCCCAAAGTTGTTTGCCCTTGGCCAGAGCGAGCTCCACTTTGACACGGCCATTCTTGAAATACATGCGCGTGGGAATCAGCGTCAGGCCGCGCTGCTGGGTTTTGCCAATCAGTTTGCGAATCTCTTCGCGATGCATAAGCAGCTTGCGCGTCCGCAGCGGGGCGTGATTGAAGATGTTCCCGTGTTCGTAGGGGCCGATGTGGCAATTCAACAGCCAAAGCTCCTCGTCTTTGATCAACCCGTAGGAATCCTTCAGGTTGGCCCGTCCGGCGCGCACCGATTTCACTTCCGTTCCGGTCAAAGCCACGCCGGCTTCAAATTTTTCCAGCAAGAAATAGTTGTGGGCGGCGATCCTATTTACAGCGGCGTCTCTCTGTCCGGCCGCAGTTGGGTCGCGACGGGGATTTCTCTCCGGGTTGGGCCGCGTTGGTTGCGTGGTTGGACGGGGCATCAATTTTATTAGCTTATCTCATAGTCGCTTCAGCTTAGGTCTTGGCGAAATTGTCTTGGTGCAGGGCGCGGAACAAATTGCTGCAGACACCTGCCCGGTGAAACCTAAGAGGACTAAGACTTATGGGTTAAGTGCAACCAAGGCAGACACTTCGGCGGCTTCGGAGGCAATGCTATAATCGCACCGCATACATCTTCTGAGACGAAACCTGCAAACCTTGAGTGGAAACCGCAACCCAGGGCAAGGAGGAGACCGTTTACGAAGGGGCCGGGAATGAGATTGCTTTTTCGCCTACCAGCTATCTTATTGATTATACTGGCAATAATTCCTTCCTCCGCTGCGGCCGATAAAGCTAAGAGCCTCTACAACCGGGGCCGCGAGGCCGAGGCCCGGCAGAATTACGAGCAGGCTTACGATCTCTACAAACAAGCCTACGACCTGAAACCCACCAATTTGAGCTATAGGGCCTCTTATGAGCGTCTGCGTTTCCTTGCGGGCGCCTCGCACGTACATAGAGGCCAATTGCTGCGTGACGCCGGGCAGTTGGATGCCGCTCTAGCTGAATTCCAGAAGGCTGCAGAAATCGACCCTTCCAGTGCCATAGCCAAGCAGGAACTTCAGCGCACCCAGCAAATGATAGATGCCGCCAAGGCTGCGCCTGGCAAGTCCACAGCACCTCCTCCCAATTTCTTGCAAAAGCGCATTCAAGAGGCGGGTGGCCCGGTGGAACTGGCTCCGATCTCGAACGTTCCCATTAACCTGAAGATCACGGAAGACAGCAAGGTGATCTACGAAACGGTCGGGAAACTGGCCGGTGTTAACGTTCTGTTTGATCCCGATTACACCTCGCGGCGCATCAAGATTGAATTAAACAATGTCTCGCTGGAAGAGGCGCTTCAGATTGTAGCTGTCGAAACCAAGACTTTTTGGCGTCCCGTAACCCCGAACACGATTTTTGTGGCCGCCGATAATCCCGCCAAGCGCAAAGACCTCGAGCAGGTGGTCATCAAGACCTTCTACCTTTCGAACCTTTCCCAGCCGACCGAACTGCAGGACGTGACTAACACCTTGCGGCAGATTCTGGAAATTAATCGGGTCCAGGCGCTACCCTCCGAATCTGCGATTGTCGTGCGGAGCACGCCGGACCAGTTAGCGTTAGCTCAGAAACTTATTAGCGATTTAGACCGCTCGAAATCCGAAGTGATAGTGGACGTCGCGGTTATGCAAATTAATCGCGATAAATCGCGCACCCTGGGTATCAATCCGCCAACCAGTGGATCCATCCAACTGCAGCAGAACGTCAGTACCTCTACGTCGACGTCGACGAGCACGACCACGTCCAGCAGCAGCACGCCTAACGGAATCAACCTCAATACCCTCGGAAACCTGAACGCGACAGATTTTACGGTAACGATCTCGCAAGCGACGGCAACGGCGTTGTTCAGCGATAGCGATACGCGATTGATTCAGAAGCCGCAAATTCGCGCTATTGAGGGTCAAAAAGCCAGCCTCAAGATTGGGCAACGCGTACCCGTCGCGACCGGTTCATTTCAGCCCGGCATCGGCGGTGTCGGCATCAACCCACTGGTCAACACACAATTCCAGTATCTCGATGTGGGTGTGAACATCGATGTCACTCCGAGAGTTCATGCTAACGGCGATGTCAGCCTGAAGATCACCATGGAAGTCTCCGAGGTGGACGGTACATCCAACATTGGTGGTATCACCCAGCCCATCATTGGACAACGAAAGATTGAGCACGAAGTGCGCCTGAAAGAAGGCGAAGTAAACTTGCTCGGTGGAATGATGGAAGATCAGCAGACGAAGGCGCTGACCGGATTTCCCATCCTCTCCCAGATTCCGATTTTGAAGTATCTCTTCGGACAGACCAGCACCGATCACAGCGAAACCGAGACCGTCTTTGCGCTCATCCCACACATTGTTCGTAAGCAGGAATTGACCGAACTCAACCAGGAGGCGCTGGACATTGGGACGGCAAGCGCGATCTCGTTGCGCCGTGTAAGCCAACCGGTGGAGGCCCCGCCAGCTCCGAAGGCCCCTTCGCAGGCTCCAGTGACGCAACCGCAGACGCAGAGCGTTCAGCCCCTGCCTGCGACTCCGTCGGCGGCAGAAGCTCCTCCGCCGCAGCCCGCCTCCGCCAGCTTTGGATTTGATCCGCCGATGATCACGCAACCCAAGGGTGCGACGTTTGCCGTCAACGTGGTGCTCACAGGGGCCCAGAATGCTTACTCCATTCCCTTGCAGGTCAACTACGATCCCAAGATGCTGCAGGTGGTCAACGTTTCGAATGGAACGCTGTTATCTCAGGATGGTCAAGCGGTGGCGCTGGTGCATCGTGATGATGACACGACAGGAACGTTGCAGATAACCGCGACTCGGCCGCCGGGTGCCAACGGAGTTTCCGGCCAAGGCCCGATTGTGACTGTGACCTTTATGGCAAAAGCCTCCGGACAATCGAGCTTGGCGATTTCGAAAGGGGGGATGCGCGATCCTGGCATGCAACCCACGCTGGTCAACGGAGCCACGGCAAACGTGACTATTCAATAGAGCTGGTTCCGGCTCTCAACGTGAGGAGAGCATAATGGCGTGCCTGCAAGCAAAGTTCATCTTGCCGTTCCTTCACAAAGATTTTCTACTATGAAGTTTCGCGTGCTCACAAATCGGCCACTCCCGCGAACGCGCGGTTTTACTTTGATCGAGTTGATCGTTGCTACGACGATCCTGATGATATTGACCACCTTGGCCATTCCACTGGCGCGGGTAACCATCAAGCGCGAGAAAGAACACGAATTGCGTCACGATTTATGGGAGATGCGGGATGCGATCGACCGCTACAAAGATGCTGCCGATCGCGGTGCTTTTCAGACCAAGGTGGGGACGGAAGGTTATCCTCCGGATCTGGACACGTTGGTGAAAGGTGTGGATGTACACGGCAAGAAGCTCAAGTTTTTGCGCCGCATCCCTGTGGATCCCATGACCGGCACCAACGAATGGGGGATGCGCTCCATGCAGGACGATCCCGACTCGGACTCGTGGGGCGGGCAAAACATCTTTGACGTATTCACAAAGTCGCAGGGCACCGCATTGGATGGGACCAAGTACAAGGACTGGTAATGGCAAGAGTTTCCAAAAAGCGGAGTCGCGGCTTCACCCTGATCGAGTTGATGATTGTGATCAGCATCATTCTGATCCTGGTTTCCGTGGCGCTGCCCGCCTACAACCAATCCATCGTCCGCGCGCGTGAGTCGGTGCTGAAGCAGAATCTGTTTACTCTGCGTTCTGTAATCTCGCAATACACGCTGGACAAGCAGAAAGCTCCGCAATCCCTCGACGACTTGATTTCAGGCGGTTATTTGAAACAGCTTCCAGTCGATCCCATGACCGGCAAGAACGATACCTGGGTTGCCGACCAGGAAGAAAACACGATCATGTCTATTGATGAGCAGGATCAGGGTGGCATCATCGACGTGCACAGTGGCAGCGACGGGACTAGCAGCGACGGTACCGCGTACAGCACGTGGTGACAATTTTATGTGTGTGGGGCGGACGCCCTGGTCCTCCTTCAACGCCCCCAAGATGTTAGCCGTCACCATTGAGGGGCAATCCCGCCGGTTTGAACCTTTGCCCGCAAAAGAACTACCATCTACTTATGCCGGTAGAAACCGAAATCACTGCTGACACCTATACCCCTGTCCGCGCGCCACGCGGTACCGCGATTTCCTGCAAGAGCTGGCAGCAGGAAGCCGCCATGCGCATGTTGATGAACAACCTGGATGAAGAAGTCGGCGAGCGGCCACGCGATCTTGTCGTCTACGGCGGTACGGGCCGGGCGGCACGCAGTTGGGAGGCGTACCACGCGATTGTTTCCTCGCTGAAGAACCTCGGAAATGACGAAACCCTGCTGGTCCAGTCTGGCAAGCCGGTCGGCATTTTCAAAACTCACGAGTATGCGCCGCGCGTGCTGATTGCAAATTCGAATCTGGTCGGCCATTGGTCAAATTGGGAAAAGTTCAACGAACTGGAGCGTGCCGGACTGATGATGTATGGTCAGATGACGGCGGGTTCGTGGATTTATATCGGCTCACAGGGCATTGTGCAGGGCACGTTCGAGACTTTCGCAGCCGCGGGCGAGAGGCATTTCGGTGGCGAGTTGGCTGGCAAGTTAATTGTCAGCGGCGGCATGGGAGGGATGGGTGGCGCCCAACCGCTTGCGGCCACCATGACCGGCGCCGCCTTTCTCGGCATTGACGTTGATCCGGAACGGATCAAGAAACGCCTCAAAACCGGTTACTGCGATTTCATGGTGACGACCCTCGACGAGGCGCTGCGCATCCTGAAGAATGCAATTCGCAAGAAGGAGAACATTTCCGTCGGATTGGTAGGCAATTGCGCTGACATCATTCCGCTACTCGCTGAACGCGGCGTGGTCCCAGACATTCTTACCGACCAGACCTCCGCCCACGATCCACTGAACGGGTACGTTCCCAATGGCATGACGTTGGAGGAAGCGCTGGCGCTGCGCCAGCGTGATCCAGAGCAGTATCAGCAGCTCTCGCTCGATGCCATCGCAAGGCACGTGGAAGGAATGCTGCGCCTGCACAAGATGGGCTCTGTCACCTTTGATTACGGCAACAACATCCGCACGTTCGCCTTTCAGCGCGGTGTGAAGAATGCATATGATTTCCCCGGCTTCGTGCCTGCCTACATCCGCCCGCTGTTTTGCGAAGGGCGCGGGCCTTTCCGCTGGGTAGCGCTCTCGGGCGAAGCGTCAGACATTCACGTCACCGATGATTTGGTCCTGGAACTCTTTCCCGACAATCGAATTCTCCGCCGCTGGATCGAGCTTGCTCGCAAGCGGATCAAGTTTCAGGGACTGCCAGCTCGCATCTGTTGGCTGGGCTACGGTGAGCGCGCGCAGTTTGGCTTGGCGATGAACGATCTGGTGAAAAAGGGAAAAATCAAGGCACCCATCGTCATCGGCCGCGATCACCTCGACTGCGGCTCGGTGGCCTCTCCTTTCCGCGAAACTGAGGGCATGAAAGACGGCAGCGACGCGGTAGCCGATTGGCCGCTGCTCAATGCATTGTTGAACACGGCTGCCGGCGCCTCATGGGTTTCCATCCACAACGGGGGTGGAGTGGGGATTGGCTATTCGCTTCATGCCGGCCAGGTGACGGTCGCTGACGGAACTGAGATGATGGCCAAGCGCATTGAGCGGGTCCTTACAACCGACCCGGGAATGGGAATCATTCGTCACGTCGACGCGGGCTATGAAGAGGCTGAGGCCTTTGCCCGCAAGAGCGGCGTGAAAATTCCGATGCAATCCTGATCTAGAAAGAATGCGGTTGCCATCGTCGGCCGCTCAAACGCCGTCATGTCGGTCATCCCCGCGCCGCTACGGGCTGGCCAGGAACAGTCATCTTCCTCGACCCAAAGCCCATCCGCAAGAATTTTTCCTCGAGCGAGCGTCGCGACAAATAAGCGACAGAAATAGCCAATGCACCACCCGCAAACAAACGCAGCGACATAGCGGCTAATGGCCGCCCAGCGGATAGCCACTCGAAGCGCGTCAAGAATACGTCAACAGCCCGGAATGCCAGCACGTGCACTAAGTACAAACCGTAGCTGATATATCCCAGAAACTTGAGAAACGGACGGTTTACCAGGGCACTCCATGGGCTTGTGCCCAGCAACAGCATGGATGAGAGCAGTCCGACTGACGCCAGATTGCACGCGGTCGCAGAAAAGGCCACCGTGATCATGCGATCCGCCGGCATCAGCACAAATGCACTCACTCCGACTACAAGCAGCGGCAGCGCAATTCGCTTTAAGTGGGAGGTCCGGAATGATTGCTGTCGCACCCAGACGGCCAGCAATGCTCCCATCGCCAAGCCATCCAGGTTGGACCAGGTGTAAAGCGGAACAAAATCCGCTCGCTTTCCGGCAACCAGAAAGTCCAGCGCGCGTATCGCAGGTGTCAATGCGGCGATGAATGCCAGAAGAATCGCCAATGGGCCGGTAGAGAATCGCCGTATCAGACCCGGCCAGAGAAAGTAAAAATGCTCCTCTACGGCCAGCGACCACAGTGGCGGATATTGCAGGGTTACTCCCAGTAGCGGTGCGCTGTTCGCGAGGAACAGCGCGGCCACAGCCAGAAAGCGCCAGGAGATCCATCGTCCCACCAGCAAGACGAGCAGGGTTGCGTAGAGGGCTGGCAGTATCCGCAAAGCGCGCCGTATGTAGAAGCGCCGAAAGTAATCGTTCCTGGACTTGCTGTCCATCAGAATGCCGGTGATGAGAAATCCGGACAGCACAAAAAACAAATTCACCCCCACCCATCCATTCTGCGAAAGGTTCAGCAGCATTTTCGCTGTCGGCGTTAGTGGCCCATTTAGAGGCGGCGCGATACCGTGATAGAACAATACCAGCAGGATTGCGACACCTCGCAGGGTGTCGAGCTCGGGCATATACGGGCGGAGCAGAGGAACTTGCTGAGCTGATTGGCTCACGAAGAGAACTCTGGTCGGTATTATAAGCTGGGACGATGTGACGCTCGCGGATGTCTCGTGCGAACCCGGTTAGACTTTTTTCTGATTCAATGGCAGCAAAGAACCCTAAGCCGAATCGCAGCCGCCCCGTTCTCCTGATCAACATTGGCCAACTTCTCACCCTCCGTTCTTCTTCTCCCGGTCCCCGACGCGGTGCCGAACTCAATCAACTAGGAATCATCGAAGACGCTGCGGTGTTGTGCGATGCGGGCCGAATCGTTGCGGTCGGGAAAAGGAAGGATGCTCTCCGCGATCCCTGGCTCGGAAAAAACCGCAAACGAACCCTCGAGATCGACTGCCAACGCCGCGTTGTGCTTCCCGGTTTTGTCGATTCCCATACTCACCCGGCTTTCATCAATCCCCGGCTTGTGGATTTCGAGAAACGGATCGCCGGAGCTACGTACGAGCAGATCGCCGAGGCCGGTGGAGGGATCCGCTCCAGCATTGAAGCAGTGCGCGCAGCCTCGAAGGCGCAGCTTACGCAGAAAGTGTTCGAAGCGCTGTGCCAAATGACTGAGCACGGCACGACTACGGTCGAAGCCAAATCCGGATACGGCTTAAGTCTCGATTCCGAACTGAAATCTCTGGAAGCTATTCGCGATGCCGCAAAACTGTGGCCGGGTACGGTGGTAAGCACGCTGTTGGGAGCGCACGTGGTTCCCAGGGAGTTTCAAGAACGTTCACAAGATTACGTTGAACTTGTCTGTAAAGAGATGATTCCGCAAGCTGCCAAGCGCCAACTGGCGCAATTTGTGGACGTCTTCACTGATCGTGGAGCCTTCAACCTCGAACAGACTCGGGCAATCTTCCAAGCTGCGCAGGAGCATGGCCTGGGGGTGCGAGCTCACATTTGCCAGCTTACCCAAACGGCGTTGCAGACATTATTAGAATTCAAGCCAGCATCACTCGATCACATGGATTATGTGAACGAGGCAGATATCAGCGCATTGGCGAAACAGGACACTGTTGCGACCTTGGTCCCGGGGGCAAATTATTTTCTTGGATTGGACCGTTTTCCGCCCGCACGGAAGCTGATCGAAACGGGCGTTCCGGTCGCATTAGCCACCGATTTCAATCCGGGCTCATCGCCCACCTTAAGCATGGCTTTCGTGCTCTCCCTCGCATGCACGCACATGAAGATGTCCCCCGCTGAGGCCATTTCAGCCGCAACCATAAATGGGGCCTGGGCACTGCGACTGCAAAATCGAAAAGGATCAATCGAGCCGGGCAAAGACGCCGATCTGACAGTCTTTGAAGTTAACGATTATCGTGAGATCGCGTACTGGTTTGCCTCGATCCTTTGCCGCATGACCGTAATGAACGGAGTCGTAACCGCTCTCGCCAAGACTAGATAATTTTCAAGAGAATTTGCCGCCGCCTGGAACGTCGCAGAACTTCCGCATCTGTCAGCGCGATTGGGCGAACTCAAGTGCGGATTGCTATAATCAGGTTGTTTCACAACCGTCAGAATTACTATCCAAAGGCCCGATTCTTCTTGCGTGGTGTGCTTGAAAAGAGGATTTGGGTATGGTAGTGGACTCGGAAAATGGCCAGGTAGCTCAGGTGGTAGAGCGCAGCCCTGAAAAGGCTGGCGTCGGCGGTTCAACTCCGTCCCTGGCCACCAT
>DASPRY010000144.1:0-6176 GCA_035624215.1 Terriglobales bacterium
TGTCTCTTGAACGCTCAGAAACGTAGTCGGCAGCCGCACGAACTCAAGGTTAAGTGACCCCGAACCGGTACGGGAGGCGCTCACAGACGAAATCCTGATTCTGCTGCTCATCATTTCCGCGCATACCTCTTTCTTACCAGCTTGTGGTGTGGAAACCAGAGAGTTTTCTGATACCAATTGAGATACCCTTGGACGGCTGTGGCATTCCTGAGCGAGAGTAGGGGGCGTCGAGTCGTCCGCTTGACG
The DNA here is from genome assembly GCA_035624215.1 of Terriglobales bacterium. Classification (GTDB taxonomy): domain Bacteria; phylum Acidobacteriota; class Terriglobia; order Terriglobales; family Acidobacteriaceae; genus JAFAGX01. The sequence continues at coordinate 247 of DASPRY010000144.1, forward strand.
TCGGAGGCCGTTGGATGAAGAAACCGGGAAAGCAGCAGCTTATACCGGCCGTCAGTTGCCTCGTGTCCGTGGCCGTGGCCCTGCGCAACACAAACGGTCTTGAAGGAACCGAATTCAGCGCGGGTGGCTTACAGGCCCGCTGCTTTCGATGATCGACATTGGATCCGTTCTGTTTGTGCTGGCTCTTATTGTGAGCCTCGTGTATCCCCGAATTGCTGGGGCAATTGGGCTCGTGTCATCGTTGCTCTGTTTGCCGCTTTATCTGTATTTTATCGCTCCTGTGCCTTTCAATCGGATGTTCGGCTTTGGCCATGAGTTCAAGGTTCAACCGAGTGTAGGCTTCCACTGGGACAGATGGGCGGTAGCAGGAGTGCTTACTCTTGCAGTCACCATATATGTCTGCCTTCGCGGCTTCGCAGTCACTAGCCGGGCACAAATGCCGGAGCGAGGCTAACCAATCCTTGAGGCCGACTTTTTCCGCAGCCTGCTAAGCGATTCTCTTGAAAACACCACTTCTTAGGTTCGTTTCGCAAAAACCCCAACTCTGTCCAGGGCCGAACCTCGTAACGGAGACGCTTCTCGTTTGCATGCGGGCAGCGACTAACGATCGATTTCGGCTATTTCTTTTCCTCTCCTGTAAGTAGCCAGTCAACGGAGTTGCCGAAGGCTGGGATGGCCGGGCTCGGAATGCACCGTTCCGGTTTGTGCGCCGTCACACAAGGTTCTGGGATGCGGAGTATGACGCCTCCTTGGGAATTACGAAGCTGAGGAGAATACAATAATTTTTGGACCTGGCCAAATTGCGACGCAGGCGCGTCATTAGCGAATTCTCCCCGATATGGCTGAATAGGTTAGAAAACCCTATTAGAATCGCCTGCCTGAAGGCCGCGAAAGCATTGACTTCTCCTTCTCTCTTCCGAGCGTTAGAAATTCGTAGTTTACTAACGCTTCGCTATAGGCACGTGGGTGGGGTTTTTGCTGCAGCAGCTCAGCAAAATCGGCTCAGACTCGCAGTCGAGGTCTGACGCTGCGCCGACTCAAGCCCGCGCTGCTAGCCGCAATTGTGCCTGCCGCGCCGTCTCACGGAGAAGCGGATCCGGATGTTCCAAACACTTTTGGAGTTCCTGCCTTAGATTTTCCAACCCCAGACTGCCAATAGCAAAGGCGCCGCACGCTCGCAGCCACGGGTCGTCGCTTTTGACCAAGGCCTCGACAGCTTTTTCCTTGCTTACAACATCGGTGTGGAGGACATCGTTGGCCACGCGGATACGTTCCGCGAGGGTAACTTCCCCATCGATGAGGGGCACCAGCAGGTTGCGTATTTGTTGCCTGAGGATGTTGTCCAAAAACTCAAGGGCGTTATCGTGTACGGTTCGTTCCTTAGATTGCAGTCCGACGTAGGCGCTATGCAGGTCGAGGTGGGGATGCATCAGCGACATCAAGCGGAAGATGCGCTCCACTTCCTGCCTCATTGATTCGCGCAGCCCACGCGTGATGAGATCATCCTGATCAGGTGTTTCCTGGAGCATGCCCAGGATCTGGTAGGAGCGGTAGTGCCCCATAATCTCAGCTTGCAGCGCTGTTTCCAGAAGTTCCCTGTCGAGCGGAATCGCGGATGGCGTCCGTTGGAGTTTGTTGAGAGCAGAAATGACACGATATCGGAAGGTATTGTCCGGTTCCAGGAGATTGTCCATAAGTACCCGCTGCGCATTTGCGGTTCCGATGCCTTGCAGTACCGCCGGGATCTCACGCCTCACCTCCATTGCTGCGGCGGGATCGCATACGTGGTCGCCCAGCGTACCCACAATGGTATCTCCGAAATCGACCAGAGCTTCGATAGCCTGTTTGCGCAAGTGGGGATCAGGCAAACGAAGCAACACGTCGCTGACAAAGCGGCGCTTCCGATGTTGGCCGACGGCCCGGATGGCATGAATCACCACTTCCGCTTCTGGGTCGGCCAACAGTTTCTCCAGCTGCGCATCGAAACAATCGGGAACGATAGCCAGCAGACGAGCAGCCTCCTCGCGGCTTTTTTTTCGGTCGGGGCCGGTATCCGCAAGCATAGCGTTGAGTATTTCGCTGGCGGCTTCCAGGCTTTGGTTCGCGCCGGGACGGGACAAAAACGCTGCGACAGCCGAGCGCATCGAGAATTCGGGCAAATCACCCAACTCCTGGATGTGGTCCAAGGGGTCGACATGAGAGAAGTGGGCCAGGTACAGGAGGGACTCGGTGCGGACGCCCAGGTTTGGGTCGTGCAGCAGTTCCTGAATCTGCGCTACCACCACCCTGTCGCCAATCTTGGCCAGCATCTCGATGGCTTTCTGCTTCACTTCGGGTGCTGGATGGTTAAGCAGGTCACGAATAACCGGGTGAGACTCCTTTCGTTGTTCCGTATCAAACAGGCTAAGGGCATAGAGAACTTCCTTCGGGTCTATAGCCTTTAACCCGGAAGCGAAGATCTCGGCGGTCGAGCGGTCCAACACCGGAGCCGACGCCCGTTCCGTATCGAGCCGATGCTGATACACACTCTCCCGCAAGGTGGCGATATATTCCTTCCGTGCGACGAGGGCCGCCCCGAGCCAGGCGCCCAGCAGAGCCAGCGTTATCCAACTCAGCTGAGGCGCTTTAAGATGAAGATAGGTGGCGAAGAACAGCACCAATAGTCCCGACAACCCATCTCCCGAGCGCCAAATCACCGTATCAATGAAAGGCTTGACTTGGAACTTAACCTTAGGCGTCACCGGCAAGTAGAGGAGTTCCACGGTTGATCTGTCCAGCGAGTAGCGTAGGACCTGGTCGCTGCCTTTCAATACGAAAACGGCAGCCAGAGTGCCCCAGATCAGAACTCCGAACGAACTTGCGATGAGCGCGATCGGCACTGCCACTAATCCCAAGCCGATGCCGAAGCGCCGTAACACCCGGCCGGTGAGCAACAGCTGGAATAACAGGCATAGAATGCCAGCGTAAAAGTAAAATGACCCAAAGAACAGCGCCAGGGCATCCTTGTTTCTCAGGAAGTGTTTAGCGATGGCCTTGAACTGCCATCCTGTCATAGTAGTGGCGTAGGAAGAGAGCAGGACGACTAGGGCAATGGCACGCAGATATCTAGAGCGCCAGATCAAGTTAATGCTTTGGAACACGCTCGATACGGACTCTTGGTCAGAGGAAGACTTAGCGGCTCCGCCTGCGCTTGAGCCGTAGCGTCGAGCCAAAATGTACACCGGAACTGCGGTCGCCGCTAAGAGTATCGCCATGAGCAAGAGAAGGCTCTCCGTGCCGGCGATTTTGGGGAGGGACTTGCACAAGTAGCCCCCGAAGATACCGCCGACGATACCACCGGCGCCGATCACCCCGAAGAGCCGCTTGGCTTCCCGTGTTGTCAAGGCATAATTTGCCAGGGTCCAGACTTGCGCGGGACAGACCACGCCAAAAATGCCCACCCAGATATAGAAGGTCGGAAAGAGCCAGCGGAGGTGGTAATAGCGGATGAGATACCAAAATGCAAAGGCGTTGGTCGCAAAGAACAGCAGGCTGCCTGTGAAGAGAGTCGGCGGGTTTAGCCTACGCGCTGCCCGCATGTAGCCGGCCGCCACAAATCCCACGAGCACGGCAATGCTGATATCCACAAACGGCAATTGGCTGGCCCGGAACTGGTCGAGAAACAAGGCATCGCGTGCCACTCTACCTGCTACGTACGTGGTAAGAACCAGGAAAAGGTACAAGAACAGTAAGCCCGCGCGGCCGAAATCTCCGCGCCGCAGGTTCAGTACACGTTCAAGTACTTGCGTCATGAAAGGACCCAAGAGGCAATTGATGAGCTAGGAGCAAATTCTTAATGCGCCGAATTACCTCAACCCGTCCGGCTACGCCTTTGAGGCCCAAAAGTGCGCTAATTCTACTCTGAAGTGTCATCTGAATAAAGAGAAAAGGGCTGCCGGCAGGTGGGTCCACGAAAGTAGTGAATGGTCTGCTGTTTTTCCGGTCCCCAATTGGCATAATCTAAATGCACCGAATAGCTTGCCATCTGTAACTTACTACCCGATTGGATGGGGCACACCCCGGTGTTTAGGCCTTTTGGTCAACCGATGCCTATCCTCATTTCAGCCGGGAAGCATGGTGGCGTGCGTCCCGGCCAGGACAAGGCGGAATTGAAACTATAACCGCGTCACCTGTTCGAGGATGTCATCCACCCTGTATGTTGGTGGAAAGAAAAAATGGCTGCGCCAGCGATTAGTCTCATTGACCCTGTTGCCCGCCGCGCTCGCCGTCGGATTGCGTTGCGTCTTCTGCCCTATGTGTTGTTCCTTTACGTAATTGCTTACCTTGATCGAAACAACCTTGCCACTGCGGCCCTGCAGATGCCCCACGATCTCGGCTTCGACGATCGCGTGATTGGGCTGGGGGCAGGGATTTTCTCCCTCGGCTACATCATCTTAGAAATTCCCGGCACCATCATCGTGGAGCGTTGGAGTGCACGTCGCTGGATCACGCGCATCATGATTTCTTGGGGGCTGGTCACGATGGGGATGGCCTTCATCCGTACGCCGCATCAGTTCTACGCAGTGCGGTTCTTTCTGGGACTGGCGGAGGCTGGCTTTTTTCCCGGAATAATCGTGTACCTGACGCACTGGTTCATCTATGAAGATCGGGCCAAGGCGGTGGCTGGCTTCATGGCCGCCATTCCCTTAGCCTTCGCCGTGGGTTCACCCATCTCGGGATTGCTGTTGGGTGTCCACTGGTTTGGCTTGCGAGGCTGGCAGTGGCTGTTCATCATCGAAGGCCTGCCTGCGCTGTTCTTCGGCGTTGTGACCTGGTTTTATCTATCCGATTGGCCGCAGCAGGCAAAGTGGTTGCCCGCTATGGAGCGGCAATGGCTCATCAATCAACTGGAGAGCGAAAAGCGGGCGAAAGAATCGGTCCGCGCCTACACCGTGTGGGAGGCGATCCGGCACCGTGACGTTCTCATCCTGACTGGCTTGCACTTCCTGCAGAATGGGTCCGCGTACGGTGTCGCTTTCTGGTTGCCCACTATGCTGAAGCGCTTGTCCGGGCTGAGCGATTTCAAAGTAACTCTATTAGTGGCCCTGCCGAACCTGCTGGGGTTTGTTGCCATGCAGGTGAACGGTTGGCATTCCGACCGCACTGCCGAACGGCGCTGGCACACCGCCATTCCGCTGTGGCTGACCGCGGCGGCTCTGCTGGTGCTCTCTGTGGCCAATTGGGGAACTCTGCCCTCTCTATTGCTATTTTCGGTTGCCGCTGCCAGCCTGCTCGCGTTCTTACCCAGCTTTTGGGCCATGCCCTCCGCGTTTCTCTGTGATTCGGCTGCGGCGATGGCTACCGGCACGATCAACTGTGTCGCGGCCGGGTTCGGGGGCTTTCTCGGGCCGGCCTTAGTCGGGCTACAGGCCGCACGAACCCACTCCTTCAGGTCCGGCTTCGCAGTCCTGGCTACTGCGCTGGCAATTGGAGGTGTATTGCCTCTCTGCGTAGGCATTCGTCGTGGCCGCACAGTACAGACTGGAACTTAACACTCACCGTGTGGAGCGCGTGGCCAGTCTGGCCAGGATGAAGCGTCCGGCAACCGAGAGTTTTGGAGCGAACGATAAGCAACACGGAATCAAACGGCGAATTCATGCTGAGTGGTGACGGTAGGGGAGCAGCGTTCTTTTCTTTCCTCGCCGGTGAGAAGCCCGTCAACGGACTTGCCAAAGTGAGTGCCCGGAGCGAGCAAAACGCTCGGGGAAGGGAAGCGGGAAATCTTTCGTCGCTGCGACCGCGAAGACTTGGCCACATTGATGTTCCGACGCTGGTCATTCACGGTGATGCCGACCGCATTGTGCCCATTGCCGCTTCGGGACAACGCACCGCCTAGCTGGTCAAAGGAGCACGCCTGGTGGTCGTAAAGGATGGACCGCATGCGGTCAGTT
>DASPRY010000148.1:0-35810 GCA_035624215.1 Terriglobales bacterium
AGTTGGAGGACTTAGACAAATATGCCTAAGGCTCGGTGTAAAGCCCGTCGTCGCCAGTGGCGGCGTAGTCGCAAGCTTTGGGCGCTGTCAGACCGGCGGCACCAAAACCGAAGAAAAAAGTTTAGGAATCAAATCGCGGTGAGTTACGTCCGAACCGTCTCCACCGCAGAAGGAGGAAACCATGAGCAATTCGTATAGCAACACCGTCGAGAAGACCAAAGAGGAACTTCGGCAGCATGCGAAGTCCCTTAACGGTGAACCTGTCTCCGCTGACCGCAAAGAAAGTGGAGATGGGGTTCCTGTCGGTTCTCTCAATGCGGAAGCTCAGAGACAGCCCGCGGATCTAAAGGAAGGCACGCACACAGCGGCCAGCCTGAAGTCCCATCGAGATGCCGCTGAGGCCGAACATGAGCGACAGAAACAAGAGCCGCTCAGTTTGCCCATCGATGCCGATCACGTTCGTGAAAAGATAATCGAACGTGCCAAGTCGATGCTCAACACGATGGACAACCGCACAAGCGGGAAGTAGTGATCAGAACGAACGGCCCGGAGTTGAGAACCTGCTTCTCTGGGCCGCATTTGAGGGACACGAAGTTCTTGATTAAAATGAACCTGAGCCGGGTTGAGTGCATCACACCACTCGGGGTTCTCCATGAAAACCATCGGTTGTTTGCTGGTACTGTTATCTGCCAGCATCGCGTGGGGTGGGTCAAATCAGGTTACCGAGAGCGGCTGTGTCGCCAAAGTAAACGGCGATTACGCTCTCGTCCAAGCAAGCCGTGGCAATACTTATCAACTTCAGGGCTCCAAGAACATCAAACTGAGAAATTACCTTGGGCAACGAGTTGAGGTCACCGGCACAAAGGAATCGACGATTCCAACCAGTGAGGATGCCATAAACAATCGAGTTGGCAACGCAAGCTCGATCACGATAGTGATTACATCGATCAAGACGCTCGCACGCGAGTGCCAGAGCCGGTAGGGGAATCCGCCAGCCTGAAACGGTCCCTTATTTGTCCCTTGTTGCTGCCCGAATGATGGCTTTCGCACCCATTTTGAGGCAGTCGGTGGACAGCTAACTACTTGAAAAGCCTTGATGGGCGCGGCTTTCAACCCGCTTTGCAATCCGTTGCTCGGGCAGCGCTTGCCGATCTGAGTTGCGTCAATTAAAAATGAAGGAATCTTGAGTCCCGCCACCACCTCTGACTCACGCGGCTTGCTCACTTCTTGTCGCCATTGGTGGGTCGGCGCGCGTACTTCGCTACTGTGGCCCGTGCTGGTCGCTCTGGTTGTTCGGGTGGGCTTCATCTTTATCACGCATGCGTACAGGTTCAGGCCTATTGATGATAATTTCGGCTTTGGCTTCGAGATGGGCCGGATCGCCCGCTCTCTCGCTCTCGGTCAAGGATTCGGCAGTCCATTTCACGGCGTTACCGGGCCAACCGCCTGGGAGCCACCGCTCTATCCATTTATTATTGCTGGAGTTTTCAAAATTTGTGGAATTTACACGGCTGTTTCCGCTTTCGTACTGCTTTGCATCAACGCTATTTTTTCGGCATTCACCTGCATTCCCATCGTTCTGATCGCCAAGCGATGTTTCAGCGAAAAAGTTGGGGCCTGGAGTTCGTGGGCATGGGCACTGTTGCCTCCGGTAATCTTCTGGTCCACCCGCTATTTGTGGGAGACCAGCCTCGCCGCACTGTTGTTAGCAATTGTCTTTTGGATCACTCTCTCGCTTGAGGACAAAGACGGACTCCCGCCGTGGCTCCTTTGGGGATGTCTTTGGGGCCTTCTGGCGCTGACAAACACAAGCTTAATTGCGTTTCTTCCGGCTTCGGGAATTTGGGCGTGGCGCCGTCGGGCAAAGCTGGGTGAGCGTTCTTTGGGTGGCATCCTTCTGGCATCCGTCGTGTTCGCGGCCTGTATCACACCGTGGATAGCCCGTGATTACCACGCATTCGGACGCTTCATCTTCATTCGATCGAACTTTGGAGCAGAGCTTCGCCTGGGAAATGGGCCGGGAGCGGACGGCACATGGATGGATTACCTGCACCCCACGAAGAACACCCAACAGTTGCAGCTGTACCGGCAAATTGGCGAGATGGCATATGTCACCCAACGCAAACGCGAAGCGATTGCTTTTATTAAAGAAGATTACGCACGTTTTGCTTCTCTCTGCATGAGGCGATTCGTCTATTTCTGGGCTGGGCTTCCACGCGCAGGAGGTTTTGTACCCTCGCTATTCGCCAATTCGCTGTATCTCGCTTCATCGGTGCTTGCCATCTGGGGCTTGGCGGCGGCCATACGACAGCACCGGCCCGGAGCGTGGCTGTTTTTCTGGCTGATGATGCTTTATCCGCTGGCTTATTACACCGCTTTTGTGCTGCCTCGCTACCGCCATGCTATCGAGCCTGAATTGTTGATCCTCATCGTGTATGCCATTTCTGAGGTAGAGTTTCGAGAAGCATCTTAGCGCCGGCATTTCGCCGGCACGTTTCTATGAGTGAAGTGAAGGCAGTGACCGAAGACAGAGCAAACGGTACAGCGTGGAATCGCTGGACGCAGTCCCATGCTGGCGCGATTGCTTTGGGCATTGTTGCTCTTGGATTTCTGCTGCGGGCACGGGAAGCCTGGGGCACCTTTCTGAATCCTGACGAGGCGCTGCACTTTTTCATCGCAAATCGCTCGTCCCTGGAGGCAGCGTATAAAGCAAATCTCACGATGGCGCATCCTCCACTACTGGTTTTCGTGCTTTACGGGTTGCGTTCTTTCGGAAGTTCGGAGTTCATTCTTCGCCTGCCGTCGATTCTTGCCGGCGTTCTGTTCTGCTGGATATTTTTCAAGTGGCTGACTCGCATTCTGGGAGCTACCGCAGGATTGAGCGGCCTTATTTTCATGACGCTGCTGCCGCCCATGATCAGCATTACCGGACAAGTCCGCCAATACAGCCTGTTGCTGGTTTTCGCGATAAGTGGAGTGTGGTTTCTGGAACGTGCGCTGGACGAGAATTCTCCACGGCTGGTAATGATTTCTGCTGGGTTTCTATGGCTGGCAATGCTTTCGCATTATTCAGGCTTCCTTTTCACCGCGGCGGTTGGTGTTTATGCCGTTTTACGGCTATGGCGGCGGCAAACTTCAACCCGAACTCTGATTGCGTGGGTAGCGGGCCAAGTTGTGGCACTGGGGCTCGCTATTTGTCTCTACGTCACCCATGTTTCAAACATCAAGGGAACTACCATGGCGGAGCAAGCCTTCGACGGTTGGTTGCGCAAATCATATTTCCATCGCGGGTACGACAATCCTTTGACATTCTTGGTGACTCGAAGCTTCAGTTTTTTCCAATACCTGTTTGGGCAGCTCACGGTTGGCGACGTCGCGGCGCTGCTATTTGTGGCAGGGATAGTGATATTGCTGCGCGGTAGGATCTGGACTTCCACAGTCCCGCGATTCTTGTTTGCCGTACTGCTGATCCTTCTCTTTGTGCTAAATTACGGTGCTGCCCTTTTAGATCTCTATCCCTTCGGAGGTACTCGTCACTGTGTTTATCTCGGCGTCTTCGCGATTGCTGGGATAACAGTGTGCATCATCAAGGTCACGGGAGAAAATGCCATTCGCGCAATTGCTATCAGCGTGCTTATCGTTGTGCTCTGCTTTGCGTTTCGCACCAATCAACATCCTTATATCTCGCGTACAGATCAGAATCGTAGCAACATGTATCGGGCGATCAGCTTTGTGCGAGAGCAAATACCCGAGTCTGATCCGATCTTCGTAGATTACGAGAGCGGAATTGAGCTCGGTCATTATTTGTGCCAGCAGCGGCCAGTTTCATACGAGAGATCAATCCCGGGTTTGCTGGTTTTTCATTGTGCAGGCCATCGCGTCATTTCCACAATTCCGGATGTGTGGGCATTTACTCCTTCAGTCTTCCTGGAACAATGGAACGATCTGGTTCGAGGCGGCTATTTGAAATCCGGTGAGACCGTCTGGGTAGCGCAGGCGGGATGGATGGTTAACCTTGATGACGAGTTAAGAAAGCTACCCGAGTTGCGGAGCCTAAAGACAGACGCGTTTGGCAACAATCTTCGATTTTTCAAACTAACCGCGGGACAAGCAATACCCAGTGCAGCTTCTTAAAATTTGCGCGAGTGCTCCTTCGCCCAACGTTCAATGACGATTTTTTTCTCAGTGCAAAACTCAATTGCGTCACGGCCCTGCGCGTGCACGATGCCGAAGAAGCTGTCTTTCCAGCCGCTGAACGGGAAGTATGCCATCGGCGCAGCCACACCAATATTGATGCCAATATTTCCTGCCGGCGCTTCATACCGGAATCGCCGGGCTGCTGCTCCGCTGGAAGTGAATAATGACGCCTGATTGCCATAGGCGCTGCGTTCCAGGAAAGCCAGCGCTTCGTCCATATCGTTTGCGTGAATCAGACTCAGCACCGGCCCGAAAATTTCGGTATCGACCAGTTCGCTGGTGGGCGGCAAATTGTCGAGAATAGTCGGTTTCACGAAATTTCCCGCTTCATGCTTCGGAATCCGCGAATTACGTCCATCAAGCACGACTTTTGCCCCCTGCTTTGTGCCTGTATCAATCAACGATTCAATTCGCGACTTGCTCTGTTGAGTAATGACCGGCCCCATTTGGACGCCTTGGTCGAGCCCGTTGCCTACTCGCAGATTGGCGGCGGCATCTGCAATAGAATCGCGAAAAACTGTTTGCGCGTCACCTACCGTGACAGCAACGGATACCGCCAGGCAACGCTGACCGGCGCAGCCGAATGCGCTGTCACTCACAATTTGAGTCGCCATATTCATATCCGCGTCGGGCAAAATGATCACATGATTCTTCGCACCGCCCTGGCATTGCGCCCGCTTGCCGTTAGCACCCGATCTTGCATAAACATGACGCGCGACGGGTGTTGAACCAACGAAACTGATGGCCCGTACTTTGGGATGGTCGATCAGCGCATTTACTACGTCTTTGCTGCCGTTTACCAGGCTGACCACGCCCTTGGGCAATCCAGTTTGTTCCAGCAATTCGAAGATTCTCCGCATGGTCAGCGGAACCCGCTCGGACGGTTTCAGAATGAAGGTATTTCCGCAGGCTATCGCATAGGGCAAAAACCAGAACGGAACCATGCCGGGAAAATTGAACGGAGTAATCGCCGCCACGACACCCAGTGGTTGCCGGATCATGGTCTCATCGATTCCACGGGCGACGTCCTCGAGGTTATATCCCTGCATCATGCTGGGAATACCGCAGGCAACTTCGACATTTTCGATAGTGCGGCGGAGTTCGGCCTTAGACTCAGTAAAGGTCTTGCCATTTTCTTCGGTGATGATTCGACCGAGCTCGTCAAGGTGATCTTCGAGAAGCTGCTTCAGTCTAAATAGCGGCTGTATGCGATCCTCCGGAGGAGTGCGGCGCCACTCAGGAAAGGCAGCACTTGCAGCGTCTACGGCGCTGCCAACCTCATTCGCGCAAGAGAGAGGAACCTTGGCGATTGCCTCGCCGGTGGCCGGATTCGTCACCTCGAGCCATTCGGATGATTTCGAGTCAACCCACTGGCCGTTGATGTAGTTCGGAATCTTGGTGAGTGGCGGAGCTGCAACTGTCATGTGGAACACCTCAGTACAGAAGAATATATCGTAGAGGTTGCTAGCAGTTTCTACGTCAACTGAGCTACGGTACGGTGACGTTCTGCGACTGTTTGTAACGCAGCTTCGAGAACGTCGAGAGCCTCATCCATTTGCGCGTCGGTGACGACCAGCGGCACGAGCACACGAATCACGTTGGAATACGAGCCGGCCGTGATGGTAATCAAACCGTGCTCGTAACAATATTGCGTGACTTGTTTGGTCTCTTCGGCGGCGGGTTCACGGGAATCAGCCGACTTAACCGACTCGATAGCTTGCATGCCGCCCAAGCCGCGCACGTCACCGACAATCGGCCAATTTTTCTGCCATTTTCTGGCACGCTTTTGAAAATGACTTCCAAGCTGGTTGGCACGAGCCAGCAGGTCCTCGCGCTCAAAAAGATCAAGTACCGCTAGCGCGGCTGCACAGGAAACGGGGTTTCCGGCAAAAGTTCCGCCCAGTCCTCCTGTCCCGGGTGCATCCATGATTTCTGCGCGGCCGGTGATCGCGGCCAACGGCAACCCACCACCAATCGATTTGGCTGAAACCAGAATATCCGGCTCGATTCCGTAGTGCTCGCTTGCGAACAGCTTGCCGGTGCGGCCGAAACCGCTTTGCACCTCGTCAGCGATAAACAATACCCCGTGCTGATGGCAAATCTCGATGAGCACACGAAAATAGTCGGGCGGCGGAACAACGAATCCCCCTTCACCAAGAACCGGCTCGGCGATGACGGCGGCGACATCTTCCGCGGCGACGACACGTTTAAACGTATCTTCCAAATGACGAGCACAATAAAGATCGCAAGACGGGTAGTTCAGCGAGTACGAGCAGCGATAGCAATAGGCATACGGGACCCGGTAAACATCGCTGGGAAAGGGTGCGAAACCAGCCTTGTAAGGATGCGTCTTGCTGGTCAGCGCCAGAGTCATCATCGTGCGGCCGTGGAAGGCGTCTTCGAAGGCGATGATTCCGGGCTTTCCCGTGTGGGCCCGCGCGATCTTCACTGCATTCTCGACCGCCTCGGCACCGCTGTTGACGAAAAGAGTCTTCTTCGGAAATTTGCCAGGTGTAACCTGATTCATCCGCTCGGCAAGACGAATGTAGCTTTCATAAGGCGTGACCTGAACGCAGGTATGCAAGAAATGATCGAGCTGCTCCCGAATCGCGGATAGCACCGGCTCACGGCGATGCCCCACGTTGAGGCAACCAATGCCACCCGCAAAATCGATGTAGCGATTACCATCCACATCTTCGATCCAGGCATCTTGCGCTTTGGCAACATAGATGGGAGTTGAATGGGATAGCCCGCGCGGCACGGCTGCCGCGCGTCTTTCAGATAGCGCTTTCGACCTAGGTCCCGGAATAGCGGTTCGCAGTTGAATCGTGCCCATGTTAATTTCCGTAACGATTATGTCGTGACGCCCCCCGGCCAGTTTTGAATTAAAACCAGTTTTCAGTTTCCGGTTCTCAGTACCAGCCGATTGGGGCCTCGTTTAAATTGATATGGACTTGCTTGGTTTCCAAATATTCTTCGATCCCCCATGGACCAAGCTCACGGCCAAAGCCGGATTGCTTGTAACCTCCCCACGGTGCTTCGACATAGGTAGGCTGCATGTGATTCACCCAGACAATTCCAGCGCGGAGCGATTTCACGGCTCGAAACGCTTTGAAAATGTCTCGCGTCCAGACGGCCGCTGCAAGGCCATAGGGTGAGTCGTTGGCGATTTTTACGGCATCTTTCTCGTCCTCGAATGGGATCACGGCCGCAACGGGACCGAAAATCTCTTCACGGGCGATGCGTGAACTATTTGCCACGTCATAAAAGATGGTCGGCTCGACGTAAAATCCCTTGGCAAATTTCTCCGCACGTCCACCACCGATTGCCAATTTGGCTTCCTTCTTCCCTGCTTCCTGGTAGGAACGCACTCGGTCGTACTGCTCTTTGCTGACCAGCGGGCCCATCTTGGTATCGCGTTCGAGAGGCGCGCCCAATTTGATTTTCTTCGCCTTCTCCGTCATAGCATCGACGAATCCCTTATAAATTGGTTTCTGCACCAGAATGCGGCTACCGGCAGAACAAACCTCGCCCTGATTAATGAACACACCGAACAGCGCGCCGTCGATGGCCGCTTCGAAATCAGCATCGGCAAAAAAGATATTCGGAGACTTTCCCCCAAGCTCCAGCGTGACTCGCTTGACGGTATCGGCAGCCATTTTGACGATGATTTTGCCGACAGCCGCGCTGCCGGTAAACGCAATCTTGTTCACATCCGGATGCTGCACCAGGGGCGCGCCGCAAGTTTCGCCGAAACCCGTAATAACGTTGACGACCCCGGGTGGCAAGCCCACATCGGAAAGCCAATTTGCCATCTCCAGGGCAGTGAGCGGAGTCTGCTCCGCGGGCTTCAGCACGCAGGTACACCCTGCAGCCAGAGCCGGCGCCAGTTTCCAGGCGGCCATCAACAAGGGATAGTTCCAGGGAATGATCTGGCCAGCTACGCCGATGGGTTCTTTTAAGGACAGACTAACGGCGTTATCCGGAACCGGGTTGACAAAGCCAAGAACCTTGGTGGCCAGTCCGCCATAATATTCAAAGCAGGTGGCCACATCGGCGATATCGTATTCTGCTTCGACGATTGGCTTTCCGCAGTTACGGGCTTCGAGTTCCGCAAGTTTCGAGGCATTCTGGCGAATTTTTTCTGCGAGACGAAAAAGAACGCGCCCGCGCTCCTGTGCGGTGGTTGAACTCCAGGGACCTTCCTCAAAGGCCGCCTTGGCCGCAGCAACCGCGCGATTTACGTCCTCGGCGTTAGCCTCCGGGACCTGGGCGATCACTTCTTCGCTCGCAGGATCGTAGACCGCAAAGGTCTTATTCGATTTGCTATCCACCCATTCGCCGTTGACGTACATCTGATAAGTGCGAACATCCGCTTTGACACCGGCTGGCATAAGACCTCCTATCGACCTTCCTCAACCGCACGTACGAGAGACTCAGAATCTGGATGGACTTGCGCTTTCCGGCGGCCATAAACAAAGAAGAAAAATACCGCCAGCGCCAGGAAAAACAATGTAAACCCGAACATCATGGCTTCATACCGCCACAGTGAGGTGATTTGCTTGGCGGGCGAGAACGCCAGCGCAATCCCAAGCACCGTGGTCAACAGCCCGCTGCTGCCAGCCAAAATCAGCACGTTCTTGTTGTAGTGACCTTGAGAGACAGGTTCGCGGAAGGCAAATTTCAGCAAGGCGGCAAAGACGTAAACAAACGGCACCAATTGCAGCACCACGGCCAGGGAAAGCATGGTCTGGAAGGCTTCCTGCACACCTCCAGACGCCGCAAAGTTAATGACGCAAAGGCCCAATGAAACGACAAACTGCACAGTCAGTGCAGCGTGCGGCGTGGCGTATCGGGGATGAATCTTGCCCAGCCACGATGGCATGTAGGAATCGAGTCCGGCGACAAAGGGAATTCGCGCCGAACCACCCATCCACGCGGAACCGATCCCGGCGATGGACAGACTCAGCATCAATGCAAAGGGCGCTACAATCCAACCGACACCGACTTTCGCGGCCATATGGCTGACAGCTTGTACAATTCCCTGCAGCACGCTGATCTGGTTCTTTCCAATCGCGATCAGGAGCGTCAAAGTAACGCCTATGTATAGCATTCCCGAGATGATGCCGCCCCAGGCTACTGCTCCCGGCAAAATGCGCTGGGGATCACGGATTTCATCTCCCATAACCGAGGCCAGTTCCAATCCGACCAAACCGAAACAGATCACTCCGAAGGAATTCAATACGAAGCGCGGATCCGCAGGGATATGGAATTCGGCGACAGTTACCGTGGTTCCATAGCGAGCAAGGATGATCACTCCCAGGCTAATGAGCGTGGCCGCGGCAATTCCCGTCCCGATCCCGCCCAAGTTGTTAAGCCATTTCCCAACGCCCAATCCAACAATGTTCAAGATCGTCAGCAGACCTAGCAAAACCAGAGATGCGATCAATGCAAAAGCCTTGCTGTCCGCCAGCGCCTCGTGGCCGGGCCCCAGAACAAACACCGAGACGCCGACAAAGTACAGCATCACCGTCGGAACATAGAGCATGTTGTTCGTCCAGTAGCACCAACCGGAGAGAAATCCGTGCCACTCACCAAATACTTCTTTCGCCCACAAGTAAACGCCGCCTTCACCAGGAAAGCGATGCGCCAGTTCGATGACGGCAATTCCCTGAGGCCAGAAGAAGAGCAACAATGAGATAATCCACAGCCAGACGGTGACGCCGCCGTTGGCCGCGATCGAGGGAACCACGTTCAAGTTGAAAACTGCCACCACAAAGAGCAAGACCAGGTCCCAACGGCCGAGAACGCGCTTCAGATGAGGCTGGTCCGCTCCATTTTGGTTAGCTGACAAGGGCTCTCCCCGGCCTGCAGTTATCCGATTGCCATCTCGGCCACGCGCTCCTGTTGAGCTTTCGCCAATGCGGGAGCGACGTCTTCGAAAGCAGCTAGGTGCTTGTCGATATCCGTTTCCGTATGCTGCACCGAGATGGTCCACTGCTCATCCCACCAGTAAGGTTGGGGCATCACACCCCGATTCACCATGCCGAACCAGTAATGACGCCACAGATCGATGTCGATAGTGGTCCAATCGCGATAATTACGAATTTCTTTGGGATAAAGCATTAGCGCACCATTCGCGCCAGCGCTCGCGATGTAAGCTTGCAGCCCCGTTTTCGCAATAGTCTTTCGGTATCCAGTGACGAGCTTGTTGCTCAGCTTCTCCACGTGGTTGTAGTTCTCGCGAGTCAGCACATGGCGGAAAGTCGCCAGTCCGGCGGCCATCGAAACCGGATTGGTGTTGTACGTTCCGCCATGGAAGACCTTGTGCTGAGAAATCAGGGCCATAACCGCCTTGTGCGTGCCGAATGCAGCCAGCGGGAAGCCGCCGCCTATGGATTTGGCCAGACAAATCATGTCGGGCTTCACACCAAAATATTCCGAAGCGCCGCCCCAGCAGAGTTTCGCCCCGGTCTTCACTTCGTCGAAGATCAGCAACGCCCCATTTTTGCTGGCGATATCGCGTAGGCCTTGAATAAATCCGGGCTGCGGCAGGCAAAGCCCCACGTTCATCATGATGGGTTCGAGAATAATGGCCGCGATTTGGCCAGGATTTTCCTTGAACCGGAGCTCGACGCTTGCCAGATCATTGAACGTCGCCACCGGCACGTTAGCGAGCGATGCCTTGGGAACTCCCAGGCCGCCGGGAACGGGAGTGGGCGCGTGAATGTCGCCAAACTCCGGGGCATGCGGTTTCACACTGACCAATGCGGTGTCGTGCAGCCCGTGATAGCCGCCTTCAAACTTCAAAATCTTGTCACGTCCGGTAGCCGCGCGAGCGAGACGGCATGCATGCATCGTGGCCTCGGTACCGCTGGAGCCGAAACGGACCATCTCTATTGGGAAACGCTGCGCAATCTCCTCAGCCAATTGCCATTCCATATCATGCGGCATGCCGAACATAGTGCCAGTGCTCAAACGCGGCTCTACGGCCTTCACGACCGCAGGATGGCAGTGGCCCGCCATCAGCGCGCCAAAGCAAAGGTTGTAATCGACGTAATCATTTCCATCGAGATCGCGGAAATGCGAACCGTGGCCTTCTTTCACAAAAATCGGGTAAGGGTCGTACGCGCGATAGTTGCTGGCTACACCGAGAGGAATGCGTTTGAGGTTTCGTTTGTGTGATTCGGCGGACTTTGGCGTGCGGCGCTCAAACGTCGCCACCTCCTTTTGCAATTCGGGGTACATCCGGATCTCCAGGAATCTCAAGCCGCGCGGGCGGCTATTAGAATGTGCGCCAGGCGGTTTAAAACCGCCCGGTTTCAGGCTAGAAGAAGAATTTTAACGCAAATTGCACCAAGCGCGGATCCTGTGCCTGCTGGATCCTGCCGAACAGGGTTGGGCCATCCGAGAAATGCCCATCCGGGTTGTAAAAATTCGTGTGATTGAAGAGGTTGAAAATCTCTCCACGGAACTGGAAATATTTGTCCTCAGTGATTGGAATTTTCTTGTGAACCGCAAAGTCCCACTCCTGCAGCGCAGGACCGCAGCAAATTGAGCGCTGCGTGCCAATGTTGAACTGCCCCAGCGGCGGATCCTGAAAATCGTTGGGATTGAACCAGAAATTGCCGTTCGTCTTCGGGTTCAGTATCTGGAACGGCGCTACTCGTTGCGGCGCCTCCGTCCCGAGAAAGAAGAGGCTGTTAATGAGTTCGGTGTCATCCTGAGTATCCAGGCGAATGGGGAATCCAGTTTGAAATTGGGTAATACCCGACACTGCCCAATCGTTTACGACCTTGCCTGTAAAGCCTTCGTGCTTGGCTATGGGCAGTTCCCAGTCATAGCTAATGACGAAACGCTGCGCGGAATTAAACAATGACAGCGCACGGCTGGCGCGATAGTTGACTGGATTAAGTGTCTCTTCGAAAGTCGATCCCTCATCCATCGACTTGCTAAAGGTGTACGCCGCCTGGAACTGTAGGCCATGCGAAAAGCGCTTTTCCAGCATGGCTTCAAGCGCGTTGTAGCTGGAAGTGGCGATGGTGTCTTCCGCGAAGATGTCGCTGAAAACGGGAATCCCGTCAACCGGGCACCCCGCGCCCGTGAGTGGATTGCACGTTGGCGAAGAATAGGGCCGAAGTCCGACGAGGGTGATGCCATTCGGCCCGATGGTCGTGCCTGCAGGAATGACGGAATTGCTCTGTGCGTAGGGTAAATGCAGGGCATTTGGCAAAACCGTGCCCCCCGGTATGAAGAACGGGCTATCTTCCACAGTCGGACCGCAAGTGGTCTGTATGCCACCGGAGGCCAGCGGCGCGGTGAGGAGGTCGTTCGGGTTCGCAGCGGCAATATTCATCAGATCTAGGCAGGTCTGCGGGTTCGAATAGTTAATATCGTGGGATGCTAGCAGACGATGTCCCTGCGATCCAACATATCCGACCTGCAGCATCAAATCCCTGGCCAGTTCCCGTTGAATCGTCAGGTTGTATTGCGCGGTGTATTGCGTGCGCAAATGGGGCTGGAACTCGCCATAAAGAAGAATGGGGCGGAATAGAGACGAATCAACCGGGTGTCCGGGAGTGGGAGTGATTATTCCGTTAAATGGATTAGGGGCAGGGGTCGTACCGGCTTGATAAACGAACGGCGTGTTGAAAAAGGTGTCAAAGATTGAAGAGCTGCCTCCGAACGGAGGTTCAGCGCCGAATTGCGCCATTACAAGCTCTTCGATGGGATTATAAAAAAGTCCCCAACCTGTGCGGATACTCGTCTTGCCATTGTTGCCAAAGAGCTTTCCAAGGAAACCGCTATCAAAATTGGGGCTATACGCCAGTCCGACGCGTGGCGCAAAGGCCTTGTAATACGTGGAGGTCATACCTGCGGGCACGCCTTTATCTCCCGGAACCACGAGCCCGGTAGGCATTACACCGGTATTTGTGCAATTTGGATTGGCAACACCGAACGACTGGAAATAAGAGATGCTTAGAGCACTGAGTTGACATGGATAGACACTCGAATTCTGTCCCGGCCGGAAGGTCTCAACGTGGCCACTGATATCGGTGGGTGGAGTATTGAGTTCCCAGCGCAGGCCATAGTTCAAAGTAATATTCGGTTTGATTTTCCAGCTATCCTGGGCGAACGGATACACCGAGGTACCGCGAATATCTTCCCGCTGCCCAGATCCTTGGGTGTAGGTATCGACCACGCCTAGAAGAAACTCAGCGTAGTTATCTCCGTCACCGGGAACAATTGCATTTGGTCCGCTATTATTGAACGTGAATTCGCCATTAACATCGAAATAGTAGTATTGATCGAAACGCGCCCGCCGGATATCGGCTCCGAACTTGAACGTGTGATTGCCCTTCACCCACGTCAGATTGTCAGACCATTGAAAGCTGTTTCCAACTTGCGGCAGCTGGCCCTCCCAGTTGTTTCCAATGCTTGCTCCGCCACTGACATTGACAAAGGGCACGCCCGTCAACGTGGGCGGCAGACCGGGAGTGATGCCGCCCTTGCCAGCCGGAATGCCTGAGTTGGCGAGAAGGGTATTGATCGGCGCGGAATCTGATGTGCCTGTGAAGCAAAAGGCTGCGGCTGCGCCGGTGCAGGAACTAGTCACCGGACCCGTGTTCTGCGGCTTTAAGAAACCCAATTGCCCCTCACGCATGTAGGTGAAGCGTGCCTCGTTGACCACGGCGTTGGTAACAGACCAGGTGTGGCTCAGATTCCATTGCTGAAAGCGATTGTTGTTGAGATTGCCGAATCCCGGAAGGTTGGCGCCCGCCTGCTCAAACTCGGCGAACGGCTGTATTTGCCGCAGATCGTTAAAATAATAGTAAGCGGTGAAATTCTGGCGATCGGTAATTTTGTGATCAAAGCGCACCGTGAACTGATCCGCATTATCGGTACTCACGGGCACCGACTGATTTTGGCTTGCCCCTACGTTTGCCTCCGGAATAAACCGTTGCATGAGGTTGGCGGCAACGGGGTCCTGGCAAGCTGTTGGAATTACGCCGGAGGGAAACACTTCGGACCACGGAATATAGGTTCCGCCCGCCGGATTGGGTTGTGTTGGAAGGCCTGCAATCGAGGCTACTCCCAAAGCGCCGTCACAGCCGGGACGCCCATCAAGCACGTTAGCGACAAATATATCCGGAGTCGTAATGCCGCCGCCCCCCGCAAAACCTCCAACCCCCGAGAAATCGCCGTCCCTTTCGGCGAGCGTTGGCACATTCACCACGTCGCTGGGAATTCCCTGCCGCACGCGCCGTCCTTCATAGGAGGTGAAAAAAAATGTTCGATCTTTCTTGATCGGGCCGCCAAAGGTTCCGCCGTACTGGTTCTGATTCCACTGCGGCCGGATCGTATTGAAGTACCCTTGCGCGTCCAAGACCGTGTTGCGGAAATATTCGTAAATATCTCCGTGAAAGTTGTTGGCCCCAGACTTTGTGATCACGTTAACAACTGAGCCCGAGTTCCTTCCGTATTCCGCATCAAAGGCATTAGTAATGACGCGAAACTCCTCGACACTATCCGGAGTCGGCTGCACCGTAGGAAGGTTGACGAACTGGTCGTTGGCGTCACCGCCATTCACACTGAAATTGTTGGCGCGCGTACGTCCGCCGTTCACTGAAACGGAACCAGTGTCCTGCGATCCATAGAAGAGGCTGCCGTTGCCGTTTCCCAACTGCGCCTGCACACCCGGCTGCAATTGCAAGAATTGATAAGTATCGCGGGTATTCAACGGTAGTTCGTTCACCGAGCGGTTGTTGATGACGGCACCCAGTTGGGTGCTGGTGGTATCAACCTGCGGGGCTTCGGATGTGACCTCCACGACCTCCTGTGTCTGGCCGATTTGCAAGGTGGAATTTAGGTTCACAACCTGGTTGACGTTAACAATGATGTCCTTCTGAACATTCTTCTTAAAGCCGGTTTCCTCGAAAGTGACGGTATATGTGCCTGGCTGCACTTCCACGAAGTTGTAATCGCCGCTGCTATTCGTTTGACCCGTGCGACTGACGCCGGTGGCTTGATTCGTCAGTGTGATTGTCACGTCGGCCAGCACGGCACCCGTCGGATCGGCAACTCGGCCGAGGATTCGGCCGCTGGTACTCTGGCCGGGCGTGGAGCTGATAAGAAGAATCGGCACGGCAATGGTTACCAGACAGAAACTCAAACAACGGCTCAGAGACGGGTGCAATTTCATGGAGTCCTCCACCTGAGGAAAGGAATCATGCTGCAACCAGCGCTTGCACGAAATACAAAGCTTGCTATAATCCGGCAAGGTTAGTGAAAGCCAGCCCAGACTGTCAAGAAAAAACCGCCATTTGAATCAGCGGCAGTGAAGCCGCCCGGCGCCACAGGATGCAAAGACAGGCTGCCAAAGCGTATCTGAAAATCGGGGATGTCGCCCGCATGGCCGGCGTCTCTCCCTCGGTGATCCGCTCGTGGGAGAATCTGGGGTTGACACATCCGCAGCGCACGCGCAGCCAGTATCGCCTGTATACCGGAGATGACGTGAAATTGCTGAAACGCGCCCGGTTCCTTCGGAAGGTGCGTGGCTTGAACGCTCCTGCCATCGTGCAGTTACTGAGGCGCGACGGTAAGCAACACTCATCCTCGAATGGTGGACACAGCAACGGCAGTGCTGGAATAGGCAAGCAACTCCGGAATTTGCGTTTGCACCGCCGCCTTTCACTGGCGCATGTGGCGAAGGCGGTGGGAATCTCGGTAGGGTTTCTCAGCGCTCTCGAACGATCGCAAATGAGCGCATCGGTTGCTACCTTATGTAAGCTCGCGGGCTTTTACAAAACCAACGTTCTGGATTTCTATCAGACGGCCGCCAGCCGCAGTTGTCTGGTTTCGGCGGAGCGACGAAAGGTTCTGGAAACGGGACCCGGCGTTCGTATGGAGCTGCTGGCCTGGGGAAACACCGTGATGGAGCCACATCTGTTTCGTATCGCGCCGCAGTCCGGCAGTGGTGAATCCTATACTCACGAGGGGGAAGAATTTCTGTATGTGCTGCGCGGGAAATTGCATATTTGGCTGGAGGAGAAACAATACCGCCTTAAGACGGGGGATAGTTTCTACTTCGAAAGTTCCTCGGCTCACCGCTGGGTAAATCCAGGACGGAGTCAAAGCTTGATTCTGTGGGTCAACACTCCGCCGACGTTTTAGGTTGGTTACCGATGCCTGGAAGCAAGTGGCACGCCGATTCGCACATAGGCAGTAACTGGAGGTCACACGGATGATCCGCCGTCTTTGGGTCTTGCTTCCAATCCTGCTTTGCTCCTGCGCTAAGAAGACTCCGACGTTAAACCTGCTTGTCTGGGAAGGCTATGCCGACCCATCTTTTGTGCATGAATTTGAGGAGGAGAATCATTGCAAGGTGTCCGCCTCATACATGGGATCGAGTGATGAGCTGGTGGCGAAATTGCGAGGCGGCAGTGCGGGCAACTACGATGTGATTTCTCCGTCCAGCGACGTTGCCACATCGATTGCCTCGGCTGGACTCGCTGCTCCACTAGATCTCTCCAAACTTCCCAGTTACAGCCAGCTCTCCCCACAGCTCACTTCCCTTCCGCTTGCACGGGTGAATGGGCAAGTTTTTGGCGCGCCGTTCATGTGGGGACCGAATCCGATGATCTACGACACGACGGTCTTCGCTGTCCCGCCGGATAGCTGGAATGTGTTTTGGGATCCGAAATATCGCAGCAAGATTTCGGTCTGGGACGATTTGTCGACGGTTTACATGGCGGCACAAGTGCTCGGCTTAGATAAGCCTGATCCCAGCCAACTGTACAATCTCTCCGACCAACAACTCGAAGCAGTCAAGAAAAAATTGCTGGATCTGAAACCTAACGTTCGCAAGATGTGGTCCACCGGCGGAGAACTGACGAATTTATTTCAAAACCACGAAGTCGTCGCGGCTATGGGGTGGCCGCTGATGACCAACCAGCTGCGCAAAATCAACTTCCCCGTTGGGGAGACCATCCCCAAAGAAAACACCACGGGCTGGATTGATCACTTGATGGTCACTGCGGGCAGCGAGAACAAGGAGCTGGCGTTGAAGTTCGTCGAATTCATGATTGAAGCTGACACGCAGAAAAAGGTCACCGACGTTACCGGCTATACCCCGGCGAATCCCGGCGCGGGAAAGTTTATGACCGCCGAGCAGGTCAAGAACCTGCATTTGGATGACGTGGACAATTATCAGAGACACATCTATTTCTGGCAAAACGTGCCACGCCGGGCCAAGTACAACGAGATCTGGAACGAAGTGAAAGCAGCACAATAGCACGATCCGCCAGGTGGACGCTTGCCCCCCAGCCGCTGGATGATGCTCTCGATGGCCACAACGACGAGTCAACGCAAAGTTAGTCAGCATCCGGTCGGAAACGCCCAACCGCTGCTCTCGATCCGGAATCTCGCCAAGTCATTCGGGAAGAACCCGGTGCTGCGTGATATTTCTCTGGAAATCCAGGAAGGCGAATTCCTGACCATCCTCGGAGAGAGCGGTTCCGGCAAAACCACACTGCTGCGCATCATTGCCGGCTTCGAAAACGGCGACTCTGGCTCGCTCTGGATGGAAGGTGAGAGACTCGACTCTTTAGCACCGTATCGGCGCCCCGTAAATACCGTTTTTCAGCACTACGCTCTGTTCCCACATCTGACAGTCGAAGAAAATGTCGGCTACGGCCTGCGAGTCGCTAAACGGGCTAAAACAGAGATCGCAAGCAGAGTCGAACAGGCGCTTGCCATGGTCAAAATGAGCCCTTATGCCAAGTCCAAGCCGGCAAAGATTAGCGGTGGACAGCAGCAAAGAGTAGCTTTGGCGCGGGCGCTGGTGAACCGTCCCCGGTTGTTACTGCTGGACGAGCCGCTCTCTGCGCTGGACGCCAACTTGCGCCGCCAGATGCAGGTCGAACTCAAGTCACTGCAGCGGGAAATCGGCATCTCTTTCGTTTTTGTCACCCATGATCAGGAAGAGGCCATGGTCATGTCTGACCGCATTGCTCTGCTGCGAATGGGCGGGCTCGAGCAGGTGGCATCGCCGCGGGAAATTTACAGTCGTCCCGCAACGGCTTACACCGCGCAGTTCATTGGCCACACCAATCTGCTGCGTGGAGAAGTGAAGGCTGGCGTGGCGCGCTGCCACTCGCTCGACTGGCCTGTTGATCACCCGGACGGTAAAATTCTGCTCTCATTGCGGCCGGAAAATGTTCGCATTATTGATCCCGAAGTTGGGAATTCCGGGGTAAACGTGGTTCGGTTTCGCGGCCACGTTCGTCATCGCGCCTTTCATGGCTCAACCGAGTTGCTGCGGGTTGCGTGTGCTGAGGGATTGGACTTGGCGGTGCGAAGCGCAGCGCGTGATCACTGGCAAAATGAACTGGAACTGGAATTCTCGCCGGAAGACGCCATCCCAGTGCAGGAATCCGAGGAGAGGGTCTGATGTTTTCCCGCGCCTACCGGGCCGCGATCACTCTTCCTCCTCTGATCTGGGTGGCAGTGTTTCTGCTTCTTCCCTATACGCTGCTGTTTTGCTACAGCTTCTGGTCGATCTCGCCGAGCCAGCAAATCGTGCACTCCTGGAATTTGGACAATTATCGCGAACTGTTGCGAGTTGATGTTTATGGTGAGACGCTGTTCCGCTCCATGTGGATTGCTGTACGCGTCATGCTGTTTTCACTCCTGCTGGGCTATCCGCTGGCATATTACCTGTCGTTTCATGCTGGTGGCCGAAAAGATCTCCTGTATCAACTGGTGATAATCCCACTGTGGGTCAGCTACCTGGTTCGCGCGTACGCTTGGAAGACAATTTTGGGCAGCGATGGCGTGCTCAACACACTGTTGCAGTATGTGCACCTGACCAAGCACCCGCTCGAGTTTCTGCTCTACAGTCCGTTTGCGGTGGTGCTAACGCTAACACACATCTACACGCCATTCGCGTTTTTGCCGATTTACGCTTCGCTTGAGCACATTCCACGAAACCTGGTGGAAGCGTCGTACGATCTCGGCGCCTCGCCATTTCAAACTTTCTGGCGAGTGATTTTTCCGCTTTCGATTCCGGGAGTGTTGGCGGGAGCCACCTTTGCGTTTGTGCTCGGCCTGGGAGACTTTCTGGCGCCGCTTCTGCTCGGCGGTCCGAGCGGAATCATGATTTCTAACATCGTGGTCAGCCTGTTCGGTGCGGCCTACAACTGGCCTCTGGGAGCGGCGATTTCATTCTGCATGCTGCTAATCGTGCTCGTGTTGCTGTTTCTATCCGAGACTCTGGAAAAGAAATGGAGCTTTCAATGAGTCGCGAGCCGCAGGGATCAGGGTGGTTGCCGTGGCATGCAATCCTGGTCTTCGGATTCCTTTATCTACCGATCGTCACCTTGATTGTGTATTCATTCAACGGCATCGGAGTGGGAGGTTTCCCGCCGCGCAATCTCACGTTGGATTGGTATCGCATGTTGTTTGCTGACGATGCCATCTGGACGTCGGTTCTGAATAGCCTGCTGGTTGCGGCTGTCGCTGTTGTGATATCGCTGACCTTTGGGATTCCAGCAGCGCTGGCTCTGGATCGCGCAAATTTTCCGGGAAAGGCTCTTTTCCGAAGGCTGGTACTTCTGCCGCTTATTCTGCCGGGAATTATCACGGGGCTATCGCTGCTGATGCTGTTCCGCGAGGCCGATGTGAAGCTCAGCCTGGTGACGATTGTGCTTGGCCATGGCACAGCTTTGATTTCAGTTGCCACAACCGAGGTCTTCGCGGGGTTACAAAAGTTGGATCGCGCGCAGGAAGAAGCGTCGCTCGATCTCGGCGCGAACTACTGGCAAACGTTCTGGCGAGTCACGATTCCCAACCTACGCTTGTCGATCATCGGCGCGGCACTGCTGATCTTCACGCTTTCGATGGACGAAATCGCGGTGAGCTTCTTCCTGATCGGCCGCGACAACACGCTGCCGCTCGAAATCTGGGGACGCCTGCGCCGCGGCATCACTCCGGAAATCAATGCGATCTCAAGCATTATCTTCGTGTTTTCGCTGATCGCGATCGTCGCCTGGTATCGGCTGCGCGTGGGCGCTGAAGGAAAGGCGGAAGTTACAGCGGAGTTGGTGGAAAGCCCAGTAGCGGACTAGAAGGCGCCGGTCATTTCGTCTTATTCACATCAGGAAACGAAAATGGATTCCTTGCTGAGTTTGGACTATTGTTCTACTCAGGAGGTGGCTTTTGATCGCTGGGCGGTGGTTTGAGCTCAGACAGAAGGTAAAGAGCATAGGACGTCCACTCAGGTGTCTCCTGTGTGATTTTCGATTCGCCTATCGACATTATTCGGGAGGGGCACGCACCTGTCCGCGATGTCGGGTCGCCCTCGGTTTGCCCTCTTAACTATCGCGTAATCCTTCAAATTACTTATCTCATTGTTGCTGCAGTGACCATGTACAAGGGCTACAAAGAGGTTGGGCCGGGCTGGCTATTGCTAGGCTTGCCGTTTGCAGTCTTATTCGCATTACTTGCGGTGGGAGTAATTCTTCGCACTTTTCCGCCGAAGCTTGAAGCACACGCCGAAGGAAATACCTGGTTGAAACTGACGTGAAGAGCGCAGTATACGGTGGGCCGGGAAGTCCCAAACATGTGCCCACCGCACGTTCTCCCCGTTCTACGGAAGCCTTCCACATAGTAAAGTGTTTGTAGAAGACAAGAGCAGCCTGCATCTATCGCTGATCGTTTCCAGAAAGGAACATTAAGTTTGTCTGCCATCCGCAATGTCGCAATAATCGCGCACGTGGACCACGGCAAGACCACGCTGGTCGACGCCATGCTCAAGCAGAGCGGCACCTTTCGCTCCAATGAAACCGTCGTCGAACGGGTGATGGACTCGAACGAACTGGAGCGCGAGCGTGGCATCACGATTCTTGCCAAGAATACGGCGGTGTTCTATCAGGGTGTGAAGATCAACATCGTGGACACGCCTGGCCACAGCGACTTCGGTGGCGAGGTGGAACGCGCGCTCAAAATGGTCGACGGAGTGATGCTCCTGGTTGATGCCAGCGAAGGACCGCTGCCGCAAACTCGTTACGTGCTGGGGAAAGCGCTCGAAGCTCATCTTCCGCCGATTCTGGTTATTAATAAGATCGATCGCGCGGACGCGCGCCCTCAGGAGGTTCTCAACGAAGTTTACGACCTGTTCATCGATCTTGATGCGCAGGAAGATCAGCTCGATTTCCCGGTGCTATATACGAATGCCAAAGCCGGGACGGCAACGACCGACATAAAGCGGAGTGGCGAGAATCTGCAGCCGCTCTTCGATGCGATTTTGAACACCATCCCTGAAGCCGCGGGCGATCCCACAGGACCGTTGCAGATCCTGGTTGCGAATCTCGATTACAGCGATTATCTCGGACGCCTGGCCATCGCCCGAGTGTTCAACGGCACGCTCCGGACGGGCGAAGAGGTGGGGATCGCCAAGCTGGATGGATCAGTTCAGAAGACCAAGATCACCAAGCTGTTTTCGTTTTCTGGTTTGCGGCGCACCGATGTCACGGAGACCACGCTCGGCGATATCGTTGCGGTTGCAGGAGTGGAAGGCATTACCATCGGTGAAACCATCAGCAATGCGGAGAATCCAGCGCCGCTGCCGCCCATCACCATCGATGAGCCCACCATCGCCATGCAGTTCACGGTAAACACCTCACCTTTTGCCGGACGCGAGGGCACGTATGTTACTTCGCGGAACTTGCGTGAGCGGCTGGAGAAAGAACTGTTAACCAATGTCTCTTTGCGAATGCAGGAGACCGATAGCACAGATTCATTCACGGTTATGGGACGCGGCGAGCTGCAGCTTTCGATTCTGATTGAGATGATGCGCCGGGAAGGCTACGAATTAATGGTCGGCAAGCCGGAGATCGTGACCAAGCGCGTTGACGGCAAATTGATGGAACCGGTAGAGCGGTTGACAGTAGATATTCCGGAAGAGTTCGTCGGTGTAGTGATGGAGCAGCTTGGAAGCCGCAAGAGTGAAGTCGCGAATATGCACAATCACGGCTACGGCAGAGTGCGAATCGAATTCCGCGTCCCTAGCCGTGGATTGATCGGTTTGCGCAGCCAGTTGCTCACCGACACGCGCGGCACCATTGTGATGAATTCCCTGTTTGACGGATATACGGAATGGCAGGGCGAAATTCCGCATCGGCCAACCGGCGCGCTGGTTGCGGATCGCGCTGGAGTGACAACCGCATATGCTCTTTGGGGCTTGCAGGAGCGCGGCGAACTTTTTCTGGGGCCGGGTGTCGAGGTGTATGAAGGGATGATCATTGGTGAAAACGCCAAGGACAACGACCTCGATGTCAACGTGGTGCGTGAGAAGAAGCTGACCAATATGAGAGCGTCGACCGCTGATGAAGCTATCCGCCTGGTACCATTTCGTCAGCTAAACCTGGAGCAGGCTATCGAGTTCATTGCCGATGACGAATTCGTCGAGGTCACGCCCAAATCGCTGCGCCTGCGAAAAAAGGTTCTGCAGGGAAATAAGCGGAAGAAGAGTGCGATGGCCGCCGTAGAAGAGGAACGCTGATGTCACAAACCAAGCCGGAAGCGAACCCAAAGGCACAGGCCACGTTGAGACTGTTTCTTATTCCCTGCAGCTGTGGCCGGACGTTCGCGGTTCCTGAGGATTATGACCGGCAGGGAACGAATTGGGGGCGGTATCTGATCTGCCCCAATTGCGGCAAGAGGCATGATCCAAGAAATCGGCTGCTGCAAATCGGCTATCAACGCGAAGGCTACTGGAAAGTGGATGAGTGTTGAAGTGCGAATCGACCCTAACGACTCAACCGAAGTCAGGCCCGCATTCATCCAACAACCCCATGCCGCTTGAATCGAACAATAGTTATCCTACTCGCGTTGCTATCGTTGGCCTCGGCAATGTAGGAGCGACATTTGCTTACGCCCTGCTGCTGAGTGGGATGGCGGCCGAAATTGTGCTCATTGATTCCAATCGGTCTAAAGCTGAAGGCGAGGCCATGGACCTGAACCATGCCATTCCCTTCACCCATCCCACCAAGGTCTGGGTGGGCGACTATGGGGATTGCGCCGGCGCAGTGGTTACGGTTTTGGCAGCCGGCGCGCCGCAGGCGCCCGGCGAAACCCGGCTTGAATTGATCAAAAAGAATGCCGCAATCTGGCGTTCGATTGTGCCGCAGGTTGCCAAGCACAATGACCGCGGAATTCTTCTTGTCGCCACCAATCCCGTAGATGTGCTGACCTACGCGGCATGGAAGCTATCCGGCTTACCCTCACAGAAAGTGATTGGCTCAGGGACGATTCTGGACACTGCCCGGTTCCGTTATCTGCTGAGCCAGGAGCTCGGAGTGGACGCCCGGAGCGTTCATGCCTACATCATTGGTGAGCACGGGGACAGTGAAGTTCCGGTGTGGTCATTGGCCAACATCGCTGGCATGCGGATGCCCAAGTTCTACAGGGCCCAAGGAATTCCTTACGATCCAGAGGACATGGAAGCGATTTTTCGCCAGACTCGCGATGCCGCTTATCAGATTATTGAGCGCAAAGGCGCAACCTATTATGCAGTCGCTGCCGGACTGATGCGCATCACACAAGCCATCCTGCGGAACCAGAGGACGGTTCTGTCCGTTTCGAGTTTGATAACAGACTACTACGGGCTGAATGACGTCTGCTTCAGCCTTCCTACCGTGGTGGATCGCGGCGGGGTGGAGCAGGTCCTGCGGCTTGAGCTCGATGCCACTGAAGTGGAGAGACTGCGCCACTCGGCTAAGGTACTAAAGGAAATCATTAAATCGTTAAACCTGTAAACAGGTGCGCAGATGGCCAAAATTCCCTCCTCTTTGGGCCAGATTTGCTATACTTCCCCCGCATTTGACTGTTCGTCAACTTTGGCTCTCTGGCCAACCAGCCTCTTCTGTCGGCGCCGAAGCCGCACACTCAAATAGCTCACCTAGAGGCAAGTTCGTGAAAAACATTTTCGTTGGGAACCTGGATTTCAACGTCTCCGAAGACGAGCTGCGAAACCTTTTCGCGACCTATGGGCAAGTGGATCGTGTCACCATTTTGACTGATCGCGATACCGGGCGTTCGCGGGGATTCGGGTTCGTGGAGATGACAAATGCCGAGGACGGAGAAAAAGCCATCGCAGCGATTAACGGCACTCAGCTCGCAGGTCGGACCTTGAACGTCAATGAAGCCCGGCCCAAGGCAGAACGAGCGGGCGGAGGGGGTAGAGACCGTGGCGGCCGTGGAGGTGGTGGAAGACGCTGACGGTTTTTCCGTCCTTAACCTGCCTTGAGCAATTGATGTGGGCAAAGCTCTGCATGTAGACTTGGAATATCAGCGCGCCCGTAGCTCAATTGGATAGAGCGCCGGCCTCCGGAGCCGTAGGTTAGGGGTTCGAGTCCCTTCGGGCGCGCCACCCGGCTCTCTTATTGGCGAATGGCGCGCCATGGTTAAGCCTCATTGGAAGACATTGAGGCTGTTCTCGTTGTCATCCACGAAATACAGCTTCTCACCGACAATCGCCAGACCGAACAATGCGCCGTTGCCGGGAGGGCTACCCATGTTGTCCAGCAATGTCTTGCTGAGTTGCTGGCCAAAGGGCGTGGTAATCACGGCAAAACCATCATTTCCATTTACCGTGACAATGTTACCGTCCGGGGACACAGTCAGGCCCAGGGGATCGTTCAGAGCGCCGCCTTTTGAGACGGTTATTCCGTTGCCTGCCGATGAATTGCGATCCAGCGGCTCCAAGACTGCCGCGACGCGGTTATTGAGACTGTCTGCCACGTAGAGAACCTCGTTGAACAAACCCAGCCCGACACCCGTCGGTCCGATGACCAGTGCCGCCGGATCAGTACGCTCTGAAAACCCTGAACCGATGACCGTGATGGACTGCAGACTGGGCGCAGACCCTTGCGAGATGCTCAGATTCAGGCGCACGACCGTTCCTTCGTTCACCACATTGCCATTCGCCCTGACGGTACCGTTCAAGACGTTTGTGACAAAGAGGCTGACCTGGCTCCCGAAATCAGCGGCGGTCATGTCCCAGGGGCCATTAATCAGGGACCCAAAGAAAGTCTCAGCAACTCTGCCGTCACTGTCCAACACCAAAAGACAACCAGCTTTGGCCGTGGGAGACTTTCCATTCGTTGTGGGGAGGCTGCCTACGACCACCCAACCAGTTTTCAACGCGACCAGGGCAGTAGTCAGCCCGATGCCACCAGGACAAGGACCTGGCAAGTGCTTGGCGTCAATCTGCGCAAATAAGCTGACATCACCCTCAGGCGCGATCTGCACGATGGTGGTGCCAGTTCCCTGCAGGTTATTCATGTTGTTGAAATTGCTGACCAGGATGTTTCCGCGGGTTAAGGAACCTGTGGTAGTGGGTACGACGGCGACACCATATGGATTGACATCGCCGTTGCCCGGAATGGTCGAAGCAACAGTGTTGATGCTGCCTGCATGCGCATCTATGGCCGCTAACATAAGGCCTGATGCCACAATGGCCATCAGCCCAAAGCGGCGGCCTGAATGAAATCGTAAACTCATCGTTTTCCTCGCCTCCTCACTGGAATAGATCATCAGCAACGCTAGGCACATCGGCGCTGCTTGCCGAAGAAGACTAGGAGTTGCCGCTTGGCTGCCTGTCAAAAATTTGTCAAATTGCCGTCAATTTATATGCAAGGGTGTGAGGGAACAAAACTGAGGAAATCGCACTTTGAGTCGTGAATGTTTTATCTCGAGAAGAAGCTGTGGAAAGTGCTGGACACAGGTAGAGGCGCAGGCCATGGCGCCTGCGCCTCCAGAAAACATTGGACTAACGTCCGTAGTACTTGGCATTGCGCTCGGTGAAGTGCTTCCATTTTTCTGGCAGATCATCCAGAGCGAAAATCGCCGACACCGGACAAACTGGCACGCATGCACCGCAATCAATGCATTCTACTGGATCGATATACAGCATCTCTTCTTCCGCAAACGCCGGTTCATCCTTCTTGGGATGAATGCAATCGACGGGACAAGCATCCACACAAGCAGTGTCCTTCGTGTTGATGCAAGGCTCTGCAATTACGTATGCCATGAGTCAGTTTCTCCCTGAAATTTGTGTCGGATCTAAACGTATCGACATTCTAACAAGAATGGCCGCGAGCGTACAAAACCAGCTGGTCAAGCAACCTCTGAATAAACGCGGCTGAGCCGGGCTTCGCCCGCCAGATCGCCTAGGTTAACACCAGTTCTTCGCTTGGTTGATACTCGACGATGTAACCGGCAACCGCGCTGGCGGCGACGGTCAGCGGGCTCGCGAGATACATTTGCCCTGGCCCGCTGCGTCCGGGGAAATTCCGGTTTTGCGCGCTGATTACCACTTGTTCCGGACGGGTGGTAACGCCGGGACCGGCGTTGATGCAGGCCCCACAGCTGGGCTCGATCACCTGCGCTCCGGCTTTCTCGAAAATTTCCAGATATCCTTTGCGCATGCAGTAATCGCGCGTTTCCTGAGATCCAAACTGGACATAAAACTTTACCGAATCGGCGACTCGCTTGCCCTGCTTAAGGGCATCGGCCAAAACTTTCGCATACATATCCATGTCCTCGTTCTTGCCCGCCGTGCAAGTACCACCGTAGGCAAGCTCGACCGGAACCGGAGTATTCAGCTCGCGAATGTATTTTCCGTTGCCGGGATCGCCCGGAGTAGCCACCATGGGCGTGATCTCGGCAGCATCCAGTTCAATGACGTGCGCATACTGCGCGCCCGGATCGCTGTAAAGGCCTTCAATCATGGCCTCAGCTTTCTTGCGTTCCATGCCACGCCGTTCAACAAGAAAATCAATCGCCTTGCGATCGGGCGCCACAATTCCCGTGAAACCGCCGATTTCTGCGGCCATATTCGTCATGGTGGCGCGCTCGTCTACACTGAGTGCTTCGATTGCGTCGCCGGAATATTCCATAACTTTGGCCAGCGCTTTGCCGCTGCGCACGTAATCCAGACTCAAAATTCTAAGAATAAAATCCTTGGCGGTGACGTTGGGATGCTTCTTACCGCGGATCACAATCTTCACTGATTCAGGAACTCTCACGCGAACGTCTTTGGTGATCCAGCTATTGAACACGTCGGTTGTGCCGATGCCAAAAGCGACGCATCCAATCGCGCCCACGTGCGGGGTGTGCGAATCGGACCCAATGTTCAGTTGCCCCGGCAGGGCATAACTTTCGAGCACAATGGAATGGCAGATACCTTCAGATCCCTTCCGATCTTTCAATTCGCCATGCAGCTTAATTCCCTGTTTCTGCGCAAACTCCTGCTGCTTGAGCTTGAGTTGCGTGGCGAGGTCGAGCAAGCCAAGTTTCTTTTTCTCTTCCGAGATTACTTCATCCAGAAAGGTGAGGTGATCGCGAAAGAAAAGAATGGTTGACGGATCGTTGACTTTGGCGTCCTCGCCTACGTAATGCTCGAAGAAGATCGCCCCCATCGGGGTTACGTACTCGTGACTGAAACGAAGATCGGCTCGGGCGAAGCCGGTGTCACCGGGCTTTACCGCCGTAACTCCGATGTCTCCTTTCTCGCTAGTCATGTGGCGGGCGAAAATCTTTTCCGCCAATGTCATCGCGCGGTTGGCAGTTCTGATGGCAGGCAGAAAAACTTTTCTCTGCATGCGCGCGACGTTGAACAGGAAAAGTCCGCCGTGCTCGATGACTTGACGTGTGATCTCGTCCTCGCCAGCGGTGAATTCAGTAAGGGGAATCTCTTCTGCAGCCCGAATCTTGTCGATCAGAGAAAAATTCGTTGAAGTGAGCAAGCCAAGGTTCTGGCAATTTTGCTTGTAAATTCGTTCGATATTCTCCGCGATGACCACGCGAATCCCCGCGCACATTTCAGCATACGGGGACTGTTCGCGGCTGGATCCTTTTCCTCGTCGTTTCCCGCTGACGGCGCAGACAAAGTTACCTTTCTTGACATCAGATCTTCCGACCGGATGTACACCACCGCATTTCAGGCCAAGATAAGGAATCTCGCCGAGGGTTTCATCAAAGTAAAAACAATAGTGCGCAGGAGTAATTTCATCTGTCGAAATGTCGTCGCGCAGCTTGGGGTTGTGCGCTGGGTTTTTCGTATCCCAGGGCAGATCCTCCCCTGCCAGTTGCCGCTTGATCAGTTCAGGATCTTCGGTGAGGAACAGAATGCGTCCGCTAAAATGCACTTTATCTGGGCGTTTTTCGATTGTGCGCTGCAGAAGTGAATCAATCACTATTGGCCTCACCCCGTCTTTATTTTACTCCGAAGTTAACGAGGGCAGGAGATGGGCGCAGGAAACACGGGAGTCATCGCAAGGGGCTGGGCAACGGCTCCAGATCGCGCCCGGCAAAAATCTTCTGGAACTCATTCAACAGTGCTTCGTGCACTAGCCGGTTGGAGGCCAAAGTTTCACGGCTCTTGAGTTGGAACGCGCCGCCGCTGAAATCGCTGGCTTTCCCTCCCGCTTCCTCAACGATCAGCACACCCGCTGCCGTGTCCCACGGGTTGAGATTAAACTCCCAAAAACCATCGAAGCGGCCACAAGCCACGCAGCACAAATCCAACGCCGCCGATCCGGCTCGCCTTACGCCATGCGTGCGCAACGTGATCTGGTGATAGAAGAAGATATTCGGGTTCTGGTGACGTTTGTGGCTGGGAAATCCGGTCGCGACCAGGCACTCGGCCAGATTGGCGATTTTCGAGACCTGGATTCGCTGCTGATTCAGATATGCGCCGCTTCCCTGCTCGGCGGCAAAGAGCTCATCGCGCGTGGGATCGTAAACCACTCCGGCGATTCTGTTGCCCTTGTATTCCAATGCCATCGAAACACAAAACACCGGAAATCCGTGGGCGAAATTGGTCGTGCCATCAAGCGGGTCGACGTACCAGCGATAGTGACTGCCGGTATCCTTAAAGCCTTGCTCTTCGCCAAGGATGTCGTGATCCGGCCAATGTTGCCGAATCCTCTCACGAATCAGCGCCTCCGACTTGCGGTCGGCCACGGTAACCAGGTCGGCTTCCCCTTTGTACTCGACGGCGACGTGGCGGCGGAAATACTGCATCAGCAGTGCGCCTGCTTCACGGGCAATCTCAAACATCCTAGGAAGAACAGTGTCGGGCGTGGAGAGATTGGAACTCAATTTAGGGTAAAGTTTTTTTGATTGTCGATTTTCGATTTCTGACGGTCAGTTGCGCTTTCCGCCATCTTCTGCGATGTACATAATCTCGTGCTTAAAAATGAACAGATTCGGTTTATTCTCTCGCGTCAGACGCAACATATTTTTGTCGTAATATTCGATCCATCCCTGGACGACTTCCCCATCCGCCAGTTTGATGCTGACCTGCTTCTGTCTTTCGCCGAGTAACTTGAGATAGGCTGCTTCCTCCGATGTTTCTTCCGGAGGTGCACTCCTTGGCTTGCGCGGCGTTCCCGGCGAGTTTTGTCCATGAAATGACATACGTGCCTATTTTACACGGACGGCGCCGGGAGGCGGGAACCGAGATACCAAAATCAGCGCGTCTTTGGCATTCTAGAAACTCACCTTGAGCGAAAACTCGATTACACGCGGAGAGCCCAACGCAAACACGCCGGAACCCAAACCTAGCCGATAGGCGTTCGGCTGTTCCCCCGGAGTGCCGTTCACGGTACCTGAAGTTGCGTTGAGAACACCGGAGAGCGGCAAATTTGGCCCGTCGAAGTTTGCGAAGTTCATCAGATTGAAGAACGAGACCCCAGGCTGAAATTCAACCCGCTCCTTGAGCTTGTACTTCCAACTCAGGCTTAAGTCGAATGCCTTGAGCCAGGCCATATCGGCTTCGTTCGCTGGAGCCAGCGGTATGAGCTGCTGAACTCCACCGAGTTGTTGCAACTGCCTGAGTGTAAACAGGCCATTGTTAATCAGAGTTTGCCCCGCTGGCGTTGCTTTGCCGGCATCGTTCTGATTGTAGTTCTGAATCACATTGTTGATATTGCTTGCATTAACGCTTCTCCCAAAGGCGCCGATGTTTGTTCCCGGAAGGACGTCGCCAAACCCTCCGTTCGAAGCAAACGTGCCGTCGCCGGTACCGTCTCCAGTCAGATCGGTCTGGAAGATACCGCCGGCAATACCCGTAGGAGGGACGGTGAGCGTTACTGGAAGCGGGCTGTAAAAATGGCCGATTAAACCGATATTGAACGAATACGGCAGATCCATCCAGCCGCCGAACGAGATCTGATGCCTGCGGTCGAGGCCGTTCGGTCCGATGTAGTGCAGAGGATTATTGAAGTCCGTAGCAATGCTGATGAAATCGTTATCGGTAGCAGGCGCTACATATTTCGATAGCGAATACGCCACTTGCAGGTTCATATTGCTAATGTGCTTGAACGGATTCCGCATGTTTTGACGCAACGAAAGTTGCAGCCCGTTGTACTCGGCGCGGCCGATGGGAAACAACATCTGATTGGCGCCCACATTGGGGTTGATACCGGGGAAGGCAGCCGTGGGACAGGCGAACCCACCGCACATCGAGTAGCCAGAATCAAGACCGTTGCCGGCAAAGTCCGCGATCGTGGCACCCCCGCCGGTCGGATGCAGCCCCGGGCAGGAACTGATTGCTGCGGCAATCGTAGTCACACCACAGGCGCTGAGAGTGGCTGCTATCGCCCCTTGCGCGTTTGCCAGGTTGAAAAAGCGCACATCACCAACGTGATTGGTATCAACCGCGAGAAGCGTGTGAGTTTCGATGTTTCGCAGATAGTCCATGGTCAGCACAGTGCCTCTGCCAAATTCATGCTGCAGGCCGAAGTTCATCTGCACTGACCGAGGGCTGACATAATTCGGCGCCAACAAGTCTTCGCCGTTGATGTCCAGTCCGTCCGCCATTTGAGTTGCTATGAAACCTGGGTTATTAGCTGGACCGGCTGCAATCGTTGCCGCCTGGTACTGAGCTTGCAACGCCGCAATCGCAGGGGCAACCTGGCCTATGGGCTCACCGCAAATGGGGGCCCAATTCTGAACTTGACCATTCGGCAATGTGAAAGTAGTGCCACTTCCGTTCGTGCACACTGTCGGATTCTGCAGAAACAGTCCCGTTGTAAGCCGGGCGGGTCTGTCAAACTCCGTATTGTTCCAGATAGAGTTTTCGTAGAACAAACCGACTCCGCCGCGCAGCACGGTTTTGCCTTTCTTGCTGGGATCCCACGCAATTCCGACTTGAGGAGCGAAATTCTTGTTGGGTTGGTTCACGCTTCGGCCCAAACCGGCGCCGAACTGATTGATAAAAGCAATCGGCGGCAGATCAGCGTCGGAGCGAAACGTGTCGCGTACGTAACGCAGGCCATAGGTAAGAGTTAGGTTCGGTAGGATCTTCCATGCATCCCCAATGTAGCCGGAGGTGCGATAATCGGGCCCCGTGCCTCCGGCAGGAAAGCCGAACCTTGGTATTTCCGTGGCGTAACCGACGCCGTTGCCTAACTCCACTGTCTGTGCCGGATAGTTGAGTGGATTGGCTGCACCACTCGGCAGGGCCAAACAGGTGGCATTGCAGTCGGATGTGGTTGCGCTCACCGCCGGTGCCAGCTTCAGAAAACTAGCGAATCCTCCGCCCCATATATAGTTGAGGCCTCCGCCGTAGCGCAGAATGTGTTTGCCGATGGCCCTGCTGCCGTCATATTTGATCTGGTGGTCGGATTGATAGGTCTGCTGCGGCGCGAGGAAGCTTGGTCCGGAGCAAAAGAAGTCCGCGCCCGACGTCAGGCAATCGGGGTCGCTGCCGATGGCCAGTTCGATGTTCGGCAGGGGATTGAAAATGCTGGTGCCGGCCGTCGCGTCCACAATTCCGTTACGAAATTTGGTGTATCCAAAGCGAATGCTGTGAGTGTACGGACCGGTATTGAAATCAAGACCAACCGCATGAACTGGCGTATGGTTGACATTGGCAAAGGGCTGAAAAGTGTTTGGGAGAATGGCCAGCACATCTTTGTTTTCGTCGTAGGAAAAGCGGTAGAACAAATGGTAGTTGCTATTAATCTGCCAATCCAACCGGCCCACAGTTTCCGCTTCCCGGAATGGCGACGAGTAGGAGCCGGTGATCGATTCGAACGGTCCTGAAGACAAAACCGGATTGAGGAGATCTTGTTTGGTGCGCTCCGCATCCACAAAGAAGAAGAGTTTGTCTTTGATGAAAGCTCCGCCAAAATTTCCGCCAAACTGATTTCGCTGGAAATAGTTGTCGGAAGCACCGGGAAGATTGGCGTCGAATTTCTGATCGCGAAAACTGTAATAGCCTTCGCCATGGTAGGCATTGGTTCCGGACTTGGTGGTCACGTTCACGGAACCAGAGGAGGTCAGTTCGGTCGAAAGATCGAGCGAAGATTGCTGAATCTGAAACTCCTGAATGGCACCTTCGGGAACATTCTGGGTGGTTGTGCCCACGGTTTCGTCGCTGATATCTAGACCATCAACTTCGATACGGGCGGTTCGCCCGAAGCGGCCGCCGAAAGAAATTGAAGAGAAGCCGTTCTTGGTGGGATCAAAGTTGCCACCATCCTGAATTTGGACGCCGGGCTCGAGCTGAGCTAGATCGAGGAAGTTTCTCCCGTTGATCGGCAAGTTCTCAATCTGCTGAGCGGTCAGCACGCCTTGAACCGTAGCCTGCTCGGTGTTGACCTGGATTTCGGAGGCTTGCACCTCCACCACCTGCGTGGCTTGTCCTACTTGGAGTTTCACGCTGCCGGAAGCGGTCACGCCTACTTGAACAGTTACCTGCAGCTCCGATGTCTTGAAGCCCTGCGCCTCCACTCGCACCGTGTAATTGCCTGGCGTCAAGGCACCAGAAGCATATGTGCCGCCGGAGGTAGTTGAGACATTAATGACCCGCGCGGTCGAGGCATTTGTAATGCTAACCTTCGCGCCGGCCACAACCGCGCCGCTCTGGTCTGTTACCGTGCCCTGGATGCTGCCGGTGGAGATCGTGGTCTGGGATTGGAGAAAAGCAGCACCTGGAACGGACACAAGGATCATCAGCAATGAAACTCGTGTAAAAAGCCGTTTAAAGAAGCACCGAGTGGGAGACATATTTTCGTTCCTTTGCAAGTGGCTCAGAGGCTAATGAAGTCAATATCGCCGGAGTCGAGTTCGCAGCACAAGTTGCACACGCCACTGCCCTGACCCCAACATAGCACCAGTACGCGAATGTAGTGTTGCAAGTCCATGTTGCAATTCGTAGTCCAATACGCCTGAAAATCAGCTGTATGAAATTATCCTGCACCCGCGTAGAGAATTAGGCAACAGATCCACCTGGCGAGAGACCTGGGGGGTGTGAAGGGAATTCCAGATTCTGTATCCTAGTTCCACGAACTGGAAGGCTGGCATAACCAGCTCCCATCTATACCCTGGCGAAACACAACATTCTCATTGAGCCAAACCATCATTTTACATGGGAGCTGAGAGAAAACCCCGGTTATTGAGTTTGCTTCTTTATGGCTACCAGTTCCTGATTCGCACCGTCGTAAACGGGCCGGGGGTTCTTCGTGTAAGAAAAGCTTGAGTTAACTGACTGCTCCCGGCTGGAGATTAAGCCGTTCACAAGCACGCGCTGCTATGTAGTGAACCCGTGCGAAGGAACCATGTGACATGGCGTGGGCCTTGTGCACGGTAGCAATCACCTCCTTCTCGAAATCGTGCTCTGCTTCGGAGAAATTGTGCACCCTCATTTCCATTTGGCCAAGATTTACAAACGCCGGGGCGAAATGGTCGTTTGCCACTACAGCCTTCTGCAGGGCCTCTTTCTCCGCATCTGCATCTCCCAACCTAGCGTAAGCTACCACTAGATTATTGTAAGCTCGCGCATAATTCGGATAGGCCGTCAACGCTTTCTGTAGCCGCTCAATAGCTTTTTGCCATTGCTATTTGGACATTAAGTCAGTCGCTTTATCAAACTCTTTGCTGGCTTTCAGACCGATTCGGAGATTGCCGACCGAACCGATCCGTCCGGCGGCGGAGCAGTTGTATCATTGTCCTGGTGTCGACGACGAGCGTACTCCCGACTACAGCCGTAGTTTTTGTAGCAGTTTTGTTGGGGATTACCCCAGCTTCTCCTGGGCAAGAGCCATCTCCCGATCGTTACCAGTCCGTAGCAGCCCCATACCTCGAGTATCCTTTACCGAAACTTCTAAAGGCCGTTCCCGAATTAAAAGGGCTTGCACCCGCTGAGAACCAGCAGCAACTTCCCGTTCTCCTGGTAAGAGTTGGGGATATTATCCAGGACTCCGCAAAGAAACTCCCAAACCTGACTTCGCGCGAAGAAGTAATTCAGACGCGGCTGTGTACGAATCCGCGTTCCTACGGAGGGTGTTTGGACTCCGAACAACGCCGGGAATTCAACTATCTAATCCTCTCGCACAGAAACAACGAAAATACCGGGAACCAGCTTGAAGAGTATCGAACCGACCTGAAGAACCGACGCATCGATCCTGCCGATCTAGAGTCAGGCGCACCCAAGTCTCAGGGCTTTGCCGCGATGTGGTTACTTTTCTCCCCTTCGCATCGTTCAGAATCCGATTTTCGTTATCTTGGGCAACAGAAGGTCGGGAAGCATGGCACAACATTTATTGTGGCCTTCGCTCAAAAGCCTGACGCAGTTAGGCTCCCAGGCGAAATCCTCTTGCAGGGAAGGTCCCTTCCGGTCTGGTATCAGGGCATCGCGTGGATTGATCAATCAAGTTCCCAAATTATTCGGATGCGGACAGATCTGCTGGCGCCGCAGGCGGATATTCACCTGCAGCGCCTCACGGCTGAAATCCAGTTCGGGGAAGTGCGTATCCCTAGGGTGGCCACTGCCCTAATGCTACCGATGGAGGTAGATATCACTTTGGAACTTAACGCCGAGGTCTCTAAAGAAGTGCATTCGTACTCGAATTATCGCTTGTATGCAGTCGAAACCCGGATGGTACCCTGATCCTGACAAGGAGGAAGTGATGGGCTGCCGTCAATCATTTAGATTTTTTTTCTGCATGATCCTTGTCTCAGCGGCTGCGTTGTCTCAAGAAATCGGGCAACAGGGTACGGATCCTTTTACGGGGCAAGCTGGAAAACCCGCCCCACCAGTGAGCCTTCCCAACACGAACGGTCACAAGGCTCCCAGTGTTGATGAAGAGGGTAAGCTGGTGTTTAGGTCGCGGACGGTTCTCGTCGAGGTTCCCGCGGTGGTCACTGACACATCTGGCAGCCACCTGCACAACCTAACCAAGAACGATTTCAGTATCCTGGAGAACGGTAAGCAGCAGCCGATTACTGTCTTCGAGGAAGTGACTACCAGCAGCGGACGCCCGGCCCCAGCCACCAATCCGCCGGGTATTTTCAGCAATGTTCCTTTTGATAGACAGGAGCCGCTCTCCATCACCGTCATTGCTTTGGACACCATCAACACACCGTTTCTCGACCAGGCCTATGGACGGCAGCAATTGATCAAATATCTGGCCGACACGCTGGATTCGGGGCAGGTGCTTGGCCTGGTGGTCATTGGGAGAAAGGGGGTGACGGTGCTCGGGGGACTCAACAGCGATCCCGCTGCACTGATCACTGCACTCAAGAAAGTCAGCGGGGAA
>DASPRY010000175.1:0-118251 GCA_035624215.1 Terriglobales bacterium
ACGTTCGAATTCTCCCATTAACAGGTTTGTATAAAACAGGAGGTTAGTTTGCCTTGGGCGCAGGGGGTCGGAGCTTCAAATCCTCTCGCCCCGACCAACTTCGTACTTGGACCGGTTTCTCCGTTTACACCAGGCCTTCCCTGATTCGGCGCAGAAAGTCCTCGCCTTCGCGGCGCGCCTGTTCAAGCATCTTCGGATCACCGCCGTGCTCGAGTTCTGCCTCTTGCAAGAGGATTTCCACGGCATCCTTTGGCTTGAATCCCTGGGAGACCAGCTTGCGGATGCGGTCTGTGAAGCTTGCGGGTTCACCGGTTTTCAGCCTCGACAAATAATTCGCGCAAACGTGGTCACGAAATTTCGCCGAAGCCAGCCGGTCATAGGCCGTCTTGGCTTCCGGATCACTTAGCAGGGTAGGAAGCGGATAGTTCCATTCACACAGGGAGCAAGTCCATCCTTGAAGGCCCAGTGCAGTCGTCCAGCTCATGGCTCTGGCACCTTTCGCTTGTGTGTTGTTCTTGCCCATGAGCGCCCCTCACGCTCCATCATGCACAGCGATCGCCCGCCGAAATAGTATTACCGCAGCCTGCTAACTCGCCACACTATACACTTTCCCGAAAAAGGTTCTTACCAGCGACAGCAGGCAACATGTCGAACCGGAGGGAAGTGCGGTCATGGTCGGGAGCGTTGTCCGCAAAATCGCATATACCTTCCTCATCTCAACGCGGAAAGTGATAATGAACGTCTTGCTTTGAAGGAATTGGGACTCCGTTGCGCGTGGCGGGAAGAAAGTGCCATTTCTCCAAAGCCGCAAGGACTTTCTGATCTACGGGTGGAGTAAAGCTCTGCAATACTTTCATGTCTGTTATGTTTCCGGCGGAGTCGATGGTAATCTCCACGACCACGTCGCCGGTAATGCCGTCTAGCAGTTCAGACGGAACCACAGGATCGACGGACGCGACCGGCAAAGCTGGGCGAACCTCGAAGCCTGACAGCGGACCGTAGGAAAGCGATCCGTAGACCGATCCGGCGGCGGCTCCCTCGGCGACGACGGACGGTGAGTCCGTGTTTCCCTTCTGCATCTTCGCCGCGAGCGGGGGCAATTCCGCCGTGTGCCGAAGCTTGACTTCGCGGTGAAACACATGATGTACCAGGTGCGCCTGCGCAATTCCTGTTGGTCCACCGAAATAAATACGAGTCAACGAAGTCCCGTCATCGCCCTTGGTCAGCAAAGAGGGAGCTATGAAAACTGGCGCAGGGCTGCGGAGTATCATGCCCAGAAACAGGATGTGCAATCCGACTGACGTCCCGAGCAGCGCCGCCTGCCGCCTGGGCATGCCGAAATTGAATTGCGCAAACATTTGCCTATTCGATGATTATTAGACGCTGAACAACCCTGCAGGTTATTGCTAAGTATGCACCAGAGCGCCAGCTATATGCGAAAATCTTAGCGGGTAACAAACCTACTTGTTTTTGGAGTGGTTCGATACGCGGCACGAGCAAGGGTTTGCATCTGTTCGGCGGCCATTCGAATCAACATGTAGT
Organism: Terriglobales bacterium; assembly: GCA_035624215.1. Taxonomy (GTDB): domain Bacteria; phylum Acidobacteriota; class Terriglobia; order Terriglobales; family Acidobacteriaceae; genus JAFAGX01. The sequence goes on from DASPRY010000175.1 coordinate 1,543, forward strand.
TCGGTCAGGGATGTGCCTCGTTTATCACTATGGAAGAATCGAGCACGAGCAAGCCATTGTGGAGAAAGAGGACATATCTTAGATGGGCTGCGACCTTTTGCTTGTTTGCTGATTTCGTTGTTCTGACGCGTCCGGCATTGACCCAGGTGAGCCCGCCATCCGAACCGCAGTATCAGGGAACGGGCACCACGGTCCCGTCAAATGCTACAGGCGGCGGGCTAGGGTTGGTGAACCAGAGTCCTTATGTGGGCAGCGTTCCTGAGGGCAAAGCGACCGCCGAAGTGCTGCAATTGTCCTTCAAGGATGCCCTTGAGCGCGGGCTAAGGAATAATCTGGGGATCCTGCTGCAGAGCGATACGACGCTGGCAGCTCGCGGGGAAAAATGGAAAGAACTCAGCGCATTGCTTCCGCACCTGAGTGCCAGCGCAACCCAGAGCGCGACGCAAATTGATTTTCCGGCGCTGGGCTTCCGTTTTAACATTCCCGGCGTGCCGAAGGTGGTGGGGCCCATTGGAGTGTTCGAAAGCGGTGTGTATCTGAGCCAGTCCGTTTTCGACTACAAAGCCCTTCAACGCACGCGGGGGGCAAAGCAAGACGAACGAGCGGCGCAATACTCGTACAAAAACGCGCGCGAGTTGGTTGTCCTGGTGGTGGGAAACTCTTACTTGTTGACGCTGTCCGGGGCGGCGCGACTGGATACGGCGCAGGCCGAGGTGCAAACCGCTCAGGCGCTTTACGACAAAGCGGTTGATCAGCAAAGGGCTGGAGTCAGCCCGGCCATCGATGTCCTTCGGGCGCAAGTGGAGCTACAAAGTCAACAACAGCAGCTTATCGTGGCACGTAACGATTATGCCAAGCAAAAGCTCCAGCTCGCACGCGTGATCGGACTGCCTGTCGGACAGGAGTTTGCTTTGACGACGCAGGCCCCATACGAACCCTTGGCCACGGCCGGTCTTGAAGAGGATCTGCGCCGAGCATACTTGTCCCGACCAGATTATCTTGCGGCGGTATTGCAAGTGCGTGCAGCGGAGGCACAACGGCGGGCGGCTACGGCTGAGCATTACCCTACGGTGGATATTGCCGGGAATTATGGCGCCGCCGGGGTGAACATTGGCGACTCGCATGGTGTTTTTCAAATCGGTGCGACTCTGAATATTCCCATCACTGCGGGAGGAAAAACCCATAGTGATGTTCTGGAGGCGGAGGCCGCGCTGCGGCAAAGTCGCCAGCAACTGGAGGATCTGCGCGGGCGGATCGATTACGAAGTCCGCACTGCCCGGCTGGACTTGACGGCTGCGGCTGACCAAGTCGAGGTAGCGCGCAGCTCGGTGGATCTTGCCAACCAGACCTTGACGCAGGCCCGCGATCGCTTTGCCGCAGGCGTGACCGACAATCTGGAGGTTATCGAGGCACAGGAGGCTTTGGTGGCTGCGAACGAGAGCTACATCTCCAGCCTTTATGCCCACAACGTAGCTAAAATCGAATTAGCCAAAGCAGTGGGCTTCGCGGAAGAAGGCGTCAAGCAATATTTGCAAGGCAAGTGATATGGCACAAGACACAGATACCGTAGTGCGCGAAAACCAGGAGGCGTCCCAGCCAGCGTCTCGATTGCAACCCGGTCCGCTGCCCGCCTCAGACCGCGATCTGCGCTGGCGGCGTTTCAAGGCGCGGAACCCGAGATTCCGCTTGTTCCTGATCATCGGCATCATAGTGCTGCTGGTAGCAGTTTTCTTCCTGTGGCGCTATTTCAGCAGCTACGAAGTTACTGATGACGCCGAGATCGATGGCCACCTCAACTCGGTTAGCGCACGCATCTCCGGCCACGTAGCCAAGCTTCTTGTGCAGGACAATCAATACGTTCAGGCTGGAGCTCCACTGGTGCAGATTGACCCGAAGGACTATCAGGTGGCGTTTGATCGCGCCAAAGCTGATTACGATGATGCGGTGGCGCTGGCAGAAGCGGCACGCGTAAATGTTCCCATAACCTCGGTAAATACCACGAGCCAGGTTTCATCCGCTCAAGCGGATGTGGAGAACGCACAGGCTGGAATTTCGGCAGCGCGTCAGCAATATGAGGCGGCGAATGCACAGCTCGCGCAGGCCGAAGCCAACAATGTCAAAGCCCAGGATGATCTGGTGCGCTACCGGCAGCTGGTGGACAAGCAGGAAGTTTCGCAGCAGCAGTACGATCAGGCGCTGGCAGCGGCCAAAGCCAGTGCAGCAGCGGTGAACGCCGCGCGGGCGTCTTCTTTAGCTGCCGAGCAGCAGGTGCACCAGGCGCGGGCCAGGCTGCTTCAGGCGGAAGCTAATGAACGCGCGGCTCGAACCGGTCCACAACAGGTGGCCGCCATCCGCTCTCGTGCCCAGTCGGCGCTGGCGGAAGTGGATCAAAAAAAAGCGGCGCTGGACCAGGCGCAACTCAATCTTTCTTATACGCTGGTTGCAGCTCCGGTCACTGGGGTGGTGACCAATCGAACTGTGGAGGTCGGCCAAAATGTTTCCCCGGGGCAGGAGATGATGCGAATCATCAACCTGGATGATATCTGGGTGACTGCAAATTTCAAGGAAACTCAGTTAAGGTACATGCGAGTGGGACAGCCGGTGACCATTCACGTTGATACCAACGGCAAGGATTACAAGGGTCACGTGCAAAGCATTGCTGGGGCTACTGGGGCGATTACTAGCCTCTTGCCCCCGGAGAATGCGACCGGCAACTATGTGAAGGTGGTGCAGCGGATCCCAGTGAAAATCACATTTGACCCCGGAGAGACAAGGGAGCACGTGCTGCGCCCCGGAATGTCCGTAGAACCCAAGGTGTGGCTACGTTGAGTGTATCCTAGACCTATAGGGAACTGGCTTGTACAGAATCATTACAATCGAGCGGGAATACGGTTGCGGCGCCGGCGAAATCGCTCGCCTGCTGGCCGACCGTTTGGGGTGGAAACTGTGGGACCACGCCCTGACCGAAGAAATCGCCAAGCTCGCTAACGTCGAGTGCGCTGCCGTGGAGCGCTGCGAAGAGCGCGCCGACAGCACATTTCGACGGCTTGTGAACACGTTTTTGCGGGGCAGCTACGAAAGCCACATGTCGGCTCCCGGGAAAGAACCGTTCAGCACGGATCGCTTTGTGACCGTGGGCCAGCAAGTGATGGAGAATGCTGCAAAGGCTGGAAAGTGCGTCATCGTAGGGCGGGGCGCCCCGTACTTCTTGCGGGAACGTCCTGACGCCTTTCACGTCTTTTTGTATGCTTCATTCCCGGAGAAGGCCCGGCGCCTCAAGCTGGCGGGAAAGAGCCAGCTGGAGGCCGAACAGCTGCTGGATAACATTGATCGCGATCGCATCGAATTTGTCAAACGTTACTTCGATGCGGATTGGCCCACGCGATCCCTGTATCACATGATGATCAACACGGCGATAGGCAATGAAAATGTGATTTCCATCATTCTCAACAGCATGGGTACATTTGAGCAGGGTCGAATCCGCGTGCAACCTTTGACACATTCCGGTGAACAAATCCCTGCAGAATAAAATCGCCCTGATTACCGGCGCGAATGGCGGATTGGGAAAATCTGTCACGCAGGCTTTTCTGGATACGGGAGCGACGCGTCGCTGATTGTCTGGCTGGCCGGTGAGGCAGGACGGGAGGTAAATGGAGCGGTGATTCCGGTGTATGGAGCGGGCTTGTAACCCTCCAGGTCCGTTTTGGTACTCACTTCCGTAACCTAAAGTTGCACCTTTTTGGCTGCACTTTAACACTGCTGAAACATTCCGCGCTTATCATGGAACGTCGGGATTTTGATGGAGGTATGGCACTTGGCCACCCCCCGCTTACCTCGTTTTGCACTACCGTTACAAGTGGCAGCAGTGTGCTACCGCCAGCGCGGGCCTGCAGTTGAGTTTCTCCTGGTCAATACGAATGGCGGTGGCAAGTGGACCTTTCCAAAAGGCACTCCACAGCACGGTATTTCGCATAGTCAGGCAGCAGAGCGGGAAGCCTGGGAGGAAGCCGGTGTTCGCGGGCACATTGACCCGCGGCATTTCCATCTTTACCTCCACTCCAAAGGCGTGTTCTGGAAGCCACCGGGCGTGCGGGAGTTCGTCATTAAAGCCTTTTTGATGGAAGTGGAACAGATGGAGCCAGGTCACGAACCCGATCGCAATCCCACCTGGTTTTCGCCGGAAGAAGCCAAGAAAACCCTCGCCAAAGGCCGCGAAGTGAAATACGCGCGCGAAATGCAGGCAGTAATTGACCGGGCAATGGAACATCTCGGCGCGGCCAAACTAACTGCGGCCCAATAATCCCTGACGGCTCCTATAAGCTTTGACTGGTATCCTTCTGCAAACCGCCCTACTCGTGAGACCATAAAACTACCCATGATTCAGTTGTCCGCTGCCGGAAAACGTTACGGCCATAAGCTCCTGTTCGAGGGGGTGGACTGGCTGATCACCAACCGTGACCGCGTGGGGCTGGTTGGCGCAAACGGCACGGGAAAATCAACCCTGCTGAAGATTCTCGGCGGCCTTGAGACCCTCGATTACGGCTCAATCAGCACCGCAAAAGGCATTAGTGCAGGATACCTGCCACAGGAAGGCCTGACCCTTTCCGGCCAGACTGTGTTCGCCGAGTGTATGTCGGTTTTTTCTGATTTGCGGGACATGGAGCGGGAGATGCAAGATCTGACGGCACGCATGTCCGAGGTGGATCACGCTTCAGCCGAATACGCGCAGGTGGCGGAACGATATCAGCGCATCGAGCATGAGTTCCAGATGCGCGATGGCTACGCGATCGAGGCCCAAGTGGGAAGCGTACTCATGGGGCTAGGGTTCGGCAAGCAGGATTGGCAGCGGCAGACAGACGAGTTTTCCGGTGGTTGGCAGATGCGCATTGCTTTGGCCAAGCTTCTGCTCGAGAAACCCAACTTGCTGCTCCTCGACGAACCTACCAATCACCTCGACCTTGAAGCCCGCAACTGGCTTGAGGACTATCTCGCGAATTATCCCTACGCCTTTGTTCTGATTTCCCACGACCGCTATTTTCTCGATGTCACCGTCAGCAAGATCGTCGAGATCTGGAACAAGCGGATTCAATTCTATCCTGGCAATTACGAGCATTATCGGGAGCAGAAAACCCAGCGCCAGGAGCAACTGGAGGCTGCTTATCGTAACCAGCGCGAGCGCATCGAGCAGTTGGAGGTGTTCATCAATCGCTTTCGTTACCAGGCAACCAAAGCCAAACAGGTGCAAAGCCGCATTAAGGAATTGGAACGCATGGATCGGGTCGAGCTTCCGGAAGAAGAGAAGACCATCCATTTTTCTTTTCCGCAACCCAAGCAGAGCGGCAGGATCGTGGCCGAGTTTGCCGGAGTGGCGAAATCCTACGGCGCCAAAGAAGTCTTTCGAGGCGTGAATTTTATGATTGAGCGTGGCGACCGGATCGCGCTGGTGGGCGTGAATGGCGCCGGCAAGTCGACTCTCATCAAGTTATTGGCGGAACGGGAACCGCTGACCAGCGGTGAGTACAAGCACGGGCACAACGTGCAGTCGGACTATTTTGCCCAGGATCAATACAAAGAGCTGGATGCGAATGCGCGCATCATCGATGACATCGGCACGCTTTCTCCCCGCTCCACCGAAACCGAGCTCCGCAGTCTGCTGGGTTGCTTCCTGTTTTCTGCCGACGAGGTTTTCAAGCGCATTGGTGTGCTTTCTGGTGGCGAACGCAATCGTTATGCTCTTTTGCGAATGCTGCTGCATCCGGCGAATTTTCTGCTGCTCGATGAACCCACCAACCATCTCGACATGCGCGCCAAAGATGTTCTGTTGGAGGCTTTGTCCAAATACACAGGAACCGTGGTTTTCGTTTCGCATGACCGTTACTTTATCGACAAGCTGGCGGCACGCGTTTTCGAAGTGGGCGATGGCCGCATCGAGGTTTATCCCGGAAATTACGAAGATTATCGCTGGCGAAAAGAAGGCGGCGCGGCACGATTGCAAGAGACCGTAGAGGCCACCACTGCGACAAACCAGCCGACAAACGGTAAGAAGCCTGTGCTCGAATCTCCAGATGGAAAAGCCAAGCGCCTGAACCCGATCAAACGCAAAAAGATGGAGGACCGCATTCGTGAATTGGAAGCGGAAATCAGCCGCGCCGAAGCAGCTATCTCCGATTGCGAAAACGCCTTGCAGACGTTCGTCAGTGCGGAGGAGACTACCCGTCTGACGCAGGAACTGGAGCGGTGTCGCGGTGTCCTCAAGAATCATCTTTCCGAATGGGAAGAATTAGCGCAAACTCTCGAAACTTAGCCTGCTATTTTGGCAGCCGTACAGCATCTTCCGTAACCTGCTCCGCCTCCAGAGTTCGTGCGATAGTCAGCGTCAAGCTCTGCATAACTCGCGCGTACTACGTCGAAACCGCGCTGAACAAGGATGATTCGAATCGATGCTGCAACCCGCACACAATCAAGCCACCAAAGCCCCCGCAACCACCAACACCTACACTCCAGTAAGAACCGCGGTTTCCCCTACCGAGCAAGCCAGTATCGGGCCTTCGGTCGTCATTAAAGGGGAGATCACTGGCTCGGAACCGCTTTACATTGATGGACGCGTCGAGGGCTCGATTCACGTGAACGGGCAGCGGGTGACGATTGGCCGGAACGGCAGCGTAACCGCCAATATCGATGCGAAGGAAGTCGTAATTATGGGCTCGGTTAAAGGCAACATCCAATGCACCGATCGCCTGGACATTCGATCGGAAGGATCATTGACCGGCGACGTAACCTCTCCGCGCATCAGCGTAGAAGACGGCGCTTTGCTGAAAGGTAGCGTGGAAGTCCGTACGGGGTCACAAAAGCAGGATAAAGCTCAGACCCAGGCGTCCAGTAAGTCAACTGCCAGCGAGGCTGAGAAGCCCAAAGCAGCCGCTGCAGGCGCCGGGGCGTAAAGCCGGCCGAATTTATGCTTGCAAGGGCGTAGCTTTCGCCGCGCCTTCTCTACTTCTTTTCTGCACCTTTCAAGTCCAGCGAAGCCGAATTCATGCAATAGCGCAAACCGGTAGGGGCGGGGCCGTCGGGGAAGACGTGTCCCAAATGTGCCTCGCAGCGAGCGCAGCGTACCTCCGTGCGAGTCATGCCGTGACTGCGATCGGTGTGCTCGGCGACTGCTGCTTGATCCACCGGTTGCGAGAAGCTCGGCCATCCTGTCCCTGAATCAAACTTGGTTTCGGAGCTGAACAGCGGAGCGCCGCAACAGATGCAGTTGTACGTTCCTTTTTCTTTCGTCTTCCAGTATTTGCCAGTGAACGCGGGTTCGGTACCGGCTTGACGTGCAACGCAATACTGCTCCGGGGTCAACTGCTTCTGCCATTCTTGCTCGGTCTTAGTTACTTTGTCTGCCATGGATTCCTCGACAAGAGAAGTTCACCCTAATTCGATGGAGCAGCAGTGAAAAAGTTTCGGATGGAATCCAAGGCCCCGACTTAGACCTAGTGTTTCCATGCACTTCTGACTTCCTCGATTCTTGCTTCCTCCTAATGGCCTGAATGTATGTGTTTCCTCTATTTCGATATCTTGTGAAACAACTGCCTGATGGGTCACGGTATAATAAGTCAGGATTGGCGCGGGTTCCCATGAAGCCACGCAATGTGTTCGCGCTTCTGCTTTCAATGCTGGTCAGCGTGGCTGTAGGCGCCTCCGATCAGCAGCCTGCCGGCCAAAAGCCAGATTCGCCTCGCCCACATATTTCCAGGGAAACTCGTGTTGAACTTATTCGCGCCTTCGATTCCGAACTGGTGTATATTCGTGCGCCATTTCCGATGGGCAAACGAGGATTGACATTGAAGGATGGTGTCGTCACACCGAGCGGTCGGGAACTGCAGACGATGATGGCGATGTGGGGTCCTGCGGCTAAACCCGGCGATCAGGCGCGGATTAGCGCCATCACCATCAAGAGCGATCGCATCCATTTCGAGATCAACGGTGGGCCGGTCAAGAAGCAAAAATGGTATCAGCGAATTGAAGTTGGAGGCATGGGAGGGACGGCTCCCATTGCGCCCAGCGACGCTAGCGCAAACCCGCGTGGTTCTTTTGTCGATTTGGTTTTCGACCAATATGTGCCCGACTTGAGCGCGCCTGAGCTGAAGCAGCTTCTGCGGCCGGTATTTGACTTCGACGCCAAATCTCCACTGGAAGCTTATCTGGAAACCGTGCCGCCCAAAGTGAAGGAGGCGATCAGGAACCACCAGGTACTGGTCGGAATGAACCGCGAAATGGTCACCTACGCCAAAGGGCGTCCGCCAAAGAAAATTCGCGAAAAGGATGGCGAGATCGAATACGAGGAGTGGATCTACGGCGAACCGCCGCAGGACGTCGATTTCGTGCGCCTCGTCGACGACCAGGTGGTGCGTGTCGAGACTATGAAGGTGGATGGACAGAAGATTGTTCGTACCGAGAAAGAAGTCGATTTGGGCCCCAAACCGACGCTGGCTCAGAACTCAGAGACTCAACCCCGGCCGGCAAACGCTCCCAGCCTGCGAAGACCTGGCGAAGAATTGCCCAACGATTCGCCGAAAACGTTGCCCGCTGGCGGAGTGGCGCCTCCACCGCCGCCCCCGCCGGATCAAATACCCAGTCCCGGCGGCAATTCTCCAAACTGACATCAAGCTGAACTTGGCTACTCTGCGCCGCCCCTCTACACTAAATATATGAAAATCGCGCTGGGACAAATCAATCCCACGGTCGGCGATTTCGAGGGCAACCGCCGCAAGATCGTCCAGCATGCGCAAAGAGCCCAGCAGGCCGGCGCCGGGCTGATTCTTTTCCCCGAACTTTCCGTTTGCGGCTACCCGCCGCGTGATCTGGTAGAGCGACCATCTTTCGTCGCTCGCAATCGCGAGAGCATCGAGTTGATCGCGGATGAGACCCGAGGCATTGCGGTGATTTGCGGCCTGGTGACTCCGGCGCACGCCGAAACCGGCAAGTCGGTGATGAACTCTGCTGCTTTGCTTAAAGACGGCAAAGTAGCCTTTGTGCAGTCCAAGATGTTGCTCCCCACCTATGATGTCTTTGATGAAATGCGTAACTTTGCGCCCGCCAGCAGCCAATCCATATTCCCGTTTTGCGGCAAGCAGATGGCGCTCACAATCTGTGAAGACGCGTGGAATGACAAAAGTTTCTGGAAACAGCGGCTCTATACCTTCGATCCCGTCGAAGCACTGATCCACGGCGGCGGCAATTTTCTGCTGAATATTTCGGCTTCTCCCTTCTGGATGGGAAAACGGGAATTCCGCCGCAACATGCTGGCTTCCATTGCACGCACACAAAAAATTCCCGTGGCCATGGTCAACCAGGTCGGAGGCAACGACAGCTTGATCTTCGACGGCTCCAGCCTGGTTCTGAATCCCGCGGGCGAGGTCGTGGCCCAAGGAAAATCTTTTGAAGAGGATTTGATTTACTTCGATTCCGATAAGCTCACCGGCGAAGTACACCATCAAATCGCGGGCGAAGAAGCGAGCGTATATGCCGCGCTGGTTCTCGGCACACGAGATTATGTTCATAAATGCGGATTTCACAAGGTCATCATCGGTCTGAGCGGCGGGATTGACTCGGCGCTCACGGCGGTCATTGCTGTCGATGCGCTCGGTCCGGAGAGCGTCATTGGCGTCGGTATGCCCGGTCCGTATTCCTCACCGGGCTCGATCGAAGACGCGCGAACGCTCGCGCAGAATCTCGGCATCCGCTTCGAAGTGCTGCCGATTACCGATATCTTCGAAAGCTACAGAAAGGCGCTGAAACAAGTGTTCGCCGGTTGCAAGGAAGATGAGACCGAAGAGAACATCCAGTCGCGGGCCCGCGGCACCATGCTGATGGCTCTTTCCAACAAATTTGGCGCTATCGTGCTGAGCACCGGAAATAAGAGCGAACTGGGCGTTGGCTACTGCACGCTTTATGGCGACATGGTGGGTGGGCTGGCCGTGATCTCGGACGTGCCGAAGACCTTGGTCTATCGGCTCAGCCACTACGCGAACTCTCGTCGCGCCGTAATTCCGTGCGCGAGTCTGGAGAAGCCTCCTTCGGCCGAGTTGCGGCCGAATCAAAAAGATAGCGACACTCTGCCAGCCTACGAAGTGCTCGACGCCATTCTGGAAGATTATGTCGAGGAGTCACGCACCCCTGAGCAAATTGCCGCGCAACGCGGGTTCGATGTTACTCTAGTTCGACGCGTCATCCGCATGATTGAACGTACAGAATACAAACGGCAACAGGCCGCACCGGGACTCAAGATTTCCGAGAAAGCATTTGGCTATGGGCGTCGCTTTCCCATCGCGGCCAAATCGGATATTTAAGCACTGATACTCAGCTCAATCAAAGAAAGGAAATAATGCCACAGGCTTGGAAAGCGCTTTCTGTTCTGTTATTGGCCACGCTGGTAGTTGGACAAGAAAAACCGGCGGCGCCCCAGCCCGCTGCAAAATCCGCCAGCAGCAAGGCCCCAGCCATTCTCCCTTCAGAAGAAGTTGTGGACGCGTTCATGCAGCAGATGTTCGGCTACGATCCCTCATTCAGCTGGAAGATCACCGCCATCAAGCCGTCGGAAGCACAGGGACTGGCCGAAGTGGACGTTACGGTACAGGGGCCGCAGGGTGCCCAGGCGCAGAAGTTCTATGTGAGTCCTGATGGTCGGCATGCCGTCGTCGGCCAAATCCTGCCGTTCGGATCTCATCCCTTCCAGGCTGCTCGCGAGGAATTGGGAAAGCGCGCGAACGGACCCTCCCGTGGGCCTGCGACAGCGCCTGTCACCGTCGTCGAGTTCAGCGATTTGCAATGCCCACATTGCAAGGAAGCTCAGCCTACGCTGGACAGATTAGCAGCGGAGGACAAGAACGTTCGCATCGTGTTTCAGAATTTCCCGCTGCCGATGCACGATTGGGCGATGAAAGCGGCCGAGTACGCCGACTGTATTGGCCGCGCTTCCAATGATGCTTTCTGGAAGTTCATTGAGAACGTCTATGGTGCGCAGTCGGACATTACAGCCGCTAATGCTGATGACAAATTGAAGACTTTTGCTGATGCTGCGGGCGTGAATGGAGCAGAGATCGCAGCTTGTTCTGCGAAGTCCGAAACCGAAACCCGCGTCCAACATTCCATCGAGTTGGCAAAGTCTCTTGACGTGAACAGCACCCCGACAATTTTCATCAATGGCCGCGGGCTAAGCGCGGGAGGAATTCCGTACGAGGTGCTTCAAAAGCTCGTGGACTTCGCAGCCAAGGAAAGCATGCAAGCCGCGGTAAAATAGCCGCCCTGACATCCGCAAACTTTGTGCAAACTCTACTATTGTCCCCTGCTGGCGGGCGGAATGATCCCATTCATCCGCAGGTACTCGACCATCTGGCCGTAATGGTCGAAGGGATGCCAAAGTCCTACGGTCGCAAAGCCCAACCTCGTCACTTTGTCTTTGCCGAATGGGTTCTTAATTAGATCGGTCTGGTTCTTCTCATTGATGCTGCCCATAGCTTTGTGAAGGTAAGCAAACGAGTCCTTCAAAAATTTCATAATATCGGCCTTGCTGGTGATGGAGTCTGGGCCGTTTTCTCCGCCCAACTCGACTGGTAGTTTTTCCTCGAGTATCGTTGATCCCACGATATAGTTGACCGCTGCCACATGTTTCACTTGCTGGGCAAAGGTGCGAACCCCCTTGAATTCGCCGTTGGTGGGAGCGAATGAATATTTGTCCTCCGGCATGGCGTCAGCCGCCGGAACAAATTCGCCTTCCACCGGCTTGAGAGAGCGTTCCATGATTTGCGAGACGGTGAGATGTTCTTCAGTCTTGGCTTGAGCGGCAGCGAAATTAGCGAAGAGCAACACAACCGCGGCTGTGAGGCCCCAGCATATAACCTTCATACAGATCTCCTTGAGTGATGTTGTGATGGCGAAAACTGATTAGTCCCGAACGACCGCTGGCGCAAATTCCAGGTCGTGTGCCGTAAGCCGATAGCGGCGCACGGCCAGTAATCCTATCATCAACGCTGCTGCCGAGCACAACAAGGCAGTGGGAACACCGAACCGGCTGGCCACAGCGCCCCAAAGCGCGCTCCCTCCCGCCATTCCTCCCTGTAACACCAATATGTACGTTGATAGCGCCCGTGCCCGTAAAGAGGGCGGCGACATGGTCTGCGCCGCCACATTGAGACAGGCGAGAATTCCGATCCACGCGGTTCCGCTGGTAAACAATACCAGGCTCAGCCATCCGAAGCTTTGCACTCGGCCGGCAGCGAAGGTCATACACGCGAATACCACAATAGCAAAGGCCACGACGCCATCCACGGAGAGCCGGCGGCGCAAACGCGGCAAGACGGCTGCCCCCGCCAGGGCACCTAATCCAAAATAACCGAGCAGGAAGCCATAGCCGGTGGCGCCATGCGGTCGCGCCACGATCGGCAACAGAGCTAGCAACGAGCTTGCTCCAATACTGAATGCAGCGGTTCGGATCAGCACGCACTGAGCCACCCGCGTACCCCGCACGTATCGTAAGCCGGAGAGCAGGGCATCGCGCACCCGCCCGGCTTCCGAATCTTCGAAGCGTGCCCGCTTCCAGCGATATAAGAAAAAGATCACACCGAAAAATGAAACCGCGTTAATCAGAAAGTCGACGCCCACGCCGGCCGCGGCGATGACCAACCCACCGATAGCTGGACCGACGGCTCGGGCAACGTTGTATCCCACTGAGTTCAACGCCACGGCAGGAGCATGCTGTTGGGGCGAAATAATCTCGGGTGTAATCGCCTGCCATGCGGGATCGTTCATCACCGCACCGAGCCCTAGAACAAATGTGAAGAGAAGCAGAGTCCAGGGTGTGATGTGTTCCAGCAAGGTGAAAATGCCAAGCAGGGCCGCAGCTGCCGCCATCCAGGCTTGCGTAATCAAAAGGAAGCGTCGGCGATCCACCATATCGGCGAGCGCCCCGGCGGGAAGGATGACCAGAAAGACTGGCAAGGTTGATGCCGCTTGCACCAGGCTGATCATCAGTGGTGACGTCGTGAGCTGGGTCATCAACCACCCCGCGCCCACGTTTCGCATCCAGGTTCCGGTATAGGAAATAATTGCAGCGACCCAAAGCGAGCGAAACAGTTGTTCCCGTAGTGGAGCCCACGGCGATCCGTCATGCCGCTGCAAGCTTGCCTCGACCGAGGTGTTGATGGTGCCTGCCATTTATGATTCCGCGGTGTGGACCTCAGCCCAGATCCGCCCGCCAAACGGCCATTCCCGAGTGCGCCATGCCATCACCAGATAAATAACAATTCCCGTAATCAAAATCAGCAGGGCGTAGCGAAGCTGCACTGCCGAATTAGCGCGTGAAATCAGCATGAAAACAAATCCTGCCGCGGCAATCAACGCTGGCAAGGGATACAGCCACATGCGAAAAGGCCGCGGCAGCTCCGGATTTCGCCAGCGCAACACTATCACCCCTATCGCCTGCACCAGAAATTGCAGCATAATGCGAATCACCACGAGCCCTGCAATCAGGTCGGCCAACGAGAGCAGGCAAAAAGCCACAGCAACCAGCCCCAAAGCCAGCAGAGATACATACGGGAAGCGCCCTTCGGGGTGAACACGCGCGAACACGCGAAAATAATTGCCGTCGAGAGCGGCCGCGTACGGGACACGCGAATATCCAAGCAGAGTTGAAAATACCGAGGCAAAGGCAGTCCAGATCACCAATCCAGTCACCAGCGCCCCGGCCCACGGCCCGTAAATCCTCTGCATGAAAATGGAAACCACATACAATCCGCGATTGCTGCGAGCCGAGGCGGTCATCTCCTGCCAGGGCACAACGCCCAGGATGCTCAGATTCATCAAGACGTATAGACAGCCCACCAGAAAAATAGATAGCAGGATCGCGCGTGGAATGGTTCTGCCAGGATCTTTCACTTCGTCCCCAAGGAACGCGACATTGTAATATCCCCAATAATCGTAGGTTCCAATGAGCATCGACGAACCCAGTCCCAGCCAGAAAGCGTGCGTGAGGCGAAATGCGCCGGGAGGAAAACTGAATGCGCGCGTGGCGTCGAAGTGTGTGAGACCTGCGACTATGATCCATCCCATGGTTGCAACCACGCCGGCCAGCAAGAGCTTCGACATCCAGCTGATGCTTGTAATCTTTCGATACAGAAGCAGGGTGGCGAGAAGAACCACTCCAATCGCAATAAACGTTGTGCCCGAAATTAACCAATGCATCTCAAGCCGTCCCACCACTGGCATGGGCACAGACCAGTTACGCACAACGTATGGAATCTCCAGACCGGGCCGCAGGTAAGCTGCGTACCCTGCAAGGCCGACCGCTCCCGACGCAATCGATAACGGTGCACTGAACGAGAGCTGCCAGATAAAGAGAAAGGAAATCAGCCTTCCCCAGCGATTGGGCCCGTAAATTTCGCGTAAATAACCGTAGGAACCGCCGGAGTGCGGCATGGCAGCGCCCAGCTCGGCCCATACCAGGCCGTCGCACATGGCAAAAATGGCGCCGAGAAGCCATCCCAGCATGGCTTGTGGTCCGCCCATCGCGCTCACAATCAGTGGAATCGTGATGAACGGTCCCACTCCGATCATGTCGATCATGTTGAGCGCCGTGGCACTGCCCAGGCCCACGCCGCGGATGAGGCGGGGAGAATCTGGGCCGGGTTGGGATCGGGAAGGCATTGAGTGGCCGGTGACCAGTGTCAGTGATCACTGCCCACTGGCCACCGCATTCTGATTACTTCGGCCTGCGCTAAGCAGGTTCACATATAAGCGGATCGCACCCGGCACTCCGGCAGGCAACTGACGAAAAAATGCATAACCTGCGTAGATGTAAATTCCTTTGCCATAGTGCGCCAGCAGCAATCCACCTTTCTGTTCGGGTTCACCGGGATCATGGCTGGCCAGCAGGGGTTGAAAGTGTTCGTCCCACTTGTCCATGAAATACAGCCCGCGTTCCTGCACCCAGCCATCAAAGTCCCGCGGTGTGATCTGATTGGGATAGTGGAACACCGGGTCAGCCGGTGCAAGAATTTCGACCGGCGCTTCTTCCACCGACACGCGGGCACGGCTGAGTTGAGCATGATAGGGGGTGAGGTCGTCTTTGTTGAAATCCGAGACACCGGTGTTGTACTGCATGAGCAGCGTGCCCCCGCTGGAAACGTAATCGAGCAGCTTCCGATGATTCTCGGCGATTTCCTTCTGAGTATCATTGGCCCGGATACCGAGAACGACTGCCTCATACAGGCCTAGATTTTCATCGGCAAGCTTATCCGCAGGAACCATTCTCACATCCATCCCGATCTGTCTCAGTACCGTCGGAATATCATCGCCAGCCCCCATGATGTAGGCAACTTTAAGATCTTTCGGCACATTCACGTCCACCACACTCACGTGCTGCACCGCCGGTTGATAGTAATAAAAAGTGTCGAGGTCCTCGCGGGTCACCACGCTGTATCCTTCGCTGTAGTTCTTACCCGCCGATTCGAAGACCGCGCGAATCTCGGTCGTCCCCTCCTTCATGCCGTCATGGGAGACAGTGAATTCAGACTCACGCTTTTCGCCACGGGCATTGAAGCTCAGCGGCAAACTTGCGGGTTGTGCGTACCATCCGGCAGGAACCTCCAGATGAAGCGTCCCCTCCGCGGGTTTCGAAAGGTTCGTGGAAACTACCACTTTGACTGTGCAAGCGCTATCCCCGCGAGTCGGAATCACCTGCAAGCTCGGCTCCAGTATCATGGAAAATGCCGGTGCCACGGCAAGAGGCCTCTCCAGCTCCGCACTATGTGGGCCTCTATATTTGACCACCGCCACGGCGCTTGCGGCGCCCTGCTCACCATCCAGTTTGTAAGTCGCCAATGCATGCACCGGGGGCGGCGGAAAGGGAAGCGTCAAATACCGTGGCTCATCGACCGTGTTGATGGCATCCCGCTCAGGATCGTTGCGGTGCCAATAGGGCCGGGTAGGTCCTGCATCCTGAGGGACAGAAACGCGGAACGTCACAGTCACCGGATCGCTTTTCTTTACTTCCTTGTACTTCCAGCCAGGCGGAACATCCAAGTCAACTTTCATTACACGAAGTTTCGCGGAACTGGAAAAATGTGCCGAAACCTCAAAGTCCTGCCCAGGGACGGCCATAAACGCATTTTCCGGATCGCCGCCGACGGGCGCATCCACGGTCACCGCGAATTCTATGCCGAGTGCAAGGTTAGCGGCTTTCTCGAATTGTTGTTCTTTGGTTTTTAGTTCAGTGCCCAGCTCCTGCTTGGCAGCTTCTGAAAGTGAAGAACTCTCGATCTGTGCAATCGTCTTTCGAGTAGTTTCCAGGCCGCGGAGTAATGGCACCGCTGCGCTTGCTGGATTCTGTTCCGCCGCAGTTGTGGCTTCGTCAACCCTGCGCTGAATTTCGATCAGATCAGAGCGCAGAAATGTGACCTTACCTCCCTCATCCCCAATACGCGACAGCAGCCCGGGCAAGGTGGTGTCAATTCCATCGAAAAGATCGTTCTCATGACCTTTATCGTCTGTGGTTGAAGGCAAGACCGAATCCACGAGTTTGTAAAATGCAAAACGATCGCCGGGATCGAGCGTCCAGCCACCTGCCCCCTGAGAAAGCTGGTGTTTCAAACCGTCCATCGCAAACTGCGCATAAGATTCCCCCAACAACGGACTGAATTGGCCCGTGTTGTAGCGCACGGTATAGTCCGACTCGGGACAGGTCTTCGCTCCCCATGCGCAGACGTTCCCAACGTAGAGTTTCTTCGCTTGCCAGGGCTGCAGACCCTCCTTAATCTGCTCGGGAAAACGACCAGGATCAGCCGCGGCGCGAAAGGCCTCGCGTGTCAGAATACTTGAGGCTTGATGGTGCCCATGTCCGTCGCGGTCGGTTCCCGAAAAGCGCGCTACCAGCACATCCGGGCGGAAGGTGTGGATGACGCGCACCATATCGCCCAGCGCGACCTCGTGCCCCTGCCACTTCTGAAATGTTTCGTCGGGTGTCTTGGAGTAGCCGAAGTCGGCCACGTGCGTGAATCGCTGCTCAACTCCGTAGTACCGGTCCGAGGCGGTCAGCTCGAGCGTCCGTAAAACACCGAGCACATCGAAGAGATTGCTGCCAATCTTGTTTTGCCCGCCTTCGCCGCGATTCAACGTCAGGAGCAGCACTTCGGTGCCTTTGCCGCGCGATTCCAGCGTAAGCAGACCGCCGTCTTCATCATCAGGATGCGCCACGGTCTGCATCAGGCGAGCTGTAGTATGCAAACGGAGAAGCATCTCTTTCAGCCCGGCGGTGCCGGTGTCCTGGGGAAGAGGCTCGACCGGGCTGGCCCTACCTGGCATAGTCGGTGCCAGGAAGAACATAGCCAGCACGCCGGTAAGCCACAGAGCGCGCACGAGTGTGCGTCGAAAAGGATACACGTCTAAACGATGGGCGTTCTCGCGAATGGGGAACAAATTATTTCCTAATCATTTTCTTCAGGAATGACTAACCCCGCTCTCCTAAGGATAGCTGGAATCTTCGCAAAATGCTGGAAGTGTGGCGCCGGAAAATTGTAAAGGGGTTACTGGCCCGGCGGGTTGTTCACGGCTTGCTGGCATCCGTGCGCTGAGGTAAGAACCTGGTCAAATTCCGCACTGCTGCGCAATTTCGCAAGTAACGGATCGGCTAATAATGCCGAATATGCACAGTAGTTTTGCTGGACGGCTGCGTTAATCATATGCAGCGCGATGTCTTTCTTCCCGCAGAATGCCATCGCTGTACCCCAGTAATACCAGGGCTCCGGATCCGGTTCGGCGAGGATGGCAGTCTCTGCCTGTTGTGCCAGCCGGTCCTGATCGGAAGCGGGTCGCAACCCGAGGCAACTATCCAGCAGCTCATGGTGGTAACGCGGAGCGCCGGATACGGTCTTCAACTCGGTTTTGGCCTCCGCGATCTTTCCCTCTCGCAACAGAATCTGAAAAGTCGCGTACGCGGCCCATTCAGAGCCTGCGTCGAGGCGAACAAAATCCATGGCACGTTGCGTTTTGCCCAACTCCATGTAAGCCCAGGCGCAGGAACGGAATTGGAAATTACCTGGATCCAGGGCTAAAGCCGTATCGCACTCGCGCCCAGCTTCCTCCTGCATTCCCGCATAGCGCAAAACATAGGCCATGATGAAATGAGCTTGTGCGCTCTCTGGGCGATTCTTCAGCAGAGTCTGCGCGCCCCGGTATGCCTTGCTCAGGTCGGCGCGATTGACCTGGTTCACAACAAGCTGGCCCGCTGCGATCAAACGGTTGGGATCAAGTGTCACAGCGTGCTGGGATGCTTCATTGGACTTCTGGAAGGCATCCTCGCCACCATCCGAGTAAGCCGAATCAAAGTAGTATCGTTGTCCCAATTCTTCCCAAGCAGGCGCGTAGGTCGGATCCAGCCTGACCACTTCCCGCAACACGGCGATCGCGTCCTTATTCGGCCCGGGATCGTGCGGCAAAGCCAGGCTGTGCAGGTAGAGGTCGTAGGCCTCCGCATTCTTCGGTTTTGCGCCGATGTCGATCGAGCCGCCTGCCACTCCGAGTGCAGGGAGTAATCCCTGCCGAAGATGCCCAGTCAATTGGTTCTGCAAGGCAATCGCATCCTGGCTCTCAGTGCTAAAACTGCTTTGCCAAACCAGGCGGTCGTTGGCGGTATCCACCGCTTCCAGTGTGACCAACAGATAATCGCCCTGCTTGATGAAGTGCCCGGAGACGACATTGGCGACGTGCAGTTCGCCGCCGACCTTCTGCGGGTCCAGGTCAGCGTTCACATACTTTCTCGTAATCGAAGAAGGCCGCACATCCAGGGCACGACTGGAAATCAGGACGTTGGCAATCTCGTCCGCCAGAGCAAAGCGAAGATAATCCACGCTGAAGTCGCCATTCATGTTCTGCAGTGGGAGTACCGCGATCGTGTTCTTGGCACCCAGGGCTCGCGCTTCGCGATGTTTAAACCACCATGCACCCAGGGCTGCCAAAACCGTAATCAACAGCGCGCTCACGCCCAGCATCGTGTACTTGGGCCAAGCGCTGGTCCCGGCAAAAGTATTGGTGACTACCTTCAGCCGCGTTTCACGCGACATCGCCTTGACCTGCGCCGATTCAGTTTCGTTTTTCAATCGCTCCAGGTCCGCTTTCATTTGCGCCGCGTTCTGATAACGCTGGTCCCGATCTTTCTCCATCGCCTTGCCGATCACGCCTTCGAGCGAAGCCGGCAAAGCAGCATTCAGTGTTCGTGGTGAGGGGGGCTTCTTGTGCAGCATCGCGTCGAGCGTGCTAACCACGTTCGCGCCGCGGAAGGGCTTTTGCCCGGTCGCCATCTCGAACAACACCACACCGAACGAGAAAATGTCACTGCGCGGGTCGAGGTCTTCGCCGCGCGCTTGCTCGGGAGACATATAAACTGCGGTACCCGGAACTACGCCTACGGCGGTCAGGGACTCTTCGTAGTGGGCGTCGTCTCCTTCGCCCAGCTCGCCTCGGGAAATCTTAGCCAGCCCAAAATCCAGAACTTTGATCTGCCCGCTGTGTGTAATGAAAACGTTTGCCGGCTTGATGTCGCGATGAATAATGCCTTTGGCGTGCAACGCCTGCAGCGCTTCCGCCACCTGAAATGCGATCTTTAAGAGCAGCTCCATTTCCAGCGGTTTGCCCTGAAGCCGCTCTTTCAGGCTCTCGCCCTCGAGCTTCTCCATCACGATGAAGGGATGGCCGTTGTTGTCTTCGATATCGTGAATGGTGCAGATATTGGGATGGTTTAGCCGCGAGGCAGCGCGCGCCTCGCGCTCAAACCGATCGAGCGACTTCTTGTCACCCACCACATTGTCCGGGACAAATTTGAGGGCGACATGACGGCCCAGCCGAAGATCTTCGGCTTCATAGATCACTCCCATACCGCCGCCGCCGATCTTACCGAGAATGCGATAGTGGGAGACCGTCTGCCCGACCATGGGAGCGCACTCGGCGCTATGTTAGGCCGCAAGCCCCGTAAGGTCAAATGGCATGATGGGTTAGCTACCTTCCCTGAGAAGAAACGTCCATGATTAAGGTGTTAACCCACTGGTAAATCAGCCCGCAAACCCGGGCCAAGCGGCTCGACGCAGGGGCCGCTCGGCGTCTGCACCTCAGCGCAATGAGGTTGCGAACGCTATACATATATTCGACAGTTAGTTACAGAGCGGTAACTTGGATTAAGGATAAGTCGCCGGTCATGAGTTTTGGTCGCGCCCTTGCGCGAGGTACCGCATTGCCTGCTCCGCACAGGAATCCAGGCTATTGTCCGTGTCGATGATGAGTTTAGGGAAGTCAATCGGCTCCCACGCTTCTCGAAGGCGATGATACAGCTCAGGTGTGCGATTCGTAGCCAGGTGCTCCTGGGTAGCGACGGCTCTTTCCAGGCGCGCGAGAGCAGTTGACTCAGCACAGACGCATTCCAGGATTGCCCACCGGCCTCCCAGTTGTGAGCAGAATTCAATCACTCGCTGACGTTGGTAGCGTTGTGAAAAGGTCCGCCCATCAAGGAACACATATAGCGAACCATCCATGCCAAGTAGATACGCGGCGGCCTTCAGCATGACCTCCTGGCAAAAATCGTCTTGCTTGCGGGAATATTCGACATGTGCTGGCGAGAAAAGTGCGGCTCGAATGATGTCCTTATCGAGTACTGTGCCCGGCAGCCTCTGTGCCAGGAATCGCGCCAGCGTGCTTTTGCCTGTACCCGGAAGTCCCGCCATCATTACGATCATCGAGGCTTGACCGCACCGTCAATTCAACTGCCTCAGCTGCATCCGGATCCTGATTTCGCTTCAGCTCAATTGGGCCGATGGCCGTCGCCATGCATCTCATCCAGCAACTTTGCCAACAGCTCCGCCCGCTGTTCGCCGTTTAACTCCCGGCGCAGCTCTTCCAGGGCGAGTGCGACAACATGATAGTGATGGGCTCCGGCGTATTTGGGGTCTGACGTGATATCCAGCCACACCTGATGCATAAGATCTAAATCCTGCGGGCGCAGGCGCGGCGTATGCGGGCCCAGCAGATACTCCTGCACGCTGCCGCTGGGGGAATGAATTTCAAGGGTCAAGTGTGGCCGGGGTTCCGGTAAACGCTCCCAGGCATCCCCGGTGAGCTTTGCCTGCTCATCGGTGGTGAGCTTGTTGGAACGGCCACATACGATACGACTGGAATCCAGGCGCTGTGCGGTTACCACAATCGATTCGAACACATCGCTTGCGGGCACCACCAGTAATGAGACCGGCTTGCCTTCTTTCTCAGCCACCGCTACTGCTGCCGTAAACAGCTCCTGTTCATAGTGATCAAACACCTGTGAGGCATCCATGACGGCGCTGCCGGTAAATGAATGTTCGCGATGGTAGAGGCGGGAGGTCATCACGACGACATCTTGCCGAAGTGTATTAGTGTCGCGCAGAACATCGCGCAGATAATAGAGATTCCGGGGATCACGAACGGCTACCAGGATATTGCCCGGGCGCACTCCCAACGCTCCACTGCCCAACTCCTGGTTTCCATAGATACGAAACTGATCGAGGTTCTCCGGTTTGCCATGACGCTTCCTGGCTACTCGATGTTCAGAGTAGGTAAAGACTGCAAAGAAAACCAAGCTGAAGGTCACTCCCGCAATGGTCGCTTCAGACTTGGTGAATAGATTGACGATGGCCGTCATCAGCAGCACGGCGGAAATCACGAGTAGACCAATGGGAACCTCGTGACCGCCAACGTGGAAGTTTCCGGGAACTTTCCATTCTCTATTCTGCGGCTCTGTGTAGCGCAGCACCAACACCGCCAGCGACTTCAGGGCGAAACTCCAGATAACGCCGAAGGCATACAATCCGGCGAGAACATACACGTTTCCTTTGCTGAGAATAATAGTCAGCAGCTGCATGCCTGCGATCAGGTTGATGATGCGGTGGCTGGTGCCATATCTTCTGTGGGGTCTCTGAAACCATTCCGTGAGCACACCATCCTCCGCTACGCGATTCAAAACCCCGTTCGCACCGACAATAGCCGTGTTCTGCGCTCCTGCCAGGATGAGCACCCCGACCAGCACGACAAATCCGTGGAAGATCAGTTTCAGGCTGGTGGGGCCAACCAAATACATCGTGATCCCACCGATCAAGTTGGCAAAGTAATTCGGCCGCACATTATGAGGAATGATCATCACCGCAAAGAAAGACACCAGTGACGTGAACAGCAGGCTGTAAATGAAAATCACCAGCCCGGTCTTCTCCAGGTTCTTGAGCTTGGGATGCTCGATCTCACGATTGACCTGGGCCAGGGTTTCTTCGCCGCTCATCGCCAGCACCGAGTGGCCGAACCCGACGAACATGATGATCCAGGTGAGGTGAGCGAGCGGGGTTCCATACAACCAGCCGAGGGATTCCCTGTTCAATCTCATCACTCCGGGATGGAACGGATTCGGCGGTATCTCGATGGGAACGCGAAAAACCGTGATCGTGCACCAGGCAATCAGAATGACGACCATCACCGTGGTAATTGCCATGATCTGCAGGGCCTTTTCGCTCGACTCGTGAATTCCCTGGATGTTCTTCCACCAGAAGTACAGGACGATTACGACCGCAAACACTGCCGCAAAATGATCTTCTGAAAAGGTCAAGGGATGGTGGATGTAGCGGGTGGTGTCCTGGATGAACCCAGCCAGGTATTGTCCCGCAGAAACTGCGCTGATCGGACCCGTGAGCACGTAATCAAACAGCAGTGCTGAAACTGAGAACTTGGCTAGCGTGCCTCCCATGGCCTCTTTGACCACACGGTAAACTCCGCCCCGGACGAACATGCTGCTGGACTCGATGTACAGCGCCCGTACCGCGTAGCTGAATAGCATGACCGCGAGAATGAACCAGGGAGCACTCCTGCCGATTACCTTTTCCGCATCGCCTCCCGCGTAATAGGCGGAGGACGCAAGGTCGGAAAGCACGATGGCCGCCGCTCGCCAGAAGGAGATGAACGTCAGCATCACCGTCGTAGCTACGAAGACCTTGGCTGCAGGACGGCGGAGGTTTTGAAGCGACGAAGACATTTATCAGCTAGCGCGCCCCAATGCGCGCGCAAGTCTAAAAATTAACACAAGCCTCGCCGGAGCAGTGCGCCGAATCTTGGCATTCAGGCCGATGGCAGTTAATTTTCGGGAAGTTCGCGGCTCCCTCCAGCGGAAACCCTCCTACTGCAGGTGCCACATTAGCGCCAGTCCGATCACGATAATGCCCGCTACGATCCGGTAAACCACAAAAGCTTTCAAGCTGTTCGATTGCAGATAACGGATAAGCCAGGCAATGGCGGCATATCCGACGATCGCTGAGATGATTACGCCGACGATAAATGGACGATGCATTTCCTGGGGAAGACCTTCCTTCCTGAGCTCATGGGCCTTAAGCAAGGCAGCGCCGGCGATAATTGGGGTCGAGAGCAGGAAGCTGAACCGCACAGCGGCCTCCCGCGTCATATCTCGGAATAAACCAGCTGTGATAGTGGCTCCGGAGCGCGATACGCCGGGAATCAGCGCGGTGGCTTGCGCGCACCCGACGATAATGGAATCCACCAGACTTATTCTGGTTAGCGGCTTTGTCATCCGGCTGACCTTTTCTCCCCACCACATGAGCAGGGCGACCACAATCAGTGCCCCTGCAATCAGGTAAATGTGCTCGCGAAAATAATCTTCCGCTGAATGTTCCAGCAATTTCCCCGCGATCGCGCCGGGCACGGTAGCGATAGCCATGAACCAAAGCAGGAGGCGTTCTTCGTGCTGTTCATCCGGTGTCAGGTTCCGGTCTGAGCCGGTTGACTCGGAGAATCGCACAACCTCTCCGCCAAATGCCGCGCGAATGATTTGGAACCACGTCCGCCGGAAATAAATCAGCAACGAGAGCAGAGTGCCGAAGTGCAGGGCCACATCGAAGGTCAGTTCGTGAGCCGGAGATAGCTCGTTCCAACCGAGCAGCCTGCGCACGATGATCAAATGTCCGGAACTTGAAACTGGAATGAATTCGGCCAAGCCTTGAATAATCGCCAGAATTACCGCTTGATAGATGGGCAATCTCTAGTCCTTCCTTGAAGAGAGTAGTAAGAGTATCTCAGAAAGCGGGGAATCTGAGACAGGTATGAATCTTGGCAGGCAATGTGGGAATCGAGCGCTTGCTAATTTGCCACGCGATTCAGTCTTGCGCATTGCCGTACGTCGGCACGCCCTGCTGAATCAGGAACAGCAGCCGTTCTGCGCGAGCTCCCCAATCACTTTGCGGAAACTGCGTGGCAACTTTCTCGGCGGTCGCGATTGCTTTGCCTTTCGACTGTTCAGATTTCTTGGGCTGCTCTTCGGTCTTGTAAATTTCAATGAGGGCGGAAAAGCGCCAGGCGGCATCGTAGAGTGCCTCGGCCAATTTTGGAGATTGCGGATGGTCGTTGGCATATTTCTCGTACATCTCGGCTTCCTTCTCGGGACACTTCGAGGAACCTTGCCAATCGCCGCACAGCTTATTTTCGATCAAATGAAATGCAGCCAAATCCGCCCATTTCGTTCCCGGAAACTTCTTGATTACCTCGCGCATGAAGTCTTCATTCATACCTTCG
Organism: Terriglobales bacterium; assembly: GCA_035624215.1. GTDB lineage: Bacteria > Acidobacteriota > Terriglobia > Terriglobales > Acidobacteriaceae > JAFAGX01. The sequence goes on from DASPRY010000175.1 coordinate 26,164, forward strand.
CGAAGATAAGCTTCCCTTTCATGAGCCGAGGGGCGCGATGAGACATCGGCCTTCTCAATTTGCCAGCGGATGTCGGCAGCGCGATACAGGGCTTCGCCGGCTATAGGAGATTTCGGAAACAGATCGTACACGCGGTAATAGAGGTGCAAGGCGTCCTGCGCTGCCCCGCGGCGACCTTGGCGCTGACTGGCCTGGTCCTCGGAATCAACCGCTTCTCCAAATAAGATTCGGTCACCGTTTGGAGTGGAAGCCTGCACCACTCCTTTCTCCAGAATCCATCCGGTGATGGTTCTTTCCTCGGTGACATTGGCTTCGACTTTCAGCCACTCGCGGCTGGTTTCCAGCACAATGACTTCTCGTCCGCGGTCGACTTCCCCCAGTTTGGCGGAAGAAGTATCGGGAGCGATATAGATGTTGGCAACGCGCATCATAGCGCCGCGCTGAACCTCCGCGAAGCAGAGCATATTCGCGACGAGCATGGCCGAGATTAGGACCGAAATTGTGGGTGCGACTTTGAAGGGTCGAAGCATGCGATCGCAAGCTGCTTCTCTACAGATTCGGTGCCGGCTCGAAGGAAGACGTTGCCTGCGTCCTCTCGTTTTGGATCTCCTGCAGCACTCTGGGCTCAATGTTACCGCCGCTGATAACCGCGACATTGAGCATAGTGTCGGGCAACTGATCCTTGTGAAATAAGAACGCTGCCACCGCGACGGCCCCGCTTGGTTCAGCAAGGGTTTTTGGATTTGTGGCCAGCCGCCGCACAGCATCACGGATCTCTGATTCGCTGACGGTCACGATGTCGTCAACATAGTTGCGAATGTGCTCGAAGTTGATCGCTCCGATGCTTTCGGTGCGAAGCCCGTCGGCAATAGTCAGCGAGACTTGTTCGGCTGTGGATTGCACAATGTGTCCTTCATGCAGGCTGGCTTGCGCATCGGACGCCAGTTCCGGCTCGACACCAATAATCTTCACCGAGGGCTTGCTGAGCTTGATCGCGGTGGCAATCCCGCTGATCATTCCTCCGCCACCGACTGGCGCAAGCACGGTTTCCACCTCGGGAAGATCTTCCAGAATCTCCAAACCCATCGTGCCCTGGCCTGCGATGATTTGTTCATCATTGAAAGGAGGAACCATCACATAGCCGTGCTGTCGCGCCAGCTCTTCCGCCCGGTGCTGGCGTTCCAAACTGGAGGGCCCCACCAGCACGACTTCAGCGCCCATGGCGGCGACAGCCTCGCGCTTGATCGCCGGGGCGGTCCTCGGCATGACGATGACAGCCTTAGCGCCCACCGCCCTTGCTGCGTAAGCGACGCCCTGTCCGTGATTTCCGCTGGAGTAAGTGATCACCCCGCGCTCCCGCTCCTCCGGAGAGAGTGAAGCAATTTTGTTGTAGGCCCCGCGAATCTTAAAAGCGCCGATCGGCTGAAGATTCTCGAGCTTCAGGAAAAGCTTGCGGGCATCTGGCGCTTTCCCGTTTTCGTGGACACTGGAGGGAACGAGAGGAGTGCGCACGGCTACGCCGTGCAGGCGGCTTTGGGCAGAGCGGATGTCGTCAAGATTTACGATGTTCGCCTCCTACGTTTGGGCAAGTGACCTAACAGCAGGCCCTCGACTTCCGCCTGATCGTTCGCGAGCGAACGATTAAGCTTTGCTCGGGATAACAATAAACATTACTTGGCACAACCTAGATTTCCAATATCACCGGCATTATAAGCGGGCGTTTTTGCATCTGCTTCGAAATGTAGCGTTTCAAATCCGCCCGGATCTTCTCTTTGATCACGCCGTAATCGGCCTTCTCCTCTTCACTGGAAACCTCCAGGGTCTGCATCACTAGCTGCCGAGCGCCCTCGATAAATCCGTCTTCGCCCGGTTCGAAACCCCGAGTGACAATCTCCGGCGGTGTTTCCACGCGCCCGGAAAGCTTGTTGATGGCGATGATGGGAAGCACAATGCCGTCTTCGCTCAAGTGGCGGCGATCTTTGATCACCAAATCCTCCACCACGTCGGTTCGCGAACCCGAGTCGATGCAAATTCTGCCAACATTCACGCGCCCAACAATGCGTGCTCCCAGTTCGTCAAATTCGAGAATGTCCCCGCTCTCGATCAGCATGACGTTGCCGACCGAACCCCGCATGGCGCCCGCCATTTCCGCGTGCAGCTTCAGTTGCCGGTACTCGCCATGGATGGGGATGAAATACTTCGGCTTCACAAGATTGATGATCAGCTTAAGCTCTTCCTGACTGGCGTGCCCGCTGACATGCACCGGCGGCGAAGATCCATCTTCGTAAATCACGTGCGCTTGGCGGCGGAACAAGTGATCGATCATCCGGTAGATCGCTTTTTCATTGCCGGGAATAATGCGCGACGACAGCACTACACTGTCGCCGTTTTCGATTTTGGCGTGCTTGTGATTGTCGACTGCCGCGCGCGAAAGCGCCGACATCGGTTCGCCTTGCGTCCCGCTGATCAGCACACAAACTTGTTCCGGGGCAAAATTCTTAATCTCACCGGGATGAATCAGCAAGCCATCAGGAATGTCGAGGTACCCAAGATCTTCGGCAATTTCGGCGGAACTTATCATGGAGCGGCCGACGAAAGCTACCTTTCGCCCATGCTCCCAGGCCAACTCGACGGCCAGCTTGATGCGATGAATGGAGGAGGAAAAGCAGGAGATGAACAGCCGGCGCTCGGTGCGCGCAAAAACCTCATCAAACTTACGGCGGACCGCGCGCTCACTGGGCGTGTATCCCTTGCGCTCGACATTGGTCGAATCCTGAAATAGCGCCAGCACCCCTTCTTTGCCGTACTCGGCGAAGGAGTGCAGATCGAACAAGCGATTGTCAGTGGGAGTGGGATCGACCTTGAAATCCCCGGTGTGCATGATTACGCCCAGCGGGGTGTGAATTGCGAGCGCAACGCAATCCACCAGGCTATGCGTCACCGGGATGGGATGAATGGTGAACGGCCCGATTTTGAAGCTTTCCCCAGGGCGGATTTCCCTAAGATCACTGTTATCAAGAAGCTCGTGCTCCGCCAGCTTGTCCTCAACATAGGCGAGTGTGAATTCCGTTCCCCAGACGGGAACGTTAAGCTCGGAAAGAATCCAGGGCAGTGCGCCGATGTGGTCCTCATGCCCATGCGTAAGCACAATGGCCCGCACACGCTGGCGATTTTCCGTCAAATAAGATATGTCGGGAACGACGATATCAACGCCCAGCAGTTCAGCTTCGGGGAACATGAGGCCGGCATCAATAACAATGATGTCTTCGCCCCAGCGCACGGCCATGCAGTTCATTCCGAACTCGCCCAGGCCGCCCAGCGGCACGACATGCAACTTCCCAAGTGGCATCAGAGGTTAATTGATGCTAGCACAGGAGCAGTTGTCGGTGACCGGTAGTCAGTGGTCAGTCAACCGCCAGCACATGATTTTCTGACCACTGGTCACCAATCACCAATCACTGACCACTGACTCTTCCCACCGGTCCCAGTAAGCGATAAGCTGGACAAACATGGCTGCGGAGATCCGGAAATCTTGGCTGAGGCGCAGGTTCGAAGATGGCTTGCGGCGGGGATTCCAGCATGCCTACAAGACAGTCAAAGTCGATCCGCAGAAATTTCTCGTGCAGCTTCGAATCGCATACGGACTACCCATTAGCAGCTTCCAGGGCGTCTATTCCGTCGACGTGGGCCATTTGGATGTGTTGGCAGACCGCGTAATTCACAGTGGCATGCGCCTGGCGGCCGTGGAAGGCGCGGGACTCGGCGTGGGTGGCATCACGACCATCGTACCTGACCTCAGCATTCTGGCTGGAATCACTTTGCGAACCCTGCAGAAGCTCAGCTTGCTTTACGGGTTTGAGTTCAATACGGAAGAAGAGACGGCGGAGCTGTGGATCGCCGCCGCCAGCGCCGCCGGCGTGGACATCAGCCGCGAGCTGTTGGAGAAAGAATTAGTGTATCGTTTCGTCCCCAAGGTAATTCGCCGGATCGCCGTGCAGGCCAGCAAAGAATACGTCGAGAAGTGGTCCGGGCGGCTGATCCCAATTGCCAGTTCCGTCATCGGTGCGGGGCTGAATTATTACTTTGTCCGTGCCTGGGGTGAGCGGGCCAAGAATCATTTCCGGCAGCGCCATCTGGAAGTTCGTAACCAAAAGAGCCTCGAGCCTGCGCTGCCCTTGCTGGTGAATTCAAAGCAAGCCAAGTAGACCGGAGCTCACGCGCGCGGTTCTACAACCGCCTAGGGTGCGGATGAAGGCATCCAGCATAAGCATTTATTAGCGCAGCCACTCCTCCAGCTCAATTCCGCGATCTGTCTTTTCGTCCCGGTATTTCACGATAACCGGCGTATATAAGGACAAATCCCACTCCGTGCCCTTACCCTTCGTGACGGCTCTCGATCCGGGCACCACAACTGCATTCTCCGGCACCTCCAGTGGTGCCTCCGGACTGGCCCGGTAAATCTGCCCACGCACGAGATCGTAGAGTGGAGTAGAGCGGGTCAAAATCGTGCCTGCTCCGAGCACCGCCCGCGCCCGTACCAACGTGCCCTCGTAGACACCGCTGTTGCCGCCGACGAGCACATCATCTTCGACAATCACCGGAGCTGCGTTGACCGGCTCCAGAACCCCGCCGATCTGTGTGGCAGCGCTCAGGTGCACGCGTTTACCGATCTGCGCGCACGAGCCCACCAGCGCGTGAGAATCCACCATGGTGCCTTCGTCGACGTACGCCCCGACATTGATGAACATCGGCGGCATGCAAATCACGCCCCGCGCAACATATGCCCCGAGTCGCACCGACGACCCTCCGGGAACGACGCGCACCCGATCATCAACCGCAAATCTTCGAGCAGGGAATGTATCTTTATCGATAAATGAGAGGCAGGCGTCATCACCCATCTTGCTGAGCTCGCCAAGGCGGAAGCCCAGCAGAATGCCCTGTTTCACCCAGACGTTCACCTTCCACTTATCGTTAATTTTCTCAGCGGCCCTGATTTTCCCTTGCGTTAGCTGTTCACGGAATTCGAGGAAGATTTTTCGCGCCTCAGGGTTCCGCTCGACCTCGCCGAGGGAAGCAAAGCGCTCGATGGAAGATTGGAGGGATGGCATGAGAGGGAAGTATAAAGAATGCAAAAGTCAGAAGTAAGAAAGTAGAGGTAAAACTATCCTGTGTTACTTCTGCATTCTTACTTCTTACTCTTACCTTCAAATGCACTTGCACTCGCTGCGAATCAGCACGCCGGCCATGTTGTGCGAGGCCTGTCGAGCCTCGGAAAGTGTCGCATAAGGGCCATGCCAGCGGGCGTGGTTGGCATCATGCCCCGAAGGACGTCCCTTGCCGTGGTTGCACTGTCCGCAGGTGGAGCGGTGCAGGACAATCTTGTGCGGGCCAGCCAACCAATTCTCATAGATGAAGAAACTGACGCCTTCGGAGGGCGCGCCGGCAGGTTTGGCAATCAATCCAGCTTCCGCCGCAATTTTCTGCAGCTTGGAACGTGTGTCGCGCCGCATGGGCGAAAGCGGCAGACGATAGACCTCTTCAAGCTTGCCCATCATCGCCAGCACCGCTTTCACCGGCAACGGGTTGGATTCGATGAAGTTGCCCTGCATCAGCGGCAGATACTTACGATGAATGCGCCGGGCCGTGACCCAGTCGTTGTTCAGCGCCGCTCGCGTCATCTCCGCTATCTCGCGAGGAATTTCATTTGATGCAACTGAGATGATGCCCACGCCCCCCAGCGCGATCACCGGCAATGTGATTGCGTCGTCCCCTGAGAAGACGAGAAACTGCTCCGGAACCGCGTTGCAGACTTCGGCAATCTGGGTAATATTGCCGCTGGCTTCCTTCACTCCGACAATGTGCGATACTTCTGCAAGGCGCCCCAGTGTCGCGGGCTCAAGGTTCGCCCCAGTGCGCCCAGGCACGTTGTACAGAATGATTGGCTTGTCAATTGCCTCTGCAATGGCGTGAAAGTGACGGTATTGGCCCTCTTGAGTGGGCTTGTTGTAGTAAGGCGATGCGGTCAGAATGGCATTGACCCCTGGGCGTGCCACAGCTTCCTTGGCTTTTTCCACGGCATCGTGAGTTGAATTAGATGTTGCACCTGCGACGATAGGGACGCGCCCAGCGCCGACTTCAATGGTGATGTCGATTACCTGCAGCCATTCGTCATGAGAGAGTGTCGGAGTTTCGCCGGTGGTACCGCAGGGAACCAGAAAATCGACTCCGGACTCGACTTGCCACGTGATCAGATTGCGCAGGGCAGGCTCATCGATGGAGCCGTTCTGACGAAAAGGAGTTACCAGCGCTGTCCCGCATCCGCGAAGTTCCATGCGACTAAGATAACGCGAACGGGCACTACGAGGAAACTATACGAAAAAAGCCCCAAGCGAGGGGCTTGGGGCGATATTCGAGGTGTGAGCTACTACTTCAAGCTCTTGACGTATTCGGCCACCGCTTTGGCGTCATCGGCACTGAGGCCGCTGAGCGCTTTTTTGTGGGGTGGTTTCTTTGCATCGTCGCCTTTTGTCAGTAAACCGGCGATTTGGTCCGCACTGATGCTTGTGCCTTTGAGCGCGGGTCCGACCTTGCCTTGCCCTTCAGCGCCGTGGCATGCGGCGCACTTCGCCTTGTAGGTTGCCGCTCCATCCTGGGCAAAAGCGGGCTGGGAGACAACGAAACCAGTGATCAGAGGAGTTACGACAAGTAAGACCAACAGTTTGGCGGATGTCATATTCGAGAGCTCCTCGGGCGCATTTCCCTTAAGATCGAATCCTATTGTGCTCCCGGGAAGTTGATTTGTCACCACTCATGCCCGGGGTCAGTCCCCAAGCGCTCACTGATTGGCCACCGATGTCTCGTGGGCAGCCCACGTGAGGACCACATCAGTAGAATCATCGGACCCGACAATCTCGCCACTGGCCTGAGTTGAAGAGGCAAATTGACCCTTCAATGTAAAAGCGCCCTGGCTGGTCGTAACTGGAATTGAAAACTGGAGCCCATTAATCGGAAAACTGCCACTGGCGGGATTCTGGCAGGATGTTGAGTAGACTGACGCGCTGCCCGAGAAGACAAAGCAGTAGATCGTATCCGAGGCGGTCACCTCAAAGCTGAGTGTGCCGGAGCCGTCAGCGGAACCATCGGAAGGTGTGTAGGTGCCACTCCACGATGTGCTGACTGTCTCGTCGCTGTCACAATGCAGCGCCGGTGCGAGAATCCAGATCAGTAGGAAACTCATCAGTAGCCGCTGCAGAACTGGTGAGTCACCCAACTTGGCCCCTGCTCGTAACCTCCGCTTTATCCGAAAGATTCATTTGCGTGTGTCATAGTAGATATCCGGTCCTTGGAGGACCAAACTACAACTCCCGCCAAACATCTTTGAAGTCGAAGAAGCCAGTCTTGCCCGCCAGCCACTCCGCCCCGCGGACTGCGCCTTCGGCGAAGCCGCGGCGCGATTTCGCATCGTGGCAGAGATAGATAGTATCGGCAGCCGAGTCGAACACCAGCTCGTGCATACCGACAACCTCGCCTTCGCGGAACGAAGTAATTTCGAGTTCGGTGCCTAGGGCCTCTCTAACGACGCGTTGCAACGCCAGCCCGGTGCCCGACGGCGCATCTTTTTTGTGCACATGGTGACGTTCGAAGATTTGTCCGAAATATCCGTGCTGCAGGGCGCCACAAGCGGTCTTCACGATTTCAAAAAACAAATTTACGCCAATCGAAAAGTTGGCCGCGTAAAGGAATCCGGTGCCGCTTTTCTCCACCAGCTTCTGGATTCGCAGGAGTTCGTTATACCAGCCGGTGGTACCAACTACCATGTTCTTGCCGGCGCGAACGCACGCCTCGATGTTTTCGAGCACCGCACCGGGAGCAGTGAAGTCGATGACGACCTCGATAGTCTTGAGCGTGTCCGGGGTCAGCGCTGCGGCATGGGAATTCTCCGCAGCCCCAAGCACACGGACGTGATGCCCGCGCTCGTGCGCAACATCCGGGACCAAAGATCCCGTTTTGCCCCGACCGAGGATAAGCAAGTTCATGATTGAAAATCTTTAACCGCAGAGAACAGGAACAGAACCGAGGGACTCTCGGTTCATCATGCAAAAATCTCCGGATCCAGGTCGGAAAAGAATACGTTGTGCAGGCGCTGTATCACCTGCGGGACTTCATCCTCTTCAATAACGAAGGTCAGATTAATCTCCGATGCTCCCTGGGAAATCATACGGATTTTGATGTCGCTCAGCTCCCCGAAAACACGCGCCGCGATCCCCGGGGTCTCTCTCAAATTTTCCCCGACCACGCAAACAATTGCCTTGCGGCCCTGGTATTTCACATCCGCGAGTTTAGCCAGATCGGCGGCTACCGCCGGGATCGACTCGTTTGAATCCACTGTCAACGAGACACTTACTTCGGATGTTGAGACCACATCGACTGGAACACGATGCCGGTCGAAGGCCTCGAAAATGGCGCGCATAAAACCGTGCGCCAGCAGCATCCGCGGAGCCGCTACATCGATGATCGTGATCCGCTTCTTCGCAGCAATGGCCTTGAAAAAATTGCGGCAGTGCGGCACTCGCGCTGCGATGCGCGTGCCTTCGCAATCCGGATTGCGCGAGTTCAGGATGTAGACAGGAATGTTTTTCTGGATGGCCGGCAGCACAGTTGCGGGGTGCAGCACCTTCGCGCCGAAATAAGCGAGCTCGGCTGCCTCATCAAAGCTGATGAGCTTGATGCGGCGCGCCTCGGGACAGAGATTGGGATCGGTGGTCATCATGCCGTCCACATCGGTCCAAATCTCAATGCGCTCAGCCCCCAGTTCAGCGCCGATGATCGCGGCAGAATAATCCGATCCACCTCGTCCGATGGTGGTCGTGACGCCCGCTTTGGTGGCTCCAATGAAACCGCCCATCACCGGTACGCGCCCATCCGCTACCAGAGGCTGCACCTTGGCTTGCAGTCGCTCGTGAATTTCGTGCATTAACGGAGCAGCCCGAGTATGTGCGCTGTCGGTCACAATGCATTGCCGGGAGTCGATCAACGCAGCTTCGATGCCTCGCGCTGCAAACGCCGCTTTCACGATTCTGCTGGAGAGTACTTCACCGAACGCAGCTACATGATCGGTGGTCCGAGGGGTCAGTTCTCCCACTGCGGCAAGGCCGCGCAGCAGCTCATCCAAAGCTTCAAACTCCACCCCTAAGTCACCGTGAAATTGAGTGAACAGTGCTGTTCCAAGTAGCTCGCCCGCGGTGTTGTAATGGCGTTCGCGGAGTGCCCGCGAAAGCTTCAGCGCGGTTTTGCGGTCGCCGGCTCCGGCGGAACGGGCCATGCTCAGGAGCTGGTCAGTGACCTTGGCCATCGCGCTGACCACGACGACAGGTTTCTGCGGCAGACGTGCCTTGACGATGGCGGCAGCGCGATCGATCGCCTCGGCGTCTTGCACAGAGGTGCCGCCAAATTTCATGACGATCATCGGGGCCACCGGTTCTTGGATCTGGCGCGACTCAATCCAGGTATCCCCGCGCTTTGAGCAATTCGGCGTTCAGCAGGGCAGCGCCGGCGGCGCCACGAATAGTGTTGTGCGAGAGCACGGTGAATTTCCAATCGAGAACGCTGCACGGACGCAGGCGGCCAACGGTAGCCGTCATTCCACAGCCTGCATCAACATCGAAACGGGGTTGTGGCCGGTCCCCCGAACTCAGATATTGCACCGGTTGCACGGGCGCGCTAGGTAGCTGCAGTTCCTGGGGCACACTGCGAAATTCATTCCAGCTCGCGATGACTTCGTCTGGTGAAGCTTTCTTGTGTAACTTTACTGAGACCGATTCCGTGTGCCCATCTTCGACCGCAACCCGGTTGCATTGCGCACTCATGCGAAATCCTGCGGGAACCACTCTTGATCCATCAAGCTTGCCCAGAAGCTTCAAAGTTTCCTCTTCCATCTTTTCTTCTTCTTTGGCGATGTATGGAATCACATTACCCAGAATATCCAGCGATGCCACTCCGGGATATCCGGCTCCGCTCACTGCTTGCATGGTGACGACCATCACCGTCTCTATACCAAATCTTTGCTGCAATGGGACCAGCGCCATCACCAGACCGATTGCCGAGCAGTTAGGGTTGGTGACCACAAAACCGTGCGACTTCCTCCGCCAAGACTGACATTCCAGCAACTTTACGTGCTCAGGATTGACTTCCGGGATCAAAAGCGGCACATCGCTCTGCATGCGCAGGGCGCTGGAGTTGGAGATGACCGCACAACCAGCCTCAGCGAAGCGTGGTTCAAGTTCGGCGGCAATCGCCGCATCAAGCGCCGCGAAGATGACTTTAGGCGCGCCCTCGGGGGCGGCGGGCGAGATGCGCATATCGCCTATCCGTGGCGGCAGAGAAGTCTTCAGGCGCCAGCGGACGGCTTCGCCGTAAAGGCGGCCTTCGGAGCGATCGGAGGCGGCGAGCCAGGCTACTTCAAACCACGGATGGTGCTCGAGCAATTGCACAAAACGTTGCCCAACGACACCAGTTGCGCCCAGAATACCTACGGGAATCTTGTTTGACATGTTTTTTGGATTTTACAACAGCCATAGCATCTTCTTGAGCGGTACGCGGCTCAAGAGTACCGAGGGAATTGCCGATTAGGAATCTAAGGAGTCTCTATGCCCGAACTGAGGCAAAATTTTGCCACCAAAGAGTGGGTCATCATCGCCACCGAACGCGCGAAGCGCCCCAAGGAACTGGCCCGGCGGGAGGCGCCCAAAGTGCTGGCCTCATTCGTTGCCAGTTGCCCGTTCTGTCCCGGTAACGAGAACAAGACTCCGCCGGAAGTATTGCGCATCCCATCACCAGGCAATGGAAGCTGGCAAGTGCGTCTGGTACCCAATAAATTTGCGGCCCTTGCTCGCGACATCGAGCTCACCCGGACTATTCACCGCTCGAGGCGGAGCATCGCCGGCTTTGGAGTGCACGACGTAATCATTGAGACACCTGACCACTCCCAGGTAACTGCTCTGATGGATGACGCTCACGTCGCGAACGTATTGGGGGCTTACAAATCGCGTTATGACGAACTTAGCCTTGATCCTCGCATCGCCCACATCACCATATTCAAGAACCACGGCCTGGACGCCGGCACCAGCCTGGAGCATCCCCACTCCCAACTGATCGCCACTCCGGTGATCTCCAGCCAGGTGCGCGGACGCTTTCAGGTCGCCTTGCAGCATTACGATGACTACGGAGAATGCATGTTCTGCCAGATGATTGAAGAAGAACTGGCTGAAGAGGATCGAATCGTGCTTAGGACTGAGCATTTTGTTGCTCTTGAGCCGTTCGCGTCACCCACCCCGTTTGCGACCCATATTTTTCCACGGCGACACATGGCGAATTTCGGCGATATCAGCGCCGCTGAGATAATGGATCTGGCCCGCACGTTAAGAAAAGTCTTAGGAAAGCTCTACCATGGTTTAGGCGATCCGGATTTCAACTACACCTTGCGCAGCGCCCCTGCCGAGTTGCACGGCGTAAAGTATTTTCACTGGTATGTCAGCATTATTCCTCGCCTGACTCGCGTTGCCGGGTTCGAGTTGGGATCGGGAATGTTCATCAACACCGTTCCGCCCGAGTCAGCGGCGGAGTTCCTGCGGAATGTAAAGACAGAAGCCGCTATCGGAGCGTGATTCCACGAGCTGCAGAGAGTGAGTAAAGCACCCAAAAACATTACGAGTGTTGCTCAGTGACTTCCGTCCCGAATGAATATTCATTCAGCGGCCCGAAGCGCTTCTTTTCCGCATACACTCGCCAGCGCCGCCACACGATGCGCAAGCTCGCCATAACTGGAATGGAAAGATAAACCCCAAGGACACCTGCGATCTCGCCGCCCGCGAGCACCCCAAACAGGGCCGCTAAGGGATGTAGTTCGACGCTCCGGCCCATAATTCGGGGTGCTATGACGTAATCCTGCACCATACGCCACACGCACAGAAAAACCAGCAAAATCAACCAGTGGGAATAGCTGGTGAGAAGTGCCACCAGGAGGATCAAAGCGGCGGCTACCAAAGGTCCCACGACTGGAATAAATTCCATAAAGCCGCCGGCCGTGGCCAGCATCAACGCGTAAGGCACCTTCATCAGGGCCATGAACGATCCATAAACCACGAACGAAAATAGCGCCAGGGTAAGTTGAGCACGAATGAATAGCGCGAGCATTTCATTGAGGTCGCTGCGCACTCCTTCCAGAAACTCGCGCTGGGGCTTGGTCTGAACCAAAGACGCAGCAGCCTCGGCAAAGTTCCGGCCATCCTTCAAAAAGAAAACTGCCAGAATGGGAATCACGATCAACAGCCAGGAGTTCTTGGCGACCTCAGCGATTCGAATCCCAATGTCCTGGGCAATCTTCAGCAAATCTTCGCGATGATTTGCCAGAAATGTCTCTGCCGTCCGGATGTTGGGCAAGCTCCACCCATGTTCAACACCGATGGTCACCGCAATATTGCCAGAGCTGATTTGGTCCAGCATTTTGGGCAGGGCCTGACTCAAACGTTGCGCCTCGTGGCCGATTCTCGGACCCACGAAAAAGAAAAACGTAGCAAGCAGGCTGGCAATCAGGAGGTAAATGATGGTGATCGCCAGCCCACGGCTGTGGGTCCATTTTTCCAGTCCGGAAACTGCCGGATCAACCAGGTAAGCGAAAAGAATCGCAAAAAGGAAGGCGATTAATGTGTGCCGTGCGACATACAAAAACCCCAGCCCCAGAGCGAAAAGCAGGGTAGTGGTCAAAACACGGCCCGCGCGTGCGTCGATGAGAGCCAAAGCCGGCTAATCTCGAATAATTTCGGTGTTAGTGCTCACATCCAGAATTTTTTGCAATTTCAACTGGTCGTCCAGCCACAAAGCCCAATCTCCGGCTTCGCTTTTCACGTCCAGCCGGATGAGCTCCCGCTCGGCGTTGTGAAGTGAGATTTTTTCTCTGCCCGAGTACTGCACTCCCACCGACATCGACTGACGGGTATGTGGATTCAAGGTTCCGAGTTGCACAAGTTGTTTCAAAGGACAGGAAATCTGGCCGCTTTCCTGCTTGCAGGACGTGGCCAGAAACTTCCATGCCAAAACCTCTCTCTGAATCAGGAAGTAATCGTCCAGGATCGTGGTGGATGCGGGCAGCAAGAAGGGCTGTTCCTGAGGCTTATCCTGTAAACTTTTGCTAAAACGCTCGGTCAGGAAGTTTTCGTCGGGGAACACCATGGCATGCGAATCTCCTGGACTGGTCTCTTTCCATTGGTAGTTCTTCAGCTCGCCGGTGGGTGTCAGCTCCAAGTCGGAATTCTGCGCAGCTTTCTGCATACCAGCTTCGGTATTGAATTCTGAGGTTACAGAACTGCCGGTCGCGCCTTGCTGGACAGAGAAAGTCTCAGTCGCTACTCGTTTTCCGTTCATGAACACACCGAAGGAACCCGAGTCCACGGTTTGTGCGGCTGGCGATTTTGGAGTGGAGGCCGAGAGCGCCAGGGGGCAGAGAAACGCCAAAGCCAGGACGAATTGCCCCATGCCGTTCACCAATCTGCGATGTTTCATTCCAGTCCGAGACTGCATGCCACCTCCGCTGCAACTGTTTCTACATCTTTGCCGCCCGTATCTACGTGTAGCCCAGCCCTCATGTACTGCGGCCGGCGGGCTTCATAGAGCCCACGGAATTGCTCCATGTCGCGGCGGAGGGGACGCTCGCTTGCCTGCTCCTGGCAACGCCGCCAAAGTTCCTCAACCGGTGCATCCAGGAACACAACCGGGAACCCGGAGTCGCGCACAGCCACTGCGGTCGCGGGCTGCGCGAAGGCCCCACCACCAAGCGCTATGACTCGGCGCGAAAACCCTGCACTGGACAACAATTCTCTGATCGTCTCCTGCTCCAGAGTTCGAAACGCTGCCTCTCCTGCCAGCCGGAAAATCTGCTCAATCGTCTGCTGTGCGCGAGCCTCGATTCGCTCGTCCACATCTTCAAAGGTCCAACCCAAACGGTGAGCCAGAGCTTGCCCAACCGTAGTCTTCCCCGCGCCCATGAAGCCCACCAAAAAGACTACACGCGTCGCGGCGCCACGTCCCGTAACCGGAGTAACCGAAGGACGTTGAACCGTAAGGGGTTTCATGAATTCAAGCGCGCCACTGAGTCTTGCGATTCGCCGGTTTGATGTTTAGCGTTTCTTGAGGTGGATTTTACCACTGAAAGAAAGCAGCTTGACCGAGGAGGCTGCTTTTCCCATGGTGCCTGCAAAGGCACTCCCAGCTTTGACGGCAAAGGAAGTGTGAGCTGGTTGAAGCGGGAAATCGTTGATGACTTGTCCCTGCGAAGAACTGGCAAGTACATCCATGGAGGCGTAAGGTGGCGCCGTGGCGTCGATGTCACCGGTGTGGGTCATCAAAGAATATTCGCCACCGCCCCCGAAATCCCCGTCATAGACGATCCGGCCGCTATTCGAATTTACGTGGACCAGCGGACCACTCACCGACATTAGCGAGACCTCACCTGCCACTGAGGTGATTTCCACATGCCCATCAGTGACGTTGGTGAGAGTGACTGGCCCATTCAAAGTCTTGATGTGCACATGTCCGTCAGCCATGTCGCGCACATCCACGTTGGCCGTGTTGCCCTCCAGAATGACATCGCCACGCAGTCTCTCGGCATGCAGAGGCCCGGTGGCTGAGCGCAAAGTCACACTGGCATCGGCGGGCACGAGCACCTCATAGTCCACGCGGCCGCTTGTGGCATCGGCACCTGGCAAAAGATGGGTTGAAATAGAGATGCGGCTGCCGCTGTGGCTTTCATCAATTTCGGCTTTATCGGAATGAAGAATCGCGGTTACCACTACATGTTTTCCTGCGGAAGGTCTTACGGAGATCGGTCCGAATTGATTGACCACGGAGACGCTGGCCCGGCGATGGACTCTGAAATGGAATTCTTTGCGGGTTTCCGCAGCAGCTAAAACTGCCGCCATTAGGACGGCCACAATCACCAGCGCTGAGACCCTGTTCCCGCGGCGCATAGTCAACCTCTTCCCCACATCCGTCTGGCTCGGCCTGAGCATATTACTGCAGAGCACGGTTCATGGCCATCTCATAAACCATGGCCTTCTGCTCATAGGCGTTCATTAAGTACTGCTGGGCAATCTGATCATTGGGGTTATCATGAGCTGAGAGCTCGGCATCCCGTATATAGGCCTCTACCGCGCGCAAATTGGATTCATAGGACGCGCGCATCGCTGGCGCGCGCGCGGCGATCGCCTCAAGAACCTGGTCCTCATCGGGGGTGGTGCCCGAGCTTTTTACGGCCTGCGCTGCCGGTGGGGTCTGGGCGAGTTGACTGTTTACGCGACGGTGCATCACTAGCAGCGCGGAGCCGAATAAGATAGCAGCGGCAATTGGCACCAACCAGGCAAATCGCCAGCGGGGTAACCGCGCGGCCGCCGGTACAAGCTGCAGTTGGGGGGGACGGATCAAATCCTCCCGCCGCAATGCAGCCTCGATCGAATGCCAGACCTGTTGACTGGGCTCGTAATCGTCCAAAAGCCGCGCTGTTTGCGCAATGGCGTTCAGATCGGAAACTAAACTCGAACACGAAGAGCAGGTTCTCAGATGTTCTTCCTGCTCGCTATTGTGGCCGCCCTCAAGCTCAGGCAGGACCCGTTCAAATTCATCACAGGTCATACTACCTTTCTCCCCGACATCGCAATTCCTTCACTCCTCACGG
Source organism: Terriglobales bacterium (assembly GCA_035624215.1). Classification (GTDB taxonomy): domain Bacteria; phylum Acidobacteriota; class Terriglobia; order Terriglobales; family Acidobacteriaceae; genus JAFAGX01. The sequence goes on from DASPRY010000175.1 coordinate 41,888, forward strand.
CTTGGTGGCTTTTTCAGCTCTGCTCATTTTGAGGAGTTCTCGCAATCTCATTCTAGCTTTGTGCAACTGCGACTTGCTGTTGCCAATCGAACACCCGACGATCCGAGCAATCTCGTTGTGCTCATAACCTTCAACGTCATGGAGCAGGAACACCGCCCGGTAACCCGGCGGCAGATTTTCGATAGCATGCTCCAATTGTAAGCGGTCGATGGAGCCCGCCAATCTTACATCTTCCCCACCCGGTTCTTTCCTATGGGATTCCTCCTCCGTCTCAATGGTCTCTTCCAGGGGGACCACCGCCAGCCCTTTTTTTCGCAACTGCATCAGCACAACATTCACGGCCATGCGATGCAGCCAGGTAGAAAACGCAGACTCGCCGCGAAACGTAGCGATCTTGCGAAACAACTGCAGAAACGCCTCCTGAGTCAGGTCTTCAGCAGCAGCCGTGTTAGCCGTCATGCGAAGGCATAATGAATACACACGACGCTTATGCAGGTGATAGAGACTCTCAAAAGCCTCCGCATCACCCTGCTTGGCTCGCTCAATGGCCTCAGCTTCAGAGAGCTTGTCGCCCTGCAGTTTTCTCGCGCCCGTCAAGTTGCCTTAATCCGGCCGCACTCAGTCTGATGCGGCCTAAATATCTTTGCGTTGTACTGGTTGCAGTTACTTCCGGTGGTGGAAGATCGCTATCCCCTGGGTGCCTCCCCCGCTGCCCGCATTCCAGCAGGTCAATAACGGCGCCGCTTCCACCTACTTCCCTATAGATTCGGTACTTATACCCCAAGACCCACAAACAATCGTCAAGGGCCGGTCAAATGCTGGTCAAAGGCTTCACGCCGCCGCAGTAGCCGTCGTTATGGTTTCTAACCCATGCCCCTGGGGGCCAGTTTCGCGCTGGCGCAGTAGGAAAGCGAAAAACATGCCCATGAATCCCAATATGGAGAAGATCCACATGCCCAAGTGGTATCCCGCGGGATTTTGGGGGCCTGCATGGCTATAATCATTGGCCCATCCCACTAATAAGTTGAACCCGGCCAAACCAATGTTTTGGATCATGGTCATGAGGCCGTAGGCGGTTCCCAGCTTGGATTGATCCACAATATAGGCAACCGACGGCCACATGACCGCTGGAATCAGGGAGAAGGCAACTCCCATCATCGCCATCGGGACATAAAGACTGATATGTGTGTAGGCCATCATCAGGTAAACCGGGATCAGGAGCATCGAACCCAGCATCATGAGCAGAGCACGTTTACCCAGCTTGTCGACGAACAAGCCGAATGCGGGTGTACCGAACATTGTGAACGCTGTCAGAATGCTAACCAGGAAGCCGCCCAGCTGGCGGGATGTTCCATGGGCTTCTATAAAAAATTTAATGGCGAAGGTTTCGAAGGGAAAAATTGCCGAATAAAACACGATGCACAGTGCCACGATGTACCAATAGGAGAGGCCGAACTTGTAGATATCACTGAATACCACTTTATCGGTGAAACCTTGCTGGCCCACTTCAAACTTTTTCTCTGCGTAGGCTTCCATGATCCAGTACACGATAGCTCCAGTCACGCAGAAGGTACCGAAACCGACCGAAATCAGCAGTGGATTACGCCAGTTCGTGTAGGCGGAACTGGCCCAGGTAGGAGAATTCTGGGCCAGCCAGGAGCCAAAGCGGGCAATCATCAGATTAATGCCAAAAGCGAAGCTCAGCTCTTTGCCGCGGAACCATTTCGCTATCGCCGTGGTGACGGCGACAATGAGCGACTCCGCCCCTAAACCGAAAATCAGCCGCCCGCTTGCCATGACAGACAGAGCCGGGGAGAGAACCGTGACGACAGCCCCAATCAGGCAAAGCGTACCGAAAATAAAAATCGATTTCCGCGTGCCGATGCGGTCAACGATATAGCCTCCGATCAGCACCATGACCACGTTCGGAATGCTGTAAATGGCTTGCAGCAAACCAATATTCGAGTCCGAAAAATGGAGCTGTCGGGCCAGGAGATCGGCCAACGGTGCAATGCAGTCATATACGTAGTAGTTCCCAAACATCGCCAGGCTGATGAAGATGAGGACTGTCCAGCGATATAGGGCCGAAGGTCGGCGAGGACCAGTTTCTGGCATCAGTGCTCCCAATAAGTTCGGGTGAACAGAACCCACGAAGATAGCAGAACCAGACTGGGAATCGTACTGGTCATATTCAAGCAAAACGCAAATGAAGCGGAGTGGCGTAATCGTTTGGCTGCAACTGGCGTTTGTGTTTTCATGCGGCAGCCGCCATGATAGAGTGTTCCAACCCGGCGGCTGGCGGGCCGAAGCCGGTCACGCAAGCCGATTTGAAGGAGCATACCCATGGCGCCGATTTACGATCTCGTCAAGGAACGCCGCATCTACTCGATAAACGCTGATGCCACAGTTCTGGAGGCCGCTCGTTTCATGATGGAGCATAACATCGGTGCGCTGCCGGTTTTGCGCGATGGCGACCTGGCCGGTATCTTTTCTGAACGCGACATCATGAATCGCGTGGTCGCCATCGGCCGCATGCCCGGAACCACCAAGGTTTCTGAGGTTATGACCCCCAATCCAAAATCAGTCAGCGTCGACGAAAGCATCGAAAATAGCCTCTTTCTGATGCGCGAGTTCGGCTTTCGACATCTGCCCATTGTGGATGGCAAGCAGCTGAAGGGCTTGGTTTCGTTGCGTGATCTTCTATTGCGCTATTTTTCACAGAAGGAAGCGGAAGCCAGGCGCATCGCCTCCTGAGTCAAGGCTCAACCGCTCACCCTCGGCGCTGGATCAGATCGCCGCGGCTCGCGGTAACGCGATTGGAAACTCCACCGATCGACCTTCAATCGGACCGCAAAATTGCGCCGGATTTGCGAATGACCGGCCTCCCGACCGCTCAGCGAAACAGAGTCTTCGAATATTTGTCGGCTTTTTGCATTGCTCGACGACGACGCCAGTATCTAGCAAATCGCTGCACAGGGAAGAATAACCAAAGCGCAAGCACCGCAACTGCGATCAGAGACTTCATGCCACAACTCCAACAAACCAAGCATTCCCGGAACGGGACACCCTAATCTATGTGTTCGCCTTCTTCGAACAAGTTCTCGCCAGCCGGAAGCACGTCGCGATCGCCGGCGATCCACACGTACAAAGTCGGCAGCAGGAAGATGCTCATCACGAGGGCTGCCATCAGGCCTCCCACAATGACGATCGCGAACGGTCGCTGCGAGTCCGACCCGATCGCATGCGACATGGCGGCTGGCAGCAATCCCAGAGTTGCCACTAGCATGGTCATCATGATGGGCCGTAGTCTCAAGACAGCTCCCTCCACCGCTGCATCTTCGATGGAATAGCGTCGGGCACGAAGCTGGTTGATGTACTCCAGCATGATCACGCCGGTTTGTACGCACACCCCGAAAAGTGCCAGAAAGCCGACGCCTGAAGAGACACTGAAGTTCGTGCCGGTAATCAGAAGAGCGAGCAGACCGCCAATGGGCGCAACCGCGATGTTCGCCATGATCAACAGCGCCCATTTAAAGGACTTGAACATCGTGTAGAGAATGATGAAGATGATCAGAACGGTGATGGGGAGCACAATGAGCAACCTGGCATTGGCCCGTTTCGCGCTGGCATATTCTCCTTCCCAGCCGAGGTGGTATCCCAGCGGCAATTTCACCTGCTCGTCGACCTTTCTCATGGCCTCTTCCACCGTGCTGCCCAAGTCACGGCCACGCACGCTGTACTTAATTGCGATATAGCGCTGATTGGCTTCACGATAAATTTCAGAGCCGCCATCCACGATCTTGATGTGGCAAAGTTGAGCGAGCGACACGCGTTCGCTGCTGGGCGAAAGCAGACGGATTTGCTCGATGGCGTCCATGGTGTCGCGGTATTGCGGGAGGTAACGGAGGACCAGGTCATAGCGCGCTTCCCCTCGCAGGACCTGCGTCAGAGCATTGCCGCCCACTGCGGTCTGTATCGCATCCTGTACGTCCGAGACATTGATCTGATAGCGCGCCGCGGCTTCCCGGTCCACCGTCACGTTCAGATTGGGCTGCCCCAACACGCGGAATACCCCGAGGTCCTCAACTCCTCTTACCCCGCGCATGATGCCGACTGTCTGGTCGGCTTTTTCCTCGAGCACTTTCAAGTCATCGCCATAAATCTTGGTAGCCAGCTCTCCCTTGACACCGCTCACCGCCTCTTCCATGTTGTCCTCGATGGGTTGGGAGAACCCCCAGACCACACCGGGGATTTTGTTAAGTTCGCGATTCATGGCAGCAATGAGTTCGTCTTTGTTCTGGTGAAACACCGGCCGCCATTGCTCTTTTGGTTTCAGATCCACAAAGTACTCGGTGTTGAAGAAGCCGGTGGTATCGGTTCCATCGTCCGGACGACCAACTTGGCTGGTGCATTGCGGAACTTCAGGAAAAGAGCAGAGCAAAACACGAGCCTGATTGGCTACGCGGATGCCTTCCCCCGGTCCGGTGCTTGGCGCCAGTGTCCCACGGACCCAGAGCGCCCCTTCGTCCAAGTGCGGCAGGAATTCGGAACCAATGGCGCCCCCAAAGGCGAGATAAGCCGCTAGCACAATTCCGCCGGCGGCCACACCCACCGTCGTCGCGCGGTGGCGAATCGCCCAGCGGACGGCATTGCGATAGCGCACAGTGATGAAAGACATCACCGGGTTGCGCCACTCTTTGGCTCCCTTCGCGAATGCGAAGCTGGCCAGCACCGGGGCGATCACGATTGAGAAAAGCAACGCGCCGAGCAGAGCGAAGGCAACCGTCCAGGCCATGGGATGGAACAGCCGGCCTTCCACCCGCTGCAAGGTGAAAATTGGCAAATAAGCTGTAATGATGATGGCGATGGCAAAAAAAACTGGCCGTTGCACTTCGTGGGCGGCATCGCCAATTCGTTCGGTCGGGGTCCTCGTCCCGTTGGTGTGGCTCAGATGGCGGACGATATTTTCGATCATCACCACCGCGCCATCCACCACCATGCCGAAATCCAGCGCTCCCAGCGACAACAGGTTGGCGGGAATACGTCTCAAATCCAGGCAAATCGCGGCAAACAGGAGAGAGAAGGGAATCGTTATCGCAACGATCAGTGCACCCCGGAAGTTGCCCAGAAACAAAAACAGAATGACCGATACCAGGATCATTCCTTCCGTGAGGTTGTGAAGCACAGTGTGAGTGGTGAAGTGAACCAGGTCGCTCCGATCGATGAACGGAAAGACCTTCACGCCAGGGGGCAGGATGTGATTGTTTAGCTCCTCGACTTTTTTGTGAATTCCTTCGAGCGCCGTTTGCGCGACCGCGCCCTTTCGCAATAGCACGATGCCCGAGACCACATCATCGTTGTCGATGATTCTGGCATTCGCGTGAGCCGCCCTGCCGAACTGGCCCAACCGAATCTTCGGCCCCTGGTCCACCACGGCAATATCTCTCATGTGCAGGGGCGTGCCGTTCTTGGCGAAGATTACGGTCTCGGCAATGTCATGGGAATGCCCTACCAGCCCTACCTCGCGCACATTGATCTGCTGCAATCCCGCCTGGATAAAGCTGCCTCCAGCATTTGCGTTGTTATTGGAGAGCTGTTGTTCGACCTGCGCCAGGTTCAGTCCATAGGCCACTAGCTTGTTTGGATCGAGACGAACCTGATATTCCCGGGTCGGACCGCCAAAGCTGGCGACGTCCACGATGTCCGGCACCGCTTTGAAATTCTTTTCGATGGCCCAATCTTCTATGGATTTCAGTTCCATCGGGTCGTAGGCGGGATTAGTGCTGTGCAAGGTAAAAAAATAAATTTGGCCGACGGGGCTCCAATCCGTCCCCATCATCGGCGTCACGTTCGGGGGAAGCGTAACCTCGCTCAGTCTTTCCAGGACCCGCTCCCGGTTCCAGGCGTTGTCGGATTCATCGGAGAAGATCAGCTTTACGTCGGAAAGCCCGAAAAGCGAGAACGAACGCAGATGCACCACGTCCGGGATGCCGTTCATGCCGATCTCCAGCGGAATCGTGACCTGCTGTTCAATCTGTTCCGCCGAAATTCCCGGCCATTGCGTGATGATGTCAACGTAGTTGTCGGCTACATCGGGATACGCCTCAATCGGCAATCTCTCGAAAGAAACGATACCCGCAGCGAAGAGAATGACTGCCAGCGCCAGCACCAGGAGCCGGTTGTTGAGAGCGAAATCGACGACTCGACGAATCATCTACTGCTCCACAGTGTTCTGCAGTGGAAGTGCATTGGAGACCACTTGGTCACCCGGTTTGAGGCCGGAAACAATTTCCTGCAGGTCGCCGGGAAGCGTATTTCCGGTCACCACCTCAAGTCGTTTGAAGTGACGCCCGCTTACCGGCGCATACACCCACGCGCGATCATGCAGGTAGAGAACCGCAGTTTTGGGTATGGCCGCGTGGGTCTCAGCCAGCCTGCCGTAGAAGGTCGCGGTAACAAACATCCCCACGCGCATCAACCCCGGATTCGCGACCTCGATTCGAACCTTGGCGGTACGAATGTTCGGATCCAGAATGGGCAACACGTTGTCGATCCGCCCTTTGAATACCTGCCCGGGATAAGCGTTGAGGCGGATATCTGCCGACTCGCCAACGTGCACCGCATCGAGATCATTTTCGTAAACATCGCACATGATCCAGACGTAAGTGAGATCGGAAATGGTGAACGGGTTCGGCCCGGAAAGGCCCTGCACGCCCCCCGCGTTCGTGATCTGCTGGTCGGTAATAACTCCGGAGATAGGCGCAACCACGTCAACTATCGCCGACGGGTGATCTTTGTCCACGCCAAGCAGACGTAATTGTTCAAGAGCGGCGTTGAGATCAGCCTTCGCGTCATCCTCTGCATCCTCGGCAATCTCAAGTGCGCTCTTGGCGATTGCCCCCTTGTCGTAAAGAGTTTGGGCGCGCTTGAGCTGGACCAGGGCCAGTCGTTCGTCGTTCACGGCTTTGAGATAAGTTTGGTAAGCGCCCGAGACATCGTTGCTTTGGACTCGCAGCAACAACTGTCCTTTTTTCACCACGTCGCCCAGCTTGGCTTTCACCTCAACGACCCGTCCTGCGGCGAGCGAGATCACAGGAACAGCACGGGCAATGTCGGGTTGTACTACGCCGGTTACATTCAGGCTGGGAGTCGCTTTGTAGGCGACCGCGGTTACCAGCGGGAACTGTTCCGGGTGGTCCACCTGAAAGTTATTGGGGTCGAAGTCCGGTTGGACCACCGTCTGCGGCGGGGCTTCTGCCTGTGTGTTCGCTTTCCCCGAGCTGCAACCGAGCGAGACCATGCCGAAACTGACGCAAATTGAAATCATCAGCGCCAACCCCGCGAGTTTGAAGGTCATTTTCACGGGATCACCTCCCGGCCCACGGCCATATTCAGTTGAGCGGCGGCCGTAAGATAAGAACCCACTAAATTGACGTAGTTCAGTTGCACGCTGCGATAGTCCGCCTCGGCGTTCAGGAAATCCAGCAGCGAGGCGCCGCCATTGCGATAGGAAAAGAAAATGGTGTCACGAACATGGACAGACTCCTGCAGGTACTTGGCTTTGTATGGCCGCAGGAGCATCAGCGTGCTGTTCACCGTAGCGTAGCCGGAGTCGACGTCACTCAGAACGGACGCTTCGGTCGCATCCCGCAAGCGTTGGGTGCGGGTAATGTCCAGCTGGGTGCGCAACTTCTCACCCTGATTACGGTCGAAAACTCGCAGTGGAACGCTGACGCTGACTCCCAGGGTGTTGATGGCTACAGGATTGTTGGTCGAGGCGTTATGGGTGTACCACGCCGAAAGGGTCGGGTCGGTCGAGCCATTTGAAACGGCCAACTTGTGGTCAGTTTCAGCTTTGTCGATCGCTTCCACCGCCGCCTTCAGATCGGGGCGTGTATCAAAGGCGATTTTCCGCAGCTCTTCGGGTGGCAACAGTTGATCGCTGAAATCATATGTGCCGGAAACATCGAATTGCTCGATGGGAGTTCGCTCGTTCAGCAAGGCGAGCAATTGAATCTTTGCGGTGCGCAGATTGACTTCGGCAGTTTGCAGGTCGGACTCATATTGCACCCGTTGCAGCTCCAGGCGCTCAAGGTCGATCTGCGCGATATCACCTGCCTGGAAACGGTCTCGACTGATCTGCAGGACCCGATCGTAATAGGCGAGATTGTCTTTAGCCAACTGCAGCACCGCTTTGGCCTGCAAAGTCGAGACAAACGCCGTCCGCAGAGTAAACAACAGGGTGCGGTCCAGGTCGGCATGGCTGTACTCGGCGACTAGTGTCCCCTTTTTCGCGCTTTCCAGACGCAATTCCCGCTTGTGCCGCCGCTCGTGCAAATAGCTGATGCCGGGCGATTCAAACGTACCGGCGAACGGCTCCCACAAACCATCGTGAGGAGCAATTTGTGTCCCATCGACCGTCAGATTGAAGCTGGGATTCGGCCGGAGATGTGCAGTGATCTCCTCAGCCTTTGATTCATCGACACTCAGTTGGTCAGCTAGCAGAGTGGGATTTGCGCTCTCAAAGCGGCTGCGCACTTGCTGCCACGTGAGCGCTTGCTGCGCGCCCGCCCGCTCAGAAAGACCAAAGACGAGAAACAGCGCGGAATAAAGCCAAAGTGTTTTTTGCATCCATAACTCCATCAATTCCTCTGTGCCTGGCTAAGCTGTGCGCACAGCAGACCACGCAGAGCAAAGGCCAGGTAAAGGGAATCTCTGATCCAGGAGCTAGCACAATCAGCGAGCTGACTAGGAAACAGCGTAGCTCGGAGGTCCGCGCGAGAGACGATAGCCGACGGGAACGGCTACGGGTAACGCGGTGGATACGGTGCAAACTAGCCCACAGGGTTCATCCGAAGGAACCAAAGTGAGAGCGGCATGTTGAGCCAGAATCGTTCTGCTCCCATGTGCCCAGAGGTAGGACCTGCCTGAGGCAAAAGAGTGTTTAAGCTGGCGACCGGAAGGGTTGGATTCCTCCATCTCCGGCCGCATGGCATTGAGGTCGTCAGTGGCTGACACGACCGGGAAAAGCAGGAGCAATGCGCATCCAAGAACTATGAAAGGCCGATAATGCCCCAGCCACTGCGGATACCGAACACACTTTCCCTTCCGGCACCACATCCAAACCGCCGGTACCCCCAGCGCTACCCAGATGATGTTTAACAGCAGCTCCATCTTTTATGTAGCTTTACTATAACAAAAGAACAAACCCCTGCTTGGAAACTAGCTTCAATCAGAATCCTGCGGTATACAAGGGCAAGTCAATAGGCATCAGTCGCTGTGAGGTTACCGACGGTTCGCAGCCAGAGCTTGCAGCTTTACGCAACTCCCCACACGTGTCCAACCACATACAAAATCACGGCAATCGCTACTGCTACCCCAAACGGAATTCTGGAAGACTCAGGATTATCCAATGACACCTCCGCACCTGGCAGGTGCAAACTGGCCATTGCTGCCAGCATCCGCCCGATGTTGCGAAAAGTCTGGCGCACACGTTTTTTCCAGATCACCAGAATCAGCGCCATCAATCCGGCGATGAGCACCGCAGCTAACAGAACTGTAACCAGGTGTTGGGGCCCGAGGAAGGCCCCAAGAGCGCCAATCAATTTCCAGTCCCCCGCCCCTAAGCTCCGCAGCAAAACGAAAGGGAACAGGATAAGCAGGCCCAGTCCCGCGCCCAGCAATGAGTCTCTTGTGCCCGGCCAGCCACGCGCCGTTGCATTTACCACAATTCCTAGCAGAAGACCCGGAACCGTCAGCCAATTTGGAATGCGCCGCCAGCGGTAATCAGTGTATCCGGCGATGGCGGCAATAAGTGCGGGAAGGATCCAGGCTGCTTGGCGCATTATTGCCATGGCTGGGATAAGGCAAAGGGAGGGTTCCGGAGCGTGATTTGATCTGGACTGATGGGCGGATTTTAGAATTTCAGAAGTAAGCAGTCAAATTCAGAAAAGAAAAAAAGACCCGGAATTCCGGGTCCTTTTGTGGAAAGAAATGGAGTCAACGGCTAAGAACGTGGCCGCTGCTGCGCTCCGCAACCACCCGGCGCGCATTTTCCGCCAGTTGCTTTGCTTCCGGCATCAGGTCGAGTGCTTTGAGGACCAGAGGGTCAGCCTCCTCTTTCACCTTCAGGCCTTCATTCTGACCGAAAGCATCCACAAAAATCTCGCTCTTGATGTTGGCCCGCAGCCAATCGTTGTTCTCCACCATGTCGGCCTCAGTGTATGGAATTTTTTCCTCATCCAGGAACTTGCGAAAATCCTGCATGGTGATGTCGTCGACTTCGAACTTCTCGGTCGGATGGTGGTTGATGACATACCGCTTGGCAAAGTTGAAGAACGCGTAGTGCTGCAGCAGGGTATCCTGAAAGCGATTGCTCTTGACCGGAGGAACGGTGTAGTCGGGGGTGATGCCGCCGCCACCGTACACCGTGCGGCCGCTGTCGGTGAGCTTCACTTCGCGGTTTGCCGTGTTATTGTCACTGTCCCGCTCGAAATAGTAGTCATACAGCGACACGTTAGAGTAGTCGCGTTGAATCAGGCGACCACTCGGTGTGTAGTATTTGGCCGTAGTCAGCGCCAAACCCGTATTTTCTGCCAGCGGGTACACGGTTTGAACCAGTCCCTTCCCGAACGTGGTTTCTCCTACGATCAGGCCGCGATCATGATCCTGAATCGCCCCCGCAACAATCTCCGCCGCCGATGCTGTACCGCGATTCACCAGCACAACTAGCGGATAGTCCTTGCCGCCGTTACCATGGGTCGCCACATAGCGCTTCTCCGGAGAGTTGCGTCCGTGGTGCGAGACGATCAACTGGCCTTTGTGCAGGAACTTATCGGCCACGCCCACGCCCTCGCTCAGCAAACCGCCCGGATTGCCGCGCAGGTCGAGGACCAGTCCTTTCAGATCACCCATCTCGTCGAGCGCCTTTTGGACCTCGTTTTCGGTGGTTTCGTTGAACCCGCTGATATGCATGTAGCCGATGCCAGGGCGGATCAGGAAATGCAGATCCACGCTGTAGCGCGGAATTTCATCGCGGACGACCGCGAACTCGAGTGGCTTGTCGGAGCCCTCGCGCAGGATCGTGATATGGACGGTTGTCCCCTTGGGGCCTTTGAGCAGATCAGCCACGTCACTGGTGCTCATGTTGTCGGTGGACTTGCCATCAACGGCAACTATGATGTCGCCGGGACGGATCCCCGCCCGGTACGCAGGCGTACCCACAAAGGGCGCGATCACAATCACCTTGTTGTTCCGGGGACCGACGGTCATGCCCACGCCGTAATACTTGCCGCGCTGATCCTCGCGCAGCAGGGAATAAGCCTTTGGATCAAAAAAATTGGAATGGGGATCGAGCACGTGCAGCATCCCCGGAATGGCGCCGTTATAAATGGCTTTATCTGCATTGACCGGTTCCGCGTAGTTCTGCTCGACAACGTTGTAAATCTGAGTGAATTGACGCAGGCTGTCGCGAACGTCAGAATCCCCGCCGGACGCCGCCGCAGGGGTGATCTTCTGGCCGAAGACCATTCCGAAAAAGCCGCAGGTTATAAGGACGAAAACTACCAGGAAAAGGGTGCGACGAGAACTACCAGCCATCTCTAGATTCCTTCGGTTTCGGGCTAAAAAACACACCCCGGTCACCGCATTCTAACCGCAGTATAGCACGCAGATTTCCACCCGCCAGAGTGGATATTCTGGTCCGCAGTAACGCCGCGGTTATCCACTCTAAGGTTGATGCTAAGCGATGGAGTGGAGATGCAGGAAAGCCTGGGCGGGACGCACTCCGCAGTCCTCACTGAAATTTCTCTTGCGTTGCGCAGCATTCTTTCCTATTATGTCGTATACGACACGTCGTATACGACGTATAAAAGGAGTTGGGCTATGAAACTCGATCTGAACCAGGCGGTTACCCTCCCTTGGCTGGCACTTGGGGCTTTTTGGGGGATCACTGCACTGGGCGCAAAAAGGGCGCTCCGCACGGAGTCTGGCGCCTCTCGACTCTACCACTTGCTTTTTATGACAGCGGTTTTTGCGTTACTGTTCCGCCAGAATCTGCGGATCGGTCAACTTGGCTTCCGCATCATTCCCGCATCGCGTGAGATCGGTTACCTTGGGCTTGCATTAACCTATTCAGGGGCGGCATTTGCCTTGTGGGCACGCTCCACCTTGGGAAGCAACTGGAGCGCGATGGTGAGTGTTAAGGAAAACCACTCCTTCGTGGAACTCGGCCCATACCGCCTTGTGCGCCATCCCATTTATGCGGGATTGCTGCTTGCTATGCTCGGCACCGCGCTGGTGTACGGCGAAGCCGGCTGCTTTCTCGCGGTCATTCTGGCCTTTGTGGGCTGGTGGCTCAAAGCCCGAATGGAAGAGGAATTCATGATTCAGCAATTCGGCGAGCAGTATCGCAGTTACCAGAGGAACGTCAAGCAATTGATCCCGTTTGTACTGTAATTGCATGGTGCTCATGGCAAAACAACAGAACAAAAACCGGCACACCGGGCTGCGCCAGAGGGCCATTGAACTGGAGCAGCACCTGCGCGCGATCCAGCAGCAGATTCGAAGGCCGCTGCAAGCCGAGTTTGCCAAGGGGGGATTAACCGGGCCACAGAAAAGCGTCTTGCATGTTCTCGTCCAGTCGGACGGCCGGAGCATTAAGGAAATCACCGCGCACGTAGGTCTCGCCCACAGTACGGTGTCAGGAATCGTCGATCGACTGCAGAAACGCGGCTTTGTCCAGCGACAAACGGATCCCCATGATCGTCGTCACACCAGAATTACCGTTTCCACTGCGATACGAGACTTCATGAACAAGGAATATCCGGTTCTCGCCGCGCGTCCCTTGTTCGATGCGCTGCGGAAGGCTGCGCCTGAAGAACGCGAATCCATCGTGCGCGGCGTCACCATGCTGAGGAAACTGTTGGCTTAGCCCTGCCGCTGTCAGTCTCTCGCTACTCCCTGCTCCGCTCCCAGAAACCGGTGAGTATAAAGGCATGACACATTCTTGCCGATAACTCAGAGGGAGACCCTGCCTGGGAAAGGCACCAGTATGGTGCGAGTCGCTTCCGACGATATAGGCACGAGTGATCGGTTTATTGTCACCGGCCTCATCGCCGTGTTTCTGGTTCTCATTCTTTTCATCATAGGAGTTGGCCAACTCGGTCTGCGTGCCCTGCGCAGCCAGCATGCCGACGCGCAAAAGATCGCGGAACAGCAATGGATGGATGTGCAGTTGGCGACTGAGGCCCTCAACTACGTCGACCAAACTGGCCAAATGGATGTGCGCATTGTGCTGAGCGACGATCCTTCGGAAGTGCAATCCCTGTTGCGTCAGCGCGCGGAAAATAGAGCCAAAATTGACGCCCTGCTGGCGCGACTTCAGACTCGGGTAGGTTCCGCCGCGGAGCAGCAAAGCCTGAATGCCGTTCTCTCCGCCAGGAGAGCCTACGTCACCGCCTACCTGCGCATCCTGAATCTTTTGTCAGAGGGCAGAACGAGAGATGCGGTGAACGCGATGACTTCGCAAGCCTTCCCGCTGATGCTGAAGTATCAGGATGCATTCAGGGACTATTCAAACTTTCAGACCGATGAAATGAACCAGGAACTTGCCAGGAGCAAGACCCGCTATGAGGTTGCCCGTGGCCGAGCTATTTATCTCATGTCTGTCTCGCTCATGTTGGCGGCCGCCATTGCGGTATTTGTCGTGCAGAAAATCATCCTCGAAGTTCGTCAGCGAAGTAAAGCTGAGAGCGACCTCCGTCACCTGAATCGGGACCTGGAATTCAAAGTATCGCAACGCACGGCAGCTCTCGAAAGTTCCAACCAGGAGTTAAGCGCTGAGATCTCCGAACGCCAAAGACTGCAAGAAAGGCTTTTGGCTAAGACCGCTCTGCTCGAAGCCCAATTGAACGCGACCGCGGATGGAATTCTGGTCGTCGACGGTGACCGACATAAAGTACTTCAGAACCGTCGCTTTAACGAAATGTTCCGGTTTCCGCAGGAAATCGTTGACGATCCCGATCACCGCTCATTGCTGGATTACAGCGCCGGCAAGGCCGCTAATCCTCAGGAATATCGCGAACGGATTGAGTACCTCTATGCGCACCGGGACGAAATCGCGCACGAAGAAGTTGAGTTTCGTAATGGCAGGGTTATCGATCGATATTCCGCTCCGGTTATCGGAGAAGGGAAGTATTACGGCAGAATCTGGGTATGTCGTGATATCACCCAGCGCAAACGAAACGAGGCCTTCGTCCGGCTTCTCTCAACCGCTGTCGAGCAGTCTCCGGTTTCGATCGTCATCACCGATCTGGCAGCGCGCATCACCTATGTCAATCGCAGGTTCTTGGAGACCACTGGATTCGGCTACGGGGAAGTGATTGGTCAGAATCCACGCTTCCTGAAGTCGGGACGGACACCGCCCGAAGACTACCAACGTATGTGGCAGACCATCAAAGCCGGCAAAGAGTGGAGAGGCGAAATCTGCAACCGCAAGAAGAACGGGGATCTGTATTGGGAGTCCGTGGCCATCCGGCCCATCACCGATGCGAGCGGCAAAATCGCCAACTTCCTGGCAGTTAAGGAGGACATCACGGAGCGCCGCAACATGGCGGCGCAATTACAGCAGGCGCAAAAACTGGAAGCCATCGGACAGCTTGCCGCCGGCATCGCTCACGAGATCAACACCCCCATGCAATTTATCGGGGACAATACGCGCTTTGTGCAACAGGCGTGGGCCTCGCTGGACGGCTTGATTGCGCTGGTCTGTTCACGGTCCATTCTTGAGGAGTCCAAACTCAAGCATGTCCTCGAGGAGATACAGGCCGCTGATCCTGAGTATCTGCAAAAAGAAGTGCCCCTGGCAATCGACCAATCGTTAGAGGGCATCGCGCGGGTCATTAAGATCGTGCGCGCAATGAAAGAGTTTTCCCACCCCGGCTCTGAGGAGAAGAAACTCGCCAATATCAATGAGGCGATCGAAACCACCGTCACCGTAGCGAGGAATGAGTGGAAATACGTCGCCGACCTCGAAACCTCGCTCTCCGACGATGTTGGGCTTGTCCCATGCCACATCGGGGAGGTCAATCAGGTGCTGCTCAACCTGCTGGTCAACGCCGCACACGCTGTCGCTCAAGTCGTAGGCGATGCATCCAAGGGCAAAGGAACAATCCAAATTAAGACCACAAGGTGCGAGAACTGGGTGCAGATCTCTGTCCACGACTCTGGCTGTGGTATCCCGGCGGCCATTCAGTCACGCATCTTCGATCCTTATCTTCACCACCAAGGAGCCGGGCAAAGGCACGGGCCAGGGACTCGCATTGGCCTACGCGATCATCGTTAAGAAACATGGTGGCAAAATCTGGTTTGAATCGAAGGAAGGAGAAGGCACAACGTTTTTTGTTCGCCTCCCAGCCCAGGCAGGCCCATTGGAAGCGGGCGGGGAACTCGCAGCCTCGGCAAACTGAAATTTGGTCAACGTTCCAGGTTCCAGAATTGCTTACCGCTTGCATCTGCTGTTGCATTGCTGCCAATCCGCCGCGGCAGTATCATGAAGCGCATGGGGTTCTCGGAGACCATTTTCCTCTTCTTTCTGGCTCTGCTGATTTTCGGGCCCAAGAAACTGCCCGAAATTGCCCGCCAGGTGGGCAAGGCGCTCAATGAATTCCGGCGTGCCTCTAACGAATTCAAAGCGCAGATCGCCTCGGAGATTTCCCAGCTGGAACTGGAAGAGCATCACCAAATTCTCCCGCCCGCACCCGAGCCGCCGAATTCGGTCGCCACGCTTCCGCCGGCCAGCCAAGCCGGGGCCGCCGCATCTATTCCAGCCGGGGAAGGTTCCCCAGATCCCCTGACGAAGGTTGCCCCCGATGCCTGAGATGGCGGCCGAACTACCGTCCGGCAAGACCGAGCAGGAAACCATGCCAGCCATGAGCTTCCTGGAGCATTTGGAGGAACTCCGGCGCCGGCTCATCTATTGCATCATCTCGGTGGTAATCGGCTTTTTTCTATGTTGGGGATACGCGGAAAACATTGTGGGCTGGATGCAGAAGCCCATTATGGAAGCGCTGCAGCGCAACAAAATGCCGCAAACACTGGTGTATTTGAACCCCACCGATCCCTTCAACCTTTACTTGAAGATTGGATTGCTTGCGGGCCTCTTTGTGGCCTGTCCCTTTGTGCTGTATCAGGTTTGGATGTTCATCTCGCCGGGCCTTTACCGACGCGAGAAGCGTTACGTTGTCCCGTTCATGTTCTCGACGATTTTCTTGTTTGTGTCTGGCGGATTCTTTGGGTACAAATTGGTTTATCCGGCGGCACTGGATTTCTTGATCGGCTACGGCAAGCAGTTCCAGCCGATGATCACCATCCACGAGTACACGGATTTGTTTTTGACCGTGATCCTCGGCTTGGGAGTGGTTTTCGAACTGCCGATTCTGGTTTTCTTTCTGGCGCTGATGGGAGTCATCAGCGCTGGCTGGATGTGGCGGAATGTCCGCTACTCCATCCTCATCATTTTCATCATCGCGGCCATTCTCACCCCTACTACCGACATCCTCAACATGTGCATCTTCGCCGCTCCCATGGTGGCGCTCTATCTGCTGAGCATTGGGATTGCCTACGTGGTGCATCCCAAGCAGCGCAAGGCACGCGCCGCGCGAAGGGGATGATGAGTCATCCTGAGCAAGCGTTTCTTTTTGCACCGCGAACAGCTGGGTGCCCCATGTTTGCGCGCTTTATGCGCAAAGGTGGGAGACGATGGTTGTCGGTTGTACTCACGTCGCTCGCTCTCTGGTGTTGCACCAGGCAGAAAGAGACGCCGGCCGCAGCAAAAGATTCCCCGGCACCGGCTCAGGCATCATTGGACCCCTCTGCGCTGCCCGCCGACACCGGGGCCCCGCCCGCCTTCGATTCCAATCGCGCATTTCAGTACATAAAAGAGATCGTCGCTTTCGGACCTCGTCCCATCGGCAGCGAGAATCACAAGAAGGTTGAGAACTACATTGTTTCTCATCTCAAGGCCGATACGGTCGAGGAGGATTCTTTCACCATTACGCCTTCCCAGGGCAGATTTCCGGTGCGCAATATCATTGCGAAATTTCCCGGTACCCGGGACGGAATCATCGTGATTGCCAGCCACTACGACACCAACTGGCCACTGCGCGATACCCCCTATGTCGGAGCAAACGATGGCGGGTCATCCAGCGCTCTGCTCTTGGAGTTTGCCAATCAGTTGCGCGGCAAGAAGAACGAAGGCTACAGCATCTGGCTGCTCTGGGACGATGCGGAAGAATCCATGCGCCTGCCCTGGTACGATCCCGAAAGTCTTTACGGCGTCCGTCATCTGGCGGAGAAGTGGCAGGATGACGGCACGCTAAAGAAGATCAAAGCGTTCATCCTCGAAGACATGATCGGTGATGCCGACCTCAATATCGAGCACGATACCAACTCCACGCCGTGGCTCCAGGACCTCGTTTATCAAGCCGCCACACGCCTGGGCTATCAATCCCACTTCTTTGAGCGCAGCCTTGCGATCGAAGATGATCACCGCCCGTTTCTGGACCGGGGAGTGCCCTGCGTGGACTTAATTGATCTCGATTACGGCTACAACAACGTCTTCTGGCATTCGCCGCAGGATACGGTCGACAAACTCAGCCCCAAGAGCCTGGAAATTGCGGGAGCCGTTACTCTCGAAACTGTGCGGATGCTGGACCGAATGAAGTAACCGTGTCCCGGGCTAACGTCAGCCATTCCTGGACTGCCGCCAGTCCAGGCTTGCAACCCTGCCTCCGACCGTCTAAAATACCTGCCGTCAATTTTATATCGTGGAACGATACATAGCAAAACAACTCAAGCGGAATGCCTAGCAGCGCGAAAGGATCAGAACCATGATCCAAATGCACGCCTTCTACCTGTTTCTGGCGCTCGCAGCGTTCTTGATCGCCATGTTTATCTATGCCGCCTGGAGCACCCGGCGTGTCCGGGATATCGATTATCACTCCGCCTATGCACTCCGAAAGAAGTTGCTCTTCGTGGTGTTGGTGGTGCTCGTGATTGGCCTGACCATGACTTTGGCCAAAACCCCTTATCCTCGAAGCAGCGATATCCCGGATCAGGTGGTCTTTGTCGTTGGAAAGCAGTTCTCCTTCGGCATCTCGGCTTCGCCCATCGCCAACGATGATGAATATCTCGCCGCCACCTATTCCACGCCCGTGCAGGTAAATGCCGGATCTCTGGTCGAATTCCGGGTCACCAGTTTTGATGTCAATCACGGATTCAGCATTTATTCCCCGAGCAATCACCTCATCGGCCAAACCCAGGCCATGCCGGGTTACGTCAATCGGCTGCGACTTCGTTTCAACGAGCCGGGAAGATATCACGTGCTATGCCTGGAATTGTGCGGCTCGGGTCACCACCGTATGCGTGGAGTTTTCGACGTGAAATGAACTGAGTGAAGGAGCCCACCTATGGCCACCGCCACAAGCGACTTGTATGGCGAATCTGAGATCCGCAGGTTTCGCCGCCTGACCGTGATTTGGGGGATCACAGTAGTTCTGCTTCTTCCGGTTTTGGCTTTGCTCGGCTATTTCATGCGGCTTTTTCAGTCAGGCGCGTTCGCCGGTCTGCGTCCGGAGTGGTTCTATGCTGTGCTGACCCTGCATTCGTTGGGTATGGTGGGAACGTGGTTTGTGGGATCTATGGCAGGCATCAGTTATCTGCTGCTGAAATACACGCGACCCAGCCTGGCGGTTTCGAAATTCGCTTATTGGGGCACGTTGGTAGGAGTGGTTCTCTTGATCGTCTGCACCTTGGGCGGATTGTTTGGCACGGGATGGTATTTCTTGTATCCCTTGCCCCTGATGTCCCAACGCGTGTGGCAGCCTTGGGCGACGCTGGTGTTTTTTATTGCCCTGGCAATTCTCGGCGTTTGTTGGACAATCTGGACTCTGGACATCCTGCGTTCGATTGCTAAGCGCTATTCCCTGGGCGCAGCTCTCGGCTTGAACTACGTTTTCACCAGACCGGGCCCGGAGGTCCCGCCGCTGGTTTTGATCACTACCGTGAGCTTGATAGTCGGAGTAGCCGGTTTTGTCGCGGCGGTCATCGTAATCGCCTTATTTGCAGCCCGCGCCTTGGGAGTGAACGTCGATCCCTTGCTGATGAAGAATCTGACGTTCTTTTTCGGCCATATTCTGGTCAATATCACCATGTACCTGGGAGTCGCCATGGTCTATGAGCTGCTCCCCACGTACGCCGGCCGTCCTTGGAAGACCAACCGGGTCGTAGCAATCGCCTGGGACGCTGTGCTGCTGCTTATCCTGTTTGCCTATTTCCACCACCTCTACATGGATTTTGCCCAGCCGGATTGGGTCCAACGATTCGGACAGATTTGTTCCTACGGCCTTGCCATACCCGCTGGCGTAGTATCGATTTTTGGCACTTTGGCCTTGGTCTATGCGGCCCGAATGCGGTGGACTTTTGCTTCAACCCTGCTATTTTTGGGAATTATGGGCTGGGGAGTTGGCGGCATCGCTGCCGTGATTGACTCCACCGTAGAGGTGAACTTTCGCTTTCACAATACCTTGTGGGTTCCGGCTCACTTCCACACCTATTACCTGATGGGTGTGGTGCTCATAATTCTCGGCTTCATCGACCACGCCGGCAAAGAAATCTCCGGACTCGAAGAAATCTCCTGGCGCAGCAAGCTTACCGTCACCTTGCTGGTGATTGGCGACTGTGGATTTCTATCCATGTTTTACTGGGCAGGGGCGCATTCGGTTCCACGGCGATATGCGATTTATCCCATCGAAGTGGCACAGGGTACCCTCTATGCCAGAATCGCCGTTGGATTCATTTCCGTGCTGCTCTTTGGCATATTCCTCTACCTCTGGGAGACGGGAAGACGATGTGTAAAAGCTCTTTCCGCATGACGCGAACTTGGACATCGGTGCTGTCTTCCATCTGTGCCGCGACGTTGCTGACCACCGCGGCTAGGTCGCAGCCGTCATCCGGCACTCGGTCCAACGCGCTTCCTTCCGAGGATCGATACATCTACAAACAGGTTCCGGACGTCGTGATTCACAAGGCCACTACAGAGACAACACTCTCCCGGGTCTGGCAGGGCAAGCCCGTATTGCTGACCATGGTTTTCACTCGTTGTGCGGGAGTTTGCTCGCCATTCTTGCGTTCGCTGAAAGCAGCGGCTGCCGATAGCGCGGGGCGCGATTACCGCATTGTCGTTCTCAGTTTTGATCCCAACGATACTCCCGCCGATATGGACGCGCTGGCGGAGAGCTTAGGTGTGAAATCAGTGCCAGGCTGGATTTTTGGTGTTGCCTCCCCCTCCGACATCCAACGATTGGCAGCAGCCAGCGGCTTCTGGTTTCAGTGGGATCCTTCGATCCAGCAGTATGACCATCCTTCGCTGGTAGTGGCAATCGATCGCGGCAGGGTAGTGCGCATGCTAGCCGGCACAAGCGTTCCTTCGGCCTCTCTGAGAGAGGTTTCGCAGGAACTGCGAGGCAAATTTGTGGCTTCTTACGCGCTCCCCGGGAAAATTGCTTTCCGCTGTTTCGAGTATGATCCGAACCGCGGCCGCTACAGCTTGGATTGGGGTGTGCTACTCATGCTCCTGCCGGCAAGCTGTGCGCTGCTGGCGGTGGTTTGGGCCTTTTCCACCGAGCACCGCGACGTCCATGATTGCTACCGGTCAGCAACATCATGAGTTATTTGCAAAAAAGACCATTACTGCTGCTACCGACCGCTTGGTGTACACTGCCATGGCTCGGGATAGCAGCGAAATCCTGGCCAAAAAACTATACCGAGGCGAAAACAATGAATGGAATCTTGAAATCTTTTGTAGTCGTGTGCACGCTTGCGATGGCCGCCGTATGGACCGCGCCAGCCCACGCACAAATGTCGGACGTGAAGGAAAAATCACGGATGTATTCCTACGTGGGATTTTGGAATATTCCTCGTTCCCAATGGGGAGAGATGGAAAAGTCAGACGCCGCTGACCTGAAAACCCTGGAAAAGGCTCTGGCCAACGGCACGATTGTGGGATATGGCACGGATCTGAATTTGCTTCACGAGGCGGACGGTGCGACCCATGACCAGTGGTGGTCGGCAATGTCTCTCGCCGGATTGCTTAACGTGCTGGATCAGTTCTACAAATCCGGCAGCGCCACTTCTCCCGTGCTCGGCACCGCCACCAAACACTGGGACAGCATTTATGTCAGCCGCTACTACAACTGGCATCCAGGGTCGTGGAAGGACGTATACACGTCAGGATCCTGCTTCAAACTGAAGGCGGACGCGCCCAGTGACGCGCTCGACGTGCTCAGCAAAAACCTCCTTGTGCCATTGCTGGAGAAGATGATGGCTGAGGGAGCGGTTCACGAATACGAAATCGACACCGAAGCCTACCACCGGCAACCCGTCAGCAATTTCTGCATTTTCGAAATCGTGGCCAACGCGGAGGCCCTGGATAAGGTCGGCGCCGCGGTGCGCGAGAGTTTCAAATCGAATCCCACGTATGGCCCGACATTTGACTCCATGGTGGACTGGACCGGGCATCGTGACGAGCTGACTCGCACCAACGCCACCTACAAATAATTTGGATCCCGATCATCGGCTGACCCACCCTTCGCGCTCTTCGGAGGGTGGGTTTCGTGTTGCTCCGGATGTTTGTCGTATGTGAAGGTCTCCACCCAAGTAGCCTGCCCTGTTTACATCTACTATCCCCAATCGATATTTCCCTCGCGTCAGGAAGCGAA
Organism: Terriglobales bacterium; assembly: GCA_035624215.1. Taxonomy (GTDB): domain Bacteria; phylum Acidobacteriota; class Terriglobia; order Terriglobales; family Acidobacteriaceae; genus JAFAGX01. The sequence continues at coordinate 63,664 of DASPRY010000175.1, forward strand.
ATTGGGCTTAAGATTGGCTCATGGCCAAGAAAACAGGAATGAGTGATTCAGCACTCTGGATTGTGGCATTAGTGCTGCTGCTGCTCGCCGCGTGGACCTACTTCAAGAAATAGCCCTGTACCCTCCGTTCCGGCGCCCGTCCTTGGCGCATCCTACGCCGGTTTCGCGCAGTCCGTCCCACAACCGGACATTCTCTTTCCGGCGTTCTCCCGTCCCCTGCGGAAAATACTGAACTTAGATGGCGAGCCGCTTGGCGAAAGTATTGCTCACTCCAAAGCCGCGGTGGTGTCGCTACGATAGGGAGGTCGAGCCGTGGCAATCGAGAGAATACGACAACGTCTATCCGGTCCAATCGATTGGGAGCAGATTAAAAAGTATCAAAGCGAGGGCTGGCGGCCCGTTACAGTGGAATGGGAGCGGGAAGCGGTTGCGGCGGAAGCAAAACCTTCCCCGGAAGCACCTCCCTACGGTTTGCGCGTGGCCAAAGATTGCGCAACTCTGGAAGATAACCCCACCGAGACTGAGGTTCTGTTCACCATGATGGAGCTCCTGATCCAGGATGGGCCGTACTCGTTTATTGCGGAGGAACTCAATCGTCGAGGCTACGCGACTAGGCGCGGTGGAAAGTGGAGCGCGATTTCCGTATTTGAAATGTTGCCGCGACTGATTGAAGCCGGACCGAAAATCTTTTCCAGTGCGGAATGGCACGCCCGGCGCCAGCGGTCCCGTGAACAGCAGCCACGTTTGCCTGTTTAGAGTTACTCGTCGAAAGGCGGACCGCGCCGAAGCCGCCCGGGACGTTTACAAAACTACTTCTGTCCCCTATACAGCCCGGCAATTCCAAATGTGTAAGGCGTCCAGGAAACCTGGCGGAAGCCGGCGCGTCGCATGCGGTCCAGCATCTCTTGGGGACGCGGGAAATGTTCCACTGAAGTCGGCAAATACGCGTAAGGGCCGCGAACTCCAGAAATCAACGTGCCCAGCACAGGCAGCAATCGCCTGAAGTAAATCCTATATACTTTTCCGGTTAACCCCTCGGGTTCGCCGAAATCGAGAATCCCGCATTCACCGTCTGCTTTCAGCAAACGCACAATCTCCCGCAGTCCGGCATCGTAGTCAGCCAGATTGCGGAAGCCGAATGCAGCCGTTATTAAATCAAACCGACCATCTTTGAAGGGAAGGCTGAGTGCGTCGGCCTCAACCCAACGCAGTGAAGTTCCCTGCGATTTTTGCTGGGCACGCTGCAACATGGCGTGCGAAAAATCGGCTCCCAAAATACATGGGCTCGAAGGTCCCGCCTCCTCGAGCAGCGCAAAGGTCATGTCTCCCGTTCCACAGCACAGATCCAGCACCTGCGAATTCGGCCGGTGAAGGATGGAGCTGAAAGCTCGCGCCGCCCCTCGCCACCACAAGCGATCTACATTGAACGACAGCAGATGGTTCGCCAAGTCATAACGAGGAGCAATGGAAGTGAACATCTCGCGAATGGCATGCGCTGTCGCCATGGTGCCTGCCGCTCCCCCAGAAGTGGTGCCTACCACTGCCGCCCTTCTGTCCGGATTGCGTATTTGAAGCTGACCACCCACAGAGACGTGCCCTTCGAAGTTTGTAGTTAGTTTCTCCCCGGCAATTTCGCCAGGTGTCTCACCGATGCCGCGACCACCCTCTCCGGCACGTGATTCACAATTTCAACTTGCCCTATGGCACATGGCAGAACAAAATGCACAAGGCCATTCCGGGTTTTCTTGTCACTCTGCAACAGCCGGAGAACTCGGCGGCTCTGCGCCTTTACTTTGGGCAGAGGCCCCAAACCCAGTACCGCTTCCGCGATACGTTGCTGCGTGCTCCGGTCACAGCAGCCCATGACTTGCGCAATCTCGGCGGCGGCAATCATCCCCCACGCGACAGCTTCGCCATGCAGAAAGCGGCGGAATCCGGATTCGGCTTCCAGGGCGTGACCGATAGTGTGGCCGAAATTTAACACTCGCCGCAACGCGTTTTCTCGTTCATCGGCGGCGACCACCGACGCTTTGAGCTTTACGGACTCCCCGATCACCCATTCCAGCATTTCGGAATCCTTGCGCAACGCTTGCAATTCCGTATTCGCGAGGCGGCTAAATAAGCTCGGGTTACCAATTACTCCACATTTCAGACATTCGTATAAGCCAGCACGAAACTCGCGTTCCGGCAGGGTCGAGAGAACCTCGGGATCAATCAGGACGGCTAACGGTTGATAAAAAGTTCCTATCAGGTTTTTCCCGCCCGGCAGGTTGACGCCGGTTTTGCCGCCAATGGACGCATCTACCTGAGCCAGAACCGTCGTGGGAATGTTAATAAAATTCACCCCACGCATATAGAGCGATGCCAATAATCCAGTCGTATCGCCAACCACGCCGCCGCCGAAGGCCACAAGCACGGCGTCACGATCTGCCCGCAATCGCACCAGTTCCTGCGCCAGGCGCTCCACTGTAGCGAGCCTCTTATGTGGCTCTCCGTCGGGCATCTCCAAAACTCTTGCGCTGAAACCACCCCCGGCAAGCGATTTTGTCAGCATTTTGCCCCAGTGGCGCCTGACTGCGCGGACAGTCACCACAAACAACGGAGATGACCGCACCGGCTTGAGCAGATCACGCAACAACTCACCGGATCGCTGAAGCAAGCCAGCTTCGATCAAGGCCCAGTGAGGTCTTGACGACACCGGGATTTCTATCCGACGCATAAATGCCCATAATAACTTACGCTAAGTTGCCGCAGTTTTCGGGTGCATTACCGAGATCAAAATCGATGCCAGCAAGATTCCCGCAACTATCGCCAGCGCCACGCCAGTTGGAATCCGATAGTAGTCGGAGGCCAGCATTTTCGCTCCCATGAAAATAAGAATGATGGAAAGCCCGTAATGCAGATAATGGAAAATCCCCATCATGCCCGACAGCACTGAGAACAGTGACCGCAGCCCGAGCACTGCAAACACGTTAGAGGTGTAAACGATGAACGTGTTGAGCGTAATGGCGAGCACGGCCGGAATCGAGTCAGCGGCCAAAAGCAGGTCAGTTGTCTCGATAACCAATAGAACGATCAGTAATGGCGTGGCATAAAGGCGCCCGCGGCGGACGAATAATCTTCCACCTTCATAGCTTTCTGTAATCGGAATACACCGTCGAACCAGGCGCAGCACAGCATTGGCTTCCGGTTGTACCTCGACTTTTTGGCGAAAGAACTTTATGCCAGTCCACATCAGGAAGGCACCGAAGATATAAATCATCCAACGGAAGGTGTGGATAAGCGCGACGCCCAGTACGATGAAAATGCCGCGCGCGATAATTGCGCCGACAATACCCCAAAACAAAACCCTGTGCTGGAATTCCCCCGGCACCTGAAAATATCGGAATATGATGAGAAACAAGAACAGATTATCTACGCTGAGAGAAAGCTCGATAACATAGCCTGCGGTGAACTCCAGGGCAGATTGGCGACCCTGCCAAAAGTAAACCAGCAATGCAAATGCGGCCGCCAGGGCAATCCACGTCGCACTCCAGGCAAGCGCCTGACGGACACTGGGTTGTTGAGCAGGCCGGTTGAATATCCAGAGGTCGGCCGCCAGCATGCCCAGTACGAACGCATTAAACAGAATCCAGAACGGTAGCAATAGGAACCTTGGCGACTTCAAGCGCCGACTGCCAATTTGATGCGATAAAAATTTCTCACCTTGCCAATCTGGAGATCGGCAATCGCGTCTTAATCCACTCTCCCCAACTTTCGCTGCTGCCAGGCCTCCCACATACCGAACGTCTTCATCAGGTCAACGAAGTGGCTCTCCACCATGGTCTGCTCAATCTGGGCATGCGTGAGCCTCGGGCCAAGTCGACCGGGATAATCCGCTATACCAGCGACTAGCGCTGCGGCCTCAGCGACATGCTTCTTGAGCTGATCGATGTCGACCTTGTCGAAGGTATCGGAGGACGCGTGATAGTTGATCAGGTAGTTTGCCTCCCGTTGGTTCGCCACGAAAGTGGGCACGCCTTCCAGCATGAAGTCGAAGTGATCGGTACCCCATTGCATATCGGTGGTGAGCGAATAGGCGTCGAATTGTTTCAATGGCCTGACCAGCTTGGCATCGGTCGGCAGAACATCTTTGCGGCCGCCAACCGAAAACCCGGTCACTTTCCCGCTACCCGCATCGAAAACGACCACGCCTGCTGCCTTGTCCAGGTCGCTACGATGGGCCGCGACATAAGCGTGGGAGCCCAGTAGTCCTTGCTCTTCTCCGGAAAAAAGAATAAAGCGAATGCTCCGGCGAGGGCGCTCTCCCGCAGCCTTGATGGCACGTAGGGCATCGATCACCAGCGCTGCGTTGCAGCCATTGTCGAGCGCACCCGTTCCCAGTTCCCAAGAGTCAAGATGAGCGCCAAGCACGACAAACTCATCCGGCTTTTCGCTGCCCCGCAACTCGGCGACAACATTCGTTGTTTGGATCGGCCCACCCACATAATTCGGGACGGCGAGGTCAGCATAGAGTTTCTGTCCCGAAGCCATTAACCGCGACATCCGCCCCGCATCCTCCCTTGCCAGCAGAACCATCGGGATCCGATCAATTTCCCCGGCGAGAGAGTTGGTATGCCGATAAAGCAGATCGTGCGGACGGGTGGATTGAAAGGCAATTGCGAGAGCTTTTCCTCCTACTGCACGGTCAATAATGCCCGGCGCCTTCAGATATTCGTCGAATAGATCACTCCACGTTTTCATTTCCTCGGAGTGCACCAGCAAAATCGTTCCGGAAATATCGCCGGCTTTCCCGAAGTCTTCCGGGGCGCCACCACCTACATCAATCACCGGAACATTGTGCTGAACTTCTAACGCGGGCGCCCACGCAAGGGAGATTGCCCGCACCTTGAACTTCTCCGGTGTCACGACGCTCATCTGCGTGACGCCTTCGGTCCAGGATGTCGGAATTGTGAAGTCTTCGGTGTGAACAGTATCGGCTCCCGCCGCTTTGAACGCTTCAACGCCCCATTCGACTGCTTTCTGCATGGCGGGTGTCCCTGGAACGCGGCCACCAATCTGGTCAGTCAACCGCTCCAGGTTCTCTGCCAGGGGCGAGGGCGTGAGAGCTTCAGTGATAATTCGCTTGACGTTATCTTGCCCCAGCGCGGAAGTGAGTGAGAAGACGCACACCAATGCAGTGATTTCGGCTTTTTTCATAACGCCGCATTAGAAATCAAAAATGCGAAAAGGGAAAGAGCCAACGAATTCCCTGGGAAAGCAGCAACGCATGACTAGTGACGAAACTTTGGTTGAATCGATAAAAGAAAAGGGCCAAGCTACAAGGCTTGGCCCAGATGCGGTCAGCTACATCAAGCTTCTACTTTTGTGTCTTGCTCGCAGTCGTGCTTTCTTCGCCCGGCGTAGCGTTACCCTGCTTGCTTGGCGCGGGCGTATTCGGCAGGTATTTGGCGATTGTGCTCAGGAAGTCATGGCTGCTTTCGGGCGCCGGTACGTCACCGTACAAGATAGTCTTGAATGGCACTAACTTGCCGTAGAGCAACCGGGTGTCATCTTTATCCTGGGTAATTGCAGCTCCGTTCAAGTCGACGCCGGCGAACAACCCGCGGGACCGAGAATAGCTCAGCACTTCTGATTTGAGCTTCCAGTCGGTATCGGCACCGGCATCCCGTCCAACCGGACCCGCTGTAGCGGATGCGCTGGCTCCGAGTTTGAACTTGGCGCTGAGCAAATCGTCCATGCCCTTTTGGTTCATCACCATGAGTACCAGATCGATGGCCTGACCACCGAGCTGGAGGCCCCAGCTTCCGCCCGTGATCGTAACGGGCGCCGGTGGGCTCCAGCCGGTCTGGTTTCGGCAAGTGGCAACGCCTTTGCCGCGGTTGCCCCCGAATCCAATTGCGAATTTGATCATTGACGGAATGATCGCTATGCAGCGGGCGTCACTCAGCACTTTGTCGGGGATTGCCTTATCCGGTGTGGCCATAATCTCAGTAAGAACATCCGCTGCGTTGTTCATTCTCTTTACGACTTCCGGCTGGTCACCGGAAGCAGTGCTCCCTTCGTTCTTTTGGCTGGCGGTCTTCGGGCTGGCATTGCTGTCGCTGCTCTTTTGGCCGCTACTCCCACTGCTGGTGTCGTTCTGGGCCCATCCAAGAGTAGCGAGAGTGAGTACTACCGTGCCCAGAATCAGGAGGTACTTCGATAGTCTGCTTCTCGTTGATTTCATCTTGAACCTTTTCCGTGCTCCTGCGAGCACTGAGAGCATTTGTTTCCCCTGGAATACTAAGCCACGTGCCGGCTATTGTATCCGGTCTGGCGCCCTGTGGGCTTCAAAAAGAGCCTGTAAAAGGCTCGTCCGTCCCCAACCGTCGTTTCCGTGCCGCAGGTCGCCCCATCCCACGTTTCCGCTTTTTTTACAATTTTTCAAACTTTAACCGCACGTTCCCGGCATAAAATTAAGCGCTGCTCTCTGTCTGTTCCGCGTCTGTTTATCTAAGGAGGATATTGTGAAAGCTACTAGACCGGTTCCGAAGGGATTTCACACCGTTACCGCATCGTTGTACGTCCGCAATGCTTCTGAGGCAATCGATTTCTATAAAAAGGCCCTTGGTGCTGAGGAGCTCATGCAAATGACTGGGCCTGATGGTAAGGTCAACCACGCCGAGATCAAGATCGGCGATTCCATTATTTTCCTCAGCGACGAAAACCCGAACTGGGGGACAAAGTCACCGCAATCCCTCGGCGGAGCTACGGGTGGCCTTTATCTCTACCTGAAAGACGTTGACAAAGCTTTCCAACGCGCCGTGGACGCGGGCGGCCGGCAACAAATGCCCGTAACCGACATGTTCTGGGGTGACCGTACGGGCAGTTTTGTCGATCCCTTCGGCCACAACTGGACATTGGCCACTCACACCCACGACCTAAGTGAGAAAGAAATAAAGGAAGGCGAGAAGAAGTTTTACGCCCAGATGGCGCAGCAGGCGCAAAAGAAATCAGCTTGATCGCTCTGAATCATGAGGGTGCAGACACCCTAACCTGTGCCCTCATTTTCTTTTGCTCGGTGGCAACTATGCCGAATTCTCCTGCGCCGGAGCCTTGGCGAACAGGATCTCAAACACCAGCAAACCCGCCCCGCACACAATCGCGCTGTCGGCTACGTTGAACGCCGGCCACTGATACCGGCCAATATAGAACAGCAGGAAGTCCACGACCCTGCCCGTAAGTAAGCGGTCCCAAAGATTTCCCACCGCCCCACCAAGGATGAGCGCCAGGCCGATCCCGGTGGTCGTCACCACATGGCTGTTCCGCCACAGCAACGCTGACACCACCACCAAGGCCACAATCGAGAACAACACCAGCATGGCGATCTTCCATTGCGCCGGCGAATCCGCAAACAACCCGAACGCAGCGCCCCGGTTCTCTACGTGCGTGATGCGGAAAAATCCGGGAATGATTTGAATTCCGTCGTGCAACGAAAGATCCTTTGCCACGATCCATTTGGTGGTGCGGTCCAGAAGCACAATCAGCAAAGCGATCAAGAAATGGAATCTGCGCATTACGTGCGGTTCAGACATGATACTTCTAATCACACCTTGTTAGATTACCGAGCCGTCGAAGCTGCTTCGAGTTCTTTGAGCACAGCCGAACAACGCTCGCATACCGTCGGATACGCCTCATCCTCACCGACGTGGGTCGAATAGTTCCAGCAGCGTTCGCACTTCTCACCCTCAGCTTTGTTGACCTGTACCCGGACGCCGCCCGCCGCCCCGTTTCCTGATGGCGCCCGCTCCAATGTGACGGCTGAAACGATAAACAGATAGCGCAATTGCGCCTCGTACTTTGCCAACAGCGGATAAATGGGATCGGCGGCGGAAAGTGCAACCTGAGCCTCTAAACCGGAACCGATCAGCTTGGCGCTGCGAGCTTCCTCCAACTTCTTCAGAACATCGTCGCGAACGCTGTGCAGCGTTTCCCAGTCCTGATCCAGCTTCTGCCATTCCGCTCCGCTGAAGAGCTCACCCCCGACCTGCACCGGACTCCAGAACTCGTCGAGATGTACGCTCTCCGGCCGATTCGCAACCTTCGGCAGGAAACGCCAAGTCTCCTCTGCCGTGAAACTCATAATCGGGGCCAACAGGCGAACTAATGTTTCCCCAATCAGCCAAAGTACAGTCTGCGCAGCGCGGCGGCCGCGCGAGTTCGGCGCGGATGTGTAAAGTCTGTCTTTCAGCACATCAAAGTAAAACGCACTCAGATCCACTATGCAGAATGTGGTTATGGCTTGGTAGATTTTGTGAAAGGCGAACTGCTGGTACCAATCCACTGCCTGTGCATCCACAATGGCCGCGAGCCGCAACATGTATTGATCCAAAGCCTGCATTTCCGTATGAGGCACGCGGTCAACGGTTGGATCGAAGTCGTAGAGATTACCCAAGATAAAACGGAACGTGTTGCGAGTCTTCCGATAGGTTTCCGCGACCGTCTGCATCAAGCGCTCGGAGCCCACCACATCCTCGCGGAAATCGACCGACGCCGCCCACAAACGCACAATCTCGCCTCCCAACCGGTTCGCGATATCGACTGGGTCCACATCATTGCCACGGGATTTGGACAGCGCCTGCCCCTGCTCATCCAAGGTCCATCCAGGCGTGACTACCATTTTGTAAGGCGGATGGCCTTTCACGCCCATGGCACATAGCAGGGAAGACTGAAACCAGCCGCGATATTGGTCGCCTCCCTCCAGATACAGATCCGAGGGCCATGGGAATTCGGGTTCAGCCGCGCGCAATGCCAGATAACTCGAGCCTGACTCGAGCCACACATCAAAGATGTCAGTCTCCTTCTCGAACTTCGCACCACCGCAGTGCATGCATTTCCTTGCAGCGGGAAGGATGGCATCGGCTTCCGGCATATACCACGCATCAGCACCGCCGCGCGCAAACAGCTCCACCACTTTCCGATTAACCTCGTGATCGTTTAGCGGCTTTCCGCAGCTCTCACAGAGAAAGACAGCGATCGGTACGCCCCAAACCCGCTGCCGCGAGATACACCAGTCCGGACGCGTCGCAATCATGTTGTACATCCGTTCTTCGCCCCAGCCCGGGTCCCATTTGACATTCTTGATGTCTTCGAGCGTTCGGCTGCGCAGCGTTCCCCCGCCCACCATCGGCGCTTCCATCGAGATGAACCATTGCTCCGTGGCGCGGAAGATAATCGGAGTATGGCACCGCCAGCAATGTGGATAAGCATGCTCCAGCTTCTCCTGATGCAGCAGCGCGCCGCGCTTCTTCAATAGCTCAATGATCGGCGCATTCGCGTCCCAGACCTTCAATCCGTTGTATTCGGGAAGCCCATTCCGCAAGATTCCTTTTTCATCTACCTTGCTAGTTGCATCCAGGCCATACTTCATACCGGTCGCGAAGTCTTCCGCGCCGTGGGACGGTGCCGTATGCACCACGCCCGTTCCCGTGTCCATCGCTACGTAATCGGCAAGCACGCCTAAAATTTTGCGGTCCAAAAACGGATGCTTAAAAATCAATCGCTCCAGCTTACGCCCTGGAAAGCGGGCAATTTCCCGCGCCCCGTCAAGATGACATTTCGCGGCAACATCGCTGGCCAGCTTTGCCGCAACCACGTAGACTTCGTCGCCCGATTCAAGCGCGACATAATCCTCATCCGGATGAAACGCTACCGCCATCGACGCCGGCAGCGTCCATGGCGTCGTCGTCCAGATTACTGTCGAAACTTTCTTGCCTCGCAGCTCGGGAGTAATCTTCGCCGGATCATCCAGCAGTGCATACTTCACCCATACCGTAGGACTGGTTTCAGGCGCGTATTCAACTTCGGCTTCTGCGAGTGCCGTTTCATCGTACATGCACCAGTAGACAGCCCGCAGACCTTTGTAAACGAACCCGTTCTCATAAAACGAAAAAAACGTGTCCAGAACCACGGACTCATAATGCGGTTCCATGGTGACGTAAGGACGATCGAACCGGCCGAACACTCCTATGCGTTTGAATTGCTCGCGTTGCAAGTCGAGATATTTTTGGGCAAATTTTCTGCACTCGCGGCGCACATCGAGCGGTTTCATCTGGAGCTTCTTGCCCCCGAGCTGTTGGTCCACCTTGATTTCAATCGGCAGCCCGTGACAATCCCATCCCGGAACATAGGGAGCGTCAAATCCCAACATGTTCTTGGATTTGACGACGAAATCCTTCAGCGACTTATTCAACGCCGTACCAAGGTGGATCGGGCCGCTGGTATACGGAGGGCCATCGTGCAGCACGAAGAGCGGCGTCCCACGCCGCGACTCCCGAATGCGCTCGTAAATCCGCATCTCCTCCCAGCGAGCCAGCATTTTGGGCTCGTTCTGCGGCAAATTGGCCTTCATCGGAAAGTCCGTCTTGGGCAGATTGATCGTGGATTTCAGCTCGAGCGGCACTCGCTTCCTTACCCCTATTTAACTGGTTAATTTTCTTCAATTATAGGGAGTGTCAAAACGAACGTCCATTGTCCAAACGGCGACAGTTTGGCCGATAGTCGGCAAAAGCAGGTGGAATTACAGAAAAATCCGTGTACAATTTCTACACAAGTGACGTTTCCCGAGACTAGGCATCTAACTGAGAGTGTTGGTTCGGGTTAACTCACTCTGACCTCGGACCGGGGATGGCAAATCTGGGGTGAGTAACCAAAATGCTTAGCAACTTGACGTACAGTGTGCTCATCAAGCTGAAAGAGAATGGACTCATGCCGTCTGTTCTTAGGACCGGGATCTCGGGTTAATATGGCGACATTGGATATAGCACCGCGCACTGAACCGGAGCCGGAACTCAATTTGTTGCTGCCCAAGTCCACCTTGGAGCAGCCGCTGTGGAAGTCCCTATTCCAGAATCTTGATGACTTCTTCTTTCCCAAGAAACAGCCTCCGTTAGTCCTGACTTCCAAGCCTGTCCCTGTCAAAGACATTTGGGGGTTTTACAACTACAAAAAGAACGGTGCCCTGGCTTCGACGGTTGTACACGCCCTGGCTGTCGGTGCCATCGTCGGCTTGACCTTGCTCGGTCGGCGCGTCGTCCAGGAGATCCAGAAACCGCACGACGCGGTTACGCTGGTCGCGCCTGATGACGTGCCTCCCTTGCAACCTTCTAAAACCCTGTCCGGGGGCGGTGGTGGTGGCGGCGATCGGGATAAGTTTCAGGCTCCAAAAGGTAAGCTGCCCAAGTTCGCGATGGAGCAAATTACTCCGCCCGCGGTAGTCGTGCGCAATGACCATCCCAAATTGACGGCTGAACCCACAGTAGTCGTCCCGCCGCAAGTCCACATGGCGATGAATGCCAGTATGCCGAATTTCGGTGACCCCATGTCTCACTTACCGTCTGGGCCGCCCTCGAATGGTGTCGGCTCAGGCGGTGGCATCGGCTCCGGTAGCGGTGGTGGCGTGGGTGTAGGTGAAGGCCCCGGCGTGGGTGCAGGCCGCGGCGGTGGTACGGGCGGAGGTGTATTCCGTGTCGGCGGAGGTGTCTCGGCACCGCGTCCGGTCTTTACTCCGGATCCCGAATACTCCGAAGAAGCCCGCAAGGCCAAATATCAGGGAACCTGCGTCCTGTGGCTGATCGTCGGACCCGACGGCAAACCGCGCGACATCAAAGTTGCAAGGACTTTGGGGCTTGGTCTTGATGAGAAAGCTATCGAAGCCGTCAAACAATGGAAGTTTGAGCCCGCCATGAAAGACGGCAAACCGGTCGCGGTGCAGATCAATGTCGAAGTGAGCTTCCGGCTCTACTAACATCAAATTGTTATGTTTAAGCGGTCGCGATGGCGGCCGTTCTTCTTTTTCCCGTCCGATCTTTCCCCGTTGTAAAAAGACCTTGCCCCGCGTTCTTTTCGTTGAAGCGCCGTTTTAAACGTGAGAGAATCTCAGGCCGTTATGACGCGCCATGCTCAATCGGTATTCACCCTGTGTCTTACCCTGACGATTGTTGCCTCTGCCCAAAAGCCCACAGGTAACGTAGGCATTCTAGCGGACCCAAACAGCAGGCTCGGCCGCATGGCGAGCGGCGCAGGTGGTGTGTTGATTGTGTCGGTCATGACCGAAACAAGGGCTCAGCTCGATCGTCAGGCGGTGGTGAAGCTCTATGATCAAGCACGACAAAAGACTGTCTGGCAGGCTACATCGGATGCTTCCGACACCACGTTCGTTGATCTCACACTGGGGAAATACGATGTAGAAGTGAGTGCCATCGGCTACCTTCCCGCCCACAAGGTCATTGATGTTGTCAGTCTGGACCACTCCAACTCGGCCGAATTCGTCCTGCAGCGCGATCCTGAGGCCATCGATTTTAATGCTGTAAATGAGGGCTTGCCTCCGAAGGTGGTTAGAGAAAACAAGCGGGCGATTTCGTCCCTCAGTGTCGGCAAGCTCAAGGATGCGCAAAAGCATCTCGATGTCGCCTACAAAATCGCGCCGACCAACTCGCGCATCAATTTCCTGATGGGCTACTTGTCGTTAGAACAGAAGAAATTTGAGGAGGCGCAATCCTACCTGGAAAAGGCCACCACGCTGGAACCGCGCAATGTGCAGGCGCTGACTCTGTTGGGCCGAGTGTATCTGCAGAACGGCAAGAATCCCGAAGCGCAGAAGGTCTTGCAACGTTCTGTGAGCATCGACCCAGAAAACTGGAATGCCCACAATCTGCTCGCCGATGCCTATCTTAGGCAAAAGGACTATTCCAACGCCTTGACACAAGCCGATCTTGCCGTCGAGACGGGAAAGGCTGGCAGCGTCACCGCCCAGATTATTCGCGGAGAAGTGCTCGCCTACATGGGCCGTGATCAGGAGGCGATTGAGGCGCTTACGACTTATCTGCAGAATGCACCCGGCAGTCCAACCGTGCCTCAAGTGAACGATTTGATCACCCAGATTCAGAATCACACGGCTGCGAAGGTTCAGAACGCTGCCACTTCGGCATCGGCCAAGAATGATCTCTTGCTGGCCTCGGCCCAGCCAACCTTATCGCTCAGGGCTTGGGCCCCGCCCGGCATCGATGACACCAAACCCCCGGTAGCTTCTGGTGTGGCTTGTCCCGATCAGGAAATCATGGATAAGTCAGGTCAGAGTGTAAAGCAGTTGGTAGACGACATTGCGCAATTCTCCGCCATCGAAGACCTCTTGCATGAGCGATTGGACGAGTCTGGTAATCCCGCCACCAAGGAGATCCGCAAATTTGATTACGTGGCCTCGATCTCAACTCCACGCCCCGGCATTCTCGCGGTCGATGAATACCGTAGCGAACGCTATGGTGTCGCTGACTTGCCCGACCAGATTCGCACCAGCGGCTTTCCTGCCCTGGCGCTCGTCTTCCATCCCGACATGCGCGACAATTTTGATATTCGTTGCGAAGGCTTAGGTCAGCTGCGTGGTCAGGCCACGTGGCTGGTCCATTTCCAGCAACGGGAGGATCGTCCCAAGCGCCTGCAGGACTACAGGGTAGGTAACGCGATTTATTCCGTGTCGCTGAAGGGGCGTGCCTGGGTGAGTGCCGACAAGTTTCAGATCGTCCGCATCGAAAGTGAGTTGGTGCACCCCATGCCTGCCATTCAACTTTTGGCAGAACATCAGATCACGGAATACGCTCCGGTGGCCTTTCCGAAAAAGAATGTTGAGCTTTGGCTGCCCAAGAGTGCCGAGGTCTATCTCGAACTTCGCAAACGTTACTATTATCGGCGCCACAGCTTCGACCACTTCATGTTGTTCTCGGTAGATTCGACTGAAAAGGTTCGCGAGGCGAATGGCACGCACGGGCCCGGTTCACTCACTCCAAAGAAGCGGAAGCATTGGTGGGCCTAAACCGGCTGAGCTTCTCAACTCTTGCAAGCAATAAATTTGAGGGGTTGGAAAGGCGCCTTACTTCTGGAGGGGTGTCGGCGCCGGCGCCGGTTTGGCAGGCTGCGACTTGGCTGGCGAGGGGCTCAGACCCTGCAACACCGATTTCGGCCCGCTGTGCCTCGATGCCATCACCGACAGCGTAATAGAAGTCACCATGAAAATAATCGCAGACCAGGTTGTGGCTTTAGACAATGCGGTCGCCGCGCCACGCGGCCCAAACGCCGTCTGGCTTCCCATTCCGCCAAAGGCAGCAGCAATATCTCCGCTCTGTCCGCTCTGCAGCAGAACTACGATAATCAGAAACGCGCAAACAATAATGTGAATAATGGTGACCAGAACAATCATTGGCGATTCAACTGCTCCTTGGATGATGGACGGTTTTCCCGGTTCATCAAAAAATCGATGGTTTTCCTTATTCCCCGAAACTTCATGGTGCGGAAGGGGGGACTTGAACCCCCATGCCTTTCGGCGCCACCCCCTCAAGATGGTGTGTCTGCCAATTCCACCACTTCCGCACGGCGCGCGAAGATTGCGTAGAGGCAAGCACATTATAACAAACGTCGCCGGTGAACACGGCGATCCGAAGCGCGTCAGATCAGCGACTCCGGATTTTCGATGTGCCACTTTTCCCCTGAAATACAAATCAATTCTTCAGTACATCAATACTTCACAATCGCCGCAAAGGACTTGGGATCCAAACTGGCGCCACCAACCAGAGCGCCATCGATTTCATCCTCCGACATCAGGGCCTTGGCATTTTCCGGTTTAACCGAACCGCCGTACAGGATGCGGAGATTTCCGGCAAATTCTTCACCAAAAGTCTTGGCAGCTTCCCCGCGAATCAGGCTGTGCGCGTCGGAAGCGAGCTGTGGAGTGGCTGTCTTGCCGGTCCCTATCGCCCACACCGGCTCATAAGCGATGACCAGCTTGGCAGCTTTCTTGGCGGACAGTTTGTGAAAAGCGCGCGTGCATTGGCGACGCAGAACGTCTTCGGTAAGTCCGGCTTCGCGTTCCTGCAAGACCTCACCCACGCAGCAGATCGGCGTAAGCCCCGCTTCGAGCGCAGCTTTCAAGCGCAGGTTCACAATATCGTCGGTCTCGCCGAAATATTGACGCCGCTCAGAGTGACCGATGATCGCGTGGGTGCAACCGAGCGCCAGCAACATCACAGTTGAAATTTCGCCGGTGAACGCGCCTTCTTTCTCCCAGTGTACGTTTTGTGCGCCGACTGCGATGTTCGATGCTTTGGCGGATTCGAGAGCGGCCTGAAGATCAACGTAAGGAGCGCAGACGACAATCTCGTCGCGATCATGATCGCGAACAAGAGGGAGAAAATCGGCGAAGAAGCCGCGCGTCTGATCCGGGGTCTTGTACATTTTCCAATTAGCGGCCATCAATTTCTTGCGGGGCATAGGATCCTTTCAGGAAAAGTCTCGATCGCACAGGACACGAAGCAAAAAATCATGCGGACGTCCGCTCGATTCGATGAGGCGAAGCGGTCTTGGGATCACGCAATTTCTCGGCCGCGCTGGTGTAGGCTTTCAAGGTCGAAGCATCGAACAAAACGAAAAGAACCTTATTCACGTGCGTGGCTGAGCGTAGAGCTTCGATGACGGCTGCAACGGCTACGGTTGCAGCTTCGTTTACCGGATAGCCGTAGGCTCCGGTCGAAATGGCAGGGAAGGCCAGGGATGTGAGTGCATGCTCGTCGGCCAGCCGGATGCACTCGCGATGACAACTGGCCAGAGTTTCAGCCTCACCACGCTTTCCATCGGAATAGACCGGCCCGACGGTGTGAATCACATGGCGGGCGGCAAGCCGTCCGCCGGTAGTGATCACAGCTTTACCGGCGGGCAAACGTTCGATTTCGGCGACGATTCTTTTGCATTCTGCGAGAATTGACGGGCCGCCGGCACGGTGAATGGCGCCATCCACGCCGCCCCCGCCCAAGAGCGACGAGTTGGCTGCGTTCACGATTGCGTCGGTTGTTTCTTTGGTGATGTCGGCCGGCCCGTGGAATTCGATGGTTTTGTCAGATTCGAGTATCAAGCGCATCAGAGACGCCTTACGGAGGGTAGCCTGCTGATGAAAGCAAAGTGGCATTGTATCCCACGTTTCGCAAAGAACGCGAAACATAGGGCGCCCGGCTTTAAACTGCAGGTCCCTCGACTCGGCGCGACCTGCGTCGCGCAAACCTCGCTCGGGATGACAAGACAGTAGCCGGTTCCCAGTTCAGCGCTTGTCGGTCAGGGCTTCGACGCCGGGGAGTTTTTTGCCTTCGAGAAATTCGAGGGAAGCGCCGCCGCCGGTGGAGATGTGGGTGATTTTATCGGCCACGCCGGCGGCGTGAACGGCTGAAACCGAATCTCCGCCACCGACAATCGAAATCGCCCCGGCATTCTCGGCGACGGCACGGGCAATTTGAAAAGTGCCTCGGGAGAACGGAGAAACCTCGAAGACACCCATGGGGCCGTTCCAGACGATGGTGCGGGCGCGAGAAATTTCCTCCGAATATTCTTCCGTGGTTTGCGGTCCGATATCCAGCCCCATCATGTTGGCGGGAATCGGCTGGCCGCCATTCACGGTATGAACGACGGCGTTAGCGTCAATGCGGTCGGCCACGATGTGATCGACCGGCAAGAGGAATTTCACATTGTGCTGTTTGGCGTCGTGCAGGATGGTGCGGGCGAGATCGAGTTTGTCGTCCTCTACGCGCGATTTGCCCACCTGCATGCCCTGGGCTTTCAAAAAGGTATAGGCCATGGCGCCACCGATGATGAGGCTGTCAACTTTATGCAGCAGGTTTTGAATGACGCCAATCTTGTCGCTGACCTTGGCGCCGCCCAGGATGGCGACAAACGGATCTTCCGGATGCTGCATGACGCGGCCCAGATATTCGAGCTCTTTCTCCATCAGCAATCCTGCGGCTGACTTGAGAACATATTTGGTGATGCCGACGGTAGAGGCATGGGCGCGATGAGCCGTGCCGAAAGCGTCGTTGACGTAGTAATCGGCAAGGCTGGCAAGCTGCTGGGAAAATTTCTCGTCGTTGGCTTCTTCTTCGGCGTGAAAGCGGAGATTTTCGAGCAGCAGAGTTTGGCCCTTTTCCAGCTTGCCCGCCATTTCCTCAGCTTCGACACCGACGCAATCGGGGCAGAAGCCAACGTTTTCTCCGCGGGCGAGTTCACGATCGAGCAGCATGCGCAAACGCTCGGCCACCGGCTTGAGGCTCATCTTTGGATTGGGCTTTCCCTTTGGACGGCCCAAATGGGAGGCCAAAATAAGGCGCGCGCCGTGGCGCAGCGCATATTCGATGGTTGGCAAGGTCTCGCGGATGCGGGTGTCGTCCATGACACGGCCGTCATCCAGCGGAACATTGAAGTCCACGCGCATGAAGATGCGGCGATCATTCAGCGGCAAGTTGCGAATGGAGAGTTTGGACATGTTCATTGAGTAAGCAGGGGGCGCGTCGTGCCAAAGCGCAATCGCGATTCCTCGCGATAGCGCGGCCCCCTTGATCCTTCCGCAAAAGCCAAAACACTTCGCTCAGGATGACAATAGTTTGTTTGCGGGCGAGGGCGCCCGCACTACACACGCTTAAAGGCCCTTCTTGCCGATGAAATTAATCAGATCGCGAACCCGGCAGGAATAGCCCCATTCATTGTCGTACCAGGAAATTACCTTGACGAGGTTTCCTCCAACCACTATGGTGGAAGGCGCGTCCACGATCGAGGAACGGTCATCCCCGCGGAAGTCGGCTGAAACCAGTTCGTGTTCTTCGTAACCTAAATAACCTTTGAGCGGCCCCTCTTCGGAGGCCTTTTTCATAGCAGCGTTCACTTCTTCTTTGGAAGTCTTCTTTTCGACAAGCGCCACCAGATCCACCACTGAAACATTGGGCGTCGGAACGCGGACGGCAAAACCGTCGAGCTTGCCCGCCATTTCCGGGATGACCAACTTCAATGCCTTGGCTGCACCGGTGGACGTTGGAATCATGGACAGGGCGGCGGCGCGGGCGCGACGCAAATCCTTGTGCGGAAAGTCCAGAATCACTTGATCATTGGTGTAGGAGTGAATCGTGGTCATGGTCCCGCTAATGATTTTGAAATTGTCGTGGACTACCTTGGCGATGGGCGCCAGGCAATTGGTGGTGCAGGATGCGTTGGAAATTACATGGTGCTTGGCCGGATCGTAAACCTGTTGATTGACGCCCAGCACCAGCGTCACGTCTTCATTTTTGGCGGGAGCGGAAATGATGACTTTCTTTACCGGGCCACGCAGGTGCTTCCTGGCGTCCTCCGCGTTGGTGAAACGTCCGGTGGATTCCAGAACCACTTGAGCACCGACCGATTCCCAGGGCAATTTGGCCGGGTCCTTTTCGGCGAATACGCGGATGCTGCGCCCGTCGATTTGAATGCAATCAGAACCGGCGGTGATTTTGTGGGGCAAGTTGCCGAGAATGGAGTCGTACTTGAGGAGATGCGCCAGAGTCTTGGGATCGGTAAGGTCATTTACCGCAACAAATTCGAGGTTGGGATCGCTGAGCGACGCCCGTAATACGTTTCGGCCAATGCGTCCGAAACCGTTGATGCCGACTTTGATTGCCATGATGCCTCCGGAACTGGATATGAAAATACAAATGAAAAAATGCCTGGGCCAAGAACTAAAAATGGTAACAGGGAAAAAGGTGGGCGGCAAACCAGGATTGGGCGCGACTGGTGTCCGAGCTGCAATCGGGTTTCAATTTGGCGTGGATTCCGGAAATGGCTCCGGGTGGAGTTCCATGTTGCGCTGCCGCTCACGTTGGTCGATTTATTAGTAATGCCGTTCCTCACGTTAATCTAATCCGCGGCTACGCCGGGAGTGACCCGTGCGCTTTCGTAGCCTGCGGTAAGGTAATACACAGCCTTGTCAAAGAATTGGTCGAGCAGGCGGAAGAGCTCCATTTCGGCGAAAAGCTCAATTGGCTTGATCACCACGCCTTCATCCTGCAGGAAGGCCCAGAGTTGTTCCTTGGTAGCGGTGACCGCATAGATCACGTGGCTGAGCGCAACCTGTTGGCGGGCGCGGCGAATGCCGATCTCGGTGTAGGCGCGCTCCAGATCGCGCTCCGTCTTGTAAAGCAGCCAATCGGTGAGATGACTGAAGATCTCATAGCTTCTGGCTTCCAGTTCCTCGCGCGGCACTTTGCGTAGCTCCGCACAGAAAGGATCATTCTCGAGCCGGCGAGTTAGAGAGTGCGAGAGGCGATCAGCATGAGTTTCAATCAGGCGTACCAAGCGCATCGCGAGCATAGGACCACCTCCGCTCATACCCGGTTTATTCTGGCTCCGAACAGAGCTTTCGCGCTGTGACGCAGCGCACGTCTATGCTTGATGGCGCAGGAGAAGCTGCTCAAAACACGGCAGATGTAAGTCGGCAACTCGATTGGCCGGGTCTGGCAGATAATACCTGAGCATGATTGCCGGCTGGGTTGGAGCATTGTCGCTGGGGGTTTGGATCTATCTGCTATTGGCACGTGGCAGGTTTTGGGCGATCAAAGTCGAAGACATGCCGGCATACAACCCGACTCTGCCAGGCTGCAGAATTGCCGTGATCGTGCCGGCGCGCGATGAAGCGCCGGTGATTGCGAGGACAGTCGACTCCTTGTTACGGCAGGACTATCTTGGGCCAGTTCAAATTTTCCTGGTGGACGACCACAGTAGCGACAACACGGCGGACATTGCAAAATGTGCGGCAGAAGAATCCGGAAACGCCAATCGGCTGACAGTTATTCAAGCCGGCCCACTGCCCGATGGCTGGACTGGCAAACTGTGGGCTTTATCAGAAGGGGTGCAAGCCGCGTCATCGTTTGCCCCTGATTATTACTGGTTTACGGATGCGGATGTGGTACACGCGGCCGATGATCTGAGCAGCTTATTCGCACGAGCCGAAACCGGTGGATTTGACCTGGTATCGATGATGGTCAAATTGCGATGTGAGTCTTTTGCTGAACGAATGCTGATCCCAGCATTCGTCTTTTTCTTTTTCAAACTCTATCCGCCGCGCTGGGTTGCCTCTCCCGAAAAGCGCACGGCAGCCGCCGCCGGGGGTTGTATTCTGATTCGTCCCGCAGCATTAACGCGAGCCGGAGGAATTGCGGCGATCCGCGACCAGCTCATCGATGATTGTGCCCTGGCGCGCGCGGTCAAACGGGAGGGCGGGCGCATCTCGCTAGGACTTAGCTCTAGGGCGAAGAGCCTTCGTGAATATGGGACTTTCCAAGAGATCGGCCGCATGATTGCGCGAAGCGCCTTCACGCAACTGAATCATTCGACTGTCCTGTTATGCGCCGTGATCTGCGCCATGGCGATCACGTACCTTGCGCCAATAGTCCTGCTTGGGAGCGGGCGCTGGCCAGCCGCATTCGGTTTGGCGGCTTGGCTTCTGATGACTGTCACATACTGGCCCACGGTGCGTTGGTTCAAGCTTTCTCCACGATGGGCACCCCTGTTACCGTTTACCGCGCTCTTCTATCTTGGCGCTACAATCGTGTCTGCTTTGCAGTATTGGGCAGGTCAGGGTGGTGTCTGGAAGGGGCGCGTACAGGACCTTGCAAAAAGCTGAGTTGATGCGAGGACTCGCACAATCACGAGCTGAGACAGCCCACCTCATCCGTGAGCGCATCCACGGCCGGTTGTGGCATCATAAACAGCAATCCCTGCCTCAAGAGATCCCAGCGTGTGTAGTCCGCTAAAGAAAGCGAGGACGCCGTGAAAAGAACATCCCTTTTGCTATGTTCACTTTTCGTTATGCTCGCGAGTTTGTACGCATCGGGTCAGCAAGCCACGCCGGCAGGCGTGCCAGTGCACATGGTAGTTACGGTCGAAGCCCGCCACGGTAATGCACCGCCGGAAATCACGAAACAGGATGTAATGGTCTATGAAGGCCATAAGCGGGACCAGGTCACCGATTGGATACCAGCTCAGGGCGAGCATGCGGCGCTCGAGTTTTTTATTATGATCGACGACGGGGCCAGCCCCAGCTTGGGGTCACAACTGGAAGACATTCGTCAGTTCATTCTCTCCCAACCTGCCACAACGCTGATTGGTGTTGCTTATATGCAAAATGGGGTAGCCCAAGTGGTACAGAATCCGACCAGCGATCATGCTCAAGCGGCAAAATCGCTTCGTCTGCCGCTCGGCGTTATCAGCGCCGATGCCAGCCCCTATTTTTCGCTACAGGATTTGATCAAGCGTTGGCCGCAGAGCACGGCCCGGCGCGAGGTTTGTATGATCACCGACGGTGTGGACTGGTTTGGCGGCACGATGGCTCAAGATCCTTACGTAGACGCTGCCATCAGCGATGCACAACGCGCCGGGGTAATCGTTTTTGACATCTACACGCCGGGAAGTGGGCATGCAGGTCACAGTTACTGGCGCTCGTATTGGGGGCAAATCTACCTCTCGCAGCTCGCGGATGAAACCGGAGGCGAGTCCTACTACATAGGATTTACCGGCGCCCCCGTGACTGTCGCCCCCTACTTCGACGGAATCAACCGCCGTTTAGGCAATCAGTACTTCTTGGGATTTCTGGCTCAGCCGGAAAAGAAAGGTGGGATGCGGCGGATAAGAGTGCAGACTGAAGTCCCGAATGCGGAGCTGGTGGGCGCGTCTCAGGTTTACGTACCGGCACCGCCGGAGTGACAGGGTGCTGCGATGTATGACGCAGTAACAGCGGTAACAATGGACCACTGGAGGCTGGAAAGCGGTGGTGGCATCACGGCGTAAAGGCCGTCCATGCGCATTGTTTTATCAAGAAAGCCGAATGCCTGTCACAAACCCTAAAGGCCACCCGGCTCCGCCAGCTCGGACGATAGCTGCTTCTTGATTCGTACCCAGTTGATTTAACGACGTTTATTGACCGATCGCACTTGCGGTTGCCGAGAATGCATTGTTTGCGTTGCCGCCGATCAGCCGGATGGTCCCAACTACCAGAACCAGAATAACCGCCAGCATGACGGCGTACTCGGCAATATCTTGGCCTTGTTCCTCTACCCAAAGTCTTCGGCAGAAATTCACCATACTCCTCCTCCGCCTTTCTCATCATGATCGCGTGTCTGATGCTTGTCAAATTGAAAGTTATGCCAGGCGTTGCACAACGTATTCTCTCAGACAACGTTTAAGCAGATAATGAGTGCCAATGATTGCGACGCTGGAATTCGAAGGGGTCAGCAAGGAGTACCACCGCTTTCTGGCCGGTAGCTTTCGGGCCCTGGACGATTTCACGCTGCAGGTCGGCGCAGGAGAAATTTTCGGCTTCCTGGGACCAAACGGCGCGGGGAAAACGACTGCTATCCACCTGGCCATGGGTTTTATGCGGCCCACGACCGGCCGGGGACAGATGCTGGGTAAGCCGTTCGGCCACGCGGCGACACGTCAGCGTGTGGGGTTTCTGCCGGAAAATGTGGCACTTTATCCCCGGCGTGCACAACAGCTGCTTCACTTCTACGGGGCGATCAACGGCATGAAGTCTTCAGAGTTGGATAAACGTGCCGGCGAAGTATTGGAGTTGCTCGGCTTGCAGGAGGATGCCAGTCGAAATGTGAGCCGCTTTTCGCGCGGAATGCTGCAACGCGTAGGACTGGCGCAGGCCCTGGTCAATGATCCGGAACTGCTGATGTTGGACGAACCCACATCGGCGTTAGATCCGGTGGCGCGAGTAAAAGTGCGCGAACTTCTTCTCCGTGCTCGAGCGGCGGGAAGGACTATTTTCCTGAGCTCGCATCTGCTTTCTGAAATTGAGCTGGTATGCGATCGAGTGGCCGTGCTGCATCATGGAAAATTGGTTCGGATGGGCAAGACCGCGGAGCTTCTCGAAGCGAGTGAACGGGTCGAGATCGTGGCCACCGGTATAAAAGCGGACTGTTTTCCGGAAGCGAAGGCGCAAGACGGCACAATGAGAATTGTGGTGCCTCGCGAGCAGCAACGTGCCAGCATTAGCCGCATCTGGGCTGCGGGGGGAGAAATTGTGAGCGTGATCCCACAACGGCGCTCGCTCGAAGAAGTATTCCTGGAAGTGACCGGTGACATAAAATCCCGCTCCGTGAGAAGTGCTTCATGAAAGCGGTGACCCTCATAGCGGTAAATTTCGTTCGCGAGCAACGCTGGCCTATCCTGGTGATGTTGCTTTGGGTGTTGCTGCTGGCCTTTCTGGGGCTGAGCACGGAAGCGGCCCGGCAACGCGAGGATCTCCTGTTTGTGTTCAAACAGGTTGCGGTTTACGTCGTCGCCTTCAGCGTTTTCTTTGGCAGCTCCGCAATCTATAACGACCGCAGGTCTCGCCGGATTCTCAGTGTTCTGTCGAAAGCTGTCGCGCGCCAGCGTTACCTGTCAGGCCTGGTCCTGGGCATTACGATTGCTTCCGCGATTTATTGCTTTGCTCTGGGTCTGACCGGCAGTTGGACGCTTGGGCAGTCCGGGTTCGGCGTGTGGGAGGTATGGTTCCTGATGGTTTGCCTGCTGGGAGCTTGTATGTTGGCGGGAACGGTAGCGCTGATGTTCTCCACGTTTCTGAATCCATTCTTTGCCGCCGGAGCTACTGCCGCTCTCATGGGGCTTCCCGCTCTGGCCAGCTACACCTCCGGAAATTCCCTTTGGGGCTTGGCGATTCCCGTCTATGCTCTGGTCGCGGTAGTCCTGAAATCGTCGTTCGAGTCGTCGGTAATTGGTTCCTGGCTACCTATCGTCCTGGCGCTCGGAGAGACGCTGCTGTTTTGGTTCATAGCGTCACGAATTTTCTCGTACGTGGATATCGCGGTTTCGGTGGAATGAGGCCTTGATCGCGACCGAACAGCTGCGTCTTTCAGCAGATTTGGAAGTGCAGATCCATCGCTGCGCTCGGGATGACAACAAGCTAGCAGTCGAAAGCGCGCTGGATTCAGCGCAACCACGCCGCGGCGGTTTGCGCTGCATAATCGAGCACGCGACCGGGAAGAACACCTAGATAGATGGTCGCCGCGACGCTGACGGCGAGCGCAACGCCCAGACCGGCCGGAATCGGTGAAACCGGCACCTGTTCCCGCGGTTCGCGCATGTACATCACGACAATCACGCGCAGGTAGTAGTACGCTGCAATGGCGCTGTTGATCACTCCAATGATGACCAGACCGACCAGATTGGCCTGCAAGGCCGCAGTGAATACATAGAATTTTGCGAAGAAGCCGGCGGTGATTGGGATTCCAATCAAAGACAGCAAAAAGATCGTCAGAACAGCCGCCAAGGTCGGGGAGCGGCTTCCCAGGCCAGAATAATCTTCCAGGCTGACATAGCGCTCTCCCGCTCGCCCAAAATGGCTGACCACCGCGAAGGCGCCCACGTTCATGGCCGCATAGGATGCTGTGTAAAACATGGCGGCAGGAATCCCGTTGTTCGGCAGCGCAGCGATAGCTACCAGCAAGTACCCGGCGTGGGCAATGGACGAGTACGCCAACAAGCGTTTTACATTGTCCTGCACCAGGGCGCCGAGATTGCCAATGGTCATCGAAAGCACCGCGACAACCCAAATCAACCAAATTCGCCCCGGAGCGCGTGCTTCGAACATAATTCGCAGCAGAACCGCGAATACCGCCGCCTTCGGCGCAGTCGACATGAATCCGACCACCGGGGATGGTGCGCCTTCGTAAACATCCGGGGTCCATATGTGGAACGGTGCGGCCGCTACTTTAAAGCCCAGACCTACGAACATGAAGGCGACACCAACGTAAGCCAGGACTGGTATGTGCCCTGAGCGCAGCACTTCTCCGATGTCTTTGATGCTGGTCGAGCCGGTGGCCCCGAACATCAGCGCGACGCCATAGAGGAAAAATGCGGTCGCGAACGAACCCAGCAAAAAGTATTTCACCGAGGCTTCACTGCTGATGGCAGCCCGTCTGCGAAATCCCGCCAGGATGTAAGTTGAGATAGATGATATTTCCAGCGCGATGAAGATGAGAACCAGTTCCACAGCACAGCACATCAGGCACATACCTACGGCGCCGAAAAGGACTAAACCGTAGTATTCTCCTGCGTGAATTTCCTGAACTTGCATGTATTCGTACGAAGTCAGGATCACGACAACGGTGACGGCAATAATCAAGAAATGAAAAAAGATGCTGAACGCATCGACCTGAATCATGTTCCAGAAGGCAAGGCCGGGATATTGCGTCTGAAACACGGTTGCGGCCAGAGCCGCCAGGGAGCCGATCAGCGCGATAGTTCCCAGGGTTCGCTGACTGCGCCGCGCATCCAACAGCGGATCCACCAGCATAATCACCATGCCAAAGATGGAGAGCACAATCTCGGGCAGCAGGCGGATGTAGTCGACGGCCTGAGGGATTACTTGGGCGGACTGGTTCATTGGCCGATCACCTTGCTGGCGACCTCAACGACTGGGGTCAATACCGTCCGGGCGGCGGGATCGATGGCATTCAGCCAAAGTAGCGGAGCCACACCCATAACCAAGGCCACGACCGCGGCCGGCCAGAGCGCCACACGTTCTCGTGCGTTGAGGTCAGGTATGGTTTCGTTAACGGTATGGGTAACTTTTCCGAAAAAGACCCGCTGATACATCCACAGGAGATAACAAGCACTCCAAATAACGCCAGTGGCTGCCAAAATTCCGTAGATCGCGCGGTCACGAAACGCACCGCTCAGCACCAGGAACTCGCCGATGAAGCCGTTCAGCAACGGCAATCCCAACGAGGACAGGACGATAAACAGAAAAAACGTCGCGTAGACGGGCATTGGCGTGGCGAGACCGCCGAATTCGGTAATCTCGTAAGTATGGCGGCGCTCGAAGAGAATCCCGGCCAACATAAACAGGGCGCCGGTCGAGACACCGTGTGCAAGCATCACGAAGGTCGCGCCATCGAGGCCCAACTGGGTGAAGCTGAAGATACCGAGAACCACAAATCCCAAGTGGCTGATCGATGAATAAGCGATCAGTTTTTTCATGTTGGGCTGGACCATGGCGACCAGCGCGCCGTAGATGATGCCTATCAACGCCAGGATCACGATCCACCACGCGTTGCTGCGTGACTGTTCAGGAAACAGGCCTAGATTGAAACGCAACATGCCGTATGTACCCATTTTTAGAAGGACACCGGCCAACAAAACCGAGCCGGCGGTCGGCGCTTCTACGTGCGCATCGGGTAACCAGGTGTGCAGGGGGAACAGGGGCACTTTGACGGCGAATGCGATGAAGAATCCCAGAAAGAGCCAGGGCGCTGCGGCAGTGAAATTTGGTACTTGCCCGCTGCGAATGGCGCTCTCAATACCGGTGAAATCGAAAGTGCCGGTCTTTGCGTACAGCCAGAGGATTGCCGCCAGCATGAAGACGGAAGCGATCATCGTAAACAAGAAGAATTTCACGGCCGCGTAAATTCGTCGCCTGTGGCCATAGATGCCGATCATCAAAGCCATGGGAATCAGCGTTGATTCCCAGAAAAAATAGAACAAGAAGAGGTCGAGCGAAACGAAGACTCCGATCAGCGCGGTTTCCAGGACCAGCATCAGGATAAAGAACTCCTTCACGCGGTCCTGAATTGACTTCCAAGAGATGAGCACGCAAAGTGGCGTCAGAAAAGTAGTGAGTACGACCAGCCAGATCGAAATCCCGTCGGCACCCAGGTGGTAATGAATGTTGGGACTTGTAATCCAGGCTCGATTCACTTCGAATTGAAACCCTGCCAGCTCGCGATGAATGTGCACGGGAAGGTGTAGGGAGAGGATGAAATCGAGCAGAGAGACAACCAGAGCGAAGAAACGTATGTCGCGATCGCGGCGTGGAAATGGGATCAACAGGATCGCGCCGGCCAGCGGAATAAACGTGACCAGCGTCAGAATCCAGTTGTCAAAGCCTGTAGTCATCGGATTCCTATCCAGACCATGTAGACAATCACCGCGGCCGCGCCCGCCGCAACCCATCCGGCATAGGAGCGCAGGTTGCCGGATTGCATGTGGCGCACCGCGTCGGACACCTCTCGCGCACCCTCGGCGCTGTTGTCCACGGAAGCGTCAATCACATTCTGGTCGATGCCATGCCAAAGCAGCTTGGTCGAGCCATCCAGCACCGGTTTCACGAACAGGATGGCGTAGAGTTCATCGATGTAATACTTGTTGAGGACAGCTTCATAAAGGCCATTGAGAGCAAGTGCAATTCTTTGCGGAAGTTCTGGCCGGCGATGATAGAGCAGCCAGGCCAGATAGAATCCGAACGCCGCCGCCAGTACCGAGATGCCGCTTAAGAACAGTTCAGTGTTGCCTGGTTCGAGATGTCGCGCTGAAGATTGGCTGGGGATCAGCGCTGCCGGGCTGTAATACGTAATTCCCGCATTGGGACTGAGTGCCGGTTCCAGGAAGTGTTCGAATTGTTTGCTACCGATCCATCCCCCGCAAATCGAGAGCACTGCGAGGATAACCAGTGGGATCAGCATTACTTTCGGACTTTCGTGAATGCCGTGGCCGTGTGGTGCCGGCGAGTGGCTTTCATGCTCCTCTCCGCGATAGTCCCCGAAAAACGTCAGAAACCAGAGACGGAACATGTAGAAGGACGTAATGAAGGCGGTGATCACGCCGATGAGCCAGTAGACCCAGCTTCCCTGTGGACTCGAGTATGCCTGCCAGAGAATTTCATCTTTGCTGAAGAAACCGGCGAATGGGGGAATGCCGGAGATGGCGAGCGTGGCCGCAGTCATGGTCCAGAAAGTCCAGGGGATTTTCGTCCGTAGCCCGCCCATCTTCCGCATATCCTGCTCGCCGCCAATCGCGTGAATGACAGAACCGGCTGCCAGGAACAGCAAGCCTTTGAAAAATGCGTGGGTCATGAGATGAAAAATGCCGGCTGAATACGCGGCCACGCCGCATGCCATGAACATGTATCCAAGCTGTGAGATCGTGGAATAGGCGAGCACTTTCTTGATGTCGGTTTGCGTGATTCCGATGCTGGCTGCAAACAAGGCCGTGAGTGTGCCAATGATGGCAACCACCGTCAGAGCGGCCGGAGCGCGATCGAAGATCACATGCGAACGAGCCACCATGTAGACACCCGCCGTGACCATGGTCGCGGCGTGAATCAGAGCGGAGACTGGAGTGGGGCCTTCCATCGCGTCGGGCAACCAGACGTATAAGGGAATTTGCGCCGATTTGCCACAAGCCCCGACCATGAGCAACAAAGCGATTGATGTGAGCAGCCCGGTTCCCTGCATTTCCGGACTCATCGGCATGATGCTCGAGAACAAGTGATCAAAATTGAGCGATCCGAAGTGCTTGATCAGCAGAAATAAGGCGATCAGGAACCCGAAATCCCCAATCCGATTAACAATGAAAGCTTTCTTACCTGCGGATGCGGCTGAGTCTTTGGTGAACCAAAAGCCGATCAACAAATACGATGCCAGCCCAACCCCCTCCCAGCCAATGAACATCAGCAGGTAGTTGCTGGCGAGCACCAGCGTGAGCATAAAAAACATGAACAGGTTCAAATAACTGAAAAAACGGTAGCATCCACCCTCTTCCGCCATGTATCCGACCGAATAAACGTGGATCAGAAATCCGACCCCAGTGACTACCAAGAGCATCACCAGTGAAAGCTGGTCGAGGTAGAAAGCAAAGTCGGCGCGGAAGCTTCCAGCGCGAATCCAGGGGGCCAACGTTTCCCGGTAGGGACCGGCAATCAGAGAAGGGAATTGAAATGCAACCCACAGGGCGAGCGCAAACGCCGCCCCCGGAAAAGCAAGAGCCACTGCAGAGACAATCCGTCTGGTGAAATGTCTTCCGAACAGGCCGTTAATCGCGGCGCCGACAAGAGGCAGCACCGGGACCAGCCATAGATGCAAACTCGGCGTCATAGTTTGAGCAAATTCACCTGGTCCACGTTCAAAGTTTCACGAGTACGGTAGACAGCGATGATGATGGCCAATCCCACCGCGGCTTCTGCAGCTGCAACCACCATTACGAAAAATACGAAGACCTGGCCGCTGAGAGCTTTCCACTGCGCGGCAAAAGCTACAAACGACAGGTTCACGCCGTTGAGCATCAGTTCAATCGACAGGAAGATGCTGATGATGTTGCGCTTGATCAGAAAGCCGGTCACGCCGCAGGCAAACAGAATTCCGCTGAGCACCAGGTAATACGAAAGCGGAACCATCAGCCCTCCCTCTTTTGCTGGATGGATTGTGGAGGCGAGGCCAGAACAACCGCTCCCATGATCGCAATCAGCACCAACACCGAAGTGATTTCAAACGGCAGCAGGTAATCGTGAAAGAGGAGCCACCCAATGGTTTTTGGCGGACCCGGTAGCGCCCCTGGAGCCACCGCCTGTGTACCTGAGTGTTCCACCAGAACCCAGGCGACGAGCAGGCTGCCAATCAACATCCCTGGCACACCGAACAACACGGCCACACGGCTGCCACGGGTGCGCTCCTCTTCGCCGGCATTCAAGAGCATAATGACGAAGATGAACAACACCATGACCGCTCCCGCGTAAACGATCACCTGAATGGCGGCAACGAATTCCGCTCCGAGCAGCAAATACTCAGCCGCCAACGATCCCATTACTACCACCAGCGACAGCGCGCTGTTGATGGGATGACGTTGCACCAGCAGGTTGATCGCGCCTGCGACGCAGATCAGGCCGAATATCGAAAATAAAGTCAGATGAAGCATGCGAGTTAGTAGTCAGTAGTCAGTGGTCGGTAGTCAGGAGTCGGTTCGGACGTCCCTGTTGACTACTGACTTCTAATCACTGACTACGGTTTCACGACTTCAGCGCAACGATCAAGGCCGTGATCACCAAGTTCGCGATCGCGACCGGCAACAGAAATTTCCAGCCGAATGCCATCAATTGATCGTAGCGAAAACGTGGCAGCGTGCCTCGAACCCAAATGTAAATAAACAGAAAAATAAACACCCGCAACAGAAACCAGAAGACCGGCAGGATGGCCTGCAAAATCGGCGGCCCGAACAGCGGCCCATGCCATCCACCGAGAAACAACAACGATGCCAGGCACGCGACGGTGATCATGTTGGCGTACTCGGCCATGAAGAACATGGCAAATTTCATAGAGCTATATTCGGTATGGTAACCGGCGACCAATTCGGTTTCGGCCTCGGGCAGATCGAAGGGCACGCGGTTGGTTTCAGCATATGCGGCGGTCAGATAAATAAAGAACGCCACAATTTGTCCCTGAAAAATGTTCCAGCGTGGAATGAAGCCCCAGAAAGTGCCGCCTTGCGCGTCTACTATTTCGCGCAGACTGAAGCTGCCGGCGGTGATCAGCACACCAACCAGCGAGAGGCCCAGCGCGACTTCATAACTGACCATCTGAGCGCTGGCGCGCAAGCCGCCCAGCAGGGAGTACTTGCTATTGGACGACCACCCTGCCAGAGCCACTCCATACACGCCCAACGAGGTCACGCCGAGAATGACCAACAAACCGATATTGACATCTGTGATCTGCAGCGGTGTGCTGAAGCCGCGAACTGTTACCCAGTTGCCGACCGGGATCACGGAAATCGACGTCAGCGCAAAGATCAGTGCGATCATGGGCGCCACGATGTACAAGGGCTTGTACACGTGCGGCGGTACGAGGTCCTCCTTAAAGACGAACTTCAGGCCGTCGGCCAGCGGTTGCAGCAGCCCGAAGGGGCCGACCCGGGTAGGTCCCCAGCGGTTTTGGATGTGACCGACTACCTTGCGCTCCAGCCAGACCGTGTAGGCTACAGCGGTGAGCAGCACAAGAATGGCGATCACAATCTTAATGACTGAAACTATGACAAATGCAGTGACGCTCAACTCTTCCCGCTTTCACAGTAACTGTTGAGAGTTTGTTAATGCGCCTCTCTCAGATACAAGAGCACGAGAGACGCTTTATCAATCGGCTGCCACTTCTTCTTGAGACGGCTTTCTACGATAGTTTTCGATCACCGAATTCAGAGCATGGGAATAACGGCCCAAGGTGCCGGAACTGAACAGATCATCGTTTGCGGGTACAATCAAGCTCGAATCCTGCAACGCTGCTGGTCCTCCCGCAGATAAGGTCGTGTGCTGATCATTGCCTGCCAACAGATTCATACGGGAAACGTCATAACCGGGGACCAGTCGTTGAATTTCATCCAGAATTGCCATCGGGTCGAACGGACTCATTTTAGGTTCGAGTCCGTGCGCTTCGAGCCAAACTGCGTGCCGGTCCGCCTCACCGGACTGCGCGCCCCGCGATTGCCCCATGTCGGCGCGGGATCCACGGCCGAAGGGAACGAGTTTGCGTACGTCAAATCCCATGGCGTCCGCGATGCGGACAATCATTTCAAAATCTGACTTCGTTCCGGTGACTTCTCCGGCTTTCTTCACGATTTGGAGATCTCCACAGGTATTGGTGAAGGTTCCAGACTTTTCATAGGCATTTGCGGAGGGCAGGACGACATTGGCAATTTTAGCGGTTTCCGTCAAAAACATGTCCTGCACGACAACGAACGCTCCGGAAAACGCGAAGGGATCGATGCCAAATTGATCGATTGGATTTGCACCCACCACGTACAGCGCCTTCAGGTTGCCGTTCGTGGCGGCTGCCGCCATCTGCCGGACATTCAAGCCAGGTTGCTGCGGTACGCCGCCCCAGTCTTCATGAAATCGGCCGACGTCAGCCACCCGATGATATCCGGGCAGAAGATCCGGATATAAACCCATGTCGGCAGCGCCTCGCGAGTTGGCGTAATCGCCGAGGCAAATCAGTTTCGCTCCTCGAAGCTGGGAAGCAAGATTGACGAGTGCGACGACGTCAGTGCCACGCAATTCCGATCCGAAAATGATGACCAGGCTGGTTTCGTTACGTAGCTTGTCACGCAGAGCTCTCCAACCGGAGTCATCGATGGATGAATCGAGAGCGGAATCGTCTCCCGCCAGAAATGCGGTGGCATTGGCGCAAGAGCCATCTGGTATCTGGGCAAAAATCGTGGCTTGGCGGCGCAGTTTGATTGGCTGCGAGTTGATGACGTAAAGCCTGGCGCGGTGCAGCCGGACATTGTTGCGAATCTGCCAGGCCAAGAGCGGATGCTGATTGGTGGGCTCATTGCCGATGAGCAAAATGGCGGGCGCTTGAAACACGTCGCGCATGCTGGCCGTCATCTCAGGCTTGCCCGCCAGGGCAGCTGCCAGAGCAGGGAAGTCAGCGGTGCGGTGATGGTCAATGTTGTTGGTTCCCAGTACGACACGAGCAAATTTCTGAAGCAGGTAATTCTCTTCATTTGTGGTGCGCGTTGAACCGACGACTCCGACGGCTTGCCCGCTTTTGTTGTCCAGTACTTCTCTGAACTTGTTACCAATCAGCTCGAATGCTTCTTCCCAGGTTGCGAGGGTGAGCTGGCCGTCTCTGCGAATGAGCGGCTGTTTGAGGCGGTCGGGGTGATCGGCAAAATCGAAGGCGTAACGGCCCTTGATGCACAGGAAGTCGCCGTTGATGCCGCTCTTGTCGCGATTGTCGCCGCGCACGATTTGCATGCCGGTATCGGAGCGGCGCACGCCCAATGTGGTCTTGCAACCATCTGCGCAATGCGTGCAAGTTGTCCCCACATGCTTCATTTCCCACGGACGAGTCTTGTATCGATACGCCCCCGAGGTCAGCGCTCCCACGGGGCAAATATCAATACACATTCCGCATTCTTCGCACTCCAGATGGTCTGCTTTGTTCGGGGCGATGATTGAGCTGACCCCGCGGTTCTGCACCCCCAGCGCCCATACGTCCATGCCCTCGCCGCAGACACGCACGCAGCGATAACAGAGAATGCAGCGCGGCCGGTCAAAGTAAACCACCGGCGACCACTGCTGCTCATCGCGGTGATTCTTAGTATCGATGAAGCGGGATTCGGCGGCGCCATAGGAGAACGTCATGTCCTGCAGTTCGCACTCCCCACCCGCGTCACAAACCGGGCAATCCAGCGGATGGTTTCCAAGCAGCAGTTCGACCATGCCTTTGCGGGCCTGCCGCACCTCGTCGCTCTCAGTGGTGACCGCCATGCCTTCGCTGATCACGGTCGTACAGGCGGTTTGCAGCTTCGGCATCTTTTCGATTTTCACCAGGCACATGCGGCATGCGCCCTGCAGCGACAGATTGGGGTAATAACAGAATGAGGGCACCTCGATACCCACGTTCTTGCAGGCTTCGATCAGCAAGGTCCCGGCGGGAGCGGTAACCTTCTTGCCATCGACGGTGATGTTTACATCCGGCATAAAATCGTCGTTCGTCCTCGGTCGTTCGTCCTTCGCAACGCTTGTTCCAACGAACGTCGGAGATTTCTAGGCCAGCACCGGCAACTGCTCTACAACGCCGGTTTTCTCAAATGGACACGGGCGGCCGTCCAGATGTGCCTCAAATTCTTTTCTGAACTTCTTAACAATTGAAATGGTAGGCATGGCTGCCGCATCGCCCAGCGGGCAAAAAGTCCGGCCCAGCATGTTCTCCGACAAGTATTGAATGTTGTCGATATCCTTTCTGACGCCGCCTCCGGAATGAAAACGAGCAAGAGTCTTTCTGAGCCAGTCCGTGCCCTCGCGACAGGGAATGCACCAGCCGCAGCTCTCGTGTTGATAAAACTTCATGATGCGCAGGGCGAACTTCACCATGCAGGTTGAGTCATCAACAATTACAACGCCGCCGGAACCGAGCATGGAACCAGTTTTCATCAGCGAGTCGAAATCCATGGATACATCGATCTCTTCTGACGTCAGGACTGGCGTGCTGGAACCACCCGGGACAACGGCCTTCAGCCTGCGCCCATTCGGAATTCCTCCGGCAACCTCGTAAATCATCTTCTTGAGGTTGTACCCCATAGGCAATTCGTAGACGCCCGGACGATTCAAGTGTCCGCTGAGGCAAAACAAGCGCGTGCCGCCGTTTTTGGGCGGACCCAGTTTGGCATACCATTCCGCCCCACTCAGAATAATCGGTGGGACACTGGCCAGAGTTTCGGCATTGTTAATGACGGTCGGCCCACCCCAAAGTCCGACTACAGCAGGGAACGGAGGCCGGATTCGTGGAATGCCGCGCTTGCCTTCCAGGGATTCCATTAATGCCGATTCTTCGCCGACTTCATAAGCGCCAGCGCCGCCGTGCCAGTACACATCAAAGTCGAATCCGCTTCCGAAAATGTTCTTACCCAGAAAACCCTTGGCATAAGCGTCTTGAATCGCCTTCTGCATGATGTTGGAGAGATAACGGTATTCGCCGCGAATGTAGATGTAGCCGACATGCGCGCCAACCGCGATCCCGGCGATGGTCACGCCTTCAATCACGGCATGCGGATCATGCTCGAAAATCAAGCGATCTTTGCAGGTTCCCGGTTCGCTCTCATCTCCGTTGCAGAGAATGTATTTGGGCTTGGCCGATTGTTTAGGGACGAACGACCACTTCAATCCGGTATTGAAACCCGCGCCGCCACGCCCGCGCAGGCCCGAATCCTTGACTTGGGTGATAATGGCATCCGGTTGCATCCCCAGCGCTTTTTGCACGGCGTTGTAACCGTCAAGTTCCAGGTAGCGGTCGATATTGGTTGCACCCATCCCGAAGCGCCTGGAGACGATCTTCACTTCGTCGGGATGGGAAACCAAGTCGGCCATTCTTAATTGCAGAAGGTGGAAGTAAGAATTCAGAAGTTAGAGAGACTCATTCTGCATTCTGACCTCTTACTTCTTACCTCTGATTTCTACTGCGTCGCTTCCTCCAGGTACTCTTTTAACACTCTGTCCATCTTCTCGGGCGTGAGATTTTCGTGGAAGTCATAATTGACTTGGGCGGCCGGCGCCCAGCTACAGGCGCCAATGCACTCGACTTCTTCGAGCGAAAACATGCCGTCTGGGGTCGTGCCTTTGTGGCCGATACCCAATTTCATTTTGCAGTGATCCAGAATCTGTTCGCCGCCGCGCAGCAAGCACGAGATATTGGTGCAAACCTGCACGTTATATTTGCCACGAGGTTTGGTGGTCAGCATCGAGTAATAGCTGATTACGTTGCGCACCTCGAGTTCGGTCAACTCCACGCGGGCAGCGACTTCCCGGATCACTTCATCGCTCAAATATCCCACCTCGTCCTGTGCGTACAAGAGCGTCGGCACGAGCACGGAGCGCCTAGTGGGATAATGCTTGATCATTTCCGCAAAGCGTGATTCGAACTGATCAGAGAACTTCATTTAGTAATTTTGTAATCGGGTAATTTGGGAATCCAAAGCCGCAGCATCTCACTCCATCCAAAATTACAAAATTATCCGATTACCAAGTTACGAAATTGCCTTACCGGTCGATCTCTCCCAGCACGATATCGATGCTTCCGATGGCGGCTACCACATCTGCAATCAAGCGCCCTTCACACATGGCGGGCAGCAACTGCAGATTCGCCAGGCATGCCGACCGCATGTGCACGCGATATGGCTTCGCCGTGCCGTCGCTCACTACGTAGTAGCCCATTTCCCCGCGTGGCGACTCCACGGCCTGGTAAATCTCACCCGCGGGAACCGAAAAGCCTTCGGTGATGATTTTAAAGTGGTAGATGAGGGCTTCCATCTGGGTTTTCATCTTTTCCCGATCGGGTAACACCACTTTGGGAGCATCCGCCTTGATCGGCCCCGAGGGCATACCATCGAGCGCCTGCTGCACCATGGCGTTCGACTCTCGCAACTCCTGGACGCGGCACTGGTAGCGAGCAAATACATCACCTTCCTGTGCGACTGGCACGTTAAATTTGAACTTGTCGTAGCTGGAATACGGCATATCGCGCCGCAGATCGAAATTCACGCCGCTGCCGCGCAGGGTGGGCCCACTTGCCCCGAGAGCAATCGCATCTTCGCCGGTGATGCGCGCCACGCCTTTGGTGCGCATCAACCAAATGGGATTTGCGGTCAGAAGAATTTCGTACTCGTCGATTTTGGAAGGGAAGCGATTGACGAAATCCCGCACCCGATCGAAGAAATCCAGCGGCGGCTCCAGAGCCAGACCGCCGATGCGGAAGTAGGAGGTCATCATGCGCTGCCCACTCACCGCTTCAAATAGCCGTAAAATGTCCTCCCGCTCGCGGAAGCAATAAAGGAAAACGGTCATCGCTCCGATATCGAGTGCGTGCGTTCCCAGCCAGACCAGGTGTGAGTTGATGCGCGTGAGCTCGTTTAGGAGGACGCGCATCCACTGTGCTTTGGGAGGAATTTCCAGGCCGAGCAGCTTTTCAACCGCGAGGCAATAGCAAAGATTATTGGTCAACGGGCACAGATAATCAATGCGATCGGTCAGCGGAACCACTTGCTGATAAAACTTGGCCTCGCAGGTCTTCTCGATTCCGGTATGGAGATAGCCGATGTCGGGCATGATTCGCACGACGGTCTCACCATCAATTTCCAGAATGACCCGCAACACGCCGTGCGTGGAGGGGTGCTGCGGCCCCATGTTCAGGATCATGGTGCGATCCTGACCGGGTTCAAGCGTCGGAATGGAGGCGAGATGAGCCATGCCGGATCTAGCGATAGCCCTCCACCGGGTAGTCTTTGCGGAGCGGATGGCCTTCCCAGTTTTCCGGCATCTGAATGCGCCTCAGATACGGGTGTCCGGTGAAGCGAATCCCGAACAGATCGTAAACTTCCCGTTCAAAAAAGTTCGCAGCCGGCCAAACCGAGGTGACCGACTCGACCGCGGGCGCATTTCCCTGGAGTCGCACTTTCAGTCGCACGCGCTCCTTCTGGGGAATGGAAAGCAGGTGATAAATCACCTCGAAGCGCGGCTCCGAGGGATACCAGTCAACGCAGGTTACATCGGAGAGAAAATTGAATGAGCAAGCCGGATCATCCCTCAGGAGGGCGCAAGCTTCGCGGATCGAAGAGCGCTCGATATAAATACTCATCTCCTCACGGTCGAACTTGCCAGCTTCGATAACCGCCGGATTCCATGCCTGCAAGCGGGCAATAGCAGGATGAGCTTGCAACTGTTCCAGGTCAGTGATGGCTGGGGTGAGCGGCACTTACACCTCTCCTCTTTTCGACGAAGTCGGTCCCCAGTCGAGAACACCTTTCTTCCATATATAGAAGAAGCCCACCAGAACAATCGCGATATAGACCAGCATCTCCCAAAAGCCGAACATCTTCAGATCGCGCAGAATCACCGCCCAGGGGTAAAGGAACACGGCCTCCACGTCGAACAAAATGAAAAGCATGGCAACAAGGTAGAATTTGACGGAGAAGCGCTCGCGCGCATCGCCCATGGGGGTCATGCCGCATTCATAGGGAGAGAGCTTGGCGCGGGTAGGCCGCCGGTAGCCCACAAGCCAGGACAGCAGCACGATGGCCGTAGCCAGCATCCCTGCCACGATGAAATGAATGAGCAAAGGCAGGTAACGGGCGAAGTAATTGTCCGGCATAAAAGAGCTATATATAATTCGCAGCCAAGAACGGATTAAACCTTCTAGGTTAGAGTTCGCGGCAACGGGGTGTCAAGCGCGCCAGCCTGTGGATTGGGCGGTTTGCGTAAGGAAACTGCCAAAGTTTGCGTGCAGAGGACGTGAGCAGAGCGTGGCTGGTAGATTTCCTTCAGTCAAACAGGGGCACGTCGGGATGACCATGGAGCCGTCGCCGGATGTGACCCTTTGGTTCCGAGTTTCAGGTTTGCTTCAAATTCGATTGCATGATCTTTGGCTTTAATACCGACATCAAGCATGAGGACACGGTTTACCACGTGCAGAGCGAAGCTCGTGAGAATGAGCTGCTGCTGCAAACCCAGGTCTTCGTTCGTGGGCGTTGCATCGGTAAGCGCGCCATTTCTTACGCTGATAAAGCCGCGGAGAACGGTTTTACCGATCAGGACAAAGAACAAATCCTGCGCGACCAGCACCGCATGGTTCTGGATGCGATCCGCGACGGACGGGTGGATACGGTCTTCGACAAACGTGATACGCCTGAATTATTGGCTGCCATCAAAGAGCTCGATGTACAGTGGCTCAACGCTGGTTCTGCGCACTCGGAGCGGCAGTTGCGGATGCGCCTGCGGGTGACCGATGGCGGCGCTGCAGTCGAAGGCGCAAGGCTCACAGTTCGCTTCGCGCGCCCCGATGCAGTACCGTTCTACACGCAGGTGGTAACCGGCGGCAACGGTGAGGCGGAGATGAAAATCGATGCAGACGAATCGACTCTGCCTGATGCAGCCATACTGGTGCAAGCCAGCTACACGGGAAGAACTGCTACTCGGAAATTCCAGCTGCGGAAAGTGGACACCTGAAAGCGGCGGCTAATAGGGAGCTCCTGTCCCCACGCTTGGCGGCTGGACTTATCGTCACCGCCGCATTTCTGGTCCGGCTCAAGTTGGCCTCTGAAACCTTCCTGAACGCTGATGAGGCGCTGCACTTCATGGCGGCCAATCAGAGTTCGTGGAAACTCACTTACCAGGCCAGCCTTACGCTTTCGCACCCGCCGCTACTCGTCTTTCTGCTTCACGTGTGGCGAGGGTTTGGTACCAGCGAAATTATCTTACGTTTACCGTCGGTGCTGGCTGGAACGGCATTCTGCTTAGTTTTTTTTCGCTGGCTTTCTGATCTGTTTGGAAGTCAGACAGGCCTGATTGGGCTGATGTTCGCCGGCTTTCTGCCGCCGATCATTGCGCTGTCGGCGGAAATACGGCAGTACTCATTGCTGCTCCTTTTCGCGATCTGCACGCTGTATTTCCTGGAACGAGCGCTGGCCAGAAATTCCGCGCGAGAGATGCTGCTTTCGTCCATCTGCCTGTGGCTGGCAATGCTCTCCCACTATTCTGCCGTGCTGCTGGCTGCCGCGCTGGGAATCTATGCGCTGCTGAGAATGTTCAGGCAACGACCTTCACGGGCTGTGACAGGTGTTTGGGCTGCAGGCCAAATCGGAGCACTCTTTATATGTTTCATTCTCTATTTCACTTACATTGCAGCCTTCGGGCGGAGCGCCTTTCATGGCTGGATGGATGTGTACCTGCACAATTCTTACTTCGATCCCAGCCGGCATAATGCGCTTGTGTTTGTGGTCACAAGAAGCGCCTCCTTGTTTCAATACGTGCTGGGAGACAACGTTATCGGAACCCTGATGTTACTGGTCTTCATCGCCGGCATTGTGATGGTGTTGAGAGACAGGGAACCTGAGACTCTGGTGCGAGTCTCGAAAGGGCAGCTTGCTATATTGCTTGTCTTGCCTTTCGCCATAAATTGCGCTTTGACATTTTTCGATATTTATCCCTACGGCGGAACACGCCATTGTGTATTCCTTGCCATTTTTGCAATCGCAGGTGTCAGCTTGGCGCTGTATCGAATGGCGGGTCAGCGGCTTTGGCGCGGTATCGGTGCAGCCGCATTAATCATCATGATATGCAATCTTTTGCCGTCGCACCGTTTGCCATACATCGCGCGTACAGATCAGCAAAGAGGTCACATGCAGCAGGCGCTGGCTTTCATTCGCCAGCAAATCCCGCGGAGCCAGATTCTGTTTGCTGATAATCAGACCAGCCTTTTGCTGGGGCACTACCTTTGCGAGCAAAGACCATTCTTCATCAACGAATGGGCGCAGGGGTTCAACACACTGCAGTGCAATGGCTATCGGATCGCCGGCACTGACGGCAGAGTATTCACATTTATACCCAGCAATTTCTTTGCTAGTTGGAGCGAGATGGTTCATAGATACAATCTCGCTCCTGGGGATTCAGTTTGGGTGCTGCAGGCAGGTTGGCTTTGGGAAGATCCCGTCGCGAGCCAGCTCAAAGGCAAATATTCAGAATTTCGTGATCTGGATCCCCATTCATTTGGACGCAACATAACGATTTTTCGGCTTGCGGCAGATCACGCCATGCCCGCTAGATGACGCACGGCCCGCGGTTGAAATCGAGGCCGCGGAAAGCTACAGTTTAGGTACTGCGATCCTGCCGGGATGGCGGAATTGGCAGACGCGCACGGCTTAGGACCGTGTGCCGAAAGGCGTGCAGGTTCAAGTCCTGTTCCCGGCACCAAGCTTCCCACTGCATGACTGAAAAGGACGAGGTCCCTCGCTTGCGCTCGGGATTTCGCCAGCAGTCTCCCGCTGCGCTCACGCCTGCTGAGCGGCTCAAGTTCAAGTCCTGTTCCCGGCACCATTTTCTGTGAGCCTTCTCACCTTGACGCAGAGGTGGCTTCCAATTGTGCGTTGGGTTCTGGCTCGCGCTTGCCGGTCGGCAGGCTCAATGCGCTGGCCAGGCTTTCTGCCAGCATTCGGGGCAGGCTACGATAAAGGCGCCAGCGCAGATCGCGATACCCTTGAGTTCCAGCGAACAAGTCGGAGATCAGCAAACGAAAACTTGGGCTTCCGGCGGTAAATTGAACGGTTCGTTCCAGAACAGTTTCGCCCAACCATCGCCCGGTGTAAAAACGATCGGCCATATTGGCGGCGAGTTCCAGTTCCGGCAAGAAGTCCTGCCGCAGGAGCTCGCGATAGCACGCCGGCTGGTCAGCGAGCAAAACCTGGCTTAGCAGTTCGGCTGAGCGCATCGCGTAATACAGGCCTTCGCCGGTTATGGGGTCCACGAATCCCGCCGCATCGCCGATGAACGCCCAACCTTCGCCATCCACCGGAGCTTTGCAAAAGGTTTGGCTTCTCAGTGATGGCAAGATGTGCGAATAAAATTGTGCCTTGGTGTAATCCAGCCCAAGTTCCTCGAGGACATGCTCGAGCAATTTGCGGAGCTCAGCCGTGCTCTTCTCATGCATTTTTCCGCAGATACCTGCTGAGAAATGATCCACGCGAGGGAAAATCCAGATGTAGCCATGAACGCTGGAGAGGAAGTAGATCTGGGTGAGCTGGCTTTGTGCGGGAATAAAGTAACCCGCCGTGACCATCAGATCTTCGGGAGCAAACGGCACCGTGAATTGCTTTCGGAAGCTGTTGCGGGCGCCGGCAGCGATGATCAGGTAGTCCGCTTCCCACGAAGCTGTCCTTGAGCGGAGACGCCAACCATTCTCGCCGCGCTCGATCCGGGCAATCCTGTCATGGATGACTTCGGCGCCTGCGTGGCGTGCACGGTCAAGCAAAAATCCATTTAATACGCATCGGGAGAAAACCGCGATTGGCTGACGCACCTGGAACGAGACCCGTCGTCCCGAGGGGCTGACCAATTCACATGCAGTGACACAATTTCGCTCGATAGTGCCTTCCGTGAGGAATGGCCATTTGACGAGCGCCTTGTGCGTGATGCCACCGCCGCAGGGTTTTTCCCAGGCCAGCTTTTCGTCAAACAGGACAACCTGCCGTCCGGCTTGTGCCAGTGTTGCGGCGGCAAATGCACCTGCCGGCCCCCCGCCGACGATGGCGATTGTCTTAGAAAGATGCGATCTCAGCATTTAATCGAAGGCGTGTTGAGATACACGCATCGAGCTCCGAGGCTCGGCAAACAAGAAAGGAATTCGTTCAGCCATGCTGCGCGCAGCGGGGCCGAGAATTGCGAGCGCCCGGGTTCAAAACTACTGTACCTGGTTCAGACCCTGATAAATAGCCAATCCCGCAATCACCAGGATCAAAGCTCCCGATGCCGCTCCCAGCCACTTCACAAAGGGAGTCACCTTATTGAGCTTGGCCATGATCTCCGCCTGTTCCTGCGCCATCCCGGAGGCAGATTCGTCCAGGAAAAGCTGGTCGTCCTCATGCATGGTGAGAGTGCTGCGATAGATCAATAGGACGACGAGGACGCCGGTCAGAACACCCCAGATAATCAGCGGCCACATCAGCATAGACATCATATGCCACCTCGGTGCTGATCAGTCACAATCCAGAGACCCCGGCCTGCGCGGGTCATGGCCCACAACCCGGGCCAAGGAGGGCCTCACGCTCGGATTATAGCTCGAGAATGCAAGTGGGGAAGCTTTTTGTTTTCATTCCGCGACCGGCGGGCCGGAGGGATCATCTAAATGTTAAACAGCCGGTGAGTCGAATTTGACCGCTTTTGTTATAATATTCAACACTTTCAAGGAGATATCATGTCGACCACAACCACACCAGTAACGCCAGAAACCAAGCCTAAAGCCGCCCCAATCACCTTAACTCCCAACGCTATCAAGAAGGTGAAAGAGATTATGGCGCAACAGGACCCGCTTCCAGCCGGGCTGCGCGTGGGTGTGGTGGGTGGGGGCTGCTCCGGTTTTTCATACTCCATGAGCTTCGAGAACAACGCCGGCTTGATGGACAAGACCTTCGACATGGATGGCCTTAAGGTCTATGTCGATGCCACCTCAGTCATGTACCTGCAGGGATGCACCGTAGATTACGTCGAGACCCTGGAGGGGGCCGGCTTCAAGTTCGATAATCCGAACGTTAAGAGCACCTGCGGCTGCGGGTCGTCGTTCAACGTTTAAGCTCCGAGACGGATTTGCTGAAAAGCCTCATCGCAAAGCGATGAGGCTTTTCTATTGTTGCGGAGCTTGATCAGGCGGGAACGCGGACTGCGGACTTTGCGGCTGGGGCTGCGATGGCGCCGGCTGCATTCCTCCGGGAGACATTTGTGTTCCACCCTGAAATCCAAAAGCGGAGCCTTGGCCGAAGGCGGAGCCCTGCGTTCCGAAAGGTGAATTTTGCGTCCCAGGCTGGCCTTGCAATCCAGGCTGCATACCTCCCGCCGCCGATTGCAATCCCGGCTGGTTCGGGGTCGTGAGCAAACCGCCGGTATCGCTGCTCGGATCATAGATGAACTGCCACTGGTAATAATGGTCCTTTTTGTTAAAAACGCGAATTGACTTCTCTTTGCTGAGACTAGCGACGCCAACGATTGGCCCACCTCCGAAAACCTGATTTCCCTGGCCGGACTGGGTCTGCGTTCCCGGCGTGCTGCCGCCCGGGTTCTGGTCAGTATTTGTTCCTGAATTCGCCTCTGCCGCATCCATTGCCGCAAGCTGCGAATTGGCGGGAGCTGATCCCTGTGCGCTGTTAT
This sequence comes from Terriglobales bacterium, assembly GCA_035624215.1. Lineage (GTDB taxonomy): Bacteria > Acidobacteriota > Terriglobia > Terriglobales > Acidobacteriaceae > JAFAGX01. Next base: position 106,493 of record DASPRY010000175.1, read on the forward strand.
TGAGTCCTCCGAAGGAATTGTTCCCGAAGCTATTCCCGCCAAAGGCTGAATTGCCGAAACTGCTTCCTCCGAATGCGCCACTGCTCGCGAAGGCTCCGCCGCTCGATTGTGCGCCCGCAGCCAGGCTGGCGACCGAAGTTGCCCCGGCGATGCCCGACCCGAATGACATCTGTACTTCTCCTAGGTGCAGAAGCTTGAAATCCTTCCCGGTAACCGGATCCTTGTAGCGTTTGCGCAGGAAGCGAATGTTGTTCGTGCTCTCCAAATCTTCAAGTTTGGTGGGATAGCGACTGAACTTCTTCACGTAATGTTTGATGGCGCGGGAGTATTGCACACCGCGATGTATCAATTCTTCTTCACGATCACGCTTTATCTGCTGGGTGATGACAGGAGCCATTGCCGTCATAGCAATGGCCAGCAACGCCACGAAGAGAAGAATGGTGAGCAGGACGTAGCCATCTTCGGTGCGGCGCCGGGAGTCGCGAGTCATGGACCGAAAGCGTGGAGAGACTTTCATGGAAATTTTGTAATTTAGCAATTTGCTAAATTGAAATTGGTAATTTAATGAATGCAGGCGTCGTCTTCAAATTACCAAATTACCCATTTACCAAATTACGAAATTCTCTTCTTAGCCTTGTGTCAAGGGAATGCTCTGCCGGTTGTTGTTCAGCACGTCCTCGACTTCAACGGACATTGGAGTAATGCGCAAAACCTTGTAGCGGCGGTCGACGATCTCACCTTCGCCCGCAATAAAGACGTCCTCACCCTGCGAGAGAAAGACCTTCTTCGGTTCCCCGGGTTTACTGGCGAAGCCGTAAAACTTGAGGTTGATCGGCGGCGGAGGCGGCGGGCCCTGGGGGGTTACCACTTTCTTCTCCACGACCGCGGGAGCTACCGGCTTGGGGATTTCCGCCTGGGCCAGAAAGATGTTTCTTCCATTGCCGTGGTATTTGGTCTTCTCGCTGACGTCGAGCCAGTCATAGCGCAGGGTCGGATCGATCGAATGCGGCGCGGAGCTCACCTTTCGGCCACTAGCTCTCCCCGCAACCGTTCTGGCTCGCGGTGCGGCCCGGGCTGTGCGATAGGAGGCAGCGCCTGTTGCGGACGTGGTGCTTGCCGCAGCAGGAACCGGACTTGGTCCGGAGCTGAATAACATTCTTAACACCAGCAGCGCAGCAATCGCCATCAGCGCAACTGCGGCAATGACCTTATTCCGGTTTTCAGCTCCCACCTTCATTACGCCGCACCGGTCCTCAAATAAGTCTCCATCTTCATCTGGAGCCTGACAATGCCCCCTTGTTCGCCTCCGAGTTCGACGCTGTCAACCAGAAAAAACGTGGGCGCGCGCTCCAGAGAGTTGATGAAGCGCACCAACTGCAGATAGTCGCCGGCAAGATCAGCTTCAACTTCGACGCGACGCAACCCGAGAAGCTCGGGATCTTTCATCGAATATTTGAAGCTTCCTACCTTCACGCCGTTTTCAGCGGCGAGCTTTCCCAGGCTTTCTGAAATTGTGGAATCCTCGGCGGGAAAGCGATTCTTGTAGAACTCATCGATCTGCTGCTTGGCAACCGGAACTTTCTTGTCCAGCCCGCGGAGCGGGACGACTTCATGCGTTTTCTGCTGCAGTTCCTGCCAAAGCTGCTGCAGTTGCGCCTGTCGTGCGGTCTCGGAACCGATCAGCGGCGAGAAGTACACGACGATGGCTGCAACATCGACCAGCGCCATGGTGGCCAGCACAATCTTGATTTTGCGTCGTGTTTCCCGCAGATCCGGCATTAGGGTGCGCCCCCTTCCGCAGTCTGGGTTTCGAGTTCTGGCACATACAGGGCGCTGATGTCGAATTTCACCGTGTCTCCCTGACTTGCGTTCCCACCGCCTTCAGCGCTCTCCTGCTGGATCTCAGTTTCGCGGAAATGCTTCGACGCTTCCATTTTGCGTACCAGCTCCAGCGCGCGCTCCCGCGAATCTCCCGCTACTACCAGTTTAATAGCCAACTCGTTGTTGTCGGCCAGTTCCGGATGGATCGAGACCAAATGAACACGAGGTGGCATTACATCCTCTAAGTTTTCAAACACACGGGTCCAGGAAAACGCCTTGCGATAAAAAAGATCATTGAGGAACTGCGACCGGTCGCGGGTGTTGGCATTTTGCGGCAAGTTCATGAGCGCTTGGGCATCGGCTTTTTCTTTGTCGCGTGCCGCGATCTGCTGCTCGTATTCACCGATCAAAATTCGATCTTTCCTTGCCCCCAGCCAGGCGACGAATGTGAAATAAAGCAAAGCGAGGGTCAGAAGGCCGAGCGCCGCCATAGCGCCGCCCCACTGAAGCCAGAAGCGGCGCGCATCCTGATATGGCTGGGTCGCAAGATTGATTTCAAGACGCATTTAAGAAAGCAGAGCTCCTACAACTCCAGCCATTCTCCATTTTGGGACAGAACCGAAGCTCGATCCCAGCTGCGACGAACTGACCAGTTCCTGCACGGCCACTCCGGTATGTGCGTTCAGCGCGGGAAGGGCAGCGGAATCGGAGAGGCCAGCTACAAAAATCCGCTCCAAATTCAGGTGGTACGTATCCTGAAAGAAAACGATGGAGGGGTAAACCTCCTCGCCCAATTGTTCTCCCGTAATCTTGTTCCCCCAGGCATTCTCCAAAGTACGAAACAAAAGAAGCTGTTGTCCTTGCAGAATGGCAATGCTGGCGGTGCGCGCATCGACCTTGACCACCATGGCCGGCTTTTCCGCCTGAGTTGCCCCGAGAGCCGCCAACATAGAGGGCAAGACCACGCCGGGTGTGTAGCCGGCTTCATGAAACGCGGACTCGTAATCTTCAATCACGCTGGTCAAGGCGACGGCAGCAATTACCCGCAGGCCGCCGGTAGCAGTCTGTGTGTGGTAGGAAACCTTGGCCTTCTCCACGTCGAAGGGCAACGATTTCTTCAGCCGGAAGCGGACGACACCCTCAGCCTCCAGGCGATTCGTGGGAAGGGTCTCGAAATCGAGCAAAGTTACGCGTATAGCGGTATCCGGGAGCACCGCAATTACGTCGCGGGACCGGCCGCTGATCGCACCTAAGGTTTCGCGAATTGCCTTGGAAACCCCACTGCGGTCACGCAAGTTAGCTTCAGTCAGGTCGGGAACCAGGCTTCCGGGCGACAATTCGCCGGCCGCGCACATCTCGATCCTGTCCCCGCGTTCGGACACTCGTCCTGCCAGGACGCGGTCGGCGGCAACTTCGCAGGCCAGCTTGGGCTTGGATGGGGAGGCCATTTTAAACACCAATCCCTACTCTTATAGAACGCTGGAATCTGGAGATTTGCAATATCTGGAAGGGCACTTAAGCTACTGACCCAACGCCTAGCGATTGCTCTCAATAAAGGTAACTTTGTTGATCTCCTTGAGCGTAGTCAGCCCAAATCTAACTCTGTCCAGCGCGGATTCACGCAGGAACCGCATACCCTCCTCGCGGGCGGCGCGGCGGATTTCTGAAGTGGGTTTTTTCAGCAGGATCATTTCGCGGATGCGGTCACTTAAATCCAGCAGTTCATGAATCGCGGTGCGGCCGCGGAAACCTGTACCAGCACACTCGATGCAGCCCTGTCCTTCATAAAATGGCACCTTCGACCACTGCTCGTGATCGAGGCCACTGGCCTCCAGGGTTTCTGCGTCGTAATGCACCTGCGTGCGGCACGATTCACAGATCAAGCGAACCAAGCGTTGCGCCAGGATGCAATTCAAGGCGGAAACGAAGTTGTAAGGTTCGACTCCCATGTTCAGGAAGCGCCCAATCACGTCTACAACGTTATTGGCGTGGACGGTGGTGAAAACCAGGTGTCCCGTGAGGGCCGACTGGATGGCGATCTGGGCGGTTTCCGTGTCGCGAATTTCGCCCACCATGATCTTGTCGGGATCGTGCCGCAGAATCGAACGCAAGCCGCGGGCAAAGGTCAGACCTTTTTTCTCATTAACCGGAATCTGCGTAATGCCGCGAATCTGATACTCGACGGGATCTTCAATAGTGATGATCTTGTCTTCGTCCGTCTTGATCTCATTCACCGCCGCATAAAGAGTGGTGGTCTTGCCGCTGCCGGTAGGACCGGTCACCAGCACCATGCCATAGGGTTCCTTGATGTAGCGGCGGAATTTGCGCAAATCTTCATCGTCGAAGCCGACAACGTCGAGCGTGAGCTTGTGGAACTTCTCGCTCATCGATTCTTTGTCGAGCACGCGCAACACCGCGTCCTCGCCGTGAATGGACGGCATGACCGAAACCCGGAAATCGATGGGACGTTCGGGAGTGCCGTACTTCACGCGGAAGCGGCCGTCCTGCGGCACCCGGCGTTCCGAGATGTCCAGCTCACTCATGACCTTGATGCGGGAGATGATGGTCGAGTGGTGCTCTTTGGCGATCGGCGGCATGGCCTGGGTCAACACGCCGTCAATTCGGAACTTGATGCACACCGAGTCGTCGCGGGTTTCGATGTGAATGTCGCTGGCGCGGCGTTGTAATGCGGTGAAAATTGTCGTGTCCACCAGCCGGATAATCGGGCTTATGTCGCCCTGGGCGGTGAGGCGATCGATGCTGATGCTTTCGTCCGTGCCGGTTTCGTCTTCCCGAATCACATCCAGCGCAAAGCCTTCGCTGGCGTCTTCCAGCACGCGCTTGGATTGCTCGGTTTTTTTGAGAATCTCGCTGATCTGTCCGAGAGTGGAAACTTTGGTGATGATGCGCTTGCCCAGGAGCAGGCTGATCTCGTCGATCATCATCAACTGGCTGGGATCGGCGATGGCAATGGCGAGCCGGCCGTCCTGGGTCTCTTCCAACGGCACGAAGTTGTAGCGGAACATCAGGTGGACAGGAATCTTCTTAAACAGTTCGTGATGCAGCTGGAAATTGTGCAGGTCCACAAATTGGCAACGATAACGCCGCGCTATATCCTGCGCTTTTTCCAGCTCCTGGTTCTGGACTCCGGCGACGACACGACCACCGTTGCCGCCGCCAGCCAGTGTAGCCTTGTTGTCTGGTACAGTTGCCATCAAGAACCCTTCTGCTTCACCCTAACACTGTCCAAAAAAGAAATCTGTGCGACTAATGGATGCTCGATCCTAAGGTGAAGATCGGCAGATACAACGAGATCAGTATCCCGCCCACAAACACGGCCATGATTACCAGAATCACCGGCTCGATCAGGGCCATGGCTGCACCCAACGCCGTCTGCACGTCCTCCTCGTAAAACTCTGCGACCGAATTCAGCATCGCGGGAAGAGCTCCGGTGGACTCGCCGACTTCGATCATTTCCACCGAGAGATCGGGAAACATATTCTGTTGCTCAAGGCTCTTCGCCAATGCCTGGCCTTCGCGAACATGGACGGAGGCGTTCTTAATCCCATTCAGGATTCGCCGGCTGCTCATGGAAGCGCCTGCAGTCTCCAAAGAAGGCACCAGGGGCATGCCTCCGGCAAGCAGCGTAGAAAGCATGCGCGAGAAATTTGCCACCTGATACTTCAGCCACACGTCGCCGAGGACCGGCATTTTCAAAATGCCGCGATCCACCGCTTCCGCCCCGCGATCAGTTCTTTTCCATTGCCAAAGCGAAAGTGCAGCGACGATCAATAGCACCACAGCGATTGGAGCATATCTTTGCGCGTGCGTCCCGACATTCAGCATGATCAGCGTGATGGCCGGCAACTGCGCCTCCATGTCCTGGTAGAGCTTGGCAAACTGCGGCACCACGTAAGTGACTAGGAAAATTAGCATCGTGAATACAACGGTCACCAGCAGCGCCGGGTAAACCATCGACACAGCCAGCTTTTTCTTGAACGTCAGGGCCATCCGTTGGAAGGCAATGTAACGGGACAAGACCTCTTCCATGTTGCCGCTCTTCTCGCCTGCCATCAACGTGGTGGTATAGATCTTCGGGAAAGCGCCTTGCGCCGCAAAAGCGTCTGAAAGAAGCTCGCCACCCTTGACCCGATCGCGAACGTTTTGCAGCAAGGCTTGCAGGTACTTGTTTCTTTGGCGCTTGATTAGCAAATCCAGGGATTGAAGTATGGGAAGCCCCGCCCTGATAAGGGTCAAGAACTGCTGATTGAAGATCAGGAACTGGCTTTGCTTGACCTTGCCTCGCCGCCGAAAGGAGAGGTCACCCGACAGAACCCCGCGGGGCTTAACCCAATAAACTAGAAACCCTTGCTGCACGAAGCGGTCGCGCACTTCGGCCTCGGAATAGCCGTTTTCGACCTGCTCGAGCAGATGTCCCCGCTCATCAGCAACTTTGATCAGGAATTCCGCCATCGGTAATCGGTTACCCTGCTTCCCACCCAAGTCTAACATTCAGAACAGTGAATGCCTTGTTAAATGGCAGTCCCGCCATTCCGTGAGTAATCTAGGCTTGCCAAACGCTCATTACTCAACCAACGTAATGAAAACGAAGGAGTTTCCGCCTACTGTCCAAAGTTCTCGTCGATCACCTCAACACCGGGTGGAGGTGCAAACTCGAAGCGTTGGTCGGTGACATGTGCATTCTCCTGGGAGTCGCTGAAACGGTACTCCGTGGTTGCCCCATCGGCCTCCTGAATTACGATGCGCCTGATCCAGTTCTCCGGCGTGACTTCCAGGAGAACCTGATTTACGCGGTCCGCCATTGCCTTCGGTACACCTCGGAGCACAACATCCTCGGAAACCAGAGGCGCGACATCGGAAGCCAGAGACAACCCACGTAACTCCTTTTCCAGCCGTGTCTTCCCGAGCAAGAGGGCCAGCGGCGAGCGCAAATCATCCAGTTTGCTCACTGAGGTTTTTCGCACTTGGCGCTCGCCGGGAATGTAGAACCAGGCCTCCTTGCCGTCGCTCACGAAAAGCTTTGCCCTAGGAGAACGGTATTCCCATCGCATCTTGCCGGGTTTTTTCAGCCATAGAGTTCCGGATTCGGTGCGTTCACTCCCGGCCCCGGAATAGATTTCTGTAAATTCGCACTCGAGCGTGCGCAGATGGTTGTAGTGGCGATCAACGGCGTCCGCGATGGCGTGTACGTCGCTTGAAACGGCGAGCGCACGCGTGGCAACTAGAATCAGCATGCACGAAATTATGAAGGGATTCGGTTTCACAAATCGCCAGGGAGGGGTGTCGTTCGCTTATTTTACTCGTTCCACACACTTGCTGCTGGTCTCGGCCATGTAAATCGAATATTGATGCTCCCCGCCAATCTTGGTTAGCCATTTCCTGCTTATCAATAACTGCTCTAGCAGCGGATTGTGATACAGCACGACCACTGGCTGGTGCTTTTCAACAAGAGAGTGCTCCAAGTTCGCAAGTAAAGCATCTAGTCGGGCTTCTGGCAGCGGATTAAACAGATAGAGTACCAACGGCTCTGGCGGAAAAACGAATTCGCGAGCATCGCCGCACACCGACTCGATCGCGAAGCAACGTTGGGAATCGCTGCGGTACTTGCCTATATTAGCCTCCGCAATTCGGTGCAGTTCCGGCAATAGCTCGATGCCAATAACCTTGCGAAAGGGATAATCGGTCGCCATGAGCAGAGCGCGTCCTTTGCCCGAGCCGATGTCCACGAACACAAACTTTCCGAAATCAATTTCCAACTTTCCCACCATCTCGTGAAATAAAGACGGATCAGTTGGCTGATATGGCGAGTGAAGAAGTCCCAGCACGCGATCACGCCAGCCCACGCTCGCACTGGTCGTGTCCACGCGGTGGTCCCAGTCAAAATCGACGTCACCATAGCGCTGCCGCCGCCGGTCTGGCATCGATTCCCGTAAGAATTGCCATAGAACTGCCATCGACTTGTACAGAGCAGCAGCTATACCGCTGTGGTCAGTCTCATCGTGGAACCACTGAAGGAAACTTGTGCCGAGATTGGGGAAGGGTTGAGGCAAGGCCAGTAGCTCCCTTGCACGCTAAGACGGACCGCGATCAGAGGGCCGGAACTTCAGGGGTGGTGCAACGTAGCCGGGCGGCGTGCCTTTGGTAATGAATGGGAACTCGTCGGGCTCACGCACCTCCACTCGTCCGCCAGGGACCAACTTGTAAGTTTGGCCGAGTGGATCGAGCGGTAAGGCGCGCAACATGCCTGCAGCCTGCAAATCAGAGAAACTTGACGGCCAGCGGCCTGTCTTCTGTCGGTAGATGGCAATGAGCTGTTCGAGAATTGTAACGTCCTGATCTACCTGCAAGGCACGCAGGTGAGTAATCGCATTAGCGCGAACGTCGGGATCCTGCGTGCTCTGATATGCAGTCGTCCACATCATTTGGGCCATCTGCAGTTCGCCGGCGTGTTGCGCCATTTGAGCAGCCATGACGCTCAGAAAAGGATGCGCATTCGGCACCTTCGAACCGCGCCCAAATGCTTCGGCAGCTTTGCCATAGTCCTTGAGCTCGGTGTAATAGATGAAACCAAGGTTGTAATAAAGCTTCCAGTCGTCGGGATTGTTGCGGATGCCATATTCCACCAGCTCAATTGCCCGCTGCGCCATCGCGGCTCCGTAGGGAGGTGGTGGCGCCAGAAAATTGGCCCCGAACTCGTAAGCCACAGTGAGATGAGGATCCAGAGCAGTAGTGATCTCCAAAAGGGGGGCGAGCAGATTGTACTCCCGGGAACCGAGATGGTGTTTCGTGCCGAAATACTGCACAGCCCGCGTCCAATACACGTCCGCCAGTAAGCCGTCGTATCCCAGGCTTAGCCGCTTTAAGAGTTTTGGGGAAGAAATGTAAAGCACTTCTTCCAGCGTAGCCTGGCTTCGCAACTTATCGAGATGATGGAGAACAAAACCCGACGTCACCAGGCACCCCAGCAATATGACAGTAGATATGAGCGTGATTCGAGCTGAAGGTCTCATTTCAGATTTCTGCGTTCGAAGATCAGAACCGCGCCGCAAAGCGCCATGCCCGTGTATGCCAGCGCGTACAGGCTGTTAGAAGCAATGAGCTGTCTCGTCATAGGCTGCTGGTGCGCTACTGAACTAATAACGTTTAGGGAGGATAGGTTGGGCACCAGGTAAGCCGCGGCAGTGGCGAGCCAGCGCGAAAGTCCCTGTGCCATTCCTGCAAACCCCCGCAGGTCTTCGGCGAAGCTTCCGATTACGAACAGTGCAAAAGCAAAAACCGCCGAAAGCAGCGGAGATGAGAACGAGGAAAAAAGCAACGCCAGTGCTGTCATCACAAGAAATTGCAAGATGATGAAGTACAAAGCCACCCCAATCCAGCCGTCCCCGGTCTGAAAGCCGTGCCCCACGTAGAGCAGGGCCGCAAACACGCCAATGGCCATAAAGAACGTGTTCACCAGGAGGGTTCCCGCTAAGCCAAAGAACTTCCCAACGATGAACTCCCAACGGTGCACCGGGCGGGAGAGAACGGTATACAGCGTGCGTTTCTCGATCTCTTTTGACACCAGGCTGATCCCTATAAAGATGGCAATGATCACGCCAAAAAGAGAAATTGCAGTCAGCCCCAGATTCACCACTACTAAACGTTCGATCCCAATGGAAATCTGCCCAACCAGCACCCCTGCTGCCGACATGAGCAGTGCAAAGGCGATCAGGTTGTACAGCACACGATCGCGAACCGCTTCCCGGAAAGTATTGGCGGCGATGTGGAAGATGCGCACGCTCATGACGAAACTCCTGCCGCGGTTTCCGATACTTTCAGCTTCCGCACGAAGTAATCTTCCAGCGACATCCGGACAGGTGTCACGGAGATGATGCGCAGACCTTCGCGCCTCAAAGTATCAATGGCAGCATCCTGATTGGCTTCGCGAACCACGCCGCGTACCGTATCCCCGACAACATGGCACTCTGCTGTCAACAGCTTCACTGAAGCCGGTATCGCCCCGCCATGCCAAATAATCTCTACCTGACCTTCCAGCGACGAAGTGAGATCCGCTACAGCGCCCACGCCCTGCAGTTGACCCTGGTGAATGATCGCGACCCGATCACATAAGGACTCGGCATCCGACAAGATATGCGTGGAGAAGAACACTGTCTTCCCCCGCTGTTTTAGTTCCTCCATCAGGTCACGAACTTCGCGACGTCCCATGGGGTCGAGTCCGGACATGGGCTCGTCAAAGAAGAGAACCTTAGGATCGTGCACAATAGCTTGCGCGATGCCAACGCGCTGTAGCATGCCTTTGGAGAACTTCCTCAGCTGTGTGCTGCCAGTATCCCTTAGCCCAACTCGCTGAAGCACGTCCCGCACCTTTTGCCGCCGTTCAGTTGCGTCCACTCCGGAGAGCTGCGCGTAATACTCCAGGAGTTCGTTGGCGGTCAGATAATCGTAGAAATAAGGCTGTTCGGGCAGAAAGCCGATCTGGGCTTTAACCCACGGATCATTGATCTCTTTCCCCAGAATCCGCGCCGAACCGCCGGTCGGGAAGACCAGGCCCATCAGCAGCTTCAGCGTGGTGGTCTTACCCGCGCCATTCGGACCCAGAAAGCCAAAGATTTCGCCTTCTTCTACACTCAAATGCAATGGCCGCAAGGCACGCTGGGAGCGCTTGCGCCAGAAGCCCACAGTGTAAGTTTTTTCCAGTCCCAGAATTTCGATTGCAGCCATTGCGGGAGGAGCGGTTTACCGCTCAATCAGCACACAAGATTATATGGAATAGATGCAGGCAAGTGAGGTTACGAAGGTAAATCAGAGGGCCGGGTCGCTGACGGAACGCGGTTTGTTTCGTGCAGCTAGCAGCCCTGGCTTGCGCGGCAGTTTTTTCCGAAGCTAATTCAGGAGGGCAATGGATGTCTCCATTGCTCTCCTGGGCTTGTAGCCTAAGTACTTCGCCGAAGAGTTATTGCAATGCGGTCTGGGCCGCGCACTTGGCTGTAGTTCCTTGGACCGCGCCAGGATTCTCAAAGCGGATGACACCATCCGAGTTTGAGCAGAAGCCGCGTACACCACTCTGCCCCGTCAGAGCGGGAGTGCCGTCCACTTCATAGTCGGTGTTGATACCGCCGGCAGCGGTGACTACAGGGTTGGTGAACATGTATCCGCTCTTAGAGTTTACCGTCGCATTCGACAATACCCAGTCCAGCAGACAGGCATTGGCGGAGCTAGGGGTAACACCGGCGCAGCCGGCGGCTGCCGGCGGGCCCAGGGAAGCCAGCGTGTTGCTGAAACCAACCGTTGGGTAAGTGGACTGGTAAGTTGCCTGCGCTGAGTCGATGGTACGAAGCGATTGAACGGCGGAGGCCTCGTTGGCCGCAATGTGCGCCCGCAGCAGGTTCGGAATTGCAATGGCCGCAATAATCAGGATGATCGCCACGACAATCAGCAGTTCGATTAGCGAAAACCCTGTTGCTCTTTTAGTTGTTGGTTGAAAATCGTTTGTTGCCCACCCCATAAGAATCTCCTGCCCAAATCGGAGCACGTTAATAGCCAGCTTACTCTCCCGACTAAGCGTAATAAGTGACAGCCTTTATGAAGTGTTAGCCGGTTCCGATAGGGGTTGATTACCGGAGCAGTGACATTTTGTGTCAGCGCGGGACAGATTGTGCTTGTCAATGCGGAAATTCGCAACAAAAAACAAAGGGAGCAATGGATCGCTCCATTGCTCCCTGGCTCGTACCCTCCCCCAGGTACTTCGCCAAAGTGTTATTGCAGTGCGGTCTGGCCCGCGCACTTGGCCACAGTACCTTGCACTGCGCCAGGGTTCTCAAAGCGGATGACGCCATCCGAGTTCGAGCAGAAGCCACGTACACCACTCTGGCCTACTGCCGCGGGTGTGCCGTCCACCTCGTAGTCGACGTTGATAC
>DASPRY010000183.1:0-3121 GCA_035624215.1 Terriglobales bacterium
TGTAAAGGCCGCTGGATGGGCTCCCGCAGCCTGCGTCATGAATAGGGCTGCGCAGGCTGCTGCCGCGCTCCAGAGCCGCAACTTTCCCAAACCGCAGTCAATCATGTGTCTTCCCTTGTGACTATTCAGAATTTGGTATCCACTGCAAAAAACTCTGGGTTCGACCGTGAGCACGGTGGCGTCGAATCGCGTTAAGGTACACGGGCGGGAGAAGATTGAATCGATAAACTCCTGCCTCGATTGTGTTCTTGTCCATCGCCAGACGCGCTTTGGCCCACTCGACATAACCGGCTTCAATTGCTTTTCGCGCTTCGGGCCGAACTGACGGCAGGAGCACCTTGCGCCCCGGCTATAGCCGTTGCGATTACCGCCAGTAACGTGGAAACCAGAGCGCGGCCCCACCGATTCATGTAAGTTGCCAATCTCGATTTCATTCGCTTCTTCTCCCCTTGTAGGCCCTGTCGGCCACAGCGTCATCATCCCAACGCCAATACGTTCTTGGCGATGCTCCTGCTCACTGGACAATATGCCGCGAAGAACCAGTGTTTGCAGGAAAAGTGACATGCGGCGTCCGCAGTGAGACAAGCGGTCAGAGTTGGCCGTCAAATGGCAAACCAACCGGGCGGGATTTTAAAATCACGTCCTTGTCAGCGCGCCGTACTAGCCTCGTTGAATGTGTCCTCAATGCCGAAATAGTCGGAAGCACCTTCGAAAAGGAATAATTATGTCGACAACGTGCGCCGATTGTGATTCCCATGTTCTGTTCACTGTGAAGCACAAACCATTTGAGCCGTGCGGCGTCGAACTCGCTGATGCCGAAGGACAAGCAGTAGGGGTTGTTCCCCAAAATTTCGGCGATCTTGCGGAAACGGGAGTTTTTCAACACCCACGCCTGGTATCAACAATTGTTTTGCTGACGCAAGAAATTGCCCACCAAGTCTGCTGTGTCCGGGAGAATTCCAAGTTGCTGAAAGAGGCCGAGCGATTCTACCAGCACCCAGTCTTCTACGATCTTGCCCTGCACAATGCGGTGGACGGTGAACATCCGTATCTGCATCTTCTTGCCGCTCGCGCGAATTCCCAGCCATGCGCCCCCATGCGTGCCCTCCATCAGCAGTTGCATCACGACACGATCGCCTTCGCTCACCAGCTGTTCGATGCTGAAGTGGAGATCGGGGAAGCTGGCGATCCAACCCGCAACATGCTCCTTGATCGCCTGTGGACCGCGTGGCACTGCATCAGCTGGCACGCCCGACCGCAACTGATGTGTTACACAATCCTCAGCGAAGATAGCGTCCGCCACGTCCAACCGGCGTTCATTCCACAACTCTTCCACGAACCTGCTGATCAGCTGTTTCGGATCATCCATCGCGCTCACTCCTGACACAATAGTAGCGCCTGAAACATCGGGCTAGTTCGTGTGATGTTTCGAAGGAAGATGAGCACCACGCTTCTACATCGACTGGAGCCGGGGAAGGGGAAGAGGAACTAGCCCCCTTCCCCGGCTCCCCATCCCCAAAATCAAATTCAACCCTACAACTGTCCAGTTAAGTGCTAGCTCCCAGAAACTCACTGTGACTGTGGATAAATCGTCCAGGCAACGGACAAGATCTTCCACTGCCCATCAATTTTGCACACCTGCCAGACTTCGAGGCCTGAATGGTGAACCTTGTCGTTGATGACAAAATCGTAATTAAATGTCACCAGCCCTAGAGGACCGTCCTCGCGAATCTCGATGTTTTGAAATTTCTCTTCGAGCTTGTCCTTCGACGTAGCGAGGAGTTTCGCAAATCCATCGAGCTGGCTCGGGCCAATCCCATCGAACTGAGCGTTATATTTGCGGGCGCTAACAATCTCTTCCTGGGTGTTGGTGTGATGAAAGAGCACATTGGGGTTCAGCACGAGCTTCGTTAGGGCGTACCCGTCCTTGCGAATAATATCCTGACGGAACTCCTCCAATACGCCGCGAATCTTCGTGAGGTCATCGGCATTGGAGTTGAATTTGGGTTCCGAACCCTGCGCTGACGCCTGAGAGGCCAAGCCGCACATAACAAGTGCAACGAATACTGCCCCCGTTCTCTTTTTATTCATATAGCATCTTCCTTTCAGATCTCGACTTGAGGTTGGATCGCTGGGGACTACCGATTCCGTGCACTGCAAACTTTACGGAGGCAAGGGGTTGATCAATTCAGGTTGATGGCGAAGGCGTCGAAATCTGGCTTCCCGCAATGCCAGCCAGCCACCCCTGTTTGAATCCACCACTCCGACTTCACCCTCAACTGAACCTCAAGGAGCGAGCTGGGACCTAATTTCTTTTTCCGGCTTGCTTCCTGCCCGCCTCTTACCAGGTCGCGTTGGATGCGAAGGGTCGTTTAGCGCATCGGCGACGGCCAGGTCACCCCGCCGGCGCTCCTATTTAGACCAGGGCGGAACCACGCCGTTGCTGCGCGCGTACGCGATTGACTGTCCCAGATGCTCATGTTGATCTTCGAGAATCAGCATCACCGCTCCCTGCTTCGTCATGTCTTCTCCGAACAGTTTCACCGGCGCCTGCAGGTCGTTGTCGGAAAGTCCCGTAATCGCTTTTTGCAGATTGACGTAAGAAGCCTTCAGAGCTTCCTGCAATTTCTCCGGATCGGAGATGGGCGCGGGCTTTGCCCCCGTATTCGGTGTGCCCGAAAGCACGCCGGCGAGCAAGCCGTTCTCCATAACGATCAGGTTGAACACGTCGCCGACGGAGCGAACGCCCTGGCCGGGCCTCCAGTCGTACTTGCCCGACATAACGCGCGCGAGTCCGGTGAATTTGTCGGAAAGCGTTCCGGCATCTTTTCCGAAGGCGGCTTGAATTCCTGCCGGCTGCGCCTGCGCCTGCACCAACGGCACCATGAGAGTGATCGCAAGCGCGCACACTCCGTACTGAGTCAGAATCTTCTTCATGTTGAACTCCTTTAGGCGATGCTTCTGCTCACGGACAATATGACGCGAAGAACCAGTGTTTGCAGGAAAAGTGACATGCGGCGTCTGAAGTGAGACAAGCGGTCAGAACTGGCCATCAAATACTGTCGCCACGGATTGATCCGTTCAAAGAGCAAAACCGGAATTAACGGTGTGGCAACGGCGG
>DASPRY010000004.1:0-5453 GCA_035624215.1 Terriglobales bacterium
TCGGGCGACGATTCTGCTCCGGCGCTCGTTGCCCCTGGGCCGCTCATTGCTAGGCCGTTCGTTGCTCGGCCGTTCTGGGGCCTGGCGAAACCCAAGTGGCTCGACGCCAGCAACACTGCAACTGCGAGGCTGATTCGAAGGCATGCCTTGTTCATTGACCTCTCCCAATGTAGTTCTGGAATCAAGAAACCCTAACCATGGCTGGCGATCGGCCGCTGGGATGTGAAACGAAAGCAATCGGCTCGACGTCTTCGGCACTCATTTCTACGGACGCTGCCTGCATGATCAGATCGACATTAAGGACGAAACGAAAGCCAGTTGCCTTGCGCAGAAGAATCCCTTCGATTCCCGCCAGACATCCCGATTTGATCCGCACCCGGTCGCCGACTTTCAAAAAGGGGTGGGGCTCGGCTTTAAGGGTCGCGAGAACTGCTCTAAGCGCCTCGATATCTTCGCTGGGTAACGCCACCGGAGAGCCCCCAAAACCGATCAGGCTCACCAGGTTAGGTACCTGCAAAACGCGCAATTGCTCATGCAGCCGGATGCGGACGAACAGGTATCCGGGAAAAAGCGGTAGCTGCACTTCAACCCTGCAGCCATTGCGCCACTTGCGAAGAGCGCGATAGTATGGAAGGAAGCTCTCGATCTCGCGAAGCACAAGCTGCTCGAAAACCTTTTTCTCGTGGCGCGGGTAAGTGTAGACGGCGTACCACTGGAACTGATTCATTGCTCTTCCCGGTCCTCGCTCTTGCGATTCTGAGGCAGCGCGCCGCGCCCCCAGACTATTTTGCTGGGGCGCAACGGACATAGCTTCGCAGCGTCACTTAGATTGGCTTTGTTTAATAAAACCGATCAGTGACTAACAACGTGGTTCGCAATTTCAGGGCCCAAAGAGGTGGGGAGACTTGCGCAGTTGGCACAAAGGTAGCGTGGCATTCTCACGCCCGCCTATCGCAGTCGTTTGAACTCTGAGGGTGCCCAACTCTGCCTGGATGGACACCCTTCATAGTTAGTAACGACGGTTCGGAGTGATGCGAAGGGCCGACCCTCCGCCCTTCTCGCTAGACGCGGAAACGTGCGCCGACCGTAAGGACAGGGCACGTTGCCTCGCAGGCCACCTTATAAGCGATGCCTGCGCCCAGGTGTTTGGTGAAAGCCGCCGACTGTTTCACACCCAGCACTATCATGTCGGCCGACTGTGCGGCGAGTCTCACGATCATCTCAGCCGGCGGACCAAATTGCACCATGTACTCAGGCTCATGCCAAAGCGTTGTTCCGTAGGGAACCAGGTTGCGGAGTTGCTTCTCGGTCGAAGCAATCACCTCTCTCGGGTCAACCACGGGCATAGATCCGGGTTCTGGTTCTGGCAGAACGACACCCGGTTCGGGCGCCACATGCAGGAGGGTCAGACGAGCCCGACTTTCCTCTGCCAGGGATATGGCGTAGGGCAGACCGTGCTCCGATTCTGGGCCGAAGTCGGTGGCAAACAGAATGTGGCGCAGTTTGCCATCGATCTCCCAGCGGGTAGCATGCGGACCCACCGTGAGCACGGGGCACTGGGCATTGCGAAAGACCTCTTCCGCCACCGAGCCCATCAGCAGTTTCCCGAGTCCCTTGTGGCCGCAGGTGCCGATGACGATGAGGTCGATCTCATGCTTCCAGACCAACGTGTCGAGCACGTTTGCAACTTCGCCCTGCTCGATCAGTTCTTTGTGTCGAATGTCCTTGAAAGACAGGGAGCCCATTAACGCGGCCATTTGTTTTTCGGCCAACAACCTGATTTGCTCCGGATCGGGCTCCGCCGCTTCGATAAACGTCAGGTGCGGCAGCACGTTCACCACGTAGACCTCAGCATCGTAGTGGTGAGCCAGGTTGAGGGTATAGGACAGAGCTAATTGCGCTGATGGAGTGAAGTCCGTGGCGAACAGGATGTTCTTCAGTTTAACCCGAGTTGGAGCAGTTACAGTTGGCATAACGACCTCCTTCTGAAGCCGGAGGCACAGTGTCGGCAAAAATTCTGCCAGACGGCGCAGTCGCCGGCTTCGATGTTGCCTGCAAGCATCCGAAGTGTGGATACTCCTTCTGCCTGAGGGCGGGAAGAAACATCGCGCGACACCTCCGCAATGACTGCGAGGTTCACTCTGCCAGTTCCTCTTCCATTTCCTTCGTGACCGTGGAATTAAATTCCGACACTGGGGTGTGGAGCGTGACATACTCCGTCTCGCACGCGGTGCAGCGCACGACCGTGTCGAGGATTTCCCAGGTTTGGTTGCCGCAGCTGCAGGTATATAGATCAGCCATAAAACACCTCCTCCAAAAAAGTGACGCCCTTCACCACCGTCAAGAGCCGACTCAGAACATGGAGCGGCCTGCTGTGCTCTACAGGAGCACCGGGATGCGTTTCCATTCCGCTGACGGTGCACGACGGGCAAACGCTTGGGATCTTGAGCGCCATACCTCTCCCTTCGAGGTGGAACTCACGAATAGGCTGAGGGGGGCCACAGAACGTCGCGGCCAAGTGCAGGAGTTTCTTTTCGCCGCTGCAGGATTCAGGCGGACAGTGTCTTCTCGCTATCCGCTCGCCTAAAATTATACTCAATTCCAGTTTCGATGCGGTGATATACGTCACTACGCCGTGTGAGAGCGTAAGATCGCGGGTGGGGACAACCACAGCCTGCTGGCGTGATCGGGCAGCGGCGTTTTCATTTATCCCTTGTGCTCTGTTCCAAGGGGAGTTGATCGGAAGGACGGAAATGAATTTCGAGAAAATTCGGTTCCAGTTCACTCATCAAGAGCGCGTTGCGCGCATCACCCTGGCGGCGCCGAAGGCAAACATACTGGATCTTTCCATGATCGGAGAACTCGATTCCGCACTCTCGCTGTGTGCCGGGCGCGAGCTGAACGCCCTGGTTATTGCCGCCGACGGTCCTCACTTCAGCTTTGGCGCCAGCATCGAGGAGCACCTGCCCGATCAAATTGCCGGTACCCTGCGCGCGCTGAACACCCTTCTGCGGCGGATCGCGGAGGCCCCTGCGCCCGTGATCGCCGCCGTCCGCGGCCACTGCCTGGGCGGAGGATTCGAACTTGTACTTGCCTGTGACCTGATTCTTGCCGATAAGACCGCGCAGTTTGCTTCCCCCGAAATCAAGTTGGCCGTGTTTGCTCCCACGGCTTCCGCCCTGCTGCCGGTTCGGGTCGGGCTAGCCGTCGCCTCCCGGCTGTTGCTGACCGGCGTCGTGCTGTCTGCGGAAGAGGCGGCTCGTTGCGGGCTGGTCGCTAGATGCGTCGACGATCTCAACACTGCGCTCGATGCCTGGCTCGAATCCAACTTTCTTCCCCGTTCTCCATCGGCGCTGAAGTACGCCTGCCAAGCCGCTCGCCGCCCCTTGCTTCGCGCCTTCGACGAGGACCTTCCGCAAATAGAATCGTTGTATCTGAATAACCTTATGGCCACTCCGGACGCTGTTGAAGGCATCCGCGCCTTCCTCGAGAAACGTGCGCCGCAGTTCGCCCGGTCACCCATAATTACGACGGGGACGAAATGATCCAGTCGGCTGACATTCGCGGCCGGCCCTGACCGGACAGGGAATCAATCTCGCACCGGGATGTCTTGCTACCACACCCTTGTGCGCTGGGTCACAGCACGCCCGTCGTCTAGAATTGCAAAATGATGGGCTACGGAGGGCAAAACCATGCAGGGCAACGAGAAAGTCATTAAGGAATTGAACGCGGCTCTAAGCGCGGAATTGACGGCCATTGTGCAGTACATGACGCAATCGGAGATGTGCCAGAACTGGGGGTACAAGCGGCTGGGCGAGCGCACGAAGGGGCGGGCCATTGAGGAAATGCGGCACGCAGAAGGCCTCATTGAGCGGATTATCTTCCTGGACAGCATACCCACGGTCGATGTCGGATTGAAGCCTCAACTGGGTAGCAACGTGCAGCAGCAAATGGAGATTAACCTGAAGGACGAGCTGGATGCGGTGCGCCAGTATAACCAATCCGTGAAGGTCTGCGCCGAGGTCAAGGACGACGGCACCAGGACTCTGTTCGAGCACATGATTAAGGACGAAGAGCGGCACGTGGACTATTTGGAAGCTCAGCTTCATTCCATCAAGGAAATGGGCATCGCCAACTATCTCGCGCAGCACTTGCATGGTGAGAAATAGCCCATACCATTCCAGTCGTCAGAGCAGTGGATTGATGTGGGTGGCGAGCATCTTGCCCATGGGATCACCTATGTTCGAATCATCCCATGGGTCGCGCGCAGGTACGCTCGCACCTTTTCCTTGACCTCAGAATAGGAGCTTGTCACCATAGACCATCCCAAGATCATAAATTAAAGACAATACTCATCTCTACCATATAGTTAATGTAGTAAACGAGGATTTCGATGAAATTCGGCGTCATTATTTTCCCTGGATCGAACTGCGATCACGATGCTTTCTGGACGGCTGAGCAGGTGGCGAAGCAGAAGGCGACGTTCCTCTGGCACGACTCGCACGACCTGGAAAATTGCGATGTGGTCATTGTGCCGGGAGGGTTCGCGTACGGCGACTATCTGCGCACCGGGGCGATTGCGAAGTTTTCCCCAGTGATGGAATCGGTCCGCAAGTTCGCCGCCGGGGGCGGACTGGTCCTCGGCATCTGCAACGGTTTCCAGATTTTGTGTGAGTCGGGGTTGTTGCCCGGAGCGCTGATGCGCAACATTGGCTTGAAATATGTGTGCAAGCCGGTGCAGGTGAGGGTCGAAAACAACGAAACCCCGTTTACCAACGCGTGCCGCAAAGGTGAGGTACTGACCATCCCTATTGGCCACATGGAAGGCAATTATTTTTGCGATGAGTCGACACTCGCTGAACTGAAGCGCGACAACCGCATCGTCTTCCGCTACTCAAACCCGCAAGGGGAAGTCACACAGGAAGCGAATCCCAACGGATCGCTGGAAAATATAGCCGGAATCTGCAGCCCTGGGCGTAATGTGCTGGGCATGATGCCCCATCCCGAACGCGCCGCCGAACCCGAACTGGGCGGCACCGATGGATTCAAGATTTTCGAGTCGCTGGTGGGAGCGCTGGCGGCAAAATAACCTGTACAGAGGCGGCTCGCCGCGTCTCCGTTGGCATCTAGTACGCCCATCGTAGCAGCGTCGCGCCAACTGTAAATCCCGCGCCCACCGACGCCAGCAGCACCAGATTGCCCTTCTTTAATTTGCCTTCCTGCCGCGCGCTTTCCATCGCCAGCGGAATCGTGGCCGCGGTGGTGTTTCCATACTGCTCGATGTTGATAATTACGGCTTCAGGACGCAGCTTCAGACGATCGGCAGTCGCGGTGATGATGCGCTTGTTCGCCTGATGCGGAATGAAGGCGTCGATCTCGCTGCCCTGGAGGTGGTTGCGTTCAAGAATCTCCTCGCAGAGCGCCGCCATCTTGCGCACCGCGAACTTGAAGAC
>DASPRY010000015.1:0-6103 GCA_035624215.1 Terriglobales bacterium
GAACACTGCCCTCAGCATGGAAATTTAAGACCGGCGTGCTTTGGCAAGAAATCATAGTACACCGATCTTGCCTGTTCGCGACATCGTGAAACGGTTTTTATCGGGAGTGCCGGTCATGGTCTCCTTTCCACACCAGTGCCGGGCGGCATTGCCCCATTGGTGGCAAGTGCGACCGGACGAACTCTGTACTTGCGAAGAACTATTAGTTGTGAATTTTTCTCGTGCTCTTTTTGGTCTCACTCGTCGCCCATTTAAGCCGAACAGGCAGCACATTCTGGGCTGCCTCCGCGGCAATTCACACAGTGGAGCGACGGGCGTCCTCGCCCGTCCCGCCGGGCGCGACGCCCGGACGTCCACGTCGAGACCCGGGGGTTAACACCGACTTTTCCGCAGCCTTTTAAGCCACCGAGGTCTCTGTGGTGCTACTGGGTTGAGGCGGCATCTGGATCTGAATAATGTTGTTCTTGATAGCGTAGACAACCAGATCGCGGATGGAATGCAGACTGAGTTTCCGCATGATGTTGCTGCGATGGGTTTCCACCGTCTTAGTGCTCAAGTTCAGCAGCGATGCCACTTCTTTGGAGCTCTTTCCTTCCGCCAGAAGCTGTGTAACTTCACGTTCCCGCGCCGTTAGTGTGGGCAAATCCGGACGTTCATTCCGAGACACGGTGTGCCCCCTATCCAGGAAACCTCGCAACACCAAATCGTTCACTCGCGGCGTAAAGAACATTCGTTTGTCCTGCAAGGCTTCGACCGCAGAGACCAGATCGCGAGCTGCGTCGGATTTGAGCACGAATCCGCGCGCACCAGCGTCGAGGGCTTCACGAATGACCTGATCGGCATCGGTGACCGTCAGCACAATGATTTTGAATTGGGGATCATGCTGCAGCAGTTGACGGGTGGTGTCCAGTCCGTTGAGAAGTGGCATGCCGATGTCAAGGATCACAATATCGGGCTTCAACTGCTTGGCCATTTCAAGCGCTTCGCGGCCGTTGGATGCTTCTCCACACACCTCCCATCCCTCACGTTTCTGGAGAAGCGCACACAACCCCCGGCGTACAATCTCGTGATCATCGGCTACCAGAATACGCAGCTTCATGGCAGAACCTCCTCCTACAGACTTTCCGACATCTTCGAAAGTAATAAGGCCCGAGCTCTCAAGCCTAAGTGCGTGGATTTTGCGCCAACGCGGTAAATTCCCGATGCTGACTCACCGCCTCGACGGCCTCCACCAGATCCCGGGCGAGATTCGATTTCACGACGTACCCTCTGGCTCCTGCAGCTAACGCCTCACGCATCATCTGCGGAGAGTCATGCTGCGTGACAAACAAAACCTCGCGTCCGGGTGCCTTCTGCTGGATAATCCGGCAGGCTTCAATCCCATTCATTTTTGGCATGGTGATATCGAGCACCACGACGTCAGGCTGTAACTTGCTGACCTTTTCCACGGCTTCTACACCATCCGACGCCTCCCCCACTACTTCCCATTCGGATCGTCCTCCCAACAAAGTTCTCAGCCCCGCTCTCACGACGGGATGGTCATCCACTAGAAGGATACGAAGGGCCATAATCGTTCAGCAACTCCCCGCGGCAGCCGCTTGCGAATCAGGGGCTCGGTATTCCACGATGTACAACACGTATAAGAAACCCCATTCTAGACTTAAGCAGATCAGCGAAGCACGGTAAGACTAGCATGTAACTACCTTGGGCCCGAATACATGGAATCCTGTATGTTCGCCCTCAAGAAATAGATTGCATGCGGGCGAAAGCTCAAGCTGATTGCTCCCAGCCTGGGATTGCGCCCATAGGTTCGACGGTGTCGTCTGTCTTTGCCAGACGGATTCTCCTTTTCGGAAACAGCACATCCCGCATTTTCATCTTGGCTTTATGAAGCTGGGATTTCGAATTTCCGATGGAGCATTGCAGAAGCTCAGCAATCTCGTGATGCTGATATCCTTCCACCTCGTGAAGGGCGAAGACCTGCCGGCATCCCGCGGGAAGTTCCTCGACGGCACGGTGCAATGCAATGCGGTCAATCACCCCGCTCAGGCGCGGGTCCGCTTTCCCAATCTCGCGTTTCAGAGATTGCGAGTCCGTCGATATGGGTTCGTCCAGAGAAATTAATTGCGAAGACTTTCGGCGACGCAACTTCATCAACACTGTATTCACAGCAATCCGGTGCAGCCATGTGGAGAAGGCGGAATCGCCTCGGAACGAGTTGACGCTACGAAACACCTGCATAAAAGCTTCCTGAGTCAGGTCCTCTGCGTCAGCCACATCTTTTGTCATCTGCAGACAAACCGAATACACGCGCTTCTTGTGTAACAGGTAAAGTGTGGCAAAAGCCTCCTCTTCGCCATTCTGGGCGCGCCGAACGAGGCTGGCTTCTGACTGGTTCCGCTGGCTTTTATCCCGGAAGGGAACCACAGTTACGGGAGGCAGGTTAGTTGATGTCGCGGATATTGCACACGTGGCCACGGTAGTCTCCTTGCATCAAGGGATCACAACGCATGCCCGATCTCCTCCCCTGAGTCGCGCAGATGCATTAGAAGACTAGCGGACCCACGACTCCTATCCCATCAGGGCGCTCCTGTAGTCGATTGTGGAACTTGCTGTAGACTGGGGGACAGAGCTGCCTGGAGGGAATTTATTCTTTAATCTTTGCAAACCGCTGTTTGCAAACCGCTTTCTGCTCGACCAATCTCGCAATGGAGGGAAAGGTATTTCCGAAGGATCGGCTAAACGAGGCCTCCGAACGAGGCTTGCGCTCAGGTTTCATAAGTCCTTCAATCCGCGACCAGTCAACCAAAGCCGATCACCGAAACCCGGCTCGTCAGGCTGCGACTTCCTGCGCAACAGCGTTTTCTAGTGTGGCAGTTTCGTTGGCCCCCGTCCGGCGCAATATTTCTACTGCGCGAGTCGTCCTTGCCATCTCGGGGCACGCAACGTACACCAGGGCACCCATTTCGCGTAGCTCGTTCTCAAATCGTTCTGCGTCGCCTTCAGAAAAGCCCAATCCAACAAGAACTCTCGCATTGCCACATAGACCCGGAGACTCCGCCCCCAGGAGCAGGCGGTGAAGAAATGCTCTTGAACGGATGAACAAGCCGACCGTCGGGATGATCACTGCGCCGAGTTTCATAAGCCAACCCATCAACCCCGCAATGCTCGCACTCGCTTGGCGCTCGGCGTTGGAAACATTCGCCCGGCAAATGGCGGTGGCGATGTGATGGCCAGGCCAAATCATCACGCAGATCTGTTCATTTTCGAATCCTGCCCGGTTCAACGTCCGCACGACTTGCCGAAGTGAAACATCGCGAGGGTACATTCCATAGGCGGCTGATGTATTCACTGCCATGATCAGGTCTCCAGTTTCTGCTTCCGAGAACAGGTTGCTCGTGCCGATAGCGGGATGCAATGACGGTAGGCCGATGCGGCGAACCTTAAGACGGCCGCGATCGTTCACCGACGCGATTTTCACAGAAGTGACGGCGTCACTGCCAAGTTACACAAACTGCGACCGGAAGAAACTAGGGTAGATCCTGTAGGGCAGAATTTTTGGGGCCGTCACTGATTGCTGGATCTAATCTCTGTCGCGGAGGTTCATTTATGAGACCAACCCTAATTTAGCAGTCGCGGCGGACGTCCCCTTCGCCTGTTCCGAGAAAGGCATATTTACGAAAATCATAGTGCCGGGTGCGCAGCGTTCGATACTAAGCTGACCACCAAGGTCGCGAATGCGTTCCCTCATGCCCGCCAGCCCCACCCCGGTGCTCGTTCCATCCGTCTGGAATTTCTCTAACAATTCCGCTGGGACCCCTTTTCCGTAGTCTCTCACCTTAAGAAGCACCCGGCCAGGGTAGATCTCAAGCGCAACCTCAGCCTTGGCACTGTTGGAGTGGCGGTGGATGTTGGTCAGACTCTCCTGCAGAACCCGGAAAAGCCCGAGCGCCACGGGTTTGGGCAGACGACCCGCATCCTCGGGCAAATCTACTTTCACTTCGATCCCGCTGCGCTGCGCAAATCCTTCCAGGTACCATTTTGCCGCCGACGAAAGCCCAGCTTCGTCCAAAAGCGGCGGATGCAGCAAATGCGAAATCGTCCGCGTTTCCGCTATGGATTGATCCAGGAGTTGAACTGCTTCCGTCAGCAGACTGTCCTTGCGCTGGCTGACAAACATCTCCAGATTCATCTTCACCCCCACCAGATACTGCCCCAGACTATCGTGGAGTTCGCGCGAAAATTTCCGGCGTTCCGCGTCCTGCATCTGGAGCAACCGGCTGGTGAGGCGCCGGAGAGATTCCTGGCTATTCCGAGCAGCCTGCTCCGCCTTTTCACGCGCTTTCAGTTCCGCGGACAACAACCGGAAGTGAAGGGCGAGCAAGGCAAGCGCCAGGATGAAGGCGACGGCCAGGACGACGGCGGTCAGAATAAACAGGCGATCCGTGGCTTTTCCCCGGATCTCAAAGAGGCGATCTTCTTCTGCGCGCAATTGCTGCGTAAGGGAGGTTATCTCGGAATTAAGCGCAACGCCCCGCCGATCGAAATCGGCTTGCCCCTGCCTGTTCTCAGGCTCTTGCTTTTTCAGTTGAACCGATTCGCGAAATAACGCGACTCTGCGGCCGATTGCGTCTTCCAGGCGCGAGCAAATCTCCTGCTGTCTTGGATTGTCCCGAGTCAGATCTCGAAGGCGTTGGATCTTGCCGGGAATCTCGGGAGCAGCTGCTTCAAACTGCCTCAGATAATCGTCGGCGCCTGAAATCACGTAACCGCTTCGTGCCCGTCCCGCCCTTACAAACGCCGCATCGATGTCGCCCAGCGCGGCCTTGACCTCAAGGGTGTGAATCACCCACTTCTCACTTGCCAGCAGGCGGCTGATCGTGATGTAGGCAGCCAATCCGCTCAGGAAGAGCAGCATAACCGCCGATGCAAAGGCCAGGTGCGCTTTCTTGCGTGGTGTCATGGCTCGGAGGGGGCAAACTCAGACAAACCTAACAATTGTCGCGGTGCTTGTCCACAACTTCTGGCTGCCGCCGACGCTCGTTGAGTTCGGCCCCAAGCCGCGGCATCTTCCCCCAAATCTTGCTCAATCTTACTAGCACAGTACCACTCAGGGGTACAGGATCTCCTGTATTTGCTGCAGGACGTTGAACAATTAATATAGTTCGCGCGATCTAGGACGCGTCGATCGGCTGCCACCCAGAAGCTCAAATTGTCCCTGCGTGCGAGGTTGATCCGGAGGCACTGCAAAATGAGTACTGCGATGGTACCGAACCGGGCTGAGACGCCGGCAGCGCCGATCCTGCCTTGTGGCGAATCCGACCACCATGTCCACACCGTGCAGTTCTACACCGATGGCGCATTCCTTCTAGATGAACTGAGCCGTTTTATCGGTTCCGCTCTCGTGGCGGGGGATGCTGCTGTTGTAATCGCCACCAAGGCGCACCGGGAAGGGCTCGCGCAGAGATTGCAATCTCGAGGTTTGGATATCGCGCGGGCTATCGAACAGGGCCGCTACATTGCTTTAGACGCGGCCGAGACCCTGCAAAAGTTCGTCCTCCACGGTTGGCCCGATGCCCCACTTTTTACCGAGGTCATCGGAGGCGTCTTAGGGCAAGCCGCAGCAGCGGCTGCCAAAGGAAAGAATCCTCACATCTCCGTGTTCGGAGAGATGGTCGCTCTGTTATGGGAGCAGGGCAATCCAGAGGGCGCGATACGGCTCGAACAACTCTGGAACAACCTGGCGCAGATGTACCCCATGTCCCTCCGTTGCGCCTACCCCATGAACGCGTTTGACCGCGAAGAGCACGGCGACTCATTTCTTAAAATCTGCGCGCAACACTCCCACGTGATTCCGGTTGAAAGCTACACCGCGCTCGTCAGCGATGAGCAGCGTCTGCGCAACATCAGCCACTTGCAGCAAAGGGCGCTGGCGCTCGAGAGCGAAATGGCAGAACGCAAGCAAGTTGAGGAAGCGCTGCGGCGTACCCAGGCTCAACTGGAATCCATGGTCGAAGAGCGCACAACCGCGCTAAGGCAGCTCTCTTCACGATTGCTCAGTCTGCAGGACACGGAGCGTCGCCGCATTGCGCGCGAGCTGCAC
>DASPRY010000017.1:0-37451 GCA_035624215.1 Terriglobales bacterium
GGCGGCATGCGGCAACGCATCATGATAGCCATGGGCATTGTGAACCAGCCGCAATTGCTGATCGCGGACGAGCCCACGACCGCGCTCGACGTTACCATTCAAGCCCAAATTCTGGAGCTGCTGGTCGAATTGCGCGACAAATATGCACTGGCCATGCTGTTTATCTCGCATGATCTGGCAGTGGTCGCGCGGGTAGCCGATCGGGTAGCCGTTATGTATGCGGGCAGTCTGGTAGAAGTGGGATCGAAGCACGACATCTTCGCCGCGCCTGCGCACCCTTATACGCAGGGCCTGCTGAATGCTGTTCCCACTTTGAAGACTGATCGCACCCATCCACTGCCCACAATTCAGGGGACGGTTCCGGCGCTGCAGGCGCTGGTACCGGGTTGTGCATTTGAACCGCGCTGCAATTTCAGGATTCCCAATTGCGCGGTCGAGCCGCCGCCCCTGGTCGAAGTTGGTCCGGGACACTGGGCAAGGTGTCCGGTTTTGAACTACTAGTTAAGCTGCACTTCACATCTCTGCCGACGCTGTCTGAAAGCGCTCAGGGCGTATAATCGCGAATTCACCGGGTGAATTGTGCGGATTCTGGTTATCAGCGACATTCATAGCAATCTCGAAGCTCTGGAAGCCTGCCTGACAGAGGCTCCCCCGCACGATCTGGTAGTCAACCTCGGGGATATCGTCGGATATTGTGCCAGCCCCAACGAAGTCATTGAGGTTTCGCGCCGCATAGGGAAAGTCTTCGTCCGCGGTAACCATGACAAAGCGGCTTGTGGACTCATGGACCTGAAAGACTTCAACCCGGTAGCCGCGCTTGCCGCCGAATGGACCCGCCAACAGCTCGCCCCGGAAAATATGGCCTGGCTCCGCAATCTGCCACAGGGACCCATTCAAGTGGATGGATTGGTAGACGCTCAGTTCGTCCATGGATCGCCGATAGATGAAGACGATTATGTCGTGACTGTTCGCGATGCGATTGAACCTATTATGGAGACCCCAGTCTCAGTGACATTTTTCGGACACACTCATCTGCAAGGAAGTTTTGTTGCCAATGCCAAGCACCTCGACGCCTTGCGCCCTAGCTACAACACCGTCGGACAAGTCGAAACTTCCGAGGTGCCTCTGAAAAAGGATTTTCGTTATCTGGTAAACCCCGGTTCGGTGGGTCAACCCCGCGACGGAGACTGGCGCGCCGGATTTGGTGTCTTCGATACCGATACCCGCGTCATGACCTTTTGTCGCGTACCCTATGATCTGAAATCCGCGCAGGATCGCATATTCGCCGCTCAACTGCCGCAGCGTTTGGCTACACGCCTGGCGGCTGGGAGATGAGAAGCTTACATTCACTCGACAAACATGCAATCCCCATACGAATAAAATCTGTAATTTTGCTTGACAGCATCGGCATAGGCCTGGAGCACCAGATCTTTTCCTCCGAACGCGCATACCAGCATTAGCAGTGTCGATTGTGGCAGGTGGAAGTTCGTCAGGAGGGCCGCGACAACGCGGAAGCGATATCCGGGATAAATAAAGATGTCGGCATCGCGGGTTCCAGGCCGTACTCGCCCGGCAGCGGCGGCATCTTCTAAAGTTCGAACGGTTGTAGTTCCGATGGCAACCACCCGCCGGCCAGCGCCTAGGGCGCAGTTTATTCTGGCCGCGGCGGCGTCGGAAATCGAATAAGCCTCACGATGCAAGCTGTGATCTTCGACCCGCTCCGCCCGTACCGGCTGAAATGTCCCCAAGCCGACGTGCAGCGTAATCTCGGCAGTTTCTATTCCACGCTGACGCAGGCGCTCGAAAATGTCAGGAGTGAAATGGAGGCCGGCCGTGGGTGCGGCGACGGAACCGCGCTCGCGGGCGTAGATAGTTTGATAACGGCTGCGGTCGTCTGGACGATCCGGGCGATCTATGTACGGCGGAAGAGGCACATGGCCGAACTGTTCCAGCAAAACAAAAAAATCGGGTACGGGATGAAATCTGATCCGACGCTCACCGAAACTGGCCCGGCTGACGACGTCAGCTTGGAGTTCGCCACGGTCACCAAAGAGCAACTTCTCTCCGACCCCGATCTTTCGCCCCGGATGTACCAGACATTCCCATTCATTGGGTTGCGCGGAGATCTGACGCGTCAGCAGGACTTCAACTTGCCCTTTCAGGAATTCCCGAGCCGCGGGATTGCGCTGGCTCACCGGCTGTGCCCGCAGGCCACTTCTCCGGCCATAGAGCCGGGCAGGAAACACCCGGGTATTGTTGAACACAACTAAGTCATCCGGCCGCAGCAGTGCAGGAAACTCGCGAAACCCGCGATCGCGAATGGTTCCCGAGTTCCGCTGCAAATGAAGCAGCCGCGAGGACGCCCGGTCAGGAAGTGGCTCTTGGGCTATTAGTTCCTTTGGGAGATGGTAGTCGAACTCGGAAACCAGCACGGACTTTCATTATAGTTATGGTGATTCCGGCCCGGGCGCATCCGGTGAAACAACCGGATTGTCTTAGGCTGGCGAGTGGTTTAACATACGCGGACAGTTTGCTCACCCGTCTTTCAGGGCCATGTCTACCGAACGTCAGGCACGTCTCGAAATTGTCTCCTTAGGCAAAATGCTGCATGACCGCGGCTATGTGGCCGCTACCGATGGCAACCTGTCCGTGAGGCTGGACAAGCGGCATATTCTTGCAACCCCTACTGCGATGAGCAAGGGCGCGCTGCGCCCCTCAGATCTGGTCAAGGTTGATATGGAGGGAAATCTGGTCGCGGGACGTCATCATGTTTCGAGCGAGATAGCTATGCACCTGCTGATCTACAAGCTGCGTCCTGAGGTAGGCGGCATCGTTCATGCACATCCTCCGACAGCAACCGGCTTTGCCGCCGCCGGGCTTGCCCTCGACCAGCCACTGGTCTGTGAAGTAGTCATCGGATTGGGATCCATCCCGCTGGCAAAATATGGCACTCCCGGCACGCCGGAACTCGCTGAGACACTGAAGCCGCTGGTTTCGAAGTACGACGCGATTCTGATGTCAAACCATGGCGTAGTCACTTACGGCGAGACGCTCAGTTATGCCTACATGAAGATGGAGACGGTGGAACATTTTGCTCAGATCGCGTTAGTGACCCATCTTTTAGGCCGGCAGCAACCGTTAAGGGACGAGGCTCTGGAAAAACTTCTGCTGGCTCGCAGCAAGTACGAAGGTACCCGTTCGGCTGCTCCGCTTCCGGTCGCGGACTTCTATGGCCCGAACAATGGCAGTCGCCAACCACGGCGCAAGCCCGAGAGCGCCGTGCCCAAACGGACTCCGGCAGTGAAGATCAAGCCTTAAAACCGCCACATCCCCTGCCGACCGTGCCTCCGCCGGCCAGCCTTGTGAGACTTATTCCCCTCCGATTCCGAACGGCCAACGAAGGTCACCGGGTTGGTCGCGCAATCGATTCGATCGTGGAAGAGATTATTGAAGTAGGTTGCGGCCAGCGGCAGGAACTCGCTGCGTGGGCGTCTGACGGGGCGTAAAATAGCATCATGATTCCCCAAGATCTTCTCGAAATTCTGGTCTGTCCGGTTTGCAAGAAACCGCTGGTAGTGAAAGACAACGGAGAGAGCCTGAAATGCGGGGAGTGCCGCCGCGTCTACCCAGTGCGAGATGACATTCCGATTTTGCTGGTCGACGAAGCTGTAACCGACCCATCCTAAGACGCTACACGTCCGCTCGGTGCCGGTTTGCGCTTTCTTGTCCCACAAAGACACAGTGTGTCAATCGGTGAGACGCCCGGCGTATCCCACTTTGGTGCCATGCGCGACTCGCGCGCGGAGATTGTTGGCGACCGCAACTTATGACAAAGCAAAGGGCTTAAGTGGGTAGAGCGGCTCCTCTACAGGAACGCCAAGGCCTGATTCGAGTTGCGGCACGCAGATTGCATGTAACTCTTCGGGCATCGGCAGAGTCTAAAGCAGTAACGGCAGTAGAGGGTCGGAGGTGAACGGCCATGAGAGAACGGTTTTCGGTGACAGAGTTAACTGCCTTGCGGAATGACCTGCTGCAGAGCGGCATCGTCGATTCCAGAGAGGCTGCGGAAGTGCTCCAGATGTTCCTGATGGGGCGGGGTTATGGGGTTTCCCCGCAGGCAGCTATCGATGCTGCCGGTCGAGTGGAGATGTCAGGATGTGCCATTCCGGTCCTGCAACAGGAACTGGAAAACCTTGCCCTGGTGATGTAACCAACCATTTCAGAATTGACAGACGCGAAAAGCCGGGCAAACCAGCCCGGCTTTTTCCATTGCCCCTGAGTCTTACTCCTTTCACGAAATTGACCCGGCGTTCTCGCCAAAGCGTTTCGAGCAACCTATGAAGACAGTACAATAGATGACCTTGGACAAAACATCCAGAATCGAGCTCCCCGGACTGAACGCTGCTGCCTCGCTGGTCACGCTGCAACACTTCCGCGACATACCGCAAGCCTTACTGGCTAAAGGTAAGTTGGAGTCGGCGGGGATTGAATGTGTACTCGCTGACGGTAATTTGGTCCGCATGGACTGGCTGCTCTCCAACGCCATTGGCGGTGTTCGCCTGCAAGTCCACAAGCACGAGGTGGAGTCCGCCCGCGCAATTCTGGATGAGCCGATCCCGCCGGAATTTACTGCGGCCGAACTGGGTGAAACCTTCGTGCAGCCGCGCTGTCCGCGTTGCTGTTCGCTGGACATCGGCTTCGAGAAAATCGACCGCTTCTGGACGTATGGCCTTTGGCTGGTGCTCTCATTTCCCGTCCCCGTTCGCAAGGCAAATTGGAAATGCTACACCTGTGGCGTCGAATGGGTGGAACAATGAAGCGCGCCCGGCTTCTGGCGCTGTTTGTGTTGGTGCCTCTCCTCTGCAACGCCCAGGAAATTACGGTGGCCGCGGCCGCTGATCTCCAATATGTCTTTCAGGATGTCACCGCCCGTTTCGAGAAAGAAACCGGCGCTCACGTGAAAGTCATTTTTGGCTCATCGGGAAACCTGTTTACCCAGATTCAGAATGGGGCGCCATTCGACCTTTTCTTTTCCGCCGATATCGAATATCCGCAGAAACTCGAAGCCGCTGGCACGGCCGAGTCCGGGACGCTGTACGAATATGCGGAAGGCAAACTGGTACTCTGGACAGCAAAGGCTACCCACCTGGATGTGAATCGTGGCTTGCAGGTGCTGTTGGATCCTGCCGTCAAAAAGATTGCCATTGCAAATCCCCAGCATGCTCCCTACGGCCGCGCCGCAGTTGCGGCTCTAAGAAATGAGGGAATCTACGACAAGGTTGCAGATAAGCTGGTGCTGGGCGAGAACATTTCCCAGACGGCGTCGTTCGTGGCTTCCGGTAGTGCCGATGTCGGTCTGATCGCTCTCTCTTTGGCGT
The DNA here is from genome assembly GCA_035624215.1 of Terriglobales bacterium. Lineage (GTDB taxonomy): Bacteria > Acidobacteriota > Terriglobia > Terriglobales > Acidobacteriaceae > JAFAGX01. Next base: position 5,379 of record DASPRY010000017.1, read on the forward strand.
TGGCTCCATCGTTGAAGGAAAGCGGAATTTACACCGAGGTCCCGGTTGACGAATATCCTGCCATCCGCCAAGGCGCAGTTGTACTCACCGCATCGAAGGACAGGCGTCTTGCCCAACAATTTCTTGCCTTCGTAAAAACTCCCGCGGTTGTCAAGCTGTTGAAGGATTACGGGTTTGCACTGCCAAATGCGCACTAATCTTTTGTTGGGTATTTGTCGATAACCTCAGTGTGGCCAGCCCAACCGTTGGAGGTTCGCCTGCTCCGAATGCGCGCTTCATAGCCCGCCAGCCGATTCTTACCCGCGAAGAACAGGTATTCGGTTACGAACTGCTGTTTCGCAACGGCGTAGACGACTATTTCCGGAATGTTGACACCGATACCGCGGCGCGCAGCACTTTGAACACTTCCATGTTGTTAGGTCTCAACGTTCTCTGCGATGGCCGGCGGGCTTTCATCAACTGCACGCGCGAGGTGCTGTTAAAGGACTACGTGACTTTGCTGCCGTCAGCACAAACCGTCGTCGAGATTCTGGAAAGTGTACCCGCCGACGACCTGGTGCTTGCGGCTTGCCAGCGTTTGAAGGAAGCGGGATATCTGATTGCCCTGGATGATTTCACAAATTCTGATCCCCGCGAGCCTCTCATCGATTTTGTTGACATCATCAAAGTGGATCTTCGCCGGGTCTCATTCGAGGAAGCAGCCGGAATTGTGCAACGTTTCGGTCCTTGGCGCTGCCGCATGCTTGCGGAAAAAGTAGAAACCCGCGAAGAGTTCGTCGCCGCCAAGAAAGCAGGATTTCTGTACTTCCAGGGCTATTTCTTCCGCCGCCCAGAAACCTTACACGCGCAGGAGATCCCCGCCAACCAGTTGAATTACATGCGCATGTGGCAGGCAGTGGCGAAGCCGGAGTTGGACGTGCGCGAGATTGAGAGCGTGATTAAGACTGAGGCATCTCTCTGCTACCGCTTGCTGCGATACCTGAACTCGCCGGTATTCGGCTTTGGGAATGAAATACACTCGGTGCGTCACGCGCTGGCCATACTGGGCGAACGTGAAATACGCCGCTGGGTGCGTCTGGTGGCGACTCTGGGAGCGGGTCAGGATAAGTCCAGCGAGTTGGTGCTGGGCGCTCTGGTGCGCGCCCGCTTCTGTGAACTGATTTCCTCCAAGATTCCTCATGGGCAATCCGATTTGTTTCTGCTCGGCCTGCTTTCCTTGATGGACGCAATCCTCCAGATCCCCATGTTCCGCGTGCTCGAAGGCGTCCCGGTTGACCAGGAAACCAAGGCTGTGTTGTTGGGCACAGAGAGCCGGCTGCGGAGGTTGTATCAGCTGATGCTCGCCCAGGAATCCGGCGAGTGGCAGGCCAGCAGTGAACTGGCGCGGCAGCTAAACCTCAGCGACAGCGAAGTCGCGGAGAAATATTGGGAAGCCGTGCATTGGGCGCAGCAAGTAACTTCCAGCTAGGGTGCGAGTTGATGGGACTCTTGGCACCACGTTGATCCTTCGCCTTCGATGAGCCCTCCGACCGACGCAGTTACCTGTGTGTAAAACTAAGGTCACTTACCACTTGCGCTTCTGCGCCGCCCAAGGGTACCATCATAGTGTTCCCTAGCGGCTGCGCTTCCTAGCGGGCCTTCCGCGCCAGTCAGCTCCAGGCGCCTAAAGCGGACACTATCATTCATGAACGAGTTCCGATTGCACCGGGGTTCTACGTACTTCCCGTGCACACGCTCGTAAGCCTCGTACCGGCCAGGGACGGCAAGCGCGAGAGACAAGAATCGAATCCGCCGCACTTCGGTGGATTCGCACAATAGGACTACAAAGAGAAAAACCTATGAATGTTGGACCCGGACACCCTTCCGGACACGGAGGAAGAAGCAGACGGCGTCGCGGACGACGCTCCCATCGTGGCGGTCCCGGCCGTGATCGCCAGCAACAAAGCGGCATTTATACCGCTCCCATGGACCACAGCTATCGGGCCGCGCTGGGCGGGGACAAGGCATCCCGAGGTAGAAACCGGCCTGGTTTTGCGCCCTCCTATGCCCCACTCGAGCCGGAGCCTCTGCCCCATCGTGAGGACGATACTTCGCGGATCTTTGCCTTTGTGGATGATCTGTTCTTTCAGGCAAAAATTCAGGAAACCGCGCGCAAACTCAATGTCAAAGTCGAGTTCGTAAAGAGTGACAAGGACTTAGGCGAGCGCATGCAGCAAAACGGGGACGGAAGTCCCTCGCTGATTATTTTTGATCTGAACAATACCAATGCGAAGCCCTTGTCGCTGATCCCGAAGCTCAAAAGCAAACTGAAGAAATCGACCTCGATTATCGGGTTTCTCTCTCATGTGCAGGGCGATTTGAAGCAAAAAGCGCATGAAGTGGGCTGCGATATGGTGCTGCCGCGCTCCGCATTTTCCCAGAATCTTCCGCAGCTACTGCGTCGTCATGGCGCTTCGGAAGACCAGCCGCCAGTTCAATAAGTGGCCGGCTTTGGCAGCGCCTTGCCGCGACTTCAACCCGCCGTTGCGTTAACCTGGCGGCCATCCCAATCTTCGACCTCCGACCAGGTGGACGTGCAGGTGGAACACCGACTGTCCGGCGCGCGGCCCTACGTTCAGGACGGTGCGATAACCATCCTCAATGCTGCGCTCGCGGGCAATCTTGGCGGCGATCAGATGGCACCGGCCAATTAACTCAGCGTCTTCAGCATTCGCTTCCTTCAGGCCCCGTACATGCTTCTTCGGAACCACCAGCACATGAGTTGGCGCTTGCGGGTTGATGTCCTCAAAAGCGTAGGTGTGCTCATCTTCGTAGACTTTCTTGGATGGCATCTCGCCCGTGATGATGCGGCAGAACAGGCAGTCGCTCATAGCACTTCCAAAGCTCTAAGTTTTGTATGAGTTACTTTGGGCCCGGTGGAACTACAGCGGGGGGAGCACGTCTAATATACCGCATTAGCATAACGGTGTTGGATGTTTTGTCAGCTGGAAATAGCCTAGTCCAACCTGACCAGGAAAATTTCGCCCTCGGAAGTGTGCGTTTCCCGCACGACCGATTCCGCCCGCTGACGATCGTCACCCTGGACACGGACTCGGACCCACCAATCGCCAACTGGACTGCCGAAGCACAGAACCTTCGCGGTTTGGTAGCGGCGGGACAAGCGATTCGCCAACTGATCGGCCGTGTGCTCCTTCTCGAACGCCCCGATCTGTACCGCCCAGCGCCCTGCGCTGCTGACAGGAACCGGAGTTTGCAGCAGTTCGATCCGGACCATGGCAACCCCGGCTGACCAAACATCCACCTTCTTGGCGGCGGCTTCCGACAGATCCAAAATTCGGCCCTGGATAAACGGTCCCCGATCGTTGATGCGAACCACTGCGGAATTTCCGGTCTTCACGTTCGTGACGCGCACAATCGATCCCATGGGCAGCGTACGATGGGCGGCCGTCATGGCGTGCATATCATAGACTTCACCATTGGAGGCACGGCGATGGTCATAGGGAGCGCCGTACCAACTGGCCAATCCGGTTTCTACCATCAGCGGCTTTTCAGGAACAGCGACCTGAGGAGGTTCATTGGGTATAGATTCAGCCGCAGTCTCGGAATCCTTTGATGCTTGCGGGGTTTCCGGCTGGCTGAGACCGGGTGGAGGAGGGACGTTGACCTTGGCTTCCTTATGAGCGCAGCCAACTATGAGCAACGACAAAAAAGCCAGGCACGTCGCTAGGGCAGAACGACACCAGCCTATTTGCGATGCTGCTCCATATACTCGGCCAAGCGTGTCAGTTTCTCGGCTGCAATCCGCAGAGCCTTGGTCGAATGCTGACGCACGGCGGGAACTACTTCGTCGTTCAGGTAATTGATCAGTTCGGCAGATTCTTTCTCCAGGGTATTGGCCACTTCGCCAACGGTCTTGCCAAGACGCACCGAAGCTTCTTCGACCTTGCGGTTGAAATCGTTCATCTCGACTCCTCAGGACAACAAAAACAGCCACCCGTAAATTGCGGAGGCCAGGCGCATTCATTATTTCGTGCTGGAGGCGGATGGTCAACAGCCACGCACCCCCCTTTATAACGAGCGCGCCTAGTGCGGCGCCTTCCGTCGTAGCATCGCTTTCATACACTTTCAGCTTCATGCTGTGGTACCTTGTGCACCAGACTGCTTCAAGGTGACACGAGAGGCAAATACCCAAAGGCCGAACACTTCAGCGATGACTCGCCGGCTGCGATGTGGCCAGAATCTTCCTGCGCTTCTATTCCGCCGCAACCTGCTGTGCTGGTTCGATCAGCACAAACGTGATCTGCCTTGGCGGCAAAACCCGAACCCATATCGCGTCTGGATCTCGGAGATCATGCTGCAGCAAACGCGGGTTGCCGCTGTGCTTGCGCACTACCAACGCTTCGTGCGTCGATTCCCCACAGTTCAGAAGCTGGCCGCAGCCAGGCAGTCATCCGTGCTGGCAGCGTGGAGCGGGTTGGGCTACTACCGACGAGCCCGCATGTTACACGCAGCTGCGAAACAGATTGCCTATAAACGCTCGGGAAGATTTCCGGCCACGGCGAGCGAGTTGCGCGAACTTCCCGGAATCGGGCGATACACTGCGGCAGCTATCGCAAGCATCGCATTGAATGAAGTTGTGGCCGTTGTCGATGGCAACGTGGAGCGTGTTTTAGAGCGCGTGATGGGCAAGCGCATCGAGAGCCACGAATTATGGCGAGTGGCCGGGGATCTCCTAAGCCGAAGGCGTCCGGGTGACTTTAATCAGGCGATGATGGAATTGGGAGCGACGCTTTGTCTGCCGCGGCGGCCAAAGTGCCCGTTATGCCCAATCGCCAATCTCTGTACTACTCGCGGAGAACTAGCCTCCATCACCAATCCAAAACGTCAAACCAAGCGGGAGATTCACTACGCACTCGATTGTCGTAACGGATCGGTGTTTCTCGTTCAACGCCGCAAGACTGCGACACTAATGCCGGGAATGTGGGAGTTGCCGGAGACCACACCGGCGAACGCTCCAGACCGCACTTGGCTGACAGTGCGGCATTCCATCACGGTCACCGACTATGTGGCTGGCGTTGTGAAATGTGAGTTGCCGTCAGGTAGTGAGGGACGCTGGGTACGGAGGTCACGAATCCCGTCTTTGCCGCTAACCGGTCTGGCTCAGAAGATCCTCCGCGCCGCCAAGGTCATCTAAAATAGAAAATGAGATGAGGTGGCTTGACAATATCTTTGGAGGACGCAGTATGGGCGCGCTTGGCACTGGAACTTTAGCCCCGGATTTCACGCTTCCAACCCTGGATGGCAAGCAGTTTTCGCTGAAAGATGCGTTGGCGCGGGGGCCGGTACTGGCCGCCTTCTTCAAGATCTCCTGTCCCGTATGCCAGTTCGCCTGTCCCTTTCTGCAGAGAATCTACAAAGCTTACGGCACACGGAATGTCACCATCATCGGCATCTCGCAGAACGACAAGAAAGATACTGCGGTCTTTGCTAAAGAATATAGCTTGACATTTCCCATATTGTTGGACGACACCTGCACCTACCCGGTTTCGAATGCCTATGGTCTGACCAACGTTCCGAGCATTTTCTGGATCGCGCAGGATGGTGAGATCGAGATTTCCAGCGTTGGCTGGGTGAGAAAGGACATTGACGAGGTCAATGGCAAGGCTGCGGCTACCACCGGTGAACGCCTCTATCCTGTGTTTCACAGCGGCGAAAACGTGCCTGACTTCCGAGCGGGTTGAAGTTCGAAAAATTAGCCCGCGGTCGTGGGCTTGAACAGAACAAAAGGCGCCTCTACCGGGTCTCAGAGAACAAAGGTCCCGGTTGAATTGAGGCCCGGTCGTACGTAGCTCTGATGTCTCCTAGTAATCAGGTGCCTGACCTGCTTTTTTCGTACAATAAACATTCCCCCATCCCAATCGGCAAAAGGGGGAGCCATAGCCACATGCGTCGTCGCACAATTGTGCTGGTTCTAGGGCTGGCAATTTCATCTTTCTCGCAGGGGCAACGAACCCGCGATTCCTCGCTTTCGGAGTCATCGGCCCGACTTCCGGGCACGGCGATTGCAGCCCTGCAGAAGATCGACCCCGAGCGCATCCGGGCACACGTGCGCTTTCTCGCGCACGATCTGCTGGAGGGCCGTGGAACCGGACAACGCGGTGGTGACATCGCGGCGGAGTACATTGCTACTCAATTTGCTCTCTATGGCTTGAAACCAGCCGGTGATAACGGCACCTACATGCAGAAAGTGCCATTGGTAGGGGTGACGCCAGAGCCAGAAACCACATTCTCCCTGGTCCCGACAAATGCCGCTGTGCTGCACCTTCAGCCACTCGAGCAGTATGTCGCTTACGACGAAACGCAGCAGCCCAGTTCGGATGTGGATGCGGACATAGTCTACGTCGGCTACGGCATTGAAGCTCCGGAGTACAGATGGAATGATTACAAAGAAACCGACGTGCGCGGCAAAGTGTTACTGATGCTGGTCAACGAGCCGCCATCCGATGATGTGAACTTCTTCAAGGGCAAAGCGCTCACCTATTACGGGCGCTGGACCTACAAATACGAAGAAGCCGTGCGCAAAGGGGCAGTCGGGGCGATTCTGATCCACAAGACCGAAATGGCCAGCTATCCCTGGGACGTCGTGCGCAACTCAAATTCCGGGGAAAAGGCCTTTTTGAGGGCCGAGGGCGCGCCCGCGTTGAAGGTGGCGTCCTGGATCCAGCTTGATGTTGCCAGGCAACTGGCAAAGAGCGCTGGCATGGACCTGGACAAGATGATGAAAGATGCGCAATCTCGCGACTTTCGGCCCGTCGCCTTGCCCGCGAAGCTGAAGGCGCATATGGTGAGCCAGATCCGTCCCTTTGAATCAAACAATGTGCTTGCCATTTTGCCGGGAGCTGATCACAAATTAAGGGACGAGGCTGTAATCTACACGGCGCACTACGATCATCTGGGCATTCGACCCGACATGCCGGGCGACAATATCTACAACGGCGCCAATGACAACGCTACTGGTTGCGGCATCCTGCTGGAAATTGCGCGCGCCTACTCCGAAGGACCGCAGAAGCCGCGCCGCTCCATCCTGTTTGCTTCGGTGACCGCCGAGGAGCAGGGGCTGCTCGGGTCCGAGTATCTGGGTAAGCATCCACCCATACCGGCCAGCAAGATCAGCCTGGATCTTAACTATGATGACGTGCCACCCCTGGGCGCGCCGGAAGAAGTCGAAGTTCCGGGTGCAGAACGCACCACCTTCTATCCTCTGATTCAATCGTTGGCCAAGACGTTTCGCCTTACGATTCGCCCTGACTCACGGCCCGAGGCGGGACATTATTACCGGTCTGACCACTTTAGCCTGGCTCGAGCTGGGATCCCTGCTTTCTCCATCAACGAAGGTGTGAAGTATAAAGGACACGACACTGCCTGGGGTGAGCAGCAGGCCGAGGAGTTCACGGCAAAACACTATCACCAGCCAAGTGATGAATACCATCCCTCCATGGACTTCACCGGCGATGCTGCGATGGCGCGCTTTGGTTTTGCTTTAGGGTGGGTAGCCGCAGCGCAGATGAAAGAAGTAGCCTGGGTGAAAGGGGATGAGTTCGAAAGGGATCGGCTTATCAGCATGGGCGAGATGCACTAGGACCTGTGGCTCGTCGGCCCTCTCTCGTCCCATCTGCTGCTTCGTGGTGAGCTGACTAGCTTCGCAGCAGCCGAACAACCTCAGCAATGTCCCGTTCTTGAAAAAGCCGTATTCCCGCGACGCCAGCGGCACCGGATTCTATGCAGGAACGGGCATTGCCGAGGTTTACCCCTCCCAAAGCGAGCACGGGGATGTGCTTTTGACAGGCATCACGCAGAGCAGCCAATCCCGCTGCGCGCGCGTTGGGCATGTCTTTCTTTTCGAAAACCGGAGCAAAAACCGCGAAATCGGCGCCTTCGGATGCGGCGCGGGCGACTTCCTCCGCGGTGTGGCAGGAGACCGCAATGATTGGAGAGCTGCCTTCACGGTCGATAGGCGCTCTCGCGCCACGCGCCCATATTCTTCGTGCGTCTCCCGTAGAAATGTCATCGGAGCGCAGGTGGACGCCATCGGCACCGCTGGCGATCGCGACATCCACTCGCGAGTTGATGAGTAACCGGGTTCTGAGTATTTTTTCATTCCCGGGCTGGGCTTGCTCACGAACTGTTTCGACCGCCTCCTGGGCAAGTATCTCCAAGTCGCGAGTGGGGAGGTCCTTTTCGCGTAGCTGGATGAAATCAACTCCGCAGGCAGCGGCTTCTGCGATCTTGTCCAGCAGGGCACGGCGCTGGGCCGTCCCGTTGCCCGGGAATTGAGTGCGGTCCGTGATGTAGTAAAGGAGCAAGTTCCGACAGGAAATCCGATATGTAAAGGCTCCCGCAGGAGTTTTTCCAAGCTCACCCAAGACAAGCGAGCGTCCTACTAAGGATTGGTTTTCGCAATTTCCGGCATTGCTTCTGCCTTGCGCTTGGGTTCCGGTTGCAGATGGTACCGTGTCAGCCCGTCTTGCAGAAACTCGAAACCCTCCTCGGGCGAGTCCACGATTTTGAACAGTTCCAGGTCTTCCGGAGAGATTGTACCGGCGTCTATCATAGCTTGGAAATTCAGCAGGCGATTCCAGTACGCACTTCCATAGATCGCCACCAGGATCTTCTTGGCCAGTTTCTGGGTTTGGGCTAACGTCAGAATTTCAAAAAGCTCATCCAATGTGCCGAAACCGCCGGGAAAAATCACCAAAGCTTTGGCCAGATATGCAAACCAGAATTTCCGCATGAAAAAGTAATGAAACTCAAAATTGAGCGAGGGCGTGACATATGGGTTGGGAACCTGCTCGAACGGCAGGTGGATGTTCAGCCCAATGGTTTTCGCGCCCGCTTCCTTCGCGCCCAGATTGGCCGCTTCCATGATGCCGGGCCCTCCGCCAGTAGTCACTACAAAGCGACGACGACGAGCCGGAATCTGCACCGACCATTCGCTTAAGAGAAAAGCCAGACGGCGGGCTTCTTCGTAATAACGGGCCATGTCCACGGCCGCCATAGCCCTCTTCGTGCGCTGCTCCTGCTGATGTTGGGAAAGCTGCAAATCAATCTCCGATAACGCCGCCAGGTTCCTTTCCGTGGCGTGACGGCTGTAGAAGCGCGCTGATCCAAAGAAAACAACTGTGTCCTGAATCTGCTCCCGCCGAAAACGGGCCAGCGGTTCGATATATTCGGAAAGGATGCGCAGAATGCGCCCATCGGGGCTGCCCAGGAACTGATCGTTCTCGTACGCCAGGGGGGCGCGCTTGCTTTGACTTTCGGTCATGACGAAGTTGTTGTCCTCGAATTCCAGTAGTGCAACGTTGCCAGTTGTCAGTAGTCACCACGAAAAATACTTGCTAACGACATCGAAGAACCCTATCGCGAAACTCCCAATCAATCCGGCTTGCCCTCGTGGTAGTGAACAGCCTCCCAGAATCCGATCCAGATATCGAGTATCCCCAGACCACTGCAAACTCCGCGGACGAATCCTCGGCTGATGAAACTGCGCAAATCCGGGTACGCTAATAGGATTCGATTGTCGGTCCATTCCGGTCTCCAGGGGAGGATTACCAGCAGAACGCCCACGACCGCACACACGAAAACGAACAGCAGAACAGTCAATCGATGAAGCCAAAGATCAAAGCCAGAACGGCCCGATGCGGAGCCTTCTGCCGGCGTTTGCAATAACGCCGCTGGAGATGAGGTTGAATTCGGCAAGGGCGTACCAGTTCCGAGTGTACCTGAAGCTCTGTTGTGGGAATCCGTCACTGTGTGCTCCAGGATATGGATCGTTGTGCACACCGGACCCTGTCAAGCCGAGTCTCAACCGTAGCAAACCCAACCATCCCGACATTCTACGACTTAAGGCTCTTAACGCGCTCGGCTACATCGCGGTAATCGATGTTGCTGCCGTAGACTTCCATAAAGTGATGGAGGGCATCACTCTTATTTCCTGCAACCTCGTAAGAAGAGGCCAACTCGTAGTGCAGCGCGGTACGGGTATCCTGTTCGAGATTGGGTAACTTGAGCGCCTGTTCGTACCAGCGAATCGCGGCCTCTGGAACCCCTTTGTCCAGGAAGCATTGTGCGAGCCAAGTATAGGTCTGCATGATCTGAGGGATTTTCTGACCTCGATCCGCTGCCTGGCATACCTTCTGCAATTCGGCAATGGCCTCATCGAGCAGTCCCATTTCTCGGAAAGCCACTCCCAGATTGTAGTGCGTCTCCGGATCTTCTTCAGTGCTGGTGGAATCTTCTTCGAGTTCGTGCTTGAGCTCGCCAAACATGTCCGCCAAATCCACGTGGGCAGCGCTATCTGCCGCAGCCGGCGTTGCTGCGGTGACTGGAGCCAAGGGGCGAACTGGCGTTGGCTGGTACGTAAACCCCGGGGCACTGCCTGCCACCGCCGCGCCCTGAGCCGCAGACGCGGCCATGGCTGCGGGAGCCGACACTGGCGCAAGTGGCTCAGGCTTGATGACGACTTTGGATTCTGCTTCTGTAGGAGCGCTTGCAACTGGCGCCTCCGCCAGGAACCCATCGCCCAGGGAAGCTTCAAGATCCGAAACAAACTCGTTCAACCCGCCACCAGGCTGGGCAGCTTCTGGCCCGTGCAATTCCGTCGCTGGCAGTACCGGAGCGCTTTCCTGAACGGTCGTTTGGGGAAGGAATCCATCGCCAAGAGAGGACTCCAAATCGTTCACCAGCTCGCCTATAGCACTCGAGCCTGGCGCTGCGGCAACCTCCATTTCGGGCGCTGCAGTAGCTTCCGTTTCCGGCGCTGGAGCAGCCTCTGCCTCGGCCTCCGGCACTTCCTCCACCGAGACCGCTTCTGCGGCTTCGGGCTGGGAGGCCTTGTTCATGACCGCTTCAATTTCGCTTCGCACGGCCTCCAGTTTCGACTTGTCAGGTTGTAGCCTTCTCAGTTTCCTGAACGCTGTCTGGGCTTCTTCCGTCATCCCATTCGACAGATAGAAGCGAATCTCCTCGGTAACTTCTCCGATGACCTGTTCATCAACAACAGCCTCTTCGGGCGCAGCTGATCCGGCTTCAAGCGCTTCTCCTGATTCGGTCGAAGCAGGCTGATCTGCTACTGCTCCCTCCCATTCAGCAGAGATGTCGATCTCCTCTGACTCAGGCTGTTGCGCATGCACCGCGAATTCCGCAGACTCCGCGGCAGGCGCTTCCGCCGAAACCGCGAAGGCGGGGGTTGGAGTGGCGGGAAATTCTGCCGTTTCCGGCGCGGCCGGGCCATCCACCACGGCCTCTGGAATCTCGGGCATCACCGCTGTCTCGAGTGTGGCAAGCGGCGTTTCAGGTGGGGCAGCCGGAGTCGCGCCGGCGCGGTCTTCATACTTCGACGCCAGGTCGCCATAACGTGAAGCTTCGTCCGGGTATCCGGCTTCGTGATAGATGCCTTCCAGCGTACGGCAACAAACCGCCGCTTCCGTGAATCGGCCTGCCCGGGTGTGCAAGGCCGCTAATTTCTGATTCAGCCGAAGGTCTCGGGGCGCCTGGGGCAACGCGGAGAGCAACGGCGCCAAGGCTTTCGTGGGCATGTTGTAGGAGATGAACAGCTCGGCATCGGTAAGAGCGGCGCGAATCGCGAGGGCGACATCGTCTCCGTAACGCTGATCGACAAATGGCGCGGTTGCTTCCAATTCATCGACCAGAACCGCACCTTCCTCGGCGCTAATCAGGTGTGCGCCCGACGAACTCCCCAGCTTCCCCAGCACCTGTTGGTAGTTGCGGGCGTGAAGCTGATTTTCAGGTTCGAGCTGGGTGAGCTTCAGGTAATAATCGCGCGCCTTCTCCAGTTCGCCCGACTGTACGGAGGCGTGCGCCAACAGTTCATAAATCTCGCTGATGTGGCTTGTGTCTCCCGCCTTTTGCAGAATGCCGAGAAGTTTTTCGAGCCCGGCGGTGTTGTCCCTCACGTGCGCAATCAGGGAATGCAGGGTCTGCAGAATCTTGCCCGAATCCGCCGCCAGCAACCGCTCGCAATGCTGCTCGTAGACCTGAAGCGCTTCTTCAAAATGGCCTGCCGCGACTAGAGCTTCGGCGTAGTTAAGAATGGCGCCGATGTCATTGTGCACCGACAACAGCTTCGCAGCCAAGGCTCCAGCGTCGGCCACGCGATCAGCCTGTAAATAAGCCTGCATCAGTGTGCGCAGCCCATCGGGATTGCTGTCCAGATCGGCAACTTTCTCCAGATGCGCAATCGCACCCGCCATGTCGCCGGCCTCGAAGGCGGTCCGCCCACGCATTAACAAGGCATAGCTGCTGTTGGGATCCAGCTTCAGCATGCGCTGCAGGATTTCCTCGGCGGCATCAAGCTGGCCTTTGGCACGCAAGGACTCGGCTGCGGCTGAGAAAATCTGCCAGGCTTCAGTCTTTTTGTTTAGCCGGACGTAAACTTCAGCCAGCCGGGTGCGCATGGCCACATTTTCCGGATCCATTTCCAGAGTCTTCTGGAAAATGCGTACCGCCTGTTCCAGTTGTCCTTCGCGCAGAAATTCTTCTGCCACTTGCAAATATTGGGCCCTGGCGTCGTTGAACAAGCCCTGCTGACTGTAAAGTTCGGCCAGCCGAAGCACGCTTTCCAGCGACGACTTCAGCTTGCCCAGCTTCTTGTACATGGCAATGGCTTTGACGGTAAAACCCTGGGACGCATAAGCGTCGCCGACGCTCTTGAAGCATTCCACTGCCTTGTCGTTATTGCCTACCCGCGCGTAAAGGTCGCCAACGGTGTTCATGACCGTCAGATCCTTCGGATCGGCTTTCAGGATTTTTTCGTACTCGGTGATGGCATTCGGCAACTTGCCCTGCTGCACAAATTTCTCGGCAGCACTCAGAACCTTTTGCTTATTGAAGCCAAAACCAAAAGCCATAGGATTGCGGACTCCAGCCCGGTTGCGTCTTTGCCCGAGAACCCTTCCGACTGGGAGAATTCACAGACCATTCGACCATCCCATCGGCAATATCGCCGCGTGTCAGGAGATGGCCTTTCGGACAAGGGTCATTGTACGGCTGGGTAAGCAAAATCGTATGGTTACTAAGGGTTACCGAAAGGGAGTGTACGACCGGGTTACCAAGGGAACCGCGACGCGCAGCGGGCCGAGCCGCGTTTATCCGCGGGACCGGGTGACCCACCGGCTCAGAAACACACCACGGCGGAAGTATATCCGTATGAGGAACATCGCGAAAAAATTTAACGATCAACCGTTGGTTCTGCTGAGCGTCAGCCTGGACAATGAGCAGCGCTGGAAGGATTTTGTTGCGAAGAACCAGATGACCTGGCCACAATACCGCGATGGCGGCTTTACCGGGCCGCTTTCGAAAATGTTTGGTGTGCAAGCCATTCCCCATACCTTCACGATTGATGCCGATGGAGTGCTGCAGGATGAACATATCGGCGACGCCGCAATTGAGGGAAAGCTGAAGAAGCTTCTGAGCCGAGCCCGGGAGTTGGAGGCAGCGGGAAGGTTAGCTCAGCAATAAGCCGGTGACAAGAGGCGATCTAGCCTATGCGCGGGCCATCGCACTCAGCAGGAAGATCGATAACAGAAGCACTGCTGGCTTAGGTAGCCGACGCAGAACCTTCCACACAACAATGCTCATTCCGTTCGACCCTCCGCGGGGGGAAATCCCTGGGTGACTTAATCAGGCCCGTCCGGGCATAGAATGCGGGCAGCAAACCCAGTGTAGGCTTGACGTTTACTTGCCACCAAGGATTCTACAGAATCCCATAGGGAAGGCAACTCTTTTCATGACCTGGATTCGGACCGCGTCACCCGGCAGTACTGAGGAAAAACTCCTGACGGCGATGGAAACGCAGAAAAAGCTCTATCCTGTTGAATATGCGACCCCTGTCCATCCCGTGGGTTCAATTACATCAACCGCGTAGCGGACCCCTGGGCATCGGAGTGGACTGAGTCAACTTGCACCTGCTGCATCGCGGAATGCGCTACCCTTGCAGTCATGGAACGCTCCCTGCTCGAATACATAGCCAATTTTCTCTCGCAGGGTGAGGCAACAGCGTACATTCAGCGTCGGGGATATCGTAGCGCGCGCCGATCCTATCGCCAGGTCGCTGAAATGGCGTTCCAGTTCGCGCGAGAACTGGAAATCCGTGGAATCTCCAAAGGGGAACGCGTCCTGCTGTGGGGGCCGAATTCAGCCGAGTGGGTCGCTCTTTTTTGGGGCTGCGTGTTACGCGGCGTGATTGTCGTACCGATCGATGACATCGCGACGGCAGAATTCGCTCTTCGTGTCTATCATCAGGTCAGCGCCAAGCTATTAGTTTGCTCACAGCAACATCGGCAGCCATCAGCCTCGAGCATCATTTTCGAAGATTTGCCGAAAACCCTGGCACGCAATTCGTCATCCCTTTATGTGGCAGCTGAGATTTCTCGTGATGACACACTGGAGATTGTTTTCACCTCCGGTACCACCGCCGATCCCAAGGGTGTGGTGATTACCCATGGCAACGTTCTTTCCAACATCAGTCCGCTGGAAGCCGAAATCGGCAAGTATTTGAAGTACGAGCGTTTTGTCCATCCGATTCGCTTTCTGAATCTGTTACCGCTCAGCCATGTTTTCGGACAATTTCTCGCCATTTTTCTCCCCCAATTGATGGGCGCCGTTGTGGTGTTTCAGGACAGTTTCAAACCTTCTGAGATCATCGCTACGATTTGCCGCGAGAAGATTTCCGTTCTGGTTGCTGTGCCTCGGGTGCTCCAGTCGTTGAGGGAAAAGATCGAGCGTGATCTCGAAGCGGAAAGCACGCGGGACAAATTCCTTGAAAGATTCCGCGACGCTGAAGGCAAGCACTTCCTGCGCCGCTGGTGGATTTTCCGCCGCATCCGCCGCCAGTTCGGATGGAAATTCTGGGCATTCATTTGCGGAGGGGCGGCGCTCGATCGTGTTACGGAGCAGTTTTGGGACAGGCTGGGTTATGCGGTGATTCAGGGCTACGGCTTGACTGAGACTACTTCGCTCATCAGCGTCAATCACCCTTTCCGGTTGGGAAAAGGTTCGATCGGCAAAGTGCTGCAAGGACGCGAAATCAAGCTTGCTTCCGATGGTGAGATTCTGGTGCGCGGGGGTGGAGTCGCCGCCGGCTATTGGAATCAAGACGAGCCACTGGCGAGGGAGGAAGGCTGGTACCGTACGGGCGATATCGGCGAATTCGATTCCCAGGGCAACCTCTATTTCAAAGGCCGAAAAAAGGAGGTGATTGTTACGCCGGCCGGGATGAACGTCTATCCCGAAGACCTTGAAGCCGCCCTTCGGCACCAGCCTGAAGTAAAGGATGCCGTGGTAGTTCCACTGGCCCGCGATGGAAACGCGGAACCGTGTGCCGTGATGGTTCTGGGAAATGTGGAGATCAGGCCGGAGGTAATCCTAAGTCGCGCTAACGAATCATTGGCCGATTACCAGCGCATGAATTCGTGGTTCGTCTGGCCCGAGCGGGACTTTCCCAGAACCTCGACTCAGAAACCTCGCAGAAACGTAATTGCGCAGCTCGTGCGAACTCGGTATATGCAGAAAGCGGCCTTGGGCGCGCCAACCAGTCCGCTCGGGGAATTGATTGCGCGCATCACCGGCCGGGCCCCAGCCCAGCTTTCGAGCAGCGCCAACCTCGAATCCGATTTAAATCTCAGTTCGCTCGACCGCGTCGAACTGTTAAGCACTCTGGAGGATTGGTACCACCTTGACCTAATGGAAACATCGTTCACCGCTGCCCGCACCGTAGGTGATCTGGAACGCATGCTGCAGGGTGCAGTTGCGCCGCCGGCGCGGTACCACTACCCGCGTTGGGTGTTGCGCTGGCCGGTTACCTGGATCAGGCTCGCGGTGCACTATCTTCTGTTGCGGCCCGCGGTGTTTTTGCTCGGCTGGCCGCATGTGGAAGGACGGGACAATTTGCACGGCCAGCGCGGCCCAGTGCTGGTCATCTGCAATCACATCGGGGATGTCGACCCCGGCTTCGTGCTTACTGCTTTGCCGGGACGCTTCCGCCATAAGCTGGCCGTCGCCACGGGAGGTGAAGCGCTGGAGGTACTACGTACACCACCGCCAGCACGTCCTTTTCTGGCGCGTGCTTACGACCGTTTGAGATGGGCTCTCGGTGTGTCGTTGCTGAATCTTTTTCCGCTACCGCGTGAGGCCGGATTTCACGAGAGCTTTCAATATGCAGGGGAATGCGTGGATCGCGGTTACAACGTATTGGTCTTCCCCGAAGCTCATCACACGACGGATGGCGCGCTCCGACCTTTCCGGTCCGGAATTGGTCTGCTGGCTAATCGCTTAGGCGTGCCAATCATACCAATGCGCATTGATGGACTCTTCGAGCGGAAAAGTGCGGGCAAGAAGTTTGCCTGGCCGGGGCAGATTCGGGTGAAGATCGGAAATCCGACTCAGTTCCCGCCAGACAGCAACCCCGAGTGGATCGCCAAAGAACTGCAGAATATCGTTGCCAGCTTGTAAGTGGTCCGCGGACAACTCTGGAATTCTTAATGATCAATCACGAGCAATATGATCCGGAGGGTCAAGCGAAAGGGAATTTCCATCGCTTTAGTCGATTCCGTGGAGCTTTTCGAAGGCTTATCGGTGCGTTTCTGAGCACCGCATCCGCAGCTGTTACGCTTCTGTGTTGTACGGTTCTTGTATCCACGGCATTGCAAATCGGGGCAACAGCGTCGCAAAATGCGAAACCCGAAGTCCGGCGTACATATCCATTGACCAAGTTTTATGACACTCCAAGTCCTCTGCCTCGCGGAAAAGCAGGAGAGCTGATCCGAAAAGAGCAGTTCGACGAATACGATTTATCTTCCAGTGTGCTCGCCACCCGAATTCTCTATCATTCACGCTCCGCTGCCGGTGGCGACGTGGCAACATCGGGTGTGGTGCTGTATCCCGACGGAACGGCGCCAGCCGGCGGTTGGCCACTGATTGCCTGGGCACACGATTTGAACGGTGTCGCTCGCCAATGCGCACCTTCACTCTCCCGCAACCTGGAGCACGGTCCGTTTCTCTCGATGTATGTGAATCTGGGCTACGCAGTAGTGGCAACAGACTACACCGGCCTGGGAACAACTTTCCGCAATGCGTTCTCCGACATGCAATCGAATGCGGCAGATATTGTTTATTCCGTTGCAGCAGCTCGAACCGCGGTGCCACAACTCGGTTCGCACTGGCTGGCTGTTGGCGCTACTGACGGTGGCCTGGCGGTAATGGGAGTGGCGGAAATGCAATACGATCTGAAGGATCCGAACTATCTGGGCGGAATCTTGATCACCGGTCTGAGCGATCTCGAAGACCGCTACCAGAGCCCGGACTTGGCTGCGCTGCTTTTCCTCGCATATGGGATCAAGACACTTTATCCGCAATTCGATCCGAAAGACATCTTGCAAGATAAAGCCCAGGCACTGCTTCCGGCCGCCGAGCATGCATGCGCCGGAGCTGAAATTAACTTGGCTGTATCTGACGTAACCAAGCCTAACTGGCGAAGCAACCGGTTTGTGCAGGAGTATTTCGGCCGCAATCGTGCCGGTCAGAAACCGGCATATGGGCCGCTGCTCGCAATCAGCGACGCGGATGCGAACGGCAGAGCAGCTCAGGTGATCGGGCGCATGTGTAAGCAAGGCGATGTCGTCCAATTCGAAAAGTTTGCTGCGTCCGATTCCAGCAGTGTCATCGGTGAATCTGTAACCGATCAGATTGCCTGGATTCGTGGGCGCTTCGCCGGTAGTCCAGCGCCGCACAACTGCTCGCAAACTCGTTGAGTGCTGCTGCCGGAATGTGATTCATGATGCCAATTGGTCGGGATCGTTCTATGCCTTGACTTGTGCAAAATGTTCTG
Organism: Terriglobales bacterium; assembly: GCA_035624215.1. Classification (GTDB taxonomy): domain Bacteria; phylum Acidobacteriota; class Terriglobia; order Terriglobales; family Acidobacteriaceae; genus JAFAGX01. The sequence goes on from DASPRY010000017.1 coordinate 23,281, forward strand.
CCATCCATCGCCACCTTCGCGGCATCTCCATATAATTACAAGTGCGAGGATTATCATGAGATTACGCAAAGAAAACATTTTGCTGAACGTTCTTCTGGGAACCGGACTTTACGTGCTGGATTCTTTACGCGATCGCATCGCCGAAGGGGTGAGCGATTTTTCCGAGCAGGCTCGTAGCCGTGCACATGATCTCTACGACACGGCGTCAGAACGGGCCAGCCGCGCGAGTGACGTGATCAGGGGTCGAGAGCACAGAGGCATAAGCACTGCCGCCGCAGTTCTGATTGGCGTCGGCATCGGCGTGGGGGTAGGAATGCTTCTTGCCCCTGCCAGTGGCGAAGAAACCCGCGAAAATCTCGCGGGGAAGGTGCGGGAGCGCTTCGCCCGTGAGAAGGAACCCTCCACCGGGACCTACGGAGTCTAGGGCAAGCGGTTAATTGCAGGATCGTTCAGTTTTTCGCTACCAGCTGCTTGGCGTGGCTCAGTTCCGGCCGATCCGAAGTGGATCCGGCACAAACCCGCAGCAACTGAGAATAATAGGTGCTTGCTTTTTGGTTGTTGCCGGCAATCTCTGCAGCGTGAGCAGCACCGTATAAGCCGTCAAAACGATTGGGATTGAATTTCAGGTCCGTTTCGTATTCGGCCAGCGCCTCCTGGGCACGATTCACGTCGAGCAGCATATCGGCCAGCATCTCGCGCGCCGGAATAGCCAGCGGCTCAGCTCCTTCAGCTTCTTCCGTTTCGGCAATCTTGCGTAATGCAGCCAGGGCTTGATCGTTCTTGCCTTCGGCGTGGGCCACCCAGGCTGCCGCTTCCTGACGGTCCTGCTCGACGGCTTCCGCAAAGTATTTCTTCTTTTGGTGCAGAAGCTCTCTGTGAACGGTTTCGAGCTGCGCCATGTTTATGCGTGCCTGATCAAGATTTCCCATTCGAGCCGCGCCGATTGCTTTCGCCCAATAAATAATCCCGTTGTCCCGGCTGTCGTCTGAGTCAGGCGGAGTCAAGCCGGCCGCATCCGACCAGTGATGCAGTTCTAAGTCGTACCGGGCTGGGAATACGGCGAGAACGTAGACGCGTGGATCGAAGCCTAAGCCGAACATGTCCTTCATCGCGGGCATGGCTTGGACTTCCTCAATCAGCCGCTTCGCCTCGGCCTCGCGCCCGCTCTGCAGATATGCATACTGAAGAAAATCCATAGCGTGAAACTGATGGCCCTCGCCGCCCATGTGCATGGCCGCAGTTTTCCTGGTCGCGGCTATCGAGGCAAGATTGGAATCAATGTCATCCTGCCATAAACCCAGCCGGGCGAAAATGTGCGAAGGCATGTGCAATGCATGCGGAGAAGCGGGCGCAATCTTCGCGTAACGGCGAGCCGCGGGCAGCCCGAGCTGCGCCATTTGCGGGCTGTCGCAGCTGTGAATCAAATAGTGCGCTACTCCAGGGTGCTCAGGCTCTTCCACGAACAGCTGCTCCAAAAGTGCGGCTGCCTTTTTTTCATTCGCGAAAGTCGTGTCGTGTTCTGGAGCCGATGCCAGCAGCGACAAGGCATAAAACGCCGCCGCTTCCCGATCATCCGGATGGTGCTGGTAAGCGGCTTCCATCGCCTTCGAGTAGGCGTCAGCACGGGATTGATAGCTGCGATTCTTGCGTCCGCCGTAGAAAGCATCTACCGCTGCGATGTAGCCGCGCTCGCGGTCATCGTGCGGGTGCAACGATTCGGCTTTCTTTACCTCCGCCTCCCCTTTCTTGATTGTTTTGGCATCCGGGTGGTTCCAGAGCTGATGCCAAAGGCTCATCGAAACACCCCAATGCGCCATGGCACAGTGCGGGTCATCTTGGGCAACTTGCTGGAATTGTTTTTGCGCTTCGTCATACCAAAAGGAATGTAGCAACGCCACGCCCCGTTCAAAACTCTTCTCAACCGCTTCTGTACAGGTGGTTGGAAAGTGTATGGTCCCCAATTCTGCCGGAGTAGGATCATCATGCTGATGACTCTGGTCATCCGCATGCACGGGAATGGACAGGAGCAGACAAGCAGCAAGGAAGATTGAGACTTTTTTCATGTGGACCCACTGGGTTGCGAGTTTAGTCTGTCACGATTGGAAGGGTCAAATTAGCTGGGTTACTGCAGGCGGAAGCGTTCGTTCATCAGCCGTTGCAGTCGCGGTTTGTAGAGAATGTCGTATGCCAGTTCTTTGTCCGGAAACATCGCCAGGGCCGCTCGCTTCGCCCCCGCAACCAGTTCGGAGGCTTCTTCTACGGTCAGGTTGGGATCCTGGCTGATCACCGACATGACCATGCTGATCATGACTTGCAGTCGCCGTATTTGCCGGGCCTCTTGTTCTTTTTCATTTAGGTTGCGGGATTGCCCAGCCGGGTCCGGACTTTTCATCGGTTCCCCACTTGATGCTGCCTAGAAATTAGATGTTCCGTGATACCTGAGCGTTGCGCTCGCATGCTGCAGGTATTCTGGGGGCAATTCTGCAGGAACGCAATGGCATCTCCGGTGTAAGACTTCGGTTACCTAAAACTCAGGCCTCGGGTTTCGTGCCCGGCTTTTGACCGCCAGATCTTGACTACGCAGTTGATAACCCATGCCGAGATAAAGACCTGCGGGTCAAGAAGTGCGGGAAGCATTTGCGAATCTGCGAAACAATATTGGGCGACCAAGGTTAGAATCATCATGGTGGGCAACCCACACGGAGGCAGGTATGGCGAATTCCGGTTCCGCACAGCGAAACGAACGTCCCAATCCCAACGAGAAGCTGGTGCGAGTTTTTGACACCGAACAGGAATCGGAAGCCATGGTAGTGCGAGGACTCCTGGAATCCGCCGGAATCGATTGCGACGTGACCGCGTTAGATGCCCCGCAGGACATCTTGCCGGGCGTGGGCGGCACAGTCATCCTGGTGCGCGAAGAGGATGCTGAGCAGGCACGCCGAGTTATCCAAGAATACCGACGGTCACCAAGCGATCTTGAAACTGCTGAGATTAATGCCGTCGAAGAGCCGCCAGATCAGGAGTAACGGTGCGGCCGTCCAGGTAGAAACTGACAGCACCATCAAGGTCGGTCCGATAGGTCGAGACGTGCGCTTGTTGCAGCCGTTCCAACACCTCTCGACGCGGATGTCCGTAAACGTTGCGAGCCCCAACGGAGATCACGGCATACCGGGGATGCACCGCCGCCAAGAGCTCCGGAATAGTGGACGTTGCGCTGCCATGATGTGCAACTTTGAGTAGATCAGCGGCTGGCTGTTCGTCTGCAATCCGGCGCTCGACTGCCTTTTCCGCATCTCCTTCCAGCAGCGCCGTGGTTTCGCCGCGAGTCACGCGCATTACCAGAGAATCATCGTTCGCCTTCCGGCTCTCAGTTCCCGCGTCCGCGGCAGGCGCTAATACGCCGAACTTAAGGCCTCCCATCTCAAAACAATCCCCCGCCTGGTGAACGACTACGGAGACTCCGAGCTCCTTGGCTTCTCGCAAGAGGGATTCCAGTTCGGAGTTTATCGGACCCACACCTAGCCACAACACTCGCGGATGAAAGTTGGCGAGAATTGCCCTCATGCCACCAATGTGGTCGGCATGAGGATGCGTGACCGCGACCGCGTCCAGATGTTGAAATTTCCGCGACCACAGGTATGGCGACACGACGTCTTCGCCGATATCGAGTTCTGAGTGCATCCAATGCGGAATTCCTCCAGCATCTACCAACAGCGTTTGCCCCTGGGGTGAAACCAGCAGAATCGAATCACCCTGACCAACATCGATCGAGGTGACCTCAAGCACATTGGGACGCACCTGCGGACGCGGTGGAATAAAGCAGATCCATAGAGCGCTCCCCACTAAGGCAGCCAAGCCAAAGGCCGCCAACATCCGCCGTCGCCGTGCAAGAATCATCGCCAGCACCAGGCTTGCAGAAGCCATTACCATGACCCAAACGTCCGGCGTGGCAACCCGGGTATCCGCAATCTTCAGTCGGCCCAGCCAGTGAACTGATCCGGCCATGGCTTGCAGACATAATCCTGCGACCAACGCAGGACCTTTCGCCAGGCTGAACCAGAAATAGCTCAGGCCGATCGCCAGCAACGCCGCTATTAATGCAATCTCAGTGAGAGGGACAGCCAAAATATTCGCGGGCAAAGATATGAGAGTGGCGCGGTGAAAGTAATAGGCCATTGGCAGCGCAAACCCAAACTGCAACATGGCCGAGATCACAAGAAACTCGGAACCGAGGACCGCAACCTGTACTGCAGTCGCAGGTATCAGTAGAGAAAGCTGTGCACCCGCAAATCTTTGCAGCCGCCCTGCAATCATTCGCAAGTCCAGCCGAAACTGCACAAGCGTAGGAGCCAGAGCGAAATCGTAAGAGGAGCTGCCAAGATTCCTGGCAGCAGAGGCGAATGGATGTATAGTACGTTGCGCAAGTGGCGTACCGATGGCCGCAATGATTAGCACGCACAGAAAGCTGAGCTAGAAACTCGCTCCAAATAGCGCATCCGGGTTAACCAACAGTAGCGCCAGTCCGGCAGCCGCGATGGTGTTGAGGACTGCTCTGCTCCGGTACAGCACTTTGGCGCAAAGGTAGAGAATCAGCATCAACGTGGCTCGCCACACTGGCGTGCCAACATCGGTCAAAACGGCATATGAAAGCGTCAATAAGACAGTGATTAGGGAGGAAGCAAGCGCATTCACACGAAGCCGGCGTAACAGCCAAAAGCTCGCCATCGCCAGGATCCCTACCTTAAGTCCGGAAATTACCAGCACGTGGTAAGTACCGGTACGTTGAAAGTCTGTGAGCAGATCACGGGCGACGAAAGTGTTATCGCCGACGAGCATTGCATCCATCAGCGCGGCTTGCGGTCCCGGCCACAGGCGCTGAATTCGCTCCACGATGCTGCGGTAGATTCTTGTCCGCCAGAGCTCGGGGCGGCTGCCGGAAAAACCGGACAGTATTTCTACGTTCTCGGCTTTCGTCGATCCCAGCAACGAAATACCCGTGCCCGCCAGGTAGCCTTCGTAATCGAAGCTGCCAGGATTACGAAAATTGCGTGGCTTCGACAGCTTGGTTGGAAAGCGAAGTCTGTCGCCGTAGTGGAGACGGACCGAATCTGGATTCTGTGCATCCGGCTTGCTGTAAACGGTAATGCGAATACGGATAGGAGCAGCAGACTGCCTGCTCTCTGAGGTTATCTGTTCCGTTTCGATGTCCAGCGTTTGCTGAATTTCGTTCTTCGCCCGGCTGCGCGGATCACCTTCACGCCGCACATGGCCCGTAATTACAACATCCTGCCCTTGGGCGAACCCGGCAAGCTCTGGACTTCGAGTCGCGACGGTTGGGCGCACCTGAATAACGAGAATTCCAATAACAAAGAGAACACAGCAACCTGCTAGAAAGGAACTGCGGAGGCGTCGGCGACACAGGCAAGCGGTTGCTGCGCCGAACACCATCGTCGCAACCAACCACCACAAGAACGGTCGCCACAGATAACGCCCGAGGTTAATACCCGCGGCGTAAGCGAGGAATGCCCATAACAAGGGCGCCCGGGAGGCAGTTCTCTGCGGCAGCGCGGCTGACTCGGAATTCACAGCCTACATGGCCCGTTCCGACAATACTGCGAAAGGCAAAAATCAGGAGCGCCCTCTCACCTTGCCACCGTTCCCAGTCCCCATCAGCACGATTGAGGTACGCCCCTGTTTAAAGCAGCCGTTTTTATTTCACTAAGTTGACCTGACCAGTTCGAACACGCTTTCTATATGAAAGGTCTGAGGGAAGAGGTCCACCACGTGGGCTCGCTGGATGTGATATCCAGCTTTTAGCAGACCTGCGAGGTCACGGGAAAGGGTTGCCGGATCACACGAAACGTATGTAATCTGACTCGCTCCCAATTCTCTCAGGCTGCGGACCACCACTTCCCCCAGCCCACTTCTAGGTGGATCCACGACGACCAGATCGGGCCGCAGTTTACGGCCCTTTTCCCTTAGGAACTGATCGCTACTCGCATGGACCGCGCCTACGTTCGGTTTTGCATTGTAGAGAAGGTCAGAATAGGCAGTCGGTGACGATTCAACGGCAATTACCTGTGCAAAATTCGCCGACAGCGCCAGCGAAAACAGTCCCACGCCCGCATACAAATCGAGCGCCAGATCTCCAGAGTGCTTCCTTGCGACGATATTCGTCAGTTCGTCAGTCAGGTATCGGTTGACCTGAAAGAAGGCGCCTGCACTCACTCGAAACGAGTGGAACCGCGTGTTGTACACGAGTTGTGGAGCGCCGCAGATTGCAAGCTGCTCCAGTTCCGCGTTGTCACCTCGGATACCGCGCCTAAAAAAAACGACACCGGCAGCCTGCGAAAGAACTCTTTTCACCGTTTCGGCAATTGCCGGTGCTGTTTCCGACGTGATCTCCCGAGCACCCTCAACGTTCACAAGGAGTTGTTCATCTTCAGCGTTGGCGAATAATTCGATTTCCTGAATTTCACGAGGCAGATTGCCTGCGCGTCCGGCTTGCCACAAATCAGCAATCGCTCGATTGATCAGTTGCGAACTGATGGGGCAGTGCTCTATCGGAAGCAGCTGGTGTGAATTGAATTGGTAGTAACCGAGGGCAAATTCCGGTTCTGCCTGAACCTTCAGCCGAGCGCGGTTGCGGTAAGTCCAGGGAGGTGACGGATGAATGAGCAGTTCACTATCCAGCTCAATCTTAGCTATCCGGTGCAGATTCTCTTTCAAAATGGCGGCTTTGATATCGAGTTGATGTTCGTAACTTGCGTGCTGGTAATGACAACCCCCGCAGGACTGGAAGTAAGGACACTGCGGAGCAACGCGATAAGAAGAAGGTTGCAGCACCTCTTCGGTCCGCGCCCGGGCAAATCCGCGCTTCTCTTCGATCAGCGAAGCTTCGATCTTCTCGCCCTGCAAAACGAAGGGCACGAATACAGCTTTGCCGCGTCCGTGTTCATTGGCAGGCAGGCGCGCAAGCCCGTCGCCGCCGTAAACGAGTTTTTCTATGGTGAGGAGCAAACAACGATTCTAATCACAGTTGGGAAAAGGGCGGGGTTACATGTAGAACAAGCTTAGCCGGGGCAAATCATATTTTTCCAGTACCCGCTTGCGCACATACTGCTTCTGAAGTTGCTCAATCTGCGCAGCAGGCATCTTGCTGCGGTAGCGGGCCAATTCGCGGTCAGCCTCAGCGCGCACCTGAACGATGTCAGCATCAGGAGTCATCGCCAGCACAACGGCAAATAGCTTCTCTTCGGCTACCGTAAGTCTCCGCTCCAGGTCCTCCAGCGGCGGCAAAGTGCTCGCCAACTCGATCTCAGCTGCAATGTCGCGAAGCGTAGCAGCCGTTTCGTTAGCCAGCAGAGAAACTGAAAATCCGGTCTTCTCGGGGAGCCTCGCAGCTTCCAGTTGCCCCGCACAGCGGCGAACAAAGGCAGCTATTTCGCCGCTTTGGAAGCCGGCGGCCTTTTCGGGCATTTGCCTCTCACTGCCGACTGCAGCCTCTTTCATCTCCTCGGCCGCGGCCAGTACCTCTTGGGCGCAAAATCCCAGACTGTTCACCTTTCGAGTTTTAGAAGGCCGCCGCTCGTAATGTTCGAAGGTAGTGTCAATCCCGCGCAGCACAGCCGCCAGGGGTATTCCTGCATCCTTCCAGACCTCAATGAGGGCCCAATCGAGAGTTGAGACTCGCACCAGCGGCCCACCGAGACGCTGCCGAAAATGTTCTTCGATTTCCGTGAAGTAGTTGAAGTAGTTTTCCACGACCACTAACGGGCTTTCCTGGCAGAAGAAGATTTTGCCGAGGACCAGTTCGATGAATGGGTTTGGCCACCGCCACCTGCTTCCCGGCTAGACGTTGTCACATTCCTTTCCCAGATGATGCGCAACCCTTCCAGAGTAAGGAAGTCATCAATGTGCTTGATGTATTTCGAGCTTCCACCGATCAGTGAAGCCAGGCCGCCTGTCGCGACCACATTTGTCTTTTCTCCCATCTCGGCAAGCAGGAGTTCAATAATGCCATCGACCAGCGCCAGGTAGCCGTAATAAAGTCCCGACTGCAGACTGCCCACCGTGTTTGTGCCGATAATCTTTGCCGGTTTGCGGATATCCACGCGCGGCAGGCGGGCTGTACGTTCAAATAACGCATCCGCTGAAATGCCAATCCCTGGACATATGACGCCGCCCTGGTATTCTCCTTTCGCAGTCACGCAATCGAAGGTTGTCGCCGTGCCGAAGTCAACCGAAATCACCGGACCGCCATATTTCTCGAAGGCCGCGACCGAATTCACGATGCGGTCCGCGCCAACTTCAGCCGGATTCTCATACAGCACCGGCATCCCGGTTTTCACCCCCGGCCCGACGAAGAGCGGCTTGGTACTGAAATAACGTTCACAGACTTGGCGCAGGGTGGAGTCGAGCGGTGGAACCACTGACGAAATGACGATGCCATGGATTCCCTTTACTTCCAGACTGTCCATAGCAAAAAGATTTCTGAACTGCACGCCGTACTCATCCACGGTTTGGGTCGCGATTGTGGCAACGCGCCAGTTCGCGACCAGCAACTCATAACGGTCAGAGGCTTCGCGTTCGCTGTTCTTGCTGGCATCCACTTTCGCAACTCTCGCGAAGACTCCCAGCACCGTATTCGTGTTGCCGACGTCAAGAACTAGAAGCACTTGAGATCACGCATAGACAACCGTGAGAAAAGGCAAAGGAGCTGTCCGCAAAGCTCATTTTCGTTTTACTGTTCCACTCAACACTGTGCGGACACCCTCCGCAGTTCGTATCTGCAGAAAGCCCCGCGCGTCAAGCCCTTCCGTAACCCCTTCCAGTCCCGCGTTCTCCTCCACGTGAACATGCGCGCCCACGGCGGAAGACGAGCGCTCTACAAAGCGCCGGAGAATCGAATCGCGCGCGTCCGGGTTCTCCAACAGATTCCGGTATTCGCGGTCAAGCGATTTTAGCAAAGCTGCGCACAACTGCAGTCGCGAATACGCCGTGCCAGAAGTCATACGCAGAGAGGTTGCCAGACTCTGCAACTCGGCCGGGAAACTGCTTTGGTTCACATTAATCCCCACGCCCACAATCACGTGCCGGACTCGAGTCGCCTCAGCATTCATCTCGGTGAGAATTCCGCAAAACTTCTTGCCCTGAAGAAGCAGGTCATTCGGCCACTTCAGGTCAGGAGCAAGTTGAGTGTCGATGTCCCGGACTGCCGCGTGCACGGCCAACCCTGCCGCAAGTGTGAGCACGAGAACCTCTGAAGGCGGCAGCTGCGGACGAAGGATTACCGAGCAATAAATACCGGTTGATCGTTCTGAGTGCCATTGATGGTCCCCTCGACCTCGTCCCGCGGTCTGTTCCTCCGCCACGAAAACCGTGCCCTCAGGCGCACCCTCGGTGGCAGCCTCGAGGGCCACACTGTTGGTTGAGCCTATTTTGTAAAAATGCTGGATGTTCTTGCCGAATATCGTGGCCCGAACTAAGGGCAGTAAGAGTTCGGGAAGAAGAAGGTCTGGCATTGCTTTCAAGCTGTAACCTGTCGCCGGATGCCCAGCGATGTCGACGCCCAGATCGCGCAGTTGGTGCACCAGTCGCCAAACTTCTGACCGGCTGGTTCCAATTTCCGAGGCAATTTTAGTCCCGCTTACGACTACCGTTGCATGATCGACCAGGACCTTGATGATGCGTCCCAGACGAACGTCGGTTTGTGGGTTCGACGTTGCTCTTGTCGGCAAATGAGTCCGGAGTTTGCGCCTTTGTACCGGGTTCGTAATGCGAAAATTATGCGCGATAACGTTGCAAAGGACAATCCATGCAAAGCGGAGCGGACTTTACGCGGGCACGACTCGCATACTCATATCTGCCGCAGCAGCCGAGTGAGTGAGCGCACCGACGGAGATGAAATTGACTCCGGTTTCAGCGTAGGCACGTACATTTTCCAGGTTGATGCCGCCAGAGACTTCGAGCGGAATGCGCCGCTCGGCCCGCGAGCAGCGCTCCGTCGCGCGTTTCACATCTTGCACTGACATGTGGTCGAGTAAGACGGCCTCGGCACCGTGCCGCAAGGCATCTTCCAGTTCTTCTAACGTCCGAACCTCGATTTCAATGATCTGCGCGCCCCGCCGGTTGCGATGGGCACGTTCCAGAGCCGGCGCAATTCCTCCAGCCAGGGCGATGTGATTGCCCTTGATCAGCACCCCATCGGAGAGATCAAGCCGGTGGTTTTGACCGCCTCCACATCGGACCGCGCTCTTGTCCAGCGCACGCATTCCGGGCACAGTCTTGCGGGTATCCAGAATCTTGGCGTTTGTGCCGGAAACCGCATCCACAAATTTGCGCGTCAGGGTGGCAATGCCGCTCAAGCGTTGCAGGAAATTTAAGATCACCCGCTCGCAGGAAAGAATCACCCGCGCATTGTGGCGGACGACAGCCACCGACTGTCCCTTCCGCAGGCGAACGCCATCGAAAATCTCAGGATGAGTGGTGACCTCATAATGCGAAGTCACCGCCCCATCGAGGTCGGCGTAGACGTCTAGAATGCGGGCGATTGCTCCAATCCCGCAGAGGATGCATTCCTGTTCGGCAATAATGATTGCTGCCGCGCGCTGATTCGGGTCGATGCAGGCGTAGCTGGTGGCATCGCGGGTAGCTCGATCTTCCAACAACGCGTTCTCGATAATGCTGGTAATGCGGCGGCTATTCCAGTCCATAGTGACTTGCGTAGGGCAGGCGCTACGTCCGCCATGACAAGCGCGGCCAGACTATCTCAGCTCTTCCAATTTACTTCTTGCTTTCTCTTGCAAGATGGCGAGTTCCTGCGCCCGTTTGCGGATCCCCTCCACCACACTTCCAGGAGCCTTCGCCAGGAATTGCTGGTTGCTCAATTGACGCTGGCCGTTGGCAATTTCCCTTTCAATCTTCTCCAATTCCTTGATCAAGCGCTCCCGCTCGCCGGCGACGTCGATCTTCCTCTCGTAGATCACATGCACATCGAAATGCGCGGTGTGCCGGGAGGGCGCCCGCCTCGCCTGGGATTCGGATGCTTGACTCATATTCTCAACATTGGCCAGCCGCCGGATTGCCTCACGATTTTGCTCAAAAAGTGTCCAGGTTCCCGGATCGTACGCATAGACCTCGATCGCCACCTTCATTTTCGGCTCAATTTTCAATTCCGCCCTCAAGTTGCGCACGCGCTCGATCAGATCCTGCAGGATCGCCATCTGGCTTTCCGCGGCCGAATCAAACTGCTTCTCGTTCGCCCGGGGATACGCCGCCAGGGCAATCGACTTCACCGGGGCCTGATGTGCGTACAAAATCTGCCAAATTTCTTCCGTGATGAACGGCATAATAGGATGCAAAAGCCGGAGCGCCGCTTCAAAGAGGCTGACCAGGTTTTGACAGGCCACGGCCGCGACATCAGCGCTTTCCCCCAGTCTTGGCTTAATCAGCTCCAGGTACCAATCGCAGAACTCGCCCCAGAAAAAGTCATAAATACGGTTAGCCGCTTCATGGAAGCGATAGGTCTCGAGCGCTACATTGACATCCTCTGCCACCCGGTTGAAACGCGAAACAATCCAGCGGTCTTCGAGCGTCTCAGCCTGGAACCCTGAAACACCGGTGTGGGACTGGGTCCCAGATTCGCTTAGGACCGGTCGAATACCCTCACTCAACCGATCCACATTCATGAACATGAACCGCGCGGCGTTCCAGATCTTGTTGGCAAAAGCCCGATATCCTTCCGTGCGGCTTTCGTTGAAGGCTATGTCCGTGCCCGGCGCGGCCATGGCCGCAAGCGTGAAACGCGTGGCATCGGTGCCGAAGCGATGAATAACATCCAACGGATCAAGCACGTTTCCCTTGGTTTTCGACATCTTCTGCCGCTCGGCATCGCGCACCAGCGCATGAATGTAAACCTGGCGGAATGGCACGCTGTCGTCTTTCTTGTCGCCCCAACCACTTGCCAGCTTAAGTTTCGGGTCCTGCTTATGCCCCTGCATGAAATGGCAGCCAAACATGATCATCCGCGCCACCCAGAAGAACAGAATCTCGTATGCAGTAATCAAGAGCGTGGTCGGATAGAAGACTTCCTGATCTCGAGTCTTTTCCGGCCAACCCAGAGTGGTAAACGGCAGCAGCCCGGAAGAAAACCAGGTATCGAGTACGTCCGTATCCTGCTTCAGTTCAGACCTGCCGCATTTCGGACACTTCGCCGGCGCTTCCCGCGCCACAATGATTTGGCCGCACGCGCAATGCCAGGCCGGAATACGATGTCCCCACCACAATTGGCGCGAGATGCACCAATCATGAATGTTGCGCATCCAGTTCAAATAAATTTGTTTGTAGTTCTCCGGGACGATGGTAATTTCGCCATTTTCCACCACTTCAGTCGCGCGATGTGCCAGCGGCGCAATCTTAACGAACCATTGCGTCGACAGGCGCGGCTCAACCACCGTGCCGCAGCGGTCACATTTTCCCAACGCGACCGTATAATCTTTCTCTCCGACGAGAAATCCCTGAGCGCCCAAATCTTTCAGCACTCGTTTGCGCGCCTCGTACCGATCCAGCCCGGCATACGGCCCGGCATTCTTGTTCATGCGGGCATGTTCATCGATGACTTCGATTTGCGGAAGATTGTGCCGCAGTCCCGCCTCGAAATCGTTAGGATCGTGCGCCGGAGTGACCTTGACCGCGCCAGTTCCAAATTCAGGTTGCGCCAGATGATCGGTAATTATGGGAATCTCACGATTCATCAGCGGCAACCGAACTTTCTTCCCGTGCAGATGGGTGTAGCGCTCGTCTTTTTCGTTGACCGCGACGGCGGTGTCGCCCAGCATCGTTTCCGGCCGCGTCGTAGCCACCGTGATGTACTCGTTCGAGCCAATCACCGGGTAGCGAATTTCATATAGCTTGCCCGGAACCTCCTCGTGTTTCACTTCGAGGTCGGAAATCGCCGTCTCGCAACGCGGACACCAGTTGACGATGTATTTTCCCCGATAAATGAGTCCTTCTTCGTACAAGCGGACAAAAACTTCGCGGACGGCGCGCGACAAGTTCTCATCCATCGTGAAATACTCGCGGCTCCAGTCGACCGACGCTCCCAAACGCTTCATCTGGTCGAGAATCGCCCCGCCGTAATGCCGCTTCCATTCCCATACCCGCTCGATGAACGCCTCCCGGCCAAGATCGCCGCGCTTCTTGCCTTCTTTCGCCAGCTGGCGCTCGACCATCATCTGCGTGGCGATTCCCGCATGATCTGTTCCCGGAAGCCATAATGTAAGAAACCCGCGCATGCGGTGCCAGCGCACAATAATGTCCATCTGGGTCTGGTTGAGCATGTGTCCCATGTGCAAGCGGCCGGTCACGTTAGGCGGCGGCAGCAGCAATGTGAACACCGGGCGCGTTTCGCCGGGAGGTGGTGTGGGCACGGAGAACAGCTTTTCTTTGACCCAGTAGTCCGCCCAGCGCGCTTCAATCGCGCCCGGCTCATAGGCTTTGGGCAAATCGTGGAACATGGGAAAGCATTCAGCACTCGGTATTTAGCGTTCAGCCGGTCAGGTTGGGAGTGTCGTTCAGTTCTCTCCCGGCTGAATGCTGAGTGCTTCTGTTGATCTTACAGTCGAGCTGAAAATGCGGTCAAACGGTGCATGGGTCTTTGTATGGCGACGGCAAAATGCCCCCTCCCCCCGCCCGCGCGGCTGCGCGCTATCCCACTGGATCCGCTCCCGTTCAGGATGCGACGCGGGTTTCTCTTCTACTTGCAACTTGTCACGTTCGCACTTAGGCGTCACTCGCAAACAGGAATGCTATTGACAGATGGAGCTGTTAGTATATCGCCTCATGCGCTACTTCTGGTTCAGTTACCGTGCTGATCTGAGTGAAATACCAGTCGCGCCTCAAAAGAAAGATACCCAACAAGCGATCACACACGAGCGATGGCCGAAACCGCGAGAATTGGGCCTCCACCGTGTCCGAGACGGCGCCGCTTTCGCCGAAATAGGCGCAATTCTTCAGAATGTTGATTACGAATATGGTGGGCTGTTACTTAACATTCCACGAATTCGTGAGCGGCGCGAGTTGCAAGTCGGGCGCTCGCCTTCCTTGCCGCCTCACGATGCCGACTCTCAAGAACTAGCCGGGGATGACATTCTGGTGCTGCCGACTAGACC
>DASPRY010000087.1:0-13838 GCA_035624215.1 Terriglobales bacterium
ATGCATATTGCTGTTCTCAATGGTTACCGCCGGGGTGGCGCTGCCCCCTTCTAACAAAACTCCTATACCGCGATCTGTACCCGTCTGGTAGCGGGTCTCGAGTCGGTCCACCTTGCCGGACGAGTTCAAGTAAAGAACTCCGATCACATAGTCTCCGGGGCTGAGTCCGTTACCATCTCCGTCCACGGCGATATTGGTAATGTTGACTGGACCAGTGGCATTGTTGACGAATATCTGGGCGGCGGCGGGCTCTACCAGAAAAGTCGTGTTTGTGTTGAGGCCTCCCGAAGGTACTACGATAAGAGCCTGGTCTGAGCCATTGACGGAGATTCCTTCCAGCGTAACGGGATTGGTGATGACGACCTGCTCGGGATAAGGCCCGGGACAAACCTTTACTACGTCGGGCGCAGGCGTTGCCGCCAGCGCCGCCGAGATGGTCCCGAAACTGGTGACAGCCGGTCCTAAGCAGATTCCTACCTGGTAAGTGACCGTAGCGGATGCCAAGGGCACGTAAACGAGAAACAGTACTGCCGACAATAACAGCCGAGACTTGATCGGAGACATAGCTTTGGTTCCTCCGTTTTGCTTTTCGCTATAAGGACCGATTCCGCACTGGACGGGGTTTAAAACGGGACACATCCTCACGCGGACGCGAAGAAAAAGTCTTTAAGGAGCGATTAATAAGTTTTTAAAAGTTCTTAAGGGTGGGTGATGGATTAGGCAGTCAAGCACTTAGCGGAGTTCGGTCGGTTGGACACCCGATATCGATCCCTCGCATTGGCCACGCCACTACCAAGCGCTGCGTCCTCATCCAGCCTGCGATAGCGTGCGTGCCGACTCTGGAAGGCATTTACGCTCGAAGCCCGCATACGGGTCAATGAGTGAAATCGGGACTCGACCTCAATCACTGATGATCAGACATCGTCAATTGGTTAGCGCTCATTGACTTGCCCTACTGGCCCGCATAACATGGCGTCGCGTCATGATTGGGCAGACCATCTCGCACTACCGCATTGTCGAAAAGCTGGGCGGGGGTGGGATGGGCGTCGTCTACAAAGCGGAGGACACCGACCTTGGCCGCTTTGTTGCCTTGAAGTTCCTGCCCGACGATGTTGCGCAAGACCCGCAGGCGCTCAGCCGTTTCCAGCGCGAAGCCAAAGCTGCTTCGGCTTTGAACCATCCCAACATCTGCACGATTCACGAAATCGGCAGGCATGATGGGCATCCCTTCATCGTCATGGAGTTTTTGGAAGGGATAACGCTTAAGCACCGTATCGCCGGGCGCTCGATGGAGACCGAGCAGATTCTCTCGCTCTCTATCGAAATCGCCGACGCCCTGGACGCTGCGCACGTCAAAGGCATAGTTCATCGCGATATCAAACCGGCGAATATTTTCGTCACACAGCGAGGGCATGCCAAGATTCTCGATTTTGGACTGGCCAAGGTGGCGATCTCTGCGAATCGCCCGGTGGATACAGCAGTTACCGCAGCCACCTCTGCCGTCGATCTGGAACATCTCACCAGCCCAGGCATGACCGTGGGCACTGTCGCCTACATGTCACCAGAGCAGGCTCGCGGGAAGGACCTCGACCAGCGCACCGATCTTTTTTCTTTTGGTGCTGTGCTTTACGAAATGGCGACCGGCACTGTGCCATTCCGTGGCGAGACCTCTGCCGTGATTTTCGAATCGATCCTCAATCGCGCGCCGGTTTCACCAATACGCTTGAATCCCGATTTGCCGACCGAACTGGAACGCATCATCAATCGCGCGCTCGAGAAGGACCGCGACCTGCGCTACCAACATGCGTCGGAGATGCGGGCCGAGTTGCAACGATTGAAGCGCGATACGGATTCCAGCCGACGTGTCAGTCCCGCGGCTGAAAGCCCAATACCTTTGACCGGCGGAGCTGCCGTGGCCAAGCCACCCTCCAGCGGTTCGGTTGTTCCTGCACCGCCGGCGCCTTCATCCCCTACGGCGCTCGCGGCAACTTCCGGACCAGTTCAAGCGCAGGCGAGTTCTCCCGCGGTCGCGGCAGCGCCGGCTCGCAAACGCTGGCTGGTTCCCGCGGCCGCCATTGTGCTCGCCCTGATAGCCGCCGGAATCTACTACACTTATCAACACCGCAAACCAGCGCTTACAGAAAAAGACACGCTCCTGCTTGCCGATTTCACCAACACCACCGGCGACGCCGTGTTCGACGGAACGCTCAAGCAAGCTCTGGCCGTACAACTTGAGCAGTCGCCTTTTCTGAATATTCTCTCGCAGCAGCGGGTGCGCGAAACCCTGGGGTTTATGGGACGATCTCCGGATGAGCGCCTGACGAATCAGTTGGGGCGCGAGGTCTGCCAGCGCGCCGGCGTCAAGGCAATGCTCACCGGTTCCATTTCCACCCTCGGCAGTCACTATGTCATCGACTTGCAAGCACTGAATTGCGCCACCGGAGATTCGATTGCCCATGAGCAAGCAGAAGCCGAAAACAAAGAAGCAGTCTTAAAGTCGCTAGGCAAAGCTGCGACGAGCCTGCGGGGCAAGCTGGGCGAATCTCTCACCTCCATCCAGAAATTCGACACCCCTCTCGAGGAAGCAACCACGTCTTCGCTGGAAGCCCTAAAGATGTTCAACCTGGCGGAAACGGAGCGCGTGAAGTCCGAAGTGGGGTCCATACCTTTTTACAAGAAGGCAATCGAACTCGATCCCAATTTTGCTTTCGCCTACGCCCGGCTGGCCCAGATTTACGCCAATAACAACGAAGGCCAGAGCGCAATGCAATACATGAAGCAGGCGTTTGACCGCCGCCAGCGAGCCAGCGAACTGGAGAAGCTGTATATCGCAACGCGCTACCACGCAATCGTCACCGGGGATCTGGACAAACAGATCGAAGCGCTGCAGTTATGGGAGCAATCTTATCCGCGTGACTGGTCGCCCCATCTCACGCTCGGAGCGGTTTACGATCAACTGGGGAAGAGCGAGCAGGGCTTACAGCAGACGCAGGAGGCGCTGCGACTCCAGCCTGCCAGCTTTCTTCCGTACGGGAACCTCGCCTCCGAATACCTTGGGCTCGGCCGTTACGACGAGGCCAAAGCCATTTCGGAGAAAGCGATCGCTCAAAAAGTTGACCAGTTCCAAGTTCACATCGTGCTCTACTTGATCGCGCTGATTCAGGGAGACACGGCTGCTATGCAGCGCGAAGTGCAATGGGCAAACGGACGGCCGGAAGAACCTTTCGTGAAATCGATGCTGGCTAGCGTTGAGGCCTTCCATGGCCGCCGCAGCAAGGCGCTGGAGATGTACCAGCAGGTCTTTGAGGCCGCCATGCGTGCTGGATTCAAGGGAAACGCGGCCCAGACCTTACTGAGCGAAGCGGGAATTGAAGTGATGACCGGCAACAAGGCGGCGGTTCCCGCCAAAGTGAAGCAGGCCCTTTCTCTGAGCCCGGACAAAATGGTCCGGGTGATCACAGCGTATGATCTGGCATGTGTGGGCTTGAACCGCGAGGCCCAAAGCGTTTTCGCCGATTTGCAGAAGGAGTATCCGGACGACACGGCAAACAACCGGTTATTCGCTCCCTGGCTGCAGGCAGTGATCGAGATGAATCAGGACCATCCAGCCGCGGCGGTTGACTTATTCGAGAAAGCCAGACCTTACGAGTTTGGGGGCTTGACGTCTCTTTGGTCCACCTACGATCGCGGCCGCGCTTACTTGCAAGCGAAGAAGGGGCCGGAAGCCGCCACGGAATTCCAGCGGGTGCTCGATCACCGTGGAGTCGACGCCAGCGGCCTCGAGTATGCGTTTTCCTACCTTGGCCTGGCGCGTGCTTACGCGCTCGAGGGCGATAGCGCCAAGAGCCGCAGTGCCTACCAGGATTTCTTTGCCCTCTGGAAAGACGCCGATCCCGACATCCCCGTACTGAAAGAAGCGAAAGCGGAGTACGCGAAGCTGCAGTAGCGAAAAACGAGAGAACAGGCGACGAATAGCTGTCGATAAGAGGGGATTAGAGTTAGAACCTTCATCGCGATTTGTCTTAGTCAGCGACCCAGCCCCCCACAGCCTGGTGTGCAAACTCAAGTCTAGGCCATCACAACTTAAATGGTCCTCACTGCCGTTAAATACTTTTTCGTTATCCCTGGGCTGGAGCCGCTGGAGAATCGAACTCGGGAACCCTAAACTGGTAAGCTGAAAGCTCATTGCCGATGGCTGAGAGCTCATATCAAGCCGCCGTGGCGCGCATATACGCACTGGGCCACGAACTGGCCCATGACGCGACGCGCAAGTTTGACCTGGCGCATATGCGGGTGCTGCTTGGCGCGCTTAATAATCCCGAGCGGCGTTTCCCGTCCGTGCTGATCGCAGGGACTAATGGCAAAGGTTCGACGGCAGCAACGCTGGCGTCGATTCTGGTGGCCTGCGGGGTGCGAACCGGTCTTTACACCTCGCCCCATCTGGTGCGAATTAATGAGCGCATCCGCATCAATGGCAAGAAAATCGCAGATGACGAGTTGGCTTTGTTGCACGATGTCG
This sequence comes from Terriglobales bacterium, assembly GCA_035624215.1. Taxonomy (GTDB): domain Bacteria; phylum Acidobacteriota; class Terriglobia; order Terriglobales; family Acidobacteriaceae; genus JAFAGX01. Next base: position 4,520 of record DASPRY010000087.1, read on the forward strand.
TAGACCGTACGGCTGAGCGCCTGGTGGAAGAAGGCGAATTACCTTGGCATCCCAGCTTCTTCGAAATGCTGACGGCGATCGCCTTTGAGTACTTCGTGCAAAGAAAGATCGAGCTGGCGGTGCTGGAAGTCGGTATGGGTGGGCGGCTGGATGCAACCAACGTAGTGGAACCGCGGGTGAGTGTGATCACCGACATCTCGCTCGATCATCAGAAGTTTCTAGGCCACACGGTCAGCGAGATTGCCAGAGAAAAGGCAGGAATCATCCGCCCAAACGGTGCGGTGGTTACGCTGCCGCAGCAACCGGAAGCCAATGACACAATCGGAAAAAGAATCCTGGAGCTGGATGCCGAAGTTGTAACTGCTGTACCCTACGTGCCGCCTGTCTCACCTGGAAGCACGGAGTACCTGGCGTCGACTACCCAGCGAAAAAATTCTCTGCCAATATCATGCTATCCCCTGCAGGTCATGGGAAAACAGATCGTTGTGGAAACCGCATTGGTGGGGAGGCATCAGTTGCGGAATGTGGCTCTGGCCATCGCTACGGCTGAGCAATTGAGTAAGGAAGGCTTTCCGATCACGCCGGAGGGAATAGAACGCGGAATTCGCGAAACCCGCTGGCCCGGGCGCTTTCAGGTTGTCCTGTCGCGGAGTGGCGCGCCCGAATACGTCTTCGATGTTGCCCATAATCCCGCGGGGGCGTGGGCATTGAGGTCGACCCTGTCGGCGTACTATGAGGATCGGCCACTCACCTTTATTTTCGGGGCGATGCGCGACAAGGCGATTCGCGAGATGGCGGAGATTCTGTTTCCTTTAGCGGAACGGGTGATCGCCACTCGGGCTGATAATCCTCGATCGGCGACGGTGGACGAGATACAGGAAGCGGCGTCGCGGGTCTCGACAACAATCGAACCAGCAGACGGTGTTTCTGATGCCCTTGCCCAGGTCGAGCAACTGACGCCGCCCCCCGTGGTGGTGATCACCGGTTCGATCTACATTGTAGGGGAGGCTCTGAGGGAGTTGGGGGTAAAAGTCTAATTTGCCAGAAGTGAATACATCGGTTGGTGACCAGGCTCAGAACACATCGTCACAAATTTCTTCGCCCTCTCGCGCCGAATGGAAGAGCAAGCACCAGATTGGCCGTGCACCACGAAACTATGGTTGGGTCAGCCGTCTGCGTTCTTATCTTATTTTCGATCCGCTGATCTGGGCCTACACAGTCTTTTTCGGAATCATTTCAATTCCGCTGTTGCTGCTGGCAGAGGAAGAACGAATTCTGCATCGGTTCGCGCGTTCCTGGTCGCGGCTGATTATGAAAACGATCTGTTCGCCTGTGAAAGTCAGTGGGCTGGAAAAGATTGACACTTCGAAGCCGCACGTTTATGCCGTGAACCATGGCTCCGCGCTCGACATTCCGATGCTCTACGTGCATTTGCCGTTCCAATTTCGCATTGTCTTTAAGAAGGAATTGCTGAGGTACCCGGTGATCGGCTGGCACTTGAAAAGGTCTGGCCAAGTCTGTATTGACCAGCAGGCGCCTTCGCATTCCATCGCCAGCATACGATCTGCGGTGAAGAGTCTCAAGGGAGGCATGCCCCTGGTAATTTTCCCTGAAGGCGGCCGCACCCCGGATGGCGAAATCAAGACCTTTCTGCCAGGCGCATTTTTCCTGGCGATCAAGGCCCAAGTCGATATCGTGCCCATCGCGCTGGTGGGAACGTACGAATTGCTGCCGATGGATACCTACCACATCAAATGCCGCCCGCTGGAAATGCGAGTGGGAGAGCCTATCTCGACTGCAGGATGCGACTTGCGCCACATCGAAGAATTCTCGGCCAAAGTGCAGCAAGCCCTCGAAGATTTGTATTATCGCGACAATTCACAAGCATAGTTTGTCCACGTGCGCCGTCACCGATAACTGACATTTCCCCGCCTCTCGTTCATAATTTCCGAGCGGAGGAATTCATGAAATTCCGTCTTCTTGGGTTGTTAATAGCTTTTTCTGTTCTGATTCAAGCCCAGACTTCCCGGAAACCGACACAAGCTGATGCCGGGAAATTCATGCGTGACGCTGAGGCGCAACTGAGCGACGTGGCGGTCAAGCAAACACGAGCGGACTGGGTGCAGAAGAATTTCATCACTGAGGATACAGATGCGCTGGCCGCGGATGCGCGGGACCATCTGACGGCGGCGACAACAGAACTGGTGGATGAGGCAAAACGTTTCGACAAAGTTCAAATGCCAGCGCCGCTCAGCCGTAAATTCAAGCTGTTGCGGCTTAATCTCACGGCGCCAGCGCCGCACGACCCTGTGCTCCGCCGGGAAATGATGACGATAGCAACCTCGCTGGACGGCGATTACGGCAAGAGCAAATTTTGTCGGAAGCCGGACGATTGCCTCGATATCACGGCGATCGAAAAGATCATGGGAGAGAGCCGCGATCCCAACGAACTGAAAGAACTTTGGGCAGGATGGCACAAAGTAGGCGCGCCCATGCGCCAGCGCTATGCGCGCTTCGTCGAACTCTCCAACCAGGGCGCACGCGAGATCGGGTTTAAGAATGTAGGGGTGATGTGGCGCTCGGGGTACGATATGTCGCCCGAGCAGTTCACCGCCGAACTGGATAGGCTGTGGGAGCAGGTGCGGCCGCTGTATGTGTCGCTCTACACGTTCGTGCGCACGCGCCTCTCGCAGCAGTATGGTGCAAGTGTAGTGCCGCCGGATGGGCCGCTGCGAGCCGATCTCCTCGGAAATCCCTGGGCACAGGAATGGGGAAACATTTTTCCTCTGATGGGTTTGCCTGAAAACAGCCGTGGATATGATTTGACCGAATTGCTGAAGGCGAAGAACGTCGATCCGAGAGGGATGGTGCGCTACGGTGAGAATTTTTACAAATCGCTGGGCTTCGCGCCATTACCCGAAACTTTCTGGGAGCGCTCATTATTCACCAAACCGCGTGATCGCGAGGTCGTCTGCCACGCCAGCGCTTGGGACATCGACAACAGAGATGACTTGCGGGTGAAGATGTGCATTCAGATTCGCGATGTGGACTTTGTCACCATCCATCACGAACTGGGGCACAATTTTTATCAGCGAGCCTATAAAGATCAGGCATTCCTCTTCAAGGGCGGCGCCAATGACGGTTTTCATGAAGCCATCGGCGACACCATCGCCCTGGCCATAACTCCGGACTATCTGAACGAAATTGGATTGCTGGACAAAGTGCCGTCTGCCGATGCCGACATTCCTCTGCTGCTGAAACAGGCGCTCGATAAAGTGGCGTTTCTTCCCTTCGGGCTGGTCATTGATCAATGGCGTTGGAAAGTCTTCTCTGGCGAAATTACTCCGGCCGATTACAACAAGGCCTGGTGGGAGCTGCGCCTGAAATATGAGGGGATTGCGCCGCCGGTTGAGCGGAGCGAAGCCGATTTCGATCCCGGCGCCAAATATCATGTTGCCGGCAACGTGCCATACATGCGTTACTTCCTGGCGCGAATTTTGCAGTTTCAGTTTTACCGCGCATTGTGCAAAGAAGCGGGTTACATCGGGCCAACGAACCGATGCACTTTCTACAATTCAAAACCAGCCGGGGCGAAGTTGAGGAAGATGCTGGAAATGGGAACGAGCAAGCCCTGGCCCGATGAATTGGAAGTGTTGACCGGCCAGCGCCAGATGGACGCCAGCGCCATTCTCGATTACTTTGCCCCGCTGAAGAAGTGGCTGGACGAACAGAACAAAGGCCAGAAAATCGGCTGGTAGCAGCAGTAGTCGCATCGGCCCCCCGCGTGGTCTGTGTTTTATACTGAATGTCTTCATGGCCGACAGCATTCAGATCAAGTTTCCCGATGGGAGCAGCAAGGAAGTCCCTAAGGGGACGACCGCGCTTGACATCGCCAAGTCGATCAGCCCGCGACTCGCCGATGCTGCACTTGTGGCCAAAACCAACGGGGATTTGATCGACCTTACCCGGCCACTGGAGAAAGACTCCGATCTGCGCATCCTTACTGAGAAAGATCCCGAGGCATTGGAGGTTTACCGGCACTCCTCCGCACATCTGCTGGCGGCAGCGGTGCTCGAATTGTTTCCTGAAACCAAGCTGGGCCACGGCCCGGCGACCGAGAGCGGATTCTTCTACGATTTCTACCGGACGACCCCCTTCACGCCGGAGGACCTGCAAAAGATCGAGAAGAAAATGCAGGAACTGGTGCAGCAAAACATTCCCTACGCACGCGAATTTCTGCCCCGCGAAAAGGGTCTTGCGGAGTTCAAGAAGGACGGCGATTTCATGAAGTGCCATTTCGTCGAGCAGTTCACCAAGCCCGATGAAAAGATTTCGATATACCGCACCGGGAAATTCACCGATTTTTGCCGCGGTCCGCACATTCCGTCCACCGGAAAGATCAAAGCTTTCAAATTGATCAATATCGCCGGCGCTTATTGGCTGGGGGACGAAAAGAATCCACAACTGCAGCGCATTTATGGTACGTCATTTTTTTCGAAGAAAGATCTTGATGACTACCTGCATAAGCAGGAAGAAGCCAAGAAGCGAGACCATCGCGTACTCGGGCGGCAGCTTGATCTGTTCTCGATCCAGGATCTGGCGGGGCCTGGTCTGATTTTCTGGCATCCCAAGGGCGGAATCATCCGTGAGGAGATGGAAGACTGGATGCGCGAGGAGTATATCAAGCGCGGCTATGCGCTGGTATACACGCCGCACGTGATGCGGCGGCAGTTGTGGGCGACCTCGGGGCACGAAGGCTACTACGCACAAAATATGTTCGACGTCATGGAGCTCGATGATGCCGAATACCGCCTCAAGCCGATGAATTGCCCTGGCCACATCCTCATCTATAAAGATTCGCTGAAATCTTATCGCGACCTGCCGGTGCGGCTGGGGGAGCTTGGCACCGTCTATCGCTACGAGCGCTCGGGCGTGATGCACGGATTACTGCGGGTGCGCGGCTTTACCCAGGACGACGCTCACATCTTCTGCACGCCGGAGCAAATCGAAGGTGAAATCGAAGCGTGTCTGGATTTCGCGCTGGACGTGCTCAAAGATTTCGGCTTCGACCAGTTCCAGACTGAGCTTTCAACCTGGAATCCGAACGATCAACGAAATTTTGTGGGCAGCGCCGAGCAATGGAACTTGGCAACGGAATCGCTGGAAAAGGTGTTGCAACGGCGAAAGATCGAGCACAAAGTAATCTCCGGTGAAGCGGCATTCTATGGTCCGAAGATTGACATCAAGCTGGTGGATGCGATTGGGCGGCTGTGGCAGCTCTCGACCATCCAGTTCGACTTCAATCTGCCGCAGCGCTTCAATTTGGAGTACGTCGCAGAAGATGGCACGCGCAAGCAGCCGCTGATGGTGCATCGCGCGCTCTATGGATCGATCGAGAGATTTTTTGGGGTGCTGATTGAGCACTACGCCGGAGCTTTTCCCGTCTGGCTATCGCCGGTACAAACCGTCGTTATTCCGATCGCCGAAAGACATGTCGAATACGCGAAAAAAGTAGCCGATCAGCTCAAGGCGGCGGGAGTACGCGTCGATGTCGATGCGCGCAACGAAAAGATGAATGCGAAAATCCGCGAGCATGCGTTGCAGAAGGTACCATTCCTATTGGTGGTGGGAGATAAAGAAGCCGAATCCGGCAAAGTGAACGTGCGGATCCGAGGAAAAGAGAAGACCGAGGATATGCCGACGGCGGAGTTCGTGCAGAAAATCAAACAACTGATCTCCGAAAAGAAGCCCACGTTGTAAGCCGGCCAGAACTACTAAGTCAATTATTGATCGTAACCAGCCGCGATCTTTGGCGAGGCAAGAAAGGACGATCAGCGATTTGGCCCTCGAACTTACGGCTCCAGCGCCCGGGAATCGTGGTTCCGCAGGATGGGCAAGAGCCGTCGGCGGTCAGACGATAGTCTTCGATGAAGTAGCCATAGCGCCGGATCAGGGTCTCGCCGCACTTGTGACAGTTAGTGTTCTCGTGATCGCCGACCACGCCGGGCAGATTTCCCGCGTACACGTATTTTAGGCCGGCATTCTTCCCGATCTGTGCTGCCCGCAACAAGTCCTCCGGCCGGGTATCATCCGGATCGTCCATCTTGTAATCCTTGTGGAATGCGGTCACGTGCCACGGGATGTAAGGCGAGATATTAGCCAGAAAGTCCGTCAAGCTGCGCAGTTCATCCTCGGAATCGTTGAAGCCGGGAATCAGTAGAGTGACGATTTCGAGCCAAATGCCCATATCATGGAGCCTGCGGACGGTATCGAGAATGGGGCCGATGCGTCCGCCTAATTCGTGATAGTGACGGTCGCTGAAACTTTTCAGATCGACCTTATAGAGATCGATCCACGGGCGCAGATATTCAAGCACCTGCGGTGTTCCATTCCCGTTGGAGACGAAACCGGTCATCAGGCCAGCGGCTTTGGCTTCCTTGAAGACCGCAACCGCCCATTCGCTAGTGATCAGCGGTTCGTTGTAAGTACTGACGATGGCTTTTGCCCCTTGTCGAAGAGCATCCTGAACCAATGCCTCGGGGGACGCTTCAAGCGGCGGGGAAACTGCGTTGGGATCGCGCAAAGCCTGGGAGGTCACCCAATTCTGACAATAGGAGCAGTGGAGATCGCACCCCAGCATGCCAAAGCTGTACGCCAAAGCTCCGGGGTAAGCATGAAAGAAGGGTTTCTTTTCGATGGGATCGCATTGCACGCCGCCGACGTAACCCCACGGGACGTATAGAATGCCGCCGCGGTTATAGCGGACTTTGCAAACTCCGGGCTGGCCATCGGGAATTGGGCAACAATGGCCGCAGGCGTGACAGCGCACGCGATTGCGGTCGCCCAGCTTCTCGTAGAGGTCGCCTTGGCTGACTTGCTCGTAGACGATGTCTTTGAGCGTGGGCAAGAAACACCTCTTCGACTATTTTAACCGGGAATCGGCTATAAAGCGCCCAAACAAGAGGCGCTAACAGTGGGCTTATTGGGAGCTGTCGGCAGCCAATTGATGCCGCTTATACCACTCATTCGCCTCTCTCTGCGCGGCGATAACCTGACCACGGCTCAGCCGCGAGGTGAGCAGAGCGACGCGAGACCTGCTGGCCTCATCTCCGCCAGCCTCCGCCAGAAAGGACCAGAAGTACGCCTGACTAAGATCGACAGGCACACCACGGCCGGCCCAGTAGTAGGCGCCGAGCGTGGCTTGCGCTGCAACCTGCCCTTGCTCCGCCGCTTTCTTGAACCATTGAACGGCCTCGGCGTAATCTTGCGGGACTTCTTCGCCGGTGGCGTAGCGAGCGCCGAGGGCGAACTGAGCTGTCGGATCTCCCTGGTTCGCCAATTGACGAAGTGATTGCAGGTTCTCCGCCGCGATGGGAGTGGCAGAAACTGGAGCCGGACCGGCTTTCGATTGTGAAGAAGCAGATGGCCTTGTGTCAGAAGAACCGCTACTGCCCCAGGTTCCGATCAGCCACAAAATAACCAGCACAATCGTTAGCCCGGCAGCAAACAGGAGCACATTCCGTGAACGGGAGTGTTCGGGCGGTGAAAGGTCAGGCAACTCCTCTGACGGGAATTCATCGTCGAGATTGCCTAGTTTGACCCCCGGGTCATCGTCCAGCGATCCCGCTCGATGCACAGCTTCCGCGACAATTTCTGACAAGCGTACGAGAACCAGCTCAGCTTCTGCAGCAAATGCGTGGGCTTGGGAAGAAAACACCTCGATCAGGCCAATGATGGAGACTTCCCAGCGAATGGGTGCGGCGATCATGGACCGAATAGCCAAAGCCCGGCAACTTTCCCGGTCCACGCGGGAATCGGTCTCGGAATCCTCGCAGCGGAGGAGCGATCCGGTCCGGATGCACTCTCCGGAAAAACCAGAGCCAATTTTGAAGTGCGCGCCGACCGGAGGGGCAGAAGGGCCGGCGCTTGCACGGCAAACCATGTCCTCGCTCTGGCTCAAGGCAATTGCTGCGCCTTCGGCATGCGTGAAAGCTTGCGCCCTGAGAGCGATCAAGCGAAGGGCTGCATCCAAGTCTGTTCCCAGCGCTTCCACTTCCCGCTTTACGGCTTCCAACCCGGTGAGGATCGCGGTGTGGTCGGGACGTGCGCGCGGTTGGAAAGGCTCGGCTTCTATGGCGCCGGCCCGCACCTGGGACACATTCTGTTGCGCGACCTTGGCGATTAGCGCGGGCTCACTCGAGCGATTGACCCAGGCCGCGACTGCATTCGCAAACAGCCATTTTCTCAGCTCAAAGTTCAACTCCGGCGGCAACTCAGCAAACTTGATGCCGACCCGCCCTGTGGGGGCGGCCCAAACCACTCGCCCATCAGCGCGGATCGAGGCGTTGGTTTCTGGAAGATCAAGCACGAAGGTTGCCTTCTGATCCACGGCCAGCGGAGATGAGGTCTGAATAGCCATACCCTCTTCACTGAGGTTGACGATTTCACTCAGATCGAGGGCGGCTGCAGTTAAGTTTCCACCCAAGCTGGCGTAGGCGGGCAGTTGGACTTTGTGCCGCACGCGGCGTCGGCGCTCACGCCGTAGGGCGGCTTGCAAGCCGATCGCGGCCGGATTGGTTCCGAGCGATTGCATGCCGAATCTCGCTCCATCTTACCCCAGGTGGAAACTACGGCGTAGCCAGAAGAAATCAGAAGGACAACATCTGCGGTCAGGCGGCGGTGTGAAGCTTCGACAGCCGGCTGATGGCGGCAACCATCATGCTTGAGAGCAATTGCATGGTAGCCACATCACGGTTGTCGAAAGCATAGGGTGCAGCGGAGAGGACTTCGAAGACTCCCAGGGTTCGTCGGAAATGGCGCAAGGGGGCTGCAAGAATGGAGCGTACGCCCAGGCGGCGGCAACTGGCCAGGTCGACCAGGGGATTGCGTTCCGCATCATGGCAGAGGACGACTTCGCCGGTGCGAACGCAATCCGCAGAAATTCCCGACTCAGTTTGCAACCGCACCCCAAGATCGGGAGCCGTGCGTCCGGCGCGGGCGCGGCAGACAATCTCGTCGCCATGGCGCAAGGCAATCGCCGCCCCCGTCGCGCCGGTAAGAACCTGGGCCCGCTCGGCAATCACATTGATGGCCGGTTCCAGCTCGATTTCATCGGAATGGAGTTCACGTCCCAGCGTAGAACCGTGCGCTAAGGTTGTCACGGCGCTGGAGCCGACCGCTCGAGCATGATGCCGTGAAGGCGCCAGTGCGCTGAAGGAAGCTGGGGCGCGCTCTTCGGAGACCGACGATGGCACAGTCTGCAATAGTTCGCGCACCAGGCGGTCGAGCTCAGCATCGGCAATGAGGTGCGCCGTCTGCT
>DASPRY010000129.1:0-139819 GCA_035624215.1 Terriglobales bacterium
TCCGCAGCCAAAAACGCTAGATGCCCCTGCCTTCGAAACTCCTCGTCCAGCCCGACCAGATACTTGGGAAAAATTCCGCCGAGTCCGGACAGCAGTATCCGTACGCTTTCATAGAACCCCTTCTCGCGGTTGGGCATCGGCCAGTAGGCTGTGCCTTGATCCAAAAAGACCGAGCAAAGGCGGATCAGCCAAGGATGAATCACCTCGTCTACAGGGCGGGGCTGGACAGGTCCTTCCTCGTGAGCTACGGCGCGTGCAAAACAAGCTTCGAACAGTACGCGTAGTGCAGGACGCCGGAAGTCCTTAGCCAAATCGCCCTGCTCGGTGCGCCAAACAATGGTCGCCCCATCGAACTCCCGGACCCCCGGCGTAATCATCGCCCGGCGCAGCGAACTTCGGCTTAGTCCCGCAAAGATCAGGAAATCGGGTTCGCGGTCAAGGACCGCGTCAACATCCACAAGTTGGATCCGTCCACGCGCCAACTCGGCCCGATAACTCGCTTCGCTCATGTACGGCTCGGCGCCAAATAGCTGCGCCGCCTGTATTACCGCTTCTTCGAATGGGAGATGTTCGAAGGCATGCAGGGTGTTATGGTGAACGAAGACTCCAATGGGGCCCTGCCCGGGGAGCAGGTGTGCCCCGTGTTCCACCGCGCAGCGCAATCGATCCAGACGGGATGACTTGGAAGGGCTCGGGTCGTTCATCGACGTGTGACGAGACGGGATTTCGGCGCCTCCCTCGCGACTTCTTTCAGCATGTTCACGGTGGTATTGAGTTGAGCGTAAAAATAGCGGCGCAGAATATCGAGGACCTCGATCAGGGCACGATCGCGGATCGAATAGTAAACTTGATTGCCCACCTTCCGGCTTACTACGATCTGCTTCGCCCGAAGGACCGCCAGATGTTGCGAGGCGTTGGCCTGCTCGATCCCCAGCTTTTCAATCAGCTTTCCGGCCGACAGCTCGCCTTCGCGCAAGAGTTCGACCATGGCGATCCGAGTCGGATTTGCGAGTCCTTGAAAGATCTCACTCTTGAACTGTCGTAAGGTATCGCTCATCGTAACTATTAGTATATTCGCAATGTCTAATATAAGCTAGACAGAGAATCCAAAGAAGAAAATGGGCTGGTGCCCGAAGGGATTTTCTTGAAACCGTTTCCCGCCCCCAATGCTACCAGCAAGATGCAGTGTCTTGCGAAAGCGTAAGTCCGATGTGGAAACTTTGTAGTAATGCGTCCAGTATTCTGCCTAGCGAGGCCGCCTTGCTTCGGCGAAGGTTTGGATCGCGAGTATCATGTTAAGCAGGTAATGTTGGCTCTTGGGTTGACCAGTGACGCGGGCGAATCCAGCAATCACCTCCCCAGCAATCGACGATAAGGTTTCCGCAGGCGATCCCATTCCCCCGAAGTGTTCCGTGATTGAGGTGCACGTCGGGGAACTGAAACAGTTGTTCAATTCCATCGACCCCTCTCCCTTTCGCAATAAGGACCTGGATCGAGAGGCTGAGGAGTTCATTGTTGGCTGGGCCAAGGACTTGCCGCGCGATGCGGCCCTTGCTCTGGTCGTCGATCTTGATCGCGAGGCTGGTTTGCCGGACGAGGCAGCCGTTCTGCGCGATGCGATCCACGAGTTCTTCCGGCAACGTGCAGAAGCTTACCGGCGGCGTCTGCGCGAACTGCTTCGCCGCGGCAGGACAAGCCTCCTAATCGGCCTCACTGTGTTGGCCGTCGCCATTGCTTTGGGCGATTTTCTAGCTACGCTCATGAAGACCAGCCGCATCGGCGAGGTCCTGCGCGAAAGCCTCACCATCGGCGGCTGGGTGTCTATGTGGCGGCCGCTTGAGATTTTCTTGTATGACTGGTGGCCCATTCGCCGTGAAGCTCAACTGTCGGACCGGCTTGCGACGATGCCTGTGCGCATCAGATACCTGAACGTGACATCCCCTAACGCCTGGAGGGCTGATTGGCCAGTAGCGACGCCAGTCCGGGAGCGTTCCAAAACCGAACGCCCAGCGGATGCAGCCAGGTAGCTGAAAGAGTCGCCAGAGCTATGCCTCGAACTTGACGTCGAAGCGGCTGCGTCGCCGATGTGACAACTAACTCCTGAGCAAGAAAGGAGGGTGAGAGTTAAACCGGAGGGAAAGGCAGGAACGCAAAACTTGGGTTTTCCGCGACGCTCCGCTTCGCACTTTACTTCTGTCATCACGGGCAGCTTCCCAAGAGAACAATGCGAGCAACACCTTTTGGCAGCTTTCTCTTGCTATCGTGCTCGTGCTGATTGGCCCCCGCTGGCCACCATACCAGATCCTAATGAGAGGTGTGCCGCGCAGAATGTGCCGTACGCTTCGAGCCCATGTGCGCCAATAAAGGCTTTTTCGCTACTTCAACAAGAGTGCTTCCGTGCGGGCTAGGTTGTGGGCAAGTGATTGATTTCAAATGGAGATCATCGCTAACAAACCCGCTGAGGTGTGACAACTCTTAATCAGTTGACGTTTTCGTTCGCAGACGCCAAGAAAGTACGGCACTCTGTGAGACAAGCTTGTCGAAATCGAGGCAAATCTCGGCAGGCTCAGATTTTTACAACTTGGCTCCATTTTGGCTCCAATTAAAGAGGACAAAAGCAGGTAGGTTTTCGAAGCTAAGCTTTGTAGAATCAATAGATAGCTCTGGGAGAAGCCAGCCCTGAAAAGGCTGGCGTCGGCGGTTCAACTCCGTCCCTGGCCACCATATCTTTCAATGGTTTAGCAAACCAGCCCGAAATTTCTCACCTGTGATTTCTCACCTGTGGTCGCTCACCCGCCATCGTGACTTCACATGAAATAGTGCGCACCGCTCAGGTCAATCCTTGGCCTCTTGTTCCCAAAACGCCTCTTCGGTTGTCAGGCGCTTGGCTTCCCACTCCTCGCGGGCTTTCTTGCTGTTGCCAACTTCGCTGTCTATATAGGAACCCACCTCCCTGTCTTCTCATCTATTTGTTTTTCTTCCGATTACAAAGACCGACACCGGCTCGCTGTCCTTTCGCGTTCCTTGCTATTTTGAAAAATGGTGCTGAGTTTAGTCGTCCTCGAAATGCGAGTCGTAAAGGGCGAAACGCAGAAAGGCCGAGGTGCCAGGGCAGGTTTAGTCGCCGATGTTGTCATGGGCGGCCGAAGGAAGTGCCATCGATCGCAGGCGTTCTGCGAACCGCGAGTCACTGCGCATGCTGTCCCACTCCGGCGCGACCGCCAGGTGCACGAGTGCCGGGTCGCGGTATGCGATGGCCTGATCAAGGCAATCGAATGCTTCATCGAGCCGGCCTGCTGCCCCATACAGAACGGCGCGGAAGAATGCCATCTTCAGCAACGCGTCGAAGTCCAGTTGCGGGTTCGTGATCTGATCCACCAGGAATCGCCTCACTCCGGAGAGGCCGGCCGTCGCGTACACCTGCTGCATGTCCGCGGTGACCTGCTTCAACACCGCCACTCTCTCTTCGGGAAAGCCCCACGCGATGGCCTGGCTGACGGTCCAGGCCGCGAATCTATTGACGTCCCCGATCTTCAAATAGACGTGGTTAATGAATTGGCACGCCAGCACATGCTTCGGGTCGATCTCAAGAGCTCGCCGAGCCCAGACTTGCGTCTCGTCGTACTTCCGCTGATACCAATACGAGATGGCGATCTGCACCAGAACGCCGGGTGATCGCGGATCGCGCGCGAGCGCCTGTTGCTTGCAACGCAGCCCATCGTCGAGCCGCCCAAGCGCTTCTTGGAGCGACCCATACTGCAGGAGCGCCTCTGTGTGATCCGGATTGATTTCGAGCGCACGTTGCAGGCTGCGCTCCGCCGCCGTCCAGTCCCACTCGCTGAGAAAAAGGACCGTGCCAAGGGCAACCTGCGCGTCCGCCGAGGCGCTGTCCATCGCCAGCGCGCGTAAGGCAAACGCCTTCGCCTCCGCAAACGCTTCCTGGTGCGGCACCGCGCGAAACGCTGCTTGCACACACCGTGTGCGCGCCAAGCCGGCGTGCGCCGGTGCATAGGTCGGATCGATCTCGATCGCGGAACGAAAGGCGTCCATGGCGGCAGGCAGTTCGAAGTACGAGCCTGACAACAGGTGAGACCGGCCGCGGCCGACTAGCTCGTAGAGCTCGACGGGTCGCGTTATGGCGTTCGGTGTTAATGGCTTCTCGTGGGCCAGATCGCAGGTGACTGCAGCGATGAAGCGGTACCCTGACCGCGCCACCGTTTCGACATAGATCGGCCGGTGGGCGTCCTCGCCAAGCGCCTTGCGCAGTGCTGACACGTGAACGGTGAGACCGCCTTCTTCGACGAATGAATCGGGCCAGATGCGCCTCAGCAATTCGTCCTTCGTGACCATGCGGCCCCGCTGCTGCACCAACGCAACCAGCACAGCGTAGGCCTTCGGTGACAAGTGGACGGCTTCCGCCCCGCGCAGGAGGCGCCGCTCTTGCACATCGAGCGTGAACTCGTCGAAATGAAATACCTCACGGCTCGCCATCAGATTTAGGCGAATCTTAGCAAATCCTTAAGGACACGTCACGGACGGAGTCGTAGCGTTCTTTGACAAAAGGGAGCGCTTCGAGAAATGATCGCGCTTTCGTAGGAGAAGAAAATGAGCATACGATGGTCGGTCGGCGTCATTCTGATCTGCGGATTCACAGCACTCTCACTCGCACAAGCTCCACCAGCGCCACCAAAGCCTGGTCCGGAACACAAGAAGTTGGAGTATTGCGTTGGCAAATGGACTGTGGAAAATGAGTTTAAAGCCAACGAGTTTGTGCCGGCCGGTAAGACTGTCGCCACCGCAACAGCTACGTTGGGGCCGGGCGGATTCTATGTCGAGAACCGCGTTGAAGACGATTTGTGGACGACCCTCGACATCATGGCCTACGACAGCCATGCCAAGGTCTACGTATCCTATTACGCCAGCAGTGTCGGGCTCGTGGGTACCGGCACAGGAACGGTTAACGGAAATACCTGGACGTGGATGGTGGAAGACAAGATCCCGGGCAAGGTCGTCAAAGGAAGAACTACAATCACGGTATTATCGCCCACTCAGTACATAAGCAAGTATGAAATGGACGACGGAAAGGGCGGTTACACAACCATCTTAGAAGGCAAAGCCACCAAAGTCGCGCCTTAGAGACGCAGGCATCCAGAGCTAACGCAAAGCCCGTGGCGTCGGCGGTTTAACTCCGTCCCTGGCCACCATCATCCGAAAGGACTTACATCAATCCACCGCGAAATCCTTAAGACCAAGCCCGTTTCTGACACTCCCGAGATCAATTTACAGCGTTGATATCATCATTTCCGTCGTTAAGTTGTCTTAGCTTGAATTCCCGGACCCAAGTTCGTGTTCCAGGATTTCGGAGAACATGCTTAGGGCACGTTACTATTCGTGCTTTACAAACCTCAGCGAAGCCGAATTCATGCAATACCGCAAGTAGGTGGGCTTGGGACCATCATCGAAAACATGACCAAGGTGAGCATCACATTCTGTGCATGATACTGCCGTGCGGCTCATTCCAAGGCTGCTGTCGGAAGAGTCCCGAACATTCTCTTTTGCGATCGGTGCCCAAAAACTGGGCCATCCGGTTCCCGATTCGAACTTTGTATCCGAACTGAACAACGCATTCCCGCAGCAGATGCAGCGGTAGAGGCCTTTGTCATGCAGGTTGAAGTATGCACCGGTGAAGGCGCGTTCGGTTCCTTCCTTGCGCGTCACTTCAAACTGCAAGGGTGTCAATTGCTGCTTCCACTCGGCGTCAGTCTTGCGCACCTTCTTGACGCGGGCGGGCCCGATCTTTTCCCCGGAGTCGCTGTATTGAATGACCGTCACGGCGTCTTTGTCGTCCGACGCACGCAGTAAAGCTCCCGGCAGCAAGTCGGCTAAACCCACAGCGCCCACTGTTGCAACCGACCTCACGAAGAATTGTCTGCGGGTCAACATCTGGTCCTCCAAGCCTTGGCTATCCAAAGGTGAATGCAAATGCCTGCACACCCGGATCGAGGAACTCAATCTCGAATGTTCTGTCTTCCACCGGTCCCTTTTGCCGAATAAGCTGATAAAGGCGGTGCCCTTGAACCGTACCTGAGCCATTGCCGTCCGTATCGGCGCCGTGATCATCCCCCGGAGGCGTGCCGTCCAGCTTCACAGCGAAACGAACTGGCTTCCCATCTTTTGTTGTTCCCAATACCAGGTGAAGATCTCGTGCGTGAAAGCGAAAGACGATCTTTCCGGGAGTTGTCTGCAACACTGCGCTTTCCTCGCCAACTTTCCAATTCCCGCCCAGAGCCCACTGATTAAGCGAAAGTCGCGGTTGCGGAGTGTACGTGTACCGGGAATCCCGAGCGATGCGTTCTGTCGAGGCAAAATGTTCCGCGCGGCGGTATCCAATGTAGGTCTCCGGAGAACCGACATCTCCACCGGGAGCTGCTTCTGCACCGGTGCCAGACACGATGACGATGCTTGAGGAAGACAGTTGTGCTCCGTTTTCCTTCAGCAATTCCTGAATTACGCGTTCCGACTCGTCGTATTCTCCCTCTCCGAAATGGTGATAGCGAATTCGGCCCTTGCCATCGATGAAATAGTGAGCCGGCCAATACTCGTTGTTGAACGCCTGCCAGATCCGGTAGTCGCTGTCGATGGCAACCGGATAGGTGACCTTCAAATCGCGAACTGCTTTCTCGACGTTGGAGCGCTCTTTTTCAAACGCAAACTCCGGTGTGTGGACACCAATAACCACGAGCCCTGCGTCCTTGTATTTCGTTGCCCAGCCTTCTACATAGGGTAGGGCGCGCAGGCAGTTGATGCACGAGTACGTCCAAAAATCGATGAGCACAACCTTTCCGCGGAGGGATTTTGTGCTGAGCGGAGGGGAATTAAGCCATGCGACTGCCCCGCTCAAATCAGGCAACGGTCCCTCGTCGTCGAGCGCGGGCGAGGCTGCGGCAGCAGACGCCGCCAAGACCACCGGGCGTTCTGTATGCAGCTTGTTGATCAACTGTTCTTCGGCCTTCGCTGTGTTTACAAAAGACAACTTCGTTAGCAGCTTTGTGTCCCAGCCGAGAGCGATCGCCACAACTCCCGCGATCACAGCGACACCAAGTCCACGACGAATCCAGGCTTCAATGGAGAGCGAACGTTTTAAAGCGGAGAACACTTTACCGCCCGCAAGGAGGGCAATGCCTAGTGAAGTCGCAGCGCCCAGGGCGAAGGATAGTAGCAACAGTGACGAGCGTGTACCCGGTCCCTGGAGGGCAACGCCGGTCAGGATCAGGCCGAGAATCGGACCCGCGCATGGCGCCCAGAGCATGCCCGTCGAAATCCCGAGGACCAGCGATCGCCCGACACTGTTCGGTGGCGTCGGGGCGCCCTGCAGCTTCGCCCCAGCGCTAACGAACGGGCGACTAAACATTTCAGCGATCGAGGGAAACAGCAGACTGATTCCAAGAAGCAGGAAGATGAGCATCGCGGCATAGCGGCCACCCTGATTCAGCCGCACGATCCAATGACCTCCGAAGGCGGCAGCAGTCGCGACAACCGCGAAGGTCAACGCCATTCCGGCAAGCAACGGTAGGCCGGATCGCCGAAATGGCTGGTCCGCACGCGCAAAGACAAACGGCAATACTGGAAGAATGCAAGGACTGAGAATGGTCAGCACACCGCCAACAAATGCCAACAGGTAGATCAGCATCGGCCCATCCACTCAGCGGTTTTGCGGGCTCGAAACATTTTCAGGGTCTTCCGTAAGAATTGGATTCATCGAGGCACAAGAAGTTACAGCCATTTAGCCCCGGTTCAGCCGAATCCTGCTTTAAGCATCGGGGCAGCCGGGAAACACGAACGAGGGAAACCGGTTTCCTGATCGAACTCGTGGTGCCAAGCCGCCAACGCAGGTTCGCGGGTTGGGCAGAGAAACTCAGTTCTCACGCTCAACAACGACAATTGCCAAACGCCATACGATTTCGTTGAATCCGATAATGGCTACGTGCTCTCCGGCTCGATTGACCATCGACGTGCTGTCCCGCATCACGACTTCCTTGGTTTCACCATTCTACTTCGGCGGGGCTAGCCAACAAACGGATTCGAACCGACCCGGCGAAACTGCGGCGACGATACGATACAATCGCTCGCATTATTCTTACAGTCGGTGTCCGGAGGGGTGCATGAAAATGCTCAGTTCGTGTCGATCTTTCCTACCCGTGACCATCACTCTCGTCGTCGTGTGCTCTTTGAACGTGTTGGCCTCCGCTCAAAGCTTCAATCCCGGCAAGAAGCCCAAGACCACTTCGTGTTCGAGCACGGAGAGTGGCTTAACGTTGCCGGCTGGGTTTCGCGCATCGGTCTTTGCCGATGGCATCGGGCACGCGAGGCACCTAGCAGTGGCGCCGAGCGGCGTGGTCTGGTCTGGAGATTACTACGACTTCGACAAGGTACACGAAGGCGGCTTCTTGGTGGCTCTGCAAGACAACACAGGCAGCGGAAAGGCGGACACAATCGAGCGCTTCGGTGAAACCGTCAAGTCCGGAGGAGCAGGTGGCACCGGTATCGGAATATATAAAGGATCGCTCTATGCTGAGATCAATGACCGGATTGTAAGGTACTCGCTTCCGTCAAATTCGCTCGTCCCACAGAATCCACCCGAAACCGTGGTTTCCGGATTGCCGCTCGGCGGCGACCATCCGATGCATCCGTTTATTGTCACTCCGGAAGGGATGTTGCTGGTCGACGTAGCCTCGGCGACCAATTCATGCCAACCCCAAAATCGGCAACCGAGAATTCCCGGCGCGAATCCGTGCACGGAGTTGGAGACTCGCGGCGGAATATGGCGATACGACGCCGACAAAACAAACCAGACATTTTCTCCTGCTGAACGCTACGCAACAGGCATTCGTAATGGCGAAGGCTTTGCCGTGGACGATAGCGGTCGAGTTTTTGTGACGCAGCATGGACGCGATCAACTGCAATCGAATTGGCCCGACCTCTACAAGCCCTCTGAAGAAGCGACGCTTCCGGCGGAAGAGGTCATGCTGTTGAAGGCGGGTGGAGACTATGGCTGGCCCGAGTGTTACTACGACGGCGCACAGAAAAAACTCGTCCTGGCGCCGGAATATGGCGGAGATGGAGGTAAGACGGTCGGAGTATGCGCGAGCAAGCTGGCGCCCGTGGCTGCATTTCCTGCTCACTGGGCTCCGAACGCGATGACGCGCTATGACCAGAAACAATTTCCCGCGCGCTACCGGAACGGCGTCTTCATCGCCTTCCACGGCTCATGGAATCGGGCGCCGTACGCGCAGGGCGGATACAACGTAGTGTTTCAGCCGCTCGATGGTGATCATGCGTCTGGGAGCTGTGAGATTTTCGCTGACGGTTTTGCCGGAAAAGTGAAGACTCCGGAGGGCGCCGAACATCGTCCTTCCGGGCTCGGGGTCGGACCGGATGGAGCCTTATATGTTTCGGATGATATCCGCGGAAGAATCTATCGCATTGTCTACGCCGGAGATCCCTCTGGGCCGGCTCCCAAAGCTACGCCCTGTCCTAGCAATGCAGCGCCGGCTGGCAAGGTCGTGCAATCGGCTGCAGCTCCCCCTGAGAGCAATACCGCTGACCTTCCTGTCCCCGAGGGTTCGTCCCCTGAAATGGTCGCATTGGGCTCGCGCATCTACCAGGGCGATGTGGGCGGAGCGAGTTGCACCGGTTGCCACGGTGCGAAAGGCACAGGTACGCCGCTTGGACCTGATCTGACAACGAGCCATTGGATGTGGAGCGACGGCAGTTTCGCCGGAATTCTCCAGGTCATCACCGAAGGTGTGCCCAAGCCCAAACAATTTCGTAGTCCGATGCCACCGATGGGCGGAGCACAACTATCGGACACGCAGGCGTCGGCCCTTGCCGCCTACGTGTGGGGTCTGAGCCACAAAGCGGCATCAGGCGCGAGTGCAAGGCCTTCGGAGTTGATTATTCCCGGTGAAAAAATCTTCACGGAGAGCCTCACTTCCACCGCGGATGGTCGAGTCATCATTGGCTCCATCACCGGACGGACCATCTTTGCTGTGAAGCCCGGTGCTTCTGTGGCCGAACCGTGGATCCATCCGGACGACGAGACAACCCTGGGTGTTTACGGAGTTTTTGCCGATGAAAAATCCCGTACCCTCTGGGCCTGCTTTTCGTCATTTCCAGGAAAACACGATAGGCCTCAGGCACAATCGTCGTTGAAGGCTTTCGACCTGCAATCAGGCGCTTTGAAGGCAACGTACGAACTCCCCACGAAGGATGCGTTTTGCAACGACATTGCCGTCGGAGATGACGGAACTACCTACATCTCGGACACGAACAACATGGAAGTGGACCGCCTTCCGCATGGAGGTCATCAACTCGAAGTTTGGGCAGGAAACGGAGGGTTCGGCGCCAAAGGAGGGATTCTCGATGGAATTTCTGTGCTTGGCGATCGACTGTTTGTAAATACCTTGCGGACCAGCAAGCTTTTCACTGTTCCGATCGCGGCGGATGGCAAGGCTGGTGACATAACAGAAATCAAGCTCGATCGCGCCATCGAGAATCCGGACGGCATGCGTGCATTTGGCAAAGATAGTGTCTTGATTGTGGAGGGCGGAGGAAAAGGCCGGTTGTCGCGCATCAAGATCTCAGGCGACGCAGGACAAGTCACTCCACTCAAAGAAGGATATCCCGACGGCGCTGTGTCAGTGACGGTTGTGGGAACAACCGCATATGTGCTGGAAGGCCAGCTATGGGCATTGTTCGGCGAGCCCACCCCAAGCCGCAAAATGAACCCGTTCCACGCAACCGCAGTTGAGGTCGGCAATCCATAGACGTAGATTGATCAATTCAAATCCGCAAAGGAAAAAGACAATATGGGTGCTAATCGAATATCCAGGATTTCCAAGTTGGTTTTTGTGGCGGTCGCGCTGCTGATCGAAGCGGACCTCAGTGCCGCGCAAACCAAAACAGCCGCCAAAGCGAAATTTGCGCTGTCCAGTCCCGATACAAAACTTGCGGCGAAAATCCCCGAGGTCTATACCGCAAATGTTTTCGGTTGCACTGGGAGAAATATGTCCCCGCCGTTGCAATGGAGCGGAGTTCCTGCGGGAACGAAGAGCTTCGTGCTCACGTTATTCGATCCTGACGAACACAGCGACCCATCCGGATGGTGGCATTGGATCGTCTACGACTTGCCGGCTACCACCACCAGCCTTCCCAAGGGGGCCGGTGTGGAGCACAGCGCCGTTCTTCCTTCAGGAACCATGCAAGGCCGGACTGATCTCGGCAACGACGCCTATCACGGACCGTGTCCGGACAAAGGAGATCCACCGCACCGTTACACGTTCACCATCTATGCATTGAGCGTCGAGAAGCTGGACGTACCAGCCGATTCCAGCGGAGCGATGGTCGTCTCAACCGCGCAGGAGCATCTACTGGGGAAGGCCGTCTTAATCGCGCATTATGGACGTTGAGATGAGGAGTCGGTTCTTGGTTGTCAATCCCGGCTGCCAACGATCTCCATTCCTAAAATGAGAGTTTTCTGTTAAGACCGGTAAGTGAGTTCCACGTCGAGCCGCCACAGATCGTGATTAAGTCGAGCAGGCCGAAGAACCGGAAGACGATACACATTGAGTGCGGTGATTGCGTCGAAAGTCTACTCTCTCAGCTTCTATTCCAGGGGGAGCCCGACGTAGTTTTCCGCCAGCGTTTGGGCAGCAGCCCGCGAACTGGTTACATAATCCAGTTCAGCCAATTGCCGTTGATGATCAAAAGGATTGTCCTCTGGAGAGCGGTGGAGCATTGAGGTCATCCACCATGAAAAACGTTGTACCTTCCACACCCGCCGCAAACAAGCCCCGGAGTATTCATCGAGCAATTGGCGCTTCCCCTTAGCATAGAACGCGTCGAGGGCGCGAGCGAGCCTCCAGACGTCCGCCACCGCGAGGTTCAGCCCCTTGGCACCCGTTGGGGGTACTATGTGTGCTGCGTCTCCGGCTAAGAATAGTCTGCCGTATTGCATGGGTTCGACAACAAAGCTGCGCATTCCAGTAACGCCTTTCTGAAGGATGCGGCCCTCGCTTAGATTCCATCCGTTTGATGCCGTGCGCGTCTGGAGTTCGTGCCAGATCCTGTCGTCACTCCAGCGTCCGAGATCCTCATCTGGTTTGCACTGCAAATAAAGACGGCTGATTTGAGCTGTTCGCATGCTGAGCAGGGCGAAACCGCGCTCGTGGTAGGTGTATACCAGTTCGGGGCTGGAGGGGGGAGCCTCTGCCAGGATCCCGAGCCAGCCAAATGGGTATGATCGATCGTACTCTGTTATCACTCTTTCCGGAATGGCGTGCCGACAGATGCCGTGGAATCCATCGCAGCCTGCGATGAAGTCACAGTTGAGCTCAAACGACCTGCCATCCTTACGATAAGAGATTCGCGGCTGCGGACCTTCAATTTCGTGCACGCGAACGTTGTCAACTTCAAAGTTCACTTGACCGCCGGTCGCGATACGAGCCTCATTCAGGTCTTTTAGCACCTCATGCTGGGCGTAGATCGTGATCCTTTTTCCGCCGGTTAAGTCGTTAAAATCGATACGGTGGCCGCGACCGGCAAAGCGCAATTCGATGCCATCGTGAATCAGACCCTCCGTTCGCATGCGCTCCCCGACGCCCATCTCTGTCAGAAGGTCTACTGTCCCTTGCTCCAACACTCCGGCGCGAACCCTTTCCTCAACGTACTGACGGCTGCGATTCTCGACTACGACGGAATCAATGCCATGCAGGTAAAGCAGATGGGAAAGAACGAGCCCTGCCGGGCCTGCGCCAACAATTCCCACTTGCGTGCGTTGTGAATTCGACACTGGGTTGTCTCAAGAAAAAGCACTACCACCGGCGCACACGCCCGACGTCGACGTGTACGAAATCAGAGGTACGATAGTAGCCCACCCCTCCACGATGCAGGCGGAGAGCCGCATCGCGCAGCTCCGAGGTTGGAATTCCCGGCAGGCGGATGTCGATAGCTTCGGCCTGCATGTGCAGGCTGTGCCGCGCCACACCGGTATGAGCGCTGCGCGTACGCAGGAATTCGTTGCTCCAGGGAGTACGGTAACCGCAAATCACGTCAATCACGCCGCCAGAGTCGCCGAGGGACGCGGTCAGGTCGTAGAGGAGGTCGAAGAGGCGAGGATCGAAATGGTGCACGTCTCCGGTGCGATGATCCCGCAGATAATGGTCAAGCTTGGCCAGCGCCTCAGGAACGTACTGATCACCGCGGCGATAGACAACGTCCAGCCGCTCGCCTGTGTGCGTGTGATAGAAACGGAGCCGGTATTCATGCGCAGATGGGGCGTTCCATTCTGCGGTATGCCCCAACGGCGCCAGCAGCAAAAAAAGAAATAGCGACAAACGACAAAAACGGACTCCCGATTTGCTATCCACTAGAGGCAATGCCGGCGAAAATGTTTCAGCTTCCTGCAAGAGGTTTTTGCCCAGTAAACGCATTGTAAATGAGATGCGGTCTGCGTGGACCTTACCAAAGGTCTACCAGGCATAGGGATAACCTGCGGCCAGCGCCTTCTCAAGCTCCGCGTCATAACCATAAATATCGTCGAAAAACCGAATCTGATTTTCCTCGTTCACCGTAGCTGTGCCGTACACAATCAGGACCGGAATTCGGCTGACAAGGTTCACCTGAAGATTGTTTTTGTCGCCGTGCATGGTAGCCCGCACGCGATCCAAATCCCATCCGGGATTGTTTCGCAGCACCCAAGCGACGAGATCGGCCGGCTTCTCCACCCGAATGCATCCGTGGCTGAAATCGCGAACATCCTGTGAAAACAGTTCGGGGGCGTCTGTGCCATGCAGATAGACGTTCTCCGGATTGGGGAAGATGATCTTCACCAGGCCCAGAGAATTCGTTTCGCCGGGCTTTTGCCGCACCATCAGGTGGAGGGACTTTATGCCGTCCAAGACCTCGGGGCTCACTTGATTGTCGGTTACGACCTCGCCTTTGGGTGTAACGACCTCAAAATTATGCTTGGCAATGTAGTCCGGGTCCTTTTGGATGTGTGGGACAATTTCGTTGCGCTGAATGCTGGGCGTTACCTCCCAGTAAGGGCGGAAGACAACATATTGGATCTCTTTTTGAAAAACCGGAGACTTGTGGCCATAGGCTTTTCCGATGATGACGTTCTTATAGAAGGAGACGGTACCATCCGGGTTCATCGCCCGCAGACGATACTCGGGAAGATTCACAACCACGGGGGGCTGCGAGAAGGAGTGGGGAGCCCAGCGCCATCGCTCGAGGGTTAGCTTGATCTGGCGGATGCGGGCGGGGGCCGGTGTGTTGAGTTCGTTGATGGTTCGCGCATCGAGCTTGCCGGTGGGACTTTCCCCGTGCCTGCTCTGGTAATGTTTCACTCCCTCGACCAGTGCACCTTCGTAGATCTTTGGGTTTGGGTCCAACTGCGTGGTTGCGGGAATATCGCCGATGAGTTGAAGAAAGCGTCCCAGACGTGCCAGGCTGGCATAGGGTTGACCGGGGAGAACAGTCTTCGTCGCGGTTTGCAGCTTCCCACCGTCATCTTTTTTTGCGTACTCCTCGTACTGGGGCAAGAGCGCCAGCAACTTTCTGTAACCCGGGAAGGGTGGTTCCAGCTTCTGGATTTCAGTGGCCGGATCGCTCGCATTCAAGATGTGAGTCTGAACGAATTCTGCCAATGGGAGTTGATTCCCCTCGACATCGAGGTGAAAGTTGAATTCCTTGGGGTTCACGCGGCCGCAGTGGATGGCACGAATGTAGCGCATGGCAGAAGCCGTGAGCGCAGTATCGAACGAGACTAGATCCTGTTCGGACGGGGTCCGACTCAGCTTGTGGAGCCGGTCCTGCCACCGTGGGCCGTCGTAATCTTCAGGATCGAGTCCTTTGGCGTCGGCGTTCGTTAAGAGCTCAATCACCGCGAGTCCCTGGGACCTCACGCGGCCATTCTCAACCCAAACCAGCGAGTAACTGTTCATCGCGTAAAGCTTCGCGAGTTCGGTTTTGTAGGGGGCAAAGTCAGGCCATCGAAGATCCGCATTCCGGGCCGAGTCCACAATGGCGTGGATCGCGGAAGCACCTGCGGGAGACAACGTTTGGCCTACAGAAACAGCAGGCTGGTCTACCAGGAACGCAGGGATGGATTCTGCTCTCGCGACGAATATTGAAGCGACAGCTACGCTTGTTAGAACGATCATGAACCGACGCCGACGAACAAGAGTCCGCATGGCGATCCTCCGGCTCGATTTTGATTGAAGTATCAACAAGTGCAGAGAAACCTCCTTTGAACTCCGATGCCACTGACAGCGACCACGACTCAGGCAGCAGCTCAACTCCGGACCGGCTCATTGAGCCCGGTTATCGCTGCTCATACAGCCAGTCTGGCCAGCGTCTCAAGGTCAGCAACCTTTAGATCGGATTCACTCTCGGTTGGTCTGGTCGCTCCGAAACCTCTGCGCTGCACCAACACCGTCGCCATTCCCAACGATTTTGCCGGCACGACATCGTGGTAGACGCTCTGCCCGACGTGCAGAATTTGTTCGCGCCGGAGCCCAAGGCGCTGTAGCGCGAGCAGGAATATCGCATGGGAAGGTTTATAAGCCTTTGCCTGCTCCGCCGTAACCACTTCGTCAAATTTAACCTTCAAGTGACGCGCTGTAGCCTCAAACAAATCATCATCGGTATTGGAGACAACTGCCAGCTTGTATTTTGTCTTCAGTTTCTGCAGCGCCGGCACGGTGTCGGGGAAAGGCAGCCAATTCCCAAGCGAGCGCGGTAACAATTCCGCTTCTGCGGCCGAAACCGAAAATCCCAGCCGCTCTCCGAATCTGCGTACTACATTCGCGAGGACGTCACGGTATCGGCGATAGGGGTTTTGCTCTTGCGGCTCCACTTCGCTATAGATTTCCAGAATCTGCGGATCGCTCAAATTGTGACCGTGGGAACGTAGAATCGGCCGCATGGCGCCCAGCAGTCCGCTTTCCCAGTCGATCAACGTGCCGTAACAATCGAAGGTCATCGCTCTGAATCGATCAAACTCCAGAGAACTGCCCTTAGAATTCTGCGGATTGCTGAGCATAGCGATGCGCCTTACGTTTGCTTGTGCAATGACTGACGCCCTGGAAGGGTATCAGCCGAGTTTAGCTCCATTGGGTACTCGCCTCTCCGGATGCACCAAGACGACCTCTCCGCCAGGCAAGTAAAAGCCTGTCGTGAGCACCTCCGAAATGAATGTAGCGATTTGCCTCGGAGCAAAATTCACCACAGCAAGCACTTGCTTCCCAAGCAACTCTTCTTTCTTGTACAAGTCTTTTATCTGGGCGCTCGACCGCTTCACGCCAAGTGCGCCAAAATCGATCCTGAGCTTATAAGCTGGTTTGCGTGCCTGAGGGAAGTCTTCCACCTCAACAATGGTTCCCGCGCGCAGTTCGATTTTTTCGAAATCGCTCCAGGTAATCTGCTCCATCCGGTTTCCTTTGCTGCCGTGCACGGCGTTTTACCCATGTATCTCAACATATGACTTGTCCGCATTTGCCCGAATGCGGCGGAATGATTCTGGCAAGGCTTTTACCAGGTCAGTTGCTACCAGCGAATGTTCGCCTACGCTCTCCCGTGCGATGTCGCCAGCCAAGCCGTGCATGTGAACCGCAGCAATCACGGCTTGGAAAATTGCTTGTGGATTTTGCGCCACAAAGCCTGCCACCATACCGGTAAGGATGTCGCCCGTGCCGCCCGTGGCCATGCCCGGATTTCCGGTGGTGTTGACCCAAACTTCGCCATCGGGTCTCGCGATCAACGTGCGATGACCTTTCAGCACGAGAATCAGTTTGTGTTCGCGGGCGAAGTTTCGAGCGACGTTGATTCTGTCGCGTTGGATTGCAGCAATTGTCATCCCAGTCAGGCGAGCCATTTCGCCGGGATGGGGCGTGAGCACCAGAGGTCTTGAGTTTCCGTTCAGTTCGGTGGCACGTCCCTCGAAAGCATTCAGACCGTCAGCGTCGAGAACGATGGGGACGGTCTGTCCTTTCAGCAGATCACGAACCAGAGCACTAGTTTCTGGATTGCGCGAGATGCCGGGCCCGACTGCTAAAACTGTCTTACCCTCCGCAAGTTTGGAAATGTGCTTCAGAGCCTCCGGGGCGATAGCTCCATCACTTGTTTCCTCCAGCGGTTCGGTCATGGCTTCCGGATGGAAGCCCGCAACTGTCGGCAGCACTGATTTCGGAGTTGCTACCGTGGACAGTCCGGCCCCCACCTTCAAGGCCGAGATTCCTGCCATGGCCGCTGCTCCTGCTTTTCCCTCTGATCCTCCGACCACGAGCACATGGCCAAAATTTCCTTTGTTGGCCGCAACGGGGCGGGACCCAATCAGCGCAGCAATCTCCCGGGGCGTGATCAGATTCAGTTGCAGCGAAGAGGCAATTGCTTCGTCCGGCGAGCCGATTGGAGCAATCCGCGTTGTCCCGTGAGTCAAACCACCAAACACATGTGCCGGGTGTGGCGCCGTGAACGTCACGATAGCATCGGAGCGGGCGACCGCCCCGCTCTGCTCTCCCATAACATCTGAGTCAGCTCCGGATGAGATATCGACCGCAATCACGGGCGAACGGCCTGCATTCAAGAGTTCGATCGCCTCTGCATACAATCCACTAACCGGTGGGCGAAAGCCGGTGCCCAATATCGCATCTATGAGAACATCGCAATCAAACATCGTGCGGGCCTGATCACTGCTCAACGCTTCGCTGGACGCCACGATCACAGGCGCCACAGGAAGTTTGCTGAACATTTCAGCGGCATCTCCGCGCAACTCGGAAGGCTGGGCCAGCAACAACACCCGGACCTCGCGGCCGGCCTGCTGCAATTTGCGCGCAACCACAAATCCATCGCCGCCGTTGTTGCCTTTCCCGCAGATCACTCCAAAACGTTTCGCCGATGGCCATTGCAACAGAGCAAAATCGGCCACCCTGCTACCCGCATTTTCCATGAGGCTGAGGGATGGCACACCAAACTTCTCGCTGGTGACACGATCGATCTCGCGCATCTCTGCTGTTGTAACGATCTTCATGATCGTGCCCCTGCCATTTGTTCGAGCTGGCGCAGTTGAGAAGGCTCGCCCATTGCGATCAGGTAATCGCCGGCTTCGATACGGTCTTCGGGCGCAGGATTGAAGTGCATGCCATGCTCGCGCTTGATTGCCAGGATGATGACACCGCGGTCCTGGCGAATCCGCGACGTCTCGATTGTCTTGCCGGAAAACGCCGAGCCCCTTGGGACCTGAATTTCTCCAATCTCAAGATCGATCCCCAGGTGGGTCGTAGCGGCGTCCAGAAAGCTCACCACGTGAGGCCGCAAGAACGATTGGGCGATGCGTTGTCCCGCAAAATGATAGGGCGAGACCACCGAGTCCGCGCCCGCGGTGAGCAGATGCTTCTCCGCATCATCTTCGCTGGCCCTGGCTATGATTCGCAGGCGCGGATTCAGCCCGCGGGCCGTGAGAACAATGTAGAGATTCGTAGCATCGGTTGTTGTGGCCGCAACCAGCCCCTGGGCACGTTCGATGCGTACGTGGCGGAGCGTTTGCTCCTGCGTAGCATCCCCCACCATGGTGAGCCACTCGCCGGCATATCGCGCGGCCTTGGCCTCGTTCTGCTCCACGATCACAAACTTTGCCGGCTTGCGCGCCAGCTCCCGCGCTGCACTGCGGCCCACGCGGCCGGCGCCGCAGATGATGTAATGGTCCGTAAGCCGATCAATCTCGCGCTCCATTTTGCGTTTCCCGAAGAAGTCTCGAAGCTCGAATTCTAGCAAAGCCTGGGTGAGCGAACCGATGCCCAGAAACACCAGCGAGACACCAACTAATATCAGTGCCACGTTGAAGATTCGCCCGGCGTGCGATAGGGGATGAACCTCCTGGTATCCGATCGTGGTGAACGTTGTGAGCACCATGTAGAACCCGTCGAACCACGACCATCCTTCGATGAAATGGAACCCCGCCATTCCGATCAGAGTCAGGAGCGCCAGCGCAATTCCGATCAGCCGCAGATTGTGAAGAGCTTTCATGACAGACAGTGATCAGTGGCTAGTGATCAATACGGCCGGCGATCAGATCTGACAGAGAAAAACTGACCACCGACCACTGGTCGCTAATTGATCTCAGACTATAAAACAAAAAGGCCCTCCGCGTGTGGCGGAAGGCCTCGCCGTGAGTTGAAGAAACTAATCGGCCATCGATGGTGCCCCTTCGGGAGTCCTCGAGTCTGCCAGGGACTGCACTCGGCTGTGGTAGCGCCCGTATGAGAAATAAATGACGAGGCCGATCACCAGCCAGATGATCAAACGAGCCCAAGTCTGCCACGCCAGGCTGAACATCATGAGCAGCGAGATCGCAATTCCCATGATCGGTGTGAAGGGAATCCAGGGAGCAACGAAGGCCCGTGGTACCTCTGTACCTCGGCGGCGCAGAATCCAAACTCCGCTGCAGACGATTACGAAAGCCAGCAGCGTACCGATCGAGACCAGTTCGCTGAGCACGTTGATTGGCGTCAGCGCTGCCACCGTGGCTACGCAAACTCCAACCAGAATGGTGCAGATGTAAGGTGTGCGGAAGCGCGTGTGTACCGCGCTGGCCCACTTTGGCAGCAGCCCATCCCGCGACATCGAGAAAAACACGCGCGTTTGTCCCAGCAACATCACTACCATGGTGCTGCTAAGTCCGCAGATCGCTCCCAGTTTTACCAGTCTGCTCCCCCATGCGACTCCGGTTATGTCGATGCCGATGGCAATCGGGTCTGGAGCATCGAGGCTTGTATATTTCACCAACCCGGTAAGGATGCCCGAAACGACAATGTATAAAACGGTGCAGATCGCGAGAGAACCTAGAATACCGATCGGCATATCACGCTTGGGATTCTTGGCTTCTTGCGCCGCGGTTGAAACGGCGTCAAACCCAATATAGGCGAAGAAAATGATGCCGGCGGCCGTGGCTATCCCCGACCAGCCAAAATCTCCGTAATGCCCGGTATTCGGCGGCAGAAAAGGTGTCCAATTCGCTGTGGCTTCGGCGCGATGCCCAAGAATGTAATTGGTACCAAGACCGATGAAAACCAGCAACACACAGACTTTAACAATCACGATAAATGAGTTGAAGTTCGCGGATTCCTTGATACCAATCACCAGAACCGCCGTGACCAGCAGAATACCGATGAATCCGAACAGATTGAACGAAGAGTATTGATGGGGAAGGGCTGCGGGATCAACGTGATTGAGGTTCAGCAATTTCTGAAACTGCGCCGTCAGCCGCTCCCAGTGGCCGTTATAAAGGAGAAAGGTTGTGCCCGGTGCCCCTGCCCATTTCGGGGATAATCGAATACCAAATTCTCCCAGAAAACTGAGCACGTATCCGCTCCAGCCGCTCGCTACTGTCGCCGCGCCCAACGCATATTCAAGGATGAGGTCCCACCCTATGATCCAGGCAATGAATTCACCTAGAGTGGCATAACCATAGGTATAGGCCGATCCGGCGACTGGGATCATAGAAGCAAACTCGGCGTAGCATAGGCCTGCAAATACGCACGCCACGGCTGCCA
Source organism: Terriglobales bacterium (assembly GCA_035624215.1). Lineage (GTDB taxonomy): Bacteria > Acidobacteriota > Terriglobia > Terriglobales > Acidobacteriaceae > JAFAGX01. The sequence goes on from DASPRY010000129.1 coordinate 20,613, forward strand.
ATGTAAAGGAGAGGACAATTGCCGGCCCGGCGTGATTCGCAGAGGCTGTTCCGGTCAGCACGAAAATGCCGGTGCCAATGATGGCTCCGATGCCCAGCGAAATCAGGTTCGTGGGACCAAGCGCCCGTCTAAGGCTATGTTCCCCGGTCTCCGCGGCTTCTGACAAAATCGTGTTGAGTGGCTTTGTTGCCCAAAGATTAGGCATTCAATTCTCCTGGCTGGGTCTGGCCTTGCAGGGCAGTTGCTTGTCCGTACTTTTGCCACAAGTAATATACCGGTATTCCCAGTAGCACGATAATCAGCCCCGGCCATGTGTATTGCGGCTTGTAGCGTAATAGTACGATATCGATAAACAGAGCCACGAGAATATAGACGGCCGGCAACACTGGATAGCCGATGGCACGATACGGTCTTTCGGCTTCCGCATGAGTACGCCGCAGGACGAAAAGCCCGACGATAGTGAGGATGTAGAACACCAGCACCGCAAAGATGATGTACTCCAATAGCTGGTGATACGTTCCCGAGACACAGAGTACGCATGTCCAGACCATCTGAACCATCAGCGAAACCGCCGGAGTCTTATATGTGGGATGCAGCCTGGCTACATCACGGAAAAACAACCCATCTTTTGCCATCGCGTAATAGACACGCGCACCCGCCAAAATCAATCCGTTGTTGCACCCGAACCCGGAAAGAATGATCGCCGCTGCCATCAGCAGACCGCCCGTTGCTCCAATCATTTGCGTCATGACCGCGGTAGCGACGCGATCCTCTGTCGCATACTTGATGCCACGCTCCAGAATGGTGGCTCCGTCGCGAATGCCGTCCAGCGGGAGCGTATTCAGATAAATGAAATTGCAGCCAATGTAAAGCGCAATGACTATGCCCGTTCCCAGCGCCAGGGAGAGTGGTAGGTTGCGGCTGGGATTCTTAACCTCGCCGGCAGTGAAGGTCACATTGTTCCAGGCATCTGCGGAAAACAGCGACCCCACTTGCGCCACCGCCAGCACAGTTAGCGTGCTTACCAGCACTCCCCCGCCGATGTCGTGCATTGCCCCGAGTCCAGCGTTGTGCCAGAAATTCCCTCGAAAATTTGCCGCCAATGCCTGCGCATTCCGTCCCAGAAAGATTCCCAGCAGGACCAGTCCGAATAAGGCCGACACCTTGGCAGCGGTGAAAATATTTTGAATAAATGCTCCGGTCTTGATCCCAAAGACATTAATGATCGAGAGGGCGACCACCACCAGGATCGCCATAAGGTTTTCTGTGTTTAACCCCACATCCATGTTTCCCAGAACCATCGGTCCGATCACAATTGGGGGCACTTTCCAAAAATGTAAAACCCAGTGTGTTGACGACACTGAAGGGAAGAACACGCCGAGGAATTTTCCGAAGGCCACGCCGACGGCTGCGATCGTCCCGGTTTGAATCACGAGGAACAACGTCCAGCCATACAAGAAACCCCACAGGGGTCCGAGGGCTTCGCGCAGATAAACATATTGGCCGCCCGCGCGCGGCATCATGGCTGCCAATTCGCCGTAGCTGAGGGCGCCGACAATGGTCATGAAACCGGTCACCGCCCAGGCGCCAATCAGCAAAGCCGGGGAATTCACTTCGCGGGCAATTTCGGCCGAGACAATAAAAATGCCCGATCCGATCATCGAGCCCATAACCAGCATCGTGGCGCTGGTCAGGCCAAGACCTTTGACCAATTCCTGATCCTGACGGGTGTGAATCTCCCAATCAGTGGGAACGGTTCGAATCGGAGTAGTGTCCGTGTTCATTATTCTTGTGGCGCGGGGGGCCCTCGCTTGCCAAAAGACGAGTGGAAACACCCGCCGTTGTATGGTAGCGGCGTCTCGCCGGCTAAAACTCTATCCTAAGATGCGCAGGAATTCCTCTGCGGATTTTCGAGGCTCCCGTACCAGATCGGATATGATCGCCACTGAGTCTGCCCCGGCCTCGATGACCGATCGGCAATTGGCCCGGGTGATTCCGCCAATCGCGACCAACGGCTTGAGCGTCAATTCCCTGGCCCTGCCCACCCCGTCCAGCCCAATCACTGGGTCCGGTTTGGCCTTGCTTGTGGTGGCAAACACCGGTCCGATGGCAATGTAATCCGCCGACGTGCGATTCGCTTCTTCCACCTGTTGCGGGTTATGAGTCGAAACTCCCACCCACAGAGTCTCTCCGACTACTTTTCGGACTGCCTCCGGTGAAAGATCGTCCTGGCCCACATGTACCCCGTCAAATCCCGCGACCACAGCCAGATCAGCACGGTCATTCATTATGAGCCGGACGGAGTTCCGGAGTGTTCGCCTCAGCTCTCGCGACTGCTCAAGCATTTGCCGAGCGTTGCCGGCCTTGTTGCGGTATTGCAGCAAACCGACTCCGGCAGCTTCCAGCTCCGTCGCTGCAGAGAACAGTTCCTCGCCATACGAAAAGCAGGCTGTGTCCAGGATCGCGTAGAGCCGAGGCAAGTGCAGCATGCAGGATTCAATTCTTGTCCGAAGTCCTAGTTCTTTTTTCTATTGTTCGACAAAAATCTCTCAATGAAGGTGGTATCAATGTTGCCTGCTCGAAAATCCGGATCGGCCAGAATCTTCCGGTGCAGCGGAATGGTAGTGTAGATTCCCTCTACGATGAACATTTCCAGCGCGCGCGCCATCCGCGAACATGCTTCATCCCGGTCTTTACCGCGCACAATCAGCTTGGCAATCAGCGAATCATAATAAGGAGGAATTACGCCCTCGGCGTAGGCTGCGGTATCGATTCGCACCCCCGTTCCCCCCGGCGGGTGGAAAGCCGTGATCTTTCCAGCCGATGGGGTGAATTTCTCCGGATGTTCTGCATTGATGCGGCATTCAATCGCATGGCCGCGGTGCAGAATGGGCCCGTGCAGCACTGTCTCCAGAGGTTCGCCTGCCGCCAGCAAAATCTGGCTTTTTACCAGGTCGACATCGGTGACCATCTCCGTCACCGGATGCTCGACCTGGATTCGCGTATTCATCTCGATGAAGTACAGTTTCCTGTCTTCATCCATCAGGAACTCGACGGTTCCCGCGTTCACGTATCCGATGTCTGACAAAGTCTTGGACAAGATTTGTCCAATCTGATCGCGCAATTGCGGCGTCATCTGGGTCGAGGGCGACTCCTCCAACAACTTCTGGTGCCGACGTTGAATGCTGCACTCCCGTTCCCCCAGGCTCACCACCGAGCCATATTGATCAGCGAGGATCTGGAACTCGATATGCCGCGGGCGCTCGATGAACTTTTCCATGTAAAGATCACCGTTGCCGAAAGCTGCCGCTGCTTCCGATTGCGCCGCTTTAAACAAGCCAGGTAGTTCTTCTTCAGTGCGTACGATGCGCATGCCCCGCCCGCCCCCGCCAGCCGAAGCTTTTATGATTACCGGAAAGCCGACCTGCCGGGCCCATTCCAAGGCTTCGCCTTCGTTCGCCAGAATCCCTTCTGAACCCGGCAAAATGGGGACGCCTGCGCTTTTCATGGCAGCGCGAGCTTTCTCCTTTTCACCCATCAGGCGAGTGATCTCAGGGGGTGGTCCAATGAATTTGATATTGCTGGTTTCGGTAACTTCGGCGAAATTGGCGTTTTCCGCCAGCAAACCATATCCGGGATGGATTGCGTCGACGTTACTGATCTCCGCCGCGCTGATGACGGCAGGAATGTTGAGGTAACTTTGCGAGAGCTGGGGAGGGCCGATGCAGATGGCTTCGTCCGCAAACCGCACCGGCAGGGAATTGCGATCCGCCTCGCTGTACACCGCCACCGTACGGATGCCGAGCTCTTTACATGCGCAAATCACCCGCAGGGCAATTTCGCCGCGGTTTGCTATGAGAATCTTGTTGAACATGAAGATAGTGCCGGCATGCTGCCAGGATTACTCCGAAGGCCTCTGGCCATACTCAAAAGACCAACGAGGTGACACCACTCAAAGCGCGCATTTCCGCGCTCATCGCATCTCACGTTGCTCGGATTGCAAATAATCCCTGACCATACTCGACCGGCTGCCCGTTGCTTACCAATTTCTTTACGATCTCTCCGGAGGCATCCGATTCAATCTCATTCATCAGCTTCATCGCCTCCACGATGCACAACACCTGGCCCGCTTCCACCTTGTCGCCAACCGCGATGAAAGGCGGCGCTCCCGGCGAAGGTGCTTCGTAGTAAGTACCGACAATCGGGGAATGTACGATGTGAAGCGTCTCTTCAGGGGGAGCAGTTTCAACAGCAGGCGACGGAGCGGAGACGCCGCTGGAAACGGGGGCGACAGCGCTGGAATGTCCTGCTGGCGACGTTGCGGGAATCGCAGGCGCCGCCGCGCCCTGCTCACCGCCCCGCTTGATGCGCACCTTGACATCGCCGCGCTCCAACTCAAACTCGGCAATGTCCTTTTCAATTAAGAACTCAATGAGTTCCTTCAGCTCTTTCTGATTCATCGTATGTGGCGGGACTGCTGTTCCTCGGCGCCGCAAACCCTCGGCCCGATGACTCGAACCCGAGAGCTACAGTTTGATGATTTCCTTGCTCGTGGGCGTAAGCACTTCGCACCCGTCTCCGGTTACCAGAACCATGTCTTCGATGCGCACACCGCCCACGCCTGGAACGTAGACACCGGGCTCGATCGTTATAACCATTCCGGCCAGCAGTGGCTCGTGTTGTCCGGCTGCAACGCGGGGCATCTCGTGAATCTCCAAGCCCACTCCATGCCCGGTGGAATGCGTAAAGTATTTGCCTAAACCGCTCCTGCCAAGCACTTGGCGGGCTGCCCGATCGACCTCGTCAACCCTCACTCCCGCGCTCACCCGGTTGATGGCAGCTTCTTGTGCTTCTCCCACCGCGTCGTACATTCGCTGCGCGTCGGAGGAAAGCCTGCCCACATGCAGCGTACGCGTCATGTCCGAGCAGTAACCCGCGAGTATGATACCAAAGTCGCAAATCACGAAGCCGTTAGCCGGAATTTTTGCGGTCGAGGCTCGACCATGCGGCAACGCCGAGCGTGCTCCCGACGTTACGATGGTTTCGAACGACATGCCTTCCGCCCCCTTCCGCCGCGCCACATATTCCAGCTCTGCCGCTACGTCCGTTTCCCTGACTCCCGGCCCAAGCGCCTTGACTGCGACGTCGAACAAGCTCGATCCCAGTTGAGCGGCGGCAGCCAAACAGCGGATCTCTTCACTGTCTTTCACCATGCGGGCCTGCTCAACGAGTGCGGGCGTGTTGCGGATTCGGATGCCAGGCCGTAAAAGATTCACTAACTGGCTGTGATCTGCGACGGTCAGGTGCCGGTCTTCGATCCCGAGCACCTCGACGCCCAACTTCTTTCCATTTGCCTTCAGCCACTCGGCAGCGGCGACCAGCGGCGGTTTGCGAGCGATATTGACGCGTGCCCCCTGAACTTCCGTCCGAGCCTGCTCTTTGTAGCGTCCATCGGTGAAGAATACGGTCCTGTTTTGACACACGAGCAGGGCTCCGGCACTGCCGGTAAATCCGCAAAGATATCTGATGTTAGGAAGATGTGTGACCAGCAGTGCATCCAGGTGGCTATTGGCGAGAACACTCTGCAGCCTGACTTGCCTGCCTTTGTGATCCATCGAATTGCAGTTTATCAGGACAGCAGGGCGTCTCGTTTCAGGGGCGCAAGACAAAACCGCCGGCGCCTTTTCGGGCCACCGGCGGCTGTCTTTACTGCTAACCCGTCTGCTATGTTTGAATGATCCGCGGAGTGATGAAGAAGATCAGCTCCTGGTTGGTGGTGGAAACCTGCGTGTGCTTAAACAGATTCCCCAGCCACGGAATGCTCCCCAGCAGCGGCACTTGGTCGATGTTGACCGAGTTGTTGGTCTGAATCACGCCACCAATCACGACCGTGCCGCCATCGGTGACAAGCACTTGGGTCGTGGCTTGCTGCGTAATCAGGGTGGGGTTGCCTTGAATCGACTGCGCAAAGTCTGGTGTGGTGTTTTCCACGTCTACGTTGAGGAAGATCGTCCCTTCCGACGTAATCTGCGGAATCACCGTTAGCCGCAGGAAGGCGTCCACATACGTTACGGTGGGCGGACCGCCTAACTGGGCCTGGGTGACGATGGGCACGCGCACGCCTTGGCGAACCAGCGCTTGAATGTTGTTCTGGGTGACGACGCGCGGACGCGACAGAATCTTCACCAACCCTCGTGACTCAGCCATCGTCAGGATCGCGTCCAGCTGAATGTTCTTGCTGAAGTTGAGAAAGCTGAGTCCACTTGTCGGGCTCGTCGATCCCAAGTTCGTAAACAACGGAATCTGCGTCAGAGTTGAAGAAGACGGAGCTGAGGTACCAACGATGGGATAAAGCGGGTTCAATCCGAAGACGCCGAGTGGAGACGTTCCAACGCCACTGGCGCCGCTTACGCTGCTCGCGTGATTGCCCCACCCGAAGCCCAACTGCGTGCCGATATCGCGAGCAAAGCTGCGCGTAGCCGCCACCACACGGGCCTCAATTTCCACCTGCTGGGTCTTGCGATCCAGTTGTGTGAGCAACTTGTCAATATTCGGAATGGTGGAAGGCACATCGGTCACAATGATGGCATTGGTGCGCTCGTCAGCGATCACGTCGCCACGCTGTGAGATGAACTTCTTGCAGGTGATTACCAAGTCCTTAGCGTGAGCGTAGCTGAGGAACCGCGTGAACGTGACTTTGTCCACGGCCAATGCTTCTGCTTCATGTTGCGCGCGACGCTGATCTGCCTCGCGCTTCAGGGTTTCTACGGTGGCGATGCGTAGGATGTTGCCGTCGAGCTGCCGCGCCAGATCGTTGTTCTTGAGCACGATATCCAGAGCCTGGTCCCACGGCACGTCATCCAGCACGATCGTAAGCGTTCCCTTTACGTTTGGATCCAACACCACATTCAAGCCGCTGATTTCGTGAATCAAGCGGAAAAAGTCTTTCAGGTCCACATCTTTCAGATTCACTGAGATCGGCTCGCCGGTATACTTCGGCTCGTTGCCGGAAGGTTGCTGCGCCATCTGCGCCCGCTGTTCAGCCGCCAGGTTTACTGCCGGCTGAATTGGGGTAGTGGCCGGTGCTTGGGCACTTTGGGCTTGCGGAGCGGCGCTGGGCGTGGGCAACAAGTTGCCCTCGGGACGGTCCACAAATTTCGAGGCGGCATCGACGGCCCGCACAGGTGGAGCGAGTACCGCAGACTGGCCTTCAGCAACTTGGGGTTTGTACGCCGGATCCACGAACACGAAGTCCTTGGCAGAAGATGTGCCGTTGTCGTGCTTTGCGTCCGCGGGAGTTTCTGATGTCGCCGGTGAGTTCAGTCCAACCACCGCTTTGTCAGAAACCGGCACAACAGCCGTGCGGTGAATCGAGGCTGGTGTTTTCTCGGCCTGCGGGCTAGTTATGGCCTTAGGAGCGGCCGTTGAACTCGCAGCCCGGTGCAGCTTCAGGACTACCTTGTTCTCGCTGCCCGCAGCCAGCTCGTACGTGCAGGCACTGAGCAGGTCGATCACCACGCTGGTGGTCGGAGGCGTTTGCTTGTTCATGCCAATGCGGACGCCCTTCACTCCATCCCGGTCCACGTCCAAGTGGTTGCGTGAGGTGGCTGCCACGGTGTTCGGCAGACTCACCAGGAGTCGCGCCGGCGAATTCAGCGCACTGATCCTGGGTGTCATCGAGCCTCGTGCAGTCATTTCCACGCTGATTCCGTCGTCCCCGCGCAGTACCTCTACCCTTTGCAAGGTAGCGTGATCGGTTGCGGCTGTGGTCGTATTCGCGGTTTCGGCGCCCGCGAGCATCACCAGCAGCGGTAGCAAAATAACCAGCAGTTGCTTTCGCATTTCCCTTCTCCCCACGGGCTCGCGCTCTGCCAGCCTCGTGACTTCTCTCCCCTATGTGCGTTCTACGAGCCGCGTATCGGGCTCGTTCCTACCACCCTAAACTGCGGGGGTAGCAATCTTTTTCGTCACTTCGCGCGTGAACGGTTTCCCCAGCTTGTCCTCGACAGTCTGGTTGAAGATGATCGAGTCCCCGGTGATTTTCACCACATAACCGTTGAAGACGGGATCGTTTTCACGCAGAAAATAAGCTTTGTTCATGCTGTTCACTACGACGGCAATCATTCCGGTGTCTGACTTCACGATGCCGGTCAAGATGATCTGATCGACTTCCAGGCAGCGCTTGCCGCTGCTACAGCCTGAACCGCTGACGCTGTGGCTCACTACTGGGCTGACAAAGGGATCCCGCCGCCCGGCGGCGCTATATTCGCGCGGTTCTTTTTTCTTCGATTCCTCCGGAGCCTTCTTGTCTTCCACTGCCACCGTCTGCTTCGGCTCCGCCGGTTTGGCCACGGCGACTATGGTTTTGGACTGCGTCTTGGCTGTTCTTGTCTTCGCGCTGCTCTTTGCCGTTTTTACCGGAACACTTGGTTTGGCCGCCCCTGCTGCCGTGCTTTGGCTCTGAGGCGCAGGCGCCGCTGCGCTATTGGTGGCCGGCTTACTCGGGGCCGGCTTAGCCGAGGCTGCCGATTGGTTCACGGGCGCCGGCGTGGTCGCCTGTCCCGTTGCCGACAGCGCCGCATTCTGGTCGATGGCTTGCTTCTTTTGAACGTTCTGCAGCGTGCTTCTGGTGTCCTGAATGACGTCCGGGTTTTGTGCCCAGGCTGTTCCCAGCATCACTATCAAAGCCAGAATCAGAATTTTCAGCTTCATAAGGCTCCCTTGGCTTTGCCCGGCGTGCTGGCAACCGCGGTGTCATGGGTAAAGAACGTGGACGCCTGACAGGTAGCCACGATGCTTTCATTGGGACCATATTGATAGGTGCGCTTGGCCTTGGCTTCGCCCGGCTTCTTGGTGTTGGCGATCAACAGGTCCGAGATGTTCACAATCCGTTCCAGCTTTCCTACATGGTCAAAAAAGCTGAGTACGGAATAGTACGGCCCATCCAGTTCAACCTCGAACGGCACCTCTGAGTAATATTCCCGGCTGGTAACGGGCTTGGCGGTGTAGCGGCGAATTTCAATCCCCGTTTTCAGGGCTTCGGCGTCAAGCATCTTGATGAAGTTATCGACTTCTTTCTCATCCGGAACGATGCGGCGCTCGATTTCCAATTGCTGCTTCAGGTTCGCGACTTGCCGCTCCATGTCCTTGAGCTTCGGCTTGTAGGATTCCAGTTCGGCATTCTCCCGAAGCTTGACATTCAATTTTTGCTGCACCTGGGCATTCGCCTCCTGTTTGGATTTGAATACCGTAAAGTACAGTCCGACGGTCACCAGTGCGGCGGCGAGGACTAACGCCCCCCACTGTTTAAGACTCGGCATCTCGCTGAGTTTTTCCATACTCTCCTGCCTCTACGACTTGGCCTTTTCGCAGGTCAGCGTGAACTGAAAGGCCTGCATATCTTTTATCTGCTCGTCTTGATACGTCTCTTTAATTTCTATATTGCTGAACCGGCCTGTCTTCTGCAGGTTCTGCATAAGCAAAGCCACCGCGTCGGTAGTGAGGGCCGTCCCGTCAATCTCCACCGTGGCGCCCAAATCCTTCATCGTGGTCAGCCATACGGCCTCGGTGCCGTTGACCGTGTCGCCGATGGTATTCAGCAGTTCGACCGGACCTGCCTGGTTGGCGCGCAACTGGTCGATCACATCGACCCGGCGCTTATAGTTATCGGCCTCACGCTGGCGCTCCAGATAACGGGCCTTCACCTCGGCTAATTCGCGATTCTTTTGTTCCGCGAGTTGCATTTTCTTGTCGAGCGCCTGACCTTGCCGGTCCAGACGGTACCAGTACAGCCCGTTCGCCGAGGCCGCCAGCAGCAGTACGATCAAGATCTTGATCTTCGGCGAGCCCGGCTCGCCCATGTCCAGCGTGACTGCCGGAACGGCGCTGCGTTTGTTCTTCGGTTTCGGTGCTCCCAGCAGGTTGATTCGAATCATAGGTTTTCAAAACTCCTCAGTGCCAAACCCACCGCGACAGCCAGCTGCCCGGCATTCTTTTCGATCAACTCGACTCCCGGTCCTTGCGCCGGCGGCGCGATCCTCTGGAACGGGTTCAAAATCTCCACCGGCAGCGAGAACTCCTGGCGCAGCGCTTCCACCAGCCCGGGAACCTTCGACGATCCCCCCGCCAGGAAGATCTTCTCGATGTGCTCTCCCGCCGCGCTGGCCCGGAAGAAGTCAAACGTCTTCTGAATTTCCAGCACGATGATCTCGGTCACCTGCTGCAGGATCGGAGTCTTGGCATCCTCGCTGACGGTGCCGACTTTCTCTCCCAGTTTCAGCTTCTCGGCATCCTCAAAGTTCAGGTCCAGTTCCTTCTGCAGCGAGTCTGTGTACTGATGGCCGCCGACGCTGACGTCGCGCGGAAACAGCGGAGTCGTGCCTTTTACGATGTTGATGTTCATCACGCTCGCGCCCAGATTCAACAGCGCCACCACTTGCCCCGGCGCCGGCTCGTAGTTGTACTCGTAGCAGTTCTGCAGCGCCAGAGCATCAATGTCCACGATAGCCGGGGTCTTTCCCGCCATCGAGAGTACGTTGGTGTAGTTCAGAATCTTGTCCTTCTTAACCGCGACCAGAAGCACATCCATTTGCGGATTGCCTTGATCCTCGGAAAGGATCTGGTAGTCGAGGTTGACGTCCGCCAGATCGAAGGGAATATGCTGGGCGGCTTCCTTTTGAATCGTCTCCGCCAATTCCTGGTCGCTCATCGAGGGCAGGGAAATTTTCTTCACGATCACCGAGTGTCCGCTGACCGCAGTCGCGACCGCCCGGGTTTTGATCTGGTTCTCGCTGAACAGCTTCGCGATGGCGCTGGAAACCGTTCCGGAGTCGACAATCATCGAGTCAACGACAATATCTGGAGCCAGCGGCTCCACTCCCAGATGTGCTACCTCCAGCCCGTCCCGTCCCTTCTTAAGTTCGACCGCTTTGATGCTGGAAGAGCCCACATCCAGACCAACAATCGTCTTTGCTCGGAATCCAAACATGTGCCCGCCTTATCGAGCCGGCATATTGCCGACTACCTTTTTCCCCTACGAGCCGGCAGCGTTGGCTGCCGCTTTCGACTTCTTCCTGCTTTTTGCCTCCATCTGGCTGGATTTTTCTTCCATCCACTGGTCGAGCCTGGATTTCTTGAAGCGCCAGCGGTTTCCCAGCTTGAAGGCGGGGATCTTTTGCTCCCCTACGTACTTGTAAAGCGTGTCCGGACTCACCCCCAGGTACTGCGAAGCCTGGCGAATGTTCATGACTTCACGCGAGTCGGCCATAGTTATTCCTTTCCACAGAATTGATTTCCCCGCGCCTACCGGTTCGCGGGGCAAATTGGGAGAGAATTCCTCGAAAAAATCGTCTTCGACAGAATTCGGGTGCCCCGAGCATATATCAACCCCGAAAGCCACGAGGTCAAGGCTAAATTCCGAGTTTTACCGGTTTTTGTACGTGTTTTCTGGAAAATCGCCGGACAGGAGTTGCAATTGTGCCCTATATGTAGTGATTATTAATCGATATGACCACAACATATAGAAATGTTTACACCGCAGGTTCTAACCCGGGACCGAACGCATAACGAAAGTATTACAGACGGTACCAAGGTGCTAGGAGGCGCCCAAAGTCCGGAAAATCAAGGCAAATTCACGGGTTCTCAGTGCGATTGCAAGGCGGTATCGCCATCCCTCAGGCGATCTTCGAGTACGCCCGTCGGCGTGGTTCAGCAATCAATTCCCGGGGCGAGAGCATATATAAGGTGGGACAAAGGCCTTTTCGTGCCGCGGCGGCACTGTGATCGCTAACCCCTAGCCGGGCCGTGGACCTGCCCACACATTGTTGATTCGAGGAGGACGTAGCAATGTCTGCATGACCACGCAATACTGTTCGGTCTTTTGGCGAAGCGCTGTCAACTGTTCCTGCGTTGCCTGCGGAGCGCGGACATCGAAATTAACTCTTATGCTCTCAAATCCGACTGGCGCCGCTTTTGACATTCCCAAAGTCCCTTGCAGATCCAGATCGCCCTCGACAGTCACCTCGATCCCATCGGTGGGTATCCCCATTGCGGCGGCTACCATCTGGCAAGTAATTTGCGCACAAGCTGCTAGCGCACCCAGTAACAAGTCGCCGGAGCAAGCACCCGTACCAGCCCCTCCAACCCCCTTGTGCGCCTGAGCGTCATAGATCGCGCGCCCTAGGTCCACCGCGCAAGCAATGGGCGCGTCGGTTTGTCGCCCATGTGCGACGAGGGTGATGCGGGAACCGGCCGGGTTCTGCCGATATGCATCCTTAAGCGGCCGTTGCAAGGATCGGATATCCATAAGTTCCTCTTAAAACCGAGTTATTATATATGCGCATTCCGGGGTGCAGCAGAGCCCGTCGCGCCGGCGGGTTGGTTCCAATTCAATCGTCTAGCGCTTGCCAGTCCGCTCGGCCAGCCCACGGCTGCTCTAACGAAATTCATGAGCCCGCCTCTCACGCCAGGTTCGGTGCCATTCACCCTGTTGCCGGGTGCGCTTTTCGGCAACTACGAGATTCTGGAACGCCTCGGTGCCGGTGGCATGGGCGAGGTTTATCGCGCCAAGGACACACGCCTCGGACGCCAGGTCGCTATCAAGACCATTTTGCCGAACCCCCATTCGCACCCGGAGGCGCTGCTGCGCTTTGAGCAGGAAGCTCGTTGCGCCAGTGCGCTGAACCACCCCAACATTGTGACCATCTACGAACTTGGGCACCTGAACGGCACGCACTACATCGCAATGGAGATGATCTGCGGTCAGACATTGCGCACTCTGCTCGCTGCCGGGGCACTGCCGTTTCGTAAGGCGATCGCCATTGCCACCCAGATTGCCGACGCTCTGGCCAAGGCGCATGAGACTGGCCTGGTTCATCGTGATCTCAAGCCTGAAAACCTGATGGTTACCGACGACGGCATTGTCAAGATTCTGGATTTTGGTCTGGCGAAGCTTTTTGTGTCCGACCTTGCAAAGGATCCTGAGGCTCCCACCGCCGTGGATGCGCTCACGGAGCCGGGAACTCTCATGGGAACTATCGGTTACATGTCGCCGGAGCAGGCCAACAGCGGCTGCGTGGATTTTCGCTCCGATCAGTTTTCCTTTGGCGTGGTGCTCTACGAGATGGTTACCGGGCGTCCCGCATTTCGGGGCAAAGGCAAAGCGGAAATCATGGCCGCGATTCTTCGAGACCAGCCGGAGCGCCTGTCCTCCATCAAGCTCCAGGCCCCGGCGCCCTTCTTTTGGATTCTGGAGCGCTGTCTGGCCAAAGACCCGAATCAGCGTTATGTGTCCACTCGAGACTTGGCTCGCGACCTCGCCACCATTCGTGACCTGCGCATCGACGTTAATACTCGCGATGCGGTGCCGCGGACCGGCAACATGCCCGTGCAGCGTACAACATTCATCGGGCGGGAACGCGAAGCGGCTGATCTCCAACAGCTCCTCGGTCGGGAGGATGTGCGGCTGGTTACGCTGACCGGTCCCGGCGGTATAGGCAAGACCCGGCTTGCCCTGCAGGTCGTGGGAAGCATTTCGGACAGCTTTGCCGGTGGTGTTTGCTTCGTTTCTCTTTCGGCGGTCAGGGGAGACGAGTCGCTGAATGCAGCCATTGCGCAAGCAATTGGATTGCGCGAAGTGCCCGGTCAGTCGTCACGCGAGAGCTTGCGAGAGTATGTGCGCGGGTTGACCCAGCCGATGCTTCTGTTGCTCGACAGCTTTGAACACTTAGTCTCCACTGCCTCTGACATTGCGGAGCTGCTCACTCTTAGTCCTCAGCTGACCGTAGTTGTGACCAGCCAGGCTCCGCTTCATGTTTATGGTGAATACGAATTTCCCGTTCCATCGCTGGCAATACCTGATCCGCAGACTGTTCCCGGGCCGGAGGCGCTTTCACGTTTCCCGGCAGTAGCACTTTTTGTGGAACGCGCGAAGGCCGTAAAGCACGACTTTGCGATCACAAAAGAAAACGCGGCGACGATCGCAGCCATCTGCACTCGGCTTGACGGGCTGCCTCTAGCGATTGAGCTGGCAGCATCGCGTGTCAAGCTGCTTTCGCCGGCTGCCATGCTGGCACGCCTCGAATCATCGCTGAATCTGCTCACCGGTGGGGCACGCGATCTGCCGGTGCGACAGCAGACTCTTCGCGGGACCGTGGACTGGAGTTACAGCCTGCTCGACCCCGCCGAGCAAAGCCTCTTCCGCAGACTCTCTGTCTTCATTGGAGGTTATACCCTGGAAGCGGTGGAAGCTGTGTGCGACACCAAAGGCGACCTTGGCGTCGATGTACTCGATGGCATGGCCTCCATGGTGGACAAGAGCCTGACACAGCAACTCGAGCGGCCTGGCGCCGAGACGCGTTTCCTCATGCTCTCGACCATCCGGGAGTACGCTCTGGAACGTCTGGCCGAGAGCGGCGAGGAGTCTGCAACCCGCCGTGCCCATGCCGCATATTACCTCGTGCTGGCGGAAGACTGTGGCGCCGAGCTTGCCTCTCGCCCCGAGTGGCTCGAGCGTTTCGATCTTGAGCACCATAATTTTCGCGAGGCTCTGGAATTCCTGATCAGAACCGGTGATGCTGAATGGGGTATGCGTCTCGGCGCCGCTCTGTTTCATTTCTGGGAGATGCGGGAACACTTTGCGGAAGGGCGCGCATTGCTGGGCGCACTCCTCAAATTGCCAGCGGCGGCGCGGCAAAAATTGCGCGCTCGCGTGTTGTTTTACGCCGCCGTTCTGACAGCCGCACAAGGCGATTTGGCCTCTGCCCAGAAATTGCAGCAGGAGAGTCTTGACACCTCCCGAGAATTGCAGGACCAGCGCGGCGTTGCCGTGGCGCTCAATGCATTGGGGGTCACCGCCCGCGATCGTGGAGATCTCGCGACCGCATGCTCCCTGTTCGAGCAGTGTGTCGCGACTTGGAGAGACTTGGGTAGTCCCGTGGACACGGCTCGCGCCCTCAGCAATCTGGCAAATGTGGTCAAACTGCAGGGAGACAACGCGCGGGCTTCCGCGCTGTACGACGAGTGTGTAGCCATCTTCCGCGATGCCGGCGACGCCACCGGTGTCGCCTGGACCATAAACTACCAGGGTGACCTCTTACGCGAAACCGCTGATTTTGCCGCCGCCCGTTCCTGCTATGAGCAAAGTCTGTCAGCCTTCAGGAAACTGGGTGATGGCTGGGGCATTGCCAGCGCCTTATGCGACCTGGCCAGGCTTAGTGCAGCGCAGCATAGCTATCAGGACGCCGAGCACCTTTATAGCGAAAGCATCAGCATGTTCCGGGATTTGGGACACAAACGTGGTATCGCCAGGGTGCTTGAATGCTTGGCTGTGAGTGCGGCGGCGCAATCCAGACCGGAACATTCGCTGCGCCTTGCGGGAGCTGCTGCTGCCCTGCGTCAGCGCATCGGTGTTCCTCCGATTCCTGCAGAGCAATCCCGGCTGGAAAGGTTGCTAAAGCCGGCCCGTGACATGCTCAGTAACACTGCAGGCCTGGAAGCATGGTCGTCGGGCTGGGACATGTCGATGGAGGAGGCAGTTGAAGAAGCACTAAGGCCCAGGAGCACTTCGACGTCGTAACCGAAAACCGCCCGCCTCAACCCGCGGTGCTGGGATCGATCAGCCGGCGTACTGCTGATACCCGATTTGCTGGGAAGCCACCCCGGCGCGCATGCTCGCGAACGGCTTCCTCGTCTGGCGCCAGGTACACGCAGTAGATCTTGTCGCCCGTTACATAGCTGTGCAGCCACTTGATCTTCGGACCCATGTCCTTTAGTACGCCGACTGATTTCTTGGCAATTTCCTGAAGTTCCGCATCCGACAGATTCCCCGCGCCCGGAATCTCGCGCTCGATTACATATTCAGGCATGATCACCTCGTAGCATCGCCATGGTAGCAAATATTCGCCCGAATCGCTGGAGTGCGCGGGGATGTCATGAACGACGGGGGATAGTTTACGGGACTTATGGATTCCGGAGAGATAGACTAGTCTCCGAGTGGGGGATTCTTGCGCTTTCTGGATCGCTTGCAACCCATAGCCCTCGTGGCGCTTCGCTTGGTATTGGGCGTCGTCATGATCGGCCATGGCTACGGCAAGGTTTTTCACGATGGGTTGGCGCAGCACGTTCACCGCGTCGCCAGCCTGGGATTGCCTGGCTGGCTTGCCTATCCATCCGCTTTCACCGAGTTCTTTGGGGGCATCCTGCTTATTCTCGGCGTATTCACCCGGTTTGTTTCTTTGCTGGTGTTGACTGACATGCTGGTGGCCATCTGGAAAGTGCACTGGAAGAATGGAATGTTTGCCAAAGGTGGCTACGAATTTCCCCTGACGCTGGCCACCATCGCTTTTGCTTTGATCTTTTTCGGAGCCGGCCCTATCGCCCTCGATGCTATATTCGGGAAAACATGGGGCCCCAAAGCAAAGAAATAGCCAGCTTTTTCTCTGCTCTTGTGGCCCAGATTTGCGGAAATCAAGCGAGTTGTTTTTAAATGGGGATGCGTAGCTGAGAGGTAGCAGGTATGCCCATCTTCGAATATCTTTGCAAAGATTGCGACCACCAGTTCGAGGCGCTGATCTTCGGCAGCGATAAAGCCGAATGCCCCAAGTGTCACGGCCAAAAATTGGTGCCGCAACTCTCGGTGTTTGCTGTCGCCGGCAAGAGCTCTTCCACTACTTCGGCTTCGCCAGCGTCCGGCCCATGTGGTACCTGCGGTGATCCGCGAGGTGCTGGCGCCTGCTCCATGCCGGACCTCGATTAAGGGTCGCATCAGCTCAGCGAACGTCAATCAACGGTTCGGGGACTCAACTTTGTAAGCGTTATTGCTCGTGTCACTTTCCGGTACGCTGCCATCATTCACCGTAACCTGCTGAGGCGCCGACTGGGTCTCAATGCGGATCGATGCTTTAGAGTTCCCGCGCACCTCAATCTGCTTCCTGATGTCTTCCTTCTCAGTCCGCAAAGTCAGCGGCACTTCTGCACCGGCCTTGCCCAGATTTTCGACCGTGATGGTTACCAGGAATGCGCCGCCCGTTAAGGGACTCGAGAAAACTGAAGCGACCCGGAAATCCGGCAAGCCGCGATCGCGATATACCCAATCGTCGAAAAACCATTGCAAGTCGCGCTGGCCCTCTTTCTCCATGATTTTTTGCAGATAAGTCGGCTGGTTGTCTTCTGTCACTTTGTAGGCCAGTAACGCGGATTTGAAAGCGGACTCGCCAACCATGTCTCGCAACATCCACCACACAGCCATTGCTTTGGTCTGGAGATAGCTATCGTCGATAGAATTAATCAAGGCGCGTTCTGCGTCCCGCTTGTATTCCGCATTCGTCGATGACGCTGTCTTCTCCGCCTCCACCAGCGGCGCCTCGTGCGAGTTCAGATAATCAAGCGCGGCCTGCCGTCCTTTATGAGTCCCGATAAATGCTGCCTGCGCGAAGTGCGAAAGACCATCCTGGATCCACGCTCTTGGAGACGGCACTGATTGATGGGCCTTGGCATACACAATCGCCAACTCCGTTTCATTGGTCATCGGGGAAGTAACTGGGCTAAGCAGCATTCCTGTCGTGACAAACGGCGCCGCTGCCCGGTCGGGCAGTGCGAAGACGCGCAAGCCTTCAGTGCCGCCGCCCATCGCAACAATCGCATCCGCCTCGGTCATGACTTGGAGGTAGGCCTTTGCGGCGTCCTCTTCGCCCGGAAAATAATTCACCGTCCAGGGTCCGCTTTCCATGACTTGGTAATCGGCGATTACAAAAGTCGGCGCGTCCAAACCCAATGCCACATCGCCCGGAGCTTCATCCTTGGATCCTGCGCTTACCGTGGCTAGCTGACCTAGAGTGCCGCTGAACCACAACTTTCCTCCCGAAGTAACCGCAAAGGAGACCTTCATTACTGTGTTGGCGTGGCGCACCTTCCAGTGACCAATGGTCTCCTCCACGCTGTTTCCTTCGGTCAAGCTGGCATCTTCGGTCGCGATGGGATACCAGGTGACGTAACCGATTCCCCGCACTGCCGTAAACGACTTGCTGATCTGGTCCCAATCCGCGTGTTTGGCTTTTTCTTCGGGCGTGCCGACCCGCGTCAAGCGCGATACATCGAGCGGAATTATGCCCTCGTATCCCACCTCCATATCAATTGTCCCGTTTGGAGGGACCTCTTGCGGCAGGTTCACAATCGCTTCCGAAAGCGCACCTGTGTGATCGATGTCGGAGTTGTATTCCTGGGTGACAAAGTGCACTGCCTTGCCACCGGCCTTGATCGATCGCCAATCCAGGCTCGAAGAAATCTGCAGCACCAGGCTGCTTTGCGGCTCCGCCGAATCATTGCGCAGAACCAGCTTGCCGCGCACGGCGAGTCGCTGCTGTTCGGGCTCAACCCGCACATTCAGTTCGTAATTGGTAAACGTGAAGGCTTCGCGGTCAAGCGCAAGGCCGCGAGTCGCCAGGGCACAGAAGATGCCCAGAACAGGAAAGAATTTCATACCGATTGCTTTCGCCGTTGCCGGACAATCTCGTATAGCACAACCCCCGCAGCTACGGAGACATTTAGCGACGGCACTTTGCCCAACATGGGGATCGACACCAGGAAATCGCATTTTTTCGCGACCAGGTCGTGTAAGCCTTTGCCTTCGGCTCCCAGCACCACCGCGCAATCCATTTTGTAATCGAGCGAATCGTAGGATTGAGAGCCACGCTCATCCAGGCCCACAATCCACACATTCTTGGACTTGAGCTCTTCCAAAGTGCGCGCAATGTTTGTAACTTTGGCGATGGCCAGATGTTCACTTGCCCCGGCGGAAGCCTTACTCACAGTTCCGGTCACTCCAACCGCTCGTCTTTCTGGAATCACGACCCCATTTGCGCCGGCCGCGTCGGCAGTGCGCAGGATTGCTCCCAGGTTGTGGGGATCTTCCACTCCGTCCAGAATTACAATCAGTGAATATGCGCCACGCTTGGCATCGACTACATCATCGAGATCGCTGTACTGCTTGGCCGAGGTGACCGCGACCACGCCCTGATGTGCATTGTGCCCCGCCAGACGGTCAAGTTCAGCGCGGTCGACGAAGCGTACAGCCACTCCCTGCCGCCGGCATTCTTCGACTACACGTTGCAGTCGCAAATCGTGCCGCTCTTTGGCTACACCCACCCACGAAAATGCCCTGCCTCGCGCTTTCAGGGCTTCCGCTACGGAATTAATGCCGTAGATGTAGTGCATCAAAGTTCAGTGTAACAAGCCGGCAGAGATGCTGCCGCCATGTCATCATTGCTCAGCGCAGCAGAACCTGCCCTACGCACGCCCGAATGCTAGACTGAATGTGGAGAAAATTCTTGCGCGATGTTTACATCCTTTCTGCCGTGCGTACACCGATCGGGAAATTCGGTGGTTCACTGGCGTCTCTGAGTGCGGCAGACATGGGAGTAGTCGCAGCAAAGGCAGCGATCGAACGGGCTGCTGTTCATCCTGATCAGATCGAAGAAACGATTTTCGGCAATGCGCGTCAGGCCGGTGGAGGACCTAATCCGGCGCGCCAGATTTCGATTCGCAGCGGCGTTCCGCAGGAAGTGCCAGCTTACACCGTCAATAAAGCCTGCGCTTCCGGAATGAAATCAATCGCGCTTGGATATCAGGAGATTGCGACCGGCAATCTGGATTGCGTGTTGGCGGGTGGGGCCGAGTCCATGTCGCGCCTGCCTTATTACCTGGATGGAGCGCGCTGGGGCTATCGGCTGGGCAACCAGGAATTGGTTGACGGCATGTACCGCGACGGTTTTTTCTGTCCGCTGGCAAAAATGGTCATGGGCGAAACCGCGGAAGTGCTCGCCGAACAGTACAGAATTTCGCGTGAGGAGCAGGATCAATTTGCACTGTGCTCGCAGACCCGGGCTGCAGCTGCCATTGCATCCGGACGGTTCAAAGAAGAATTAGTGCCGGTCACTATCGAGGGCAAAAAAGGGCCGCAAACCTTCACTCAAGACGAGCATCTCTTCGTCGGAGCCACGCTGGAAAAAATGGCCAAGCTCCCGCCCGTTTTCTCGAAAACTGGAACGATCACAGCGGGCAACTCCTCCGGCATCACCGATGGCGCGGCAGCAACAGTTTTGGCCAGTGAAGATTTCGTCAGCCGGCAAAATCTCAAGCCGATTGCTCGAATAATGGCGGCAACCTCCGCTGGCGTTGATCCGCGCATCATGGGCATCGGCCCAATTCCCGCACTGCGCAAGCTGGAAGATAAATATCAGCTCAGGCTGGCCGACTTCGATCTGGTCGAACTGAACGAAGCTTTTGCTGCCCAGGTAATCGCCTGCGATCGAGAACTACATTTTGATCACAGCAAACTTAACGTCAACGGCGGCGCCATCGCGCTCGGGCACCCTATCGGGTGTACCGGAGCCCGCATTACGGTGACGCTCCTTCACGAAATGCTGAAACGCAAGGTGAAACGCGGAGTGGCAACACTGTGTGTAAGTGGCGGCATGGGGATGGCGCTGGCTTTGGAGTCAGTAAACTAGGAAAGATTGCAGCCGTGTCTCAAATTGAGGGTAGAATCTCGGGTTCCACCAACGGTTTCGCCATTGCGCAGGTTCGCCAGATACTCAAGGAGGCAGTGTGAATCACACGCTTAGACTGTTCTGTGTTTTCGTTTTTTGCTTTTCTGCCATCGCAGCCGTCGCTCAGGAAGACTTTTGCGCTGATATGGTGGACACCTCCCCGGCCAAGGCAGGTACGACCAAAGCGAAAATATGCGCCACCAAAGACAAGTTGCGCATTGAACCTCAGGGCTCGGGAGCTGAAAAAGCGGTGATGATTACGAACTTGTCCACCCATACCAGCGATGCCCTGATGCCTGAACGCAAGATGTACATGGAGTTCAACCAAGGCCAGGGCCCCGGGATGCAGTATTGGAGTCGGGCCCTGTTCCGCCCGAGCGACGTAAATAACGCCTGCACGGAGTGGCTGAAGTTGCCCAATAACCGCGGCGGCACCTGCAAGAATCTCGGCAGCGAGACTGTGAACGGCCGGAGCACGGTCAAGTTCGAAGGCACTAACACGAAAGGTGAGACCGGGTACGCCTGGGTCGATAAGAAAATCGGATTTCCCATCAAATGGCAGGAGAAGAATGACACCTGGGAGTTGCAGAACATAAAAGAAGGTTCACAGCCTGCCAGTTTGTTTGAAATTCCTGCCGGCTATCAAAAATTCCAGATGCCCATGGGAATGCAGAACATGCAACGCCCGCAATAGCGGCTTGCGTTGACGCTCGCAAAATCCGCTGGCTATACTTCTCTTAGCTGCGCAGGAGCAAGCATGTCTTTATCGGCTGTAATCGTTGACGACGAGCAACTCGCACGCGACGAACTGGCCTTCCTGCTCAAAGACGTCGGCGATGTCGACGTTATCGCTCAGGGGAAAAACGGCGTGGAGGCCGTTAATCTTATCCGCGAGCACAACCCCGATCTCGTCTTTCTCGATGTGCAAATGCCTGGCCTGGACGGTTTTGGCGTGCTCAAGAAGCTGATCGATCGAAAGGTGCCCCTCCCCAAAATTGTTTTCGCGACCGCCTTCGACCAATACGCCGTCAAGGCATTTGAAGTGAATGCCGTCGATTATTTGCTCAAGCCGTTTGACAAGAAACGCGTCGCCCAATCGGTGGAGCGGGCGCGCATCAAAATGGACGCCGGCGGCCCGGCCAGCGACAAATTTGAAACCCTCGTCCGCATGCTGGAGTCACAGAAATCGCAGAGCTCCAAAATTCTGCTGAAAGCTGCGGGTCGGCTGTTTCTCATTAATCAAAAAGACATCTGCTTTGCTTCCATCGAGGATGGCGTCATCACGGTTGTGACCGGCGGCGCGAACGGGATGGAAGGACAGTCCAATTGCCGCACCCTGGAAGAATTATTGGACAGCCTTGATGGCAGCCTCTTCTGGCGCGCCCACCGCTCGTATCTTGTAAACATCAACCGCATTAAAGAGGTCGTCCCGTGGTTCAAAAGCTCCTACCAATTGCGCATGGACGATAAGAAACAGACCGAGATTCCTGTCAGCCGCGCCCAAACCAAACGCCTTCGCGAACTCTTCAGGTTGTAGAGGTGCCCGACGTCACTAGCAACTCAGGAGTTACGTAGTGCATCGCACAGCTTTGTAGTAACCTGTTCTTACAGGGTGGGGCATTCCTTGCCTGAGAAAAACAAGCCGCGCGAACAGGCGTCATCCAGATTGGTATGTCTGGTTTGCGTGCTGGCGATTGCCTTCACCGGGTTCCTGCAGGTTAGCCATGTTCATTCCGACGATTCGAAAATTGCCGGGCACGATTGCTCCATGTGTGCAGTGGCGCACTCTGGAGTTCTGTCCAGTGCGACCTTTGAACCCACGCCTGTCTTCGTCCGCACATTTTTCGTAGTACAGGGTTCTCCGTCCCGTGAATCTTCGGACTTCATCTTCACCCTTCACATTCGTCCTCCACCAATAGACAGGGCCTAAACCGCACTTCCGGTCTTGTAATTTGGCCCAGAATCTACCTTTCTGGAGGAATCATGTCGGCTTTATACACCAAGAAGTCATCCATCTTTATTGTGGTCGCGTGCCTGGCTATAGGTGCCAATGCGCAGTCCGGCGGAAACTCAACAGCAGTCAACGGCACAGTTGTGGATCCCTCAGGCTCCGTGGTGGTAAATGCGAAGGTAGAGATTCATAACCCGGTCAGCCAGTTCGACCGTACCACCAACACTGACACTGCTGGAAAATTCAGTTTTGCCAACGTGCCCTTTAACCCCTATCACCTCACCGTGAATGCGCCCGGGTTTGCGGCCTACGCGCAGGACATCGAGGTTCGTTCCAGCGTTCCGATAAACCTCAGCGTTGCCCTCGAGGTTAAAGTCTCTTCCGAAGTGGTCACTGTTGAAAGTACGGCACAAGATCTGCTGGAGAATGAGCCCACGTTCCACACTGACGTGGATAAGGAGTTGTTCGACAAACTGCCTTTGGAAAGCGAATCTTCATCCGTAAGTTCGCTCGTGACCCTGGCCAGTCCGGGCATCGCCGCCGATTCGAACGGACTGTTCCATGGCCTGGGCGATCACGCCGAGAACTCGTTCTCCGTGGATGGCCAGCCAATCACCGATCAACAAAGCAAAGTTTTCTCCAACCAAATTCCGCTCGACTCTGTCCAGTCGATGGAAGTCATTTCCGGCGCCCCGCCGGCCGAATATGGGGATAAGACGAGCGTGGTGATCAACGTGACAACACGCTCGGGCCAGGGCATTACTACACCAACCGGTGCAATCACCACCTCTTATGGCAGTTTCGGTTCCTCCAATGTTGCTTTCAATCTCGCCTATGGCGGACAGAACTGGGGCAATTTCATCGCGATCAGCGGCCTCAACACCGGCCGATTCCTGGATCCTCCCGAGTTCACCGTCATGCACGATAAAGGCAACCAGGAAAATGTGTTTGACCGTGTCGATTATCAGTTCTCTCCCGGCGATTCCCTGCATCTGAATGCAGGCTTCACTCGTTCCTGGTTCCAGACGCCAAATTCGTTCGATTCCGAGGATGCCACCCCTTGGAAGGGGGTGGTCGTGGATGATGGCGGAATCGGTCCCAACGGCCTTCCGGTTGGTCCGACCGACCAACGTTCCCAGATCAAAACCTTCAACATTGCTCCTTCCTGGACCCGTTTGATCAGCAACACCACCGTGTTCAGCTTGGGGGCTTACGTGCGGCGCGATCAATACAATTACTATCCCAGCGCCAATCCATTTGCCGATCTTGGCCCGGTTACTCTGCAAAGAGAAACTGTCGGCCAGGGCCGGAATCTTACCAATGCTGGCCTGCGCTCCGACTTCTCGTACGTCAAAGGCATTCACAATTTGAAAGTCGGGGCGCAGTATGGCCAGACGTTTCTAAATGAAAACGACAATTTGGGCATCGTGGATCCGACCTTGAACAATCCTGCAAGCCCAACTTTTGATCCCGCGCTCCTGCCTTACGACCTCACGCGCGGCGGCCGCCTTTTCGCATTTAACGGACATACCGACGTCAAGGAACTGGCGCTCTATGTCGACGACGCGATTACAGCGGGCAATTGGAATTTCCGACTGGGTGTGCGCGGCGATTTTTATAACGGTCTGACGACACACAGGGAGGGAGAGCCCCGCCTGGGGATTGCCTACAACCTCAAGAAGACCAACACCGTTCTTCGCGTTTCCTACGCGCGGGCCCTGGAAACGCCTTTTAATGAGAATCTGGTGCTTAGCAGTATCGGATGCAGCAACCCTGTGTTGAACCCGCTGCTGGGCTGCTCTTCTTTCGCGCTGACGCCGCTCAGTCCCGGTTGGCGAAATGAATTCCATGCCGGGATTCAGCAGGCTCTCGGAAGGTATGTTGTCGTCTCGGGCGAGTACATCTGGAAATACACGCACAATGGCTTCGATTTCAGCGTACTCGGAAATACCCCGATTACCTTTCCTGTGGAATGGGACCGCTCGAAGATTCCCGGATTTGCCGGTCGCGTAAGCGTGCCCAACTTGCATGGGTTCTCCGCGCTCATGGTGTTCTCCAGCGTGGCAGCGCGGTTCTTCACGCCCCAGGTCGGCGGTGCCGGAGCAACTCCTTCAGCTCCGACCGGAGTGTTTCGCATCGATCACGACGAGCATTTCAATCAGACGACGCACTTGCAATACCAGCCCTGGAAGAATGGACCCTGGGTTGGTTTCAATTGGCGGTATGACAGCGGTCTGGTGGCCGGTGCTGCGCCGTGTTACGGGGTGAACGTCAATGTCCCGCCATATAATGATTGCCCCGGGTCAGTGCTCATCAACGGCGTGCCCAACGTGTCGATGATCGCCCCGAATGTCGCGGGTCTGCCTCTGAGCGCCGATCAGGAGTTTGAAGCCGGCTTCTTTTGCGGAACTCAGCGCGCGACCCCGACCCACGCCTTGCCTTTTAACTGCCCGGCATCGGAGTTCGGTTCCACTCTCATCCGAGTACCCGCACCCGGAACCGAAAATGACGACAAAAATCCGCCCCGCATCGCTCCGCGCCATTTATTCGATCTCTCCATCGGCGACGATAACTTGTTTCACGGTGACAAATACAAGTGGAGCGCACAATTCACGGTGATCAACCTGGCGAACAATTACCAGCTCTACAACTTCCTCTCAACTTTCAGCGGCACGCACTACGTTACCCCGCGTACCTTGACAGCGCAGATCGGATTTAACTTCTGAGCTGAGACATTGTCGCTTAAATGAGAACGGCCGGAGGAGGAGTTTCCGGCCGTTCTCGCCCAGGGGAAGGAACAACATTCCCTACGAGACAAGTGCTTCCAGCGCCATTCGATTCTGGATCACCAGGGTCGAACCATCCAGGCGAATGAATTCCTTTTTTTTCAGTTCGCCAATTAATCGGGTTACCGTTTCCCGTGACGATCCGATCATCTGCGCCATCTCCTCATGCGTCAGAGCAGGGCGAATGCGGATCTCGCGCGATTGCCTTGAAGCGTCGGTCAGCGGCATCCAGGACAGCAGCAGACGGGCCAACTTGCCGGCCGAGGAACGAGCCAGGATCAAGTCGTGGATGTCACGGTAAGCCGATTGAAATTCCTGGCTAAGAGCTAACGACGAGCGAAGCCCTAACTCCCCGCTTTTCTCCATCCGCTCGATCAGGGCCGCGCGTTCAATAAAATTCACCTGGCATGGTTCGGTAGTCTCCGCCGTCACCTCGAAGGGCTGACCGGAAATCCCTGCACTCAAACCCAACACTTCCCCGGCTTGCGCGATCCGCAGGATCAGAACCTTGCCTTCTCGCGAAGTTGTGGATAGCTTAACTTTGCCGGAGCATAGCACGTAGACTCCTCGTGCCCTTGGCCTTCGACAAAAAGCAGCGCCCCGCCCGGATAGGTCGTAATATGACTGGCTTCCCCGACGGATTTCAAACTGTTTGGTGAGAGCGCGCAGAACCAATGGGTCTTCCGCAGGTTGCAGGTCACGCAACTCTCAACCACTTCCATCCCATAGGGCGCAGTCACGTTGCGCAACTGCTGGTAGGCTGCGTCCTTGCTCTGGGCACAATTGGTGGTTTGTCGGCGGAGCCGCGCCTTGGCTCGTCGGAGATCGCGCTTCAGGATGCGGCCGTGTTCCGTGTGTGCCAGCAACTCGGCCGCACGCGCCCGCGTCTCCCCGTCGGCCCAGCGCAGCAGGTACAACAGTTCCCAACCCGCAGCAGGCTCTCTTTCAAAATGCCACCTGGTTCCTAAACGAAACAGATACAAGGAATCCATGCCCGAATCTTGACCATCGCCATGCTGTGGTGAGTCCCAGTCGCGTGGAGACTGTGGCCAGTGGTTGCGATGCGAAACACTATGCGTAGCCGCCTGCCCAGAAAACTCCGCCATGTCTTTAATACGCCCGTCCGATGTGTTCCGCCTGGCAATCCGGTTCTGCCAAAATGCGGTTTGAGCGGCCGAAAATTGCTGCTCCAAACAGTGGTGGTAGTTTGGCATGATCGTTGGAACCTTTTTTTGCCAGCCGGTGCAAAGCCTGCTTGTGGAAATTCAAAATCTCGCAGAACTAAGCTCGGTGGTTCTTGCAAAATTCACAGCGACGAAGTCGTGGTGTCGGCAAGAACAGTGCCAAAGCGGAACTAATGGCTAAGTTGTGGAAAAAACGAAGCAGGGCCTCACCGAGAAAGACCTGGCTGCTGGCCAGTGCTGACGACCCTGCGGCAGAATGCCGAAGCTTCGTCACCCAGGTTTGAGTGCCGACTCATCACGAACTGGATTTTTTTAATTCTGATATTCTTCCCGCGTAATTCCTAGTTTCTGCATTCGGGATTGGAGGGTCGTGCGCTTCATTCCAAGTCGTGCGGCCGCTCCGTGCATGCCCGCAATCACCCCGCCGGTTTCGCGTAACACGCGAAGAATATGTTCCCTCTCCAGGGCTTCGAGGGTTGCGTCACGTGGGTGAGTATCGATTTCCGTGCGCAACTCCGCCAGAGGTATGCTCAAAGTGCTGCCTTGGGTCAGAATGACCGAACGTTCCATGAAGTTCTCCAGTTCTCTCACGTTCCCCGGCCATATCCAGGTTTGGAGAGCGCGCATAGCCTCCTCAGGGATAGCTTCTATCTGTTTATTCATTCGTTTGGCGAATTTCTGCACGAAATAACGCACCAGCAACGGAATGTCTTTACTGCGCTCCCGCAATGCGGGAAGCCGGACGGGAAAGACATGAAGCCTGTAGAAAAGATCACTGCGGAACTCGTGAGCATTCACACTCTTGGCCAAGTCCCGGTTGGTAGCAGCAATCAGTCGGATATCCACTCTCGTCGTCCGGGTACTTCCCAGACGCTCGAATTCCTGATCTTGCAGCACCCGCAAGAGCTTGGGCTGCAACTCCAGCGGAATTTCTCCGACTTCGTCCAGGAACAGCGTTCCTTTGTCGGCCAGTTCCAATCGCCCGATCTTCTGGCTGATAGCTCCTGTAAACGCACCTTTCTCATGTCCGAAGAGTTCGCTTTCCAGCAAACCGGTGGGGATCGCGGCGCAATTGAGTTTGATAAAGTTCGCCTCCTTTCGCGAACTCAAGCGGTGAATAGCGCGGGCAATCAACTCCTTCCCGGTGCCTGTTTCCCCTAGAATCAGCACGGTGGCATCACTCGAAGCGACGGTGTGTACTTGCGCCAGAACCCGCTGCAACGCGGGGCTCTCTCCAATGATGTCCTCAAATCCGTGCGCCGAGCGAACTTCATCCTGCAGAAAGAGCTTTTCCTTGTTGAGCTTTTGCGTCAGTTCCTTGATTTCGCGATATGCCGCGGCATTGTCCAGCGCCAGCGTCACTTGCGCGGCCACCTGCTTAAGAAAAGGGATCTCATCGGGGGCAAATGCCTTATCTTCCTTGCGCCCGAAACTCAAAGTGCCCAACGTACCCGTTCTTGAAATCAGAGGGAGCAGACACAAAGACTGAAAACCTGCTCGCAGAAATGCCTCGATAGTGGCAGACTCGCTGGCTTCAAGGCTCTCGTGGTCGTGCAGCCTCACTTCCCCGTGCAGAAAGGTGGGACCATACGCGGCATCACTGGCGGCCACAATTATGTCATTACTCTCCAGGCGAAACGAATTGTAGAGGGGATGTACACGCAGGCGCTGTATGTTTTTGTCATAAAGCGCGATGCTGCTGAAATCGTGCGGAACAACTTGTTTCACGAAGACAGAAACTGCCGGAAGTAATTCTTCGTCATCCAGAGTCGATATCATTCTTCCGCTAAACTCGAGCAGTGCTTCCAAACGCTCGTCAGGGTGAAAGTTTGCGTTCGATGTCTCCTGTAACTTCTTCTGCTCGGTTACTTCCACAATAACCGCTGCAACCTGGCAGACTTTTTCCTCAGAATCCCGGATTGGGAGAAGACTGATCAGCCAGTACCCCATCTCCGTTCGAGTCGTTAATTTGAAGGCAAATTCAAACCACATTGCTTTGCCGGTGAGAAGAACGTTCTGTGCCGCGGATTCGATCGCTTCCGCAGCATCGCCAAGAATGTCTCGGACGGTTTTGCCGAGATGCGCCTCAGGGGGATGGCCATTCAGCGAGGCCAGAGCATTGTTAATGGCAACGTACCGCAGTTGGCTGTCGAGGATAGCAAACCCGACATTAGGCGAATCAAAACACCTGCGCAACGACTCAGCGCTCAGAGAGGAACAGCCATCCTCTTGCGCCCCCCCAAATAACTTAAAGTCCTCGCTTTTGCAAACAAACTCCATAGATCTCTCTGGGGAGCGGCACCGAGCCGAGAGGATGCGCTTCATCCTGGCCCGGGCGATTGCCGCCTCGCGCCGTTACGAATAAAGCTGTTCTGTTGTCTATTGCTAAGTTAAGAGGGATCGCGAAAGCAGGCTTTCCTGGCAGAAAAGTAGCGGGAGAGCACTGACACCACAGCAATGCCGGATCTGAGAACACCTTCCAGACCCGGTGCATGCCTTTGCCCAGTCGCGAAGTGGCTGACACGGACATTTGCTACGAGCCCCGAAGGTGCTGCCCCCCCTCGTGCAAACCTTCCCGTGACAGTCGGCATTATAGGCCAACCAATTCTTTAAGCAAGGATTTTCGTTAGTTTGGTGCCTTGTTTTCAGTCACTTGTTCACTTTGTTTACAAAATCGATATAGTTTCCTATACCGGGAATTTTGCCTCCGAAAGGTACGATTTTCTCGCTATCATGGAGGCATGGCTCGCGGCTGGGAAAGCAAGTCAGTCGAAGAGCAGCAGGCCCAGGCTTCACTGCCCTCAAACAAAGTTGGTCTTCCACTCAGTCCGGAACAGCGGAAAGAGCAACGGACCAGGCAGGGACTAATCTTGGCTCGCGCCCGAGTCTTGCAGCAACTGGAGGCGCTTTGCGCGCGTGAGCAAGCCAGGCGAACGGCACCCCGAAGTCCTGAGCCCAGCGAAGGATATCCAGAACTGGCGGAAGTGCCGGGAAGTGACGAACTTGAAGCGGCCCATGACTCCCGCTATCGTGACATGCTCCAGAAAGCCTTGGCAGACCTTGACGCCAGGCTTGCCCGGCTGGGCTAAGGCTTTGGTGGCCTGAACCCTGGACTGCCTGAAGTATAATGGCAGAATCCCCCATGAAAGCTCTGGTCTATGTTTCACTAAAAAAGAGCGTTCTGGACCCCCAGGGAAAGACTATTCAGGGCGCCCTCAGGAAGATGGGTTATAAAGGGTTGGAGGAAGTTCGCCAGGGCAAGTTTTTTGAGATCACGCTGGACGGGGGCTTAAGCCGCTCGGAAGCGGAAGTCGAAGTCAGTCGCATCGCCAGCGAAGTCCTCACCAATCCGGTGATTGAAGAGTTTCGCTTTACAGTTGAAGATTGACCTCTATCAGTCATACAAGTTGCCAATCATTCGGTTCCCCCACCGACAACAGGAGTAGCACCCTATGTGCGGAATAGTGGGATATGTGGGTAAAAAGCAAGTCGTGCCTGTGATCATTGAGGGGCTGAGGCGGCTCGAGTACCGCGGCTACGATTCGGCCGGCATCGCAGTCTGCGGTAACGGCGAAGGTCTGCAGGTGCGCCGGGCCGAAGGGAAGTTGCGCAACCTTGAAGAAGTGATTCGTCTCAAACCTCTGGACGGTACCTATGGCATAGGGCACACCCGTTGGGCAACTCATGGCCGCCCCACGGAGGAGAATGCGCACCCGCATCGTGACTGCACCGGCCGGCTGGTAGTTGTGCACAACGGCATCATTGAGAATTATGTTCCGCTCAAGCGAAAGCTGATCGAAGAAGGTCACAAGTTCACCACCGAAACCGATACGGAAGTCATCGCTCATCTGGTGGAGAAGCATTTCCTGAAAACTGGCAATGGCCACCGTCCCTCGCTGGAGGAAGCGGTTCGCCGGACGGTGCGCGAACTGAGCGGCGTATTTGCCCTGGCCGTTTTGGCTGTAGACGAACCCAACAAAATTGTTGCCGCGCGCAATGGCCCTCCCGCGGTTATTGGCTTGGGCAAGGATGAATATTTCGTTGCCTCGGATGTGCCAGCCATTCTTTACCACACCCGTGATCTTTTTTTCCTTGGCGATGGCGATTTGGCGGTGATTACGCGCGAAGGTGTGCAGCTCACGGATTTCGATGGTCGCCCCGTTGTGCGCCAGGTTCAGCACGTCACCTGGGACCCGATCATGGCGGAAAAGGGCGGCTTCAAGCATTTCATGCTCAAAGAGATTTATGAGCAGCCCCGGTCAGTGCGCGACACCACGCTGGGCCGAATCTCGCAGGAAACCGGCCACGTTTTTCTCGATGAGATGGAGATCAGCGAAGCCGAATTCAAGAACGCCAAGAAAATCAACATTGCGGCGTGCGGAACCAGTTGGCATGCAGCGCAGGCGGGAAAGTTCATGATCGAACGCCTGGCACGAGTCCCGGTTGAAGTTGATTACGCAAGCGAGTGGCGGTACCGCGACCCCATCATCCAACCGGATACGCTCACCATGCTGATTTCGCAGTCGGGCGAAACTGCCGACACCATCGCAGCCCAGCGGGAAGCCAAAGCCAAAGGATCGAAAACGCTGGCGATATGCAACGTGGTGGGCTCGATGATTACGCGTGAAGCGGCGGGCACGATCTACACCCACGCCGGCCCGGAAATCGGAGTGGCTTCCACCAAGGCCTTCACCGGCCAGCTCACGGCGCTGTATTTGTTCGCGCTATATCTGGCCGAGGTGCGTGGAACGATCAGTGACGAACAAGCCCGGACTGCCGTTCAGGAACTGACACGAATTCCGGGGAAGCTCGAGCACTTGCTTACTCGCGACGAAGAAACCGAAGCCTTGGCCAAGGAATACATGCGCGCGCAGGATTTTTTGTTCCTGGGACGCGGCATTCACTATCCGATTGCGCTCGAAGGCGCGCTGAAGCTGAAAGAAATTTCGTACATCCACGCCGAAGGCTATCCGGCGGGCGAGATGAAGCATGGACCGAACGCGCTGATTGATGAAGACCTGCCGGTTGTGATTATCGCAACGCGCGATGAGGGCGATGAGCTTTCCAGACTGCGTTACGAGAAAACTATTTCCAACCTGAAGGAAGTGAAAGCGCGCTCGGGCAAAGTCATCGCTCTCGCGACCGAAGGCGACAATGACATTAAAGAGTCCGCCGACCACGTGCTTTACGTTCCGCCTGCGCCGGACGAGCTATCGCCGATTCTGGAGATCGTGCCGCTGCAACTGCTGGCTTATCATATAGCGGTAAGAAGGGGTTGCGATGTGGATCAGCCCCGGAATCTGGCGAAGTCGGTCACGGTGGAATAGAGATCCTTCGCTCCGCTCAGGATTCCGGCAGCGGGCCCCGCTGCGCTCACGCCCGCTAAACGCCTCAACATTGCGGTAAGAAGGGGTTGCGATGTGGATCAGCCTCGGAACTTGGCGAAGTCGGTGACGGTGGAGTAGAGATCCTTCGCTCCGCTCAGGATTTCGGCAGCGGGCTCCCGCTGCGCTCACGCCCGCTAAACGCCTCAACTTCGACTTCGTAGCTGCTTCGCTACGCGAACCAGCCACTGCGCTCAGGATGACACGGTCAAGTGCCCGGCGGTTGGCACAGCACAATAGGTCACTTTCTGTTTCATCAAAACACCTCAATTCGCGCCGTGTGACCGGACGCAGAGGCGAGGCGCGCGTCACGAGTAAGGAACGCAGCGTCGAGCTCTTCGGCCAATGCTACATAAGCCGCATCGTAGGCCGACAAGTTGTGGCGCAATTGCCAGATACGGGGTAGCAATACGACGTGCGGGTAACGCGTCACTCGCAGATCGAGCAAATCCTGGATGGCTTCGTCAGCGCGCGGCGCTGAGATTGTTGCATCCCGCACCAGTCTGCGCAGCACCTGCCCGACCTCCAAATCCAGAAGATGAGGAGCGTGAAGAGATTCGTTTCGCGAGAAAATTCGCTCTTCGATCCGTTGACCCGCAGGTGTCTGCAAAAGCCAATCAACAGCAGCGGACGCATCCAGGACGATCACCGAGCGGCACGTTCCTCCTGCAGCAGACGGACGCTATCCAAATGGGCCGATACTGGTTTGCGTTGATGCAGACGCTCCCGCAACTCATCCAGCGTAGGCCGTTCGGCGACTTGCTTGATCTCCGCCAGCAGGTAGTCTGATAAGGACATGCCGGCCATCGCAGCGCGCGCTTTCAGCCGGCGATGCAGGGCGTCGGGTACGTTACGAAGCTGGATCATCTTCGACATGTGATCAGCATACTTTCATGTGGCCCACATGTCAACCAAGCACTTTCACGATTTCCGGCGCAGGGGGCAAATGCCGAGGCAGGCTTCTTGCTGGCAGGGGCGATGGAGCGAGATGCGGCTCGGGCCGGTACCGTCGCGGAGGCAGGCCATCTGGCACCACGCCTCGCGGTAGATTTCGCAGGTGGAGCGGCTGGCGGCGCGTTGCGGAAAGAAGTAGATCTGACCATGTAATTCAGCTACCGATACAGGCACTACATACCACAGGTCTTGGGGGACGATGTAGACGGCGATGAAATCGATTTCACCGGTAGCGTAGCGGCGATTATTTCCTCTGCACTTGACGACGTAATGGGAGTCCACAAAGCGCCGGGTGGATTTGACCTGAATTCGCCAGAGCCTGTGCCCCGAGTCGAGAATGAAATCGTAGCGCTCACTGTCTCCCCAGGCCTTGGCGACGCCGAAACCGAGGCTGGCGGCTTTGGCGAGGAAGGCGGCTTCGGCAGCTTCGCCGTGCGCTTTGCGGGTGGTGAGGCCGACGGCGTTAATTTCTCGAATGTATCCTTTCGTAAGGAGCTCCTGGGTATGAAATAAAAAGGCGCGGCCGCAAGGCCGCGCTTTTGAAATTTCCTCTCTACTTTCAGAATAGCAAATTGAGTGGGGGTACTATGACACGATTGGCAGAAATATTTCTTGTGGCGAATGAGAGAGTTGGGGGAAATTTGGGGATTTTGGGGGCTTGACAAGCGATTCCCGAGTTGGGAATTGAGGGGTGAGGAGGGTCAGGATTCCCGCATCAGGAAAAGTTGGCGAGTGTTTTTTTCGGTCTTTGGTCCGGAGATCGGTTTTGGTCCTAAGAGGTGTGTGGTTGCGCGTCCCATTCGACTCCTCCTCGTAGTCGCGAGGAGTCGCTCAGGGCAGGCTATGGCGCGTGCGTCAATTTCAGAAAGTTTGCGGCGCGAAGGTTCCCGCCCTACGTCGCGAAGAACGCTCCCGTGAGGGTGGGGCCCTGGTCTGTCGAACACTTCGTCGCTTAGCAATAATTGCGGCCAGTAAACATCAACTGCTTTAGATGTCCACGTGCTCTCAGCATCCCCATGAAATCCATGCACAAAAACGATCACGCGTTCCTTCGAAGGGCCACGTACGTTGTGGGCGGGTCGCTCGGGTTCGCGAGCGGAGTGAGCGAGCTAACCTGGGATCGAGGTTCTTGCTTTCGGGTCGGGTCCCACCCTTCGGCTTCGCTCAGGGCAGGCTCATGCCAGGACCGGGCGAACATGGGGCACCCCAGATCGAAACTGAGTTCTCGTTTTCAGGGGCGTACTTTCTCGAAATGTGGGCTAGCGGAAATCCCCGCCCTGCGTCGCAACGGAACGCTCCGTAAGGGTGGGGCAACCGGTCTGGGTTGCGGAGCTCCCTCGACTGCGCTCGGGATTTCGGCAGCGGGCTCCCGCTGCGCTCACGCCCGCTAAACGCCTCAACTTCGACTCCGCGGCTGCTTCGCTCGGCGAAGCAGCCACTCCGCTCAGGATGACAGTTTTGAGTAGGGTGAACGAGCCGCTCAGGATGGCAGTTTTGAGGATGGAAGAAAGCCCGCATCCGCTTTCGTCTCTGCCGCATCTAAAACCTTGACAGCAAGACACTCAAGTCATAGGATGTCTGAATCGCAATCATAATCGTACTGATTGCAAAGCACTTATGAGTGAAGAGAGGAGCCAGTTATGGCCAAGATTATAGGAATCGACCTCGGAACGACGAACTCAGTCGTAGCGGTGATGGAAGGCGGCGAGCCCAAGGTTATCCCGAACGAAGAGGGAGGGCGAACCACGCCATCGGTTGTTGGATTCACCAAGACCGGCGAGCGGCTGGTGGGGCAGGTGGCGAAACGACAGGCCATCACCAATCCCGAGAACACGATTTATTCGATCAAGCGCTTCATGGGACGGCGCTTTGACGAAGTTAGCGAAGAAATGAAGATGGTCCCATACAAGGTTGTACGGCAGGGAGACCACGTGGCCGTGGTAGCGCAGGGCAAGGAATATACTCCGCCAGAAATCTCGGCAATGATTCTACAAAAGCTGAAGAAGGCGGCGGAAGACTACCTCGGAGAGAAAGTGACTGAGGCGGTCATTACTACGCCGGCGTATTTCAACGACGCGCAGCGGCAGGCGACGAAAGATGCCGGCCGGATCGCCGGGCTCGAGGTAAAGCGCATCATCAATGAGCCGACGGCGGCGGCGCTGGCCTACGGCCTCGACAAGAAAAAGGATGAAACCATCGTGGTGTACGACTTCGGCGGCGGAACCTTTGATATTTCGATCCTGGAAGTCGGCGAAGGCGTGATCGAGGTGAAAGCCACCAATGGTGACACGCACCTGGGCGGCGACAACATCGACCAGCGGATTGTCGATTGGCTGATTGACGAGTTCAAGAAGGACGAAGGTCTCGATTTACGAGGCAAGGGCAACGAGATGGCGCTGCAGCGTCTGCGGGACGCGGCGGAACGCGCCAAGATCGAACTTTCGACCACGATGGAGACGGAGATCAATCTGCCCTTCATTACCGCGGATGCCAGCGGGCCGAAGCACCTGGTCAAGAAGCTGACGCGGGCGAAGCTGGAGTCGATGGTGGAAGATATTATTCAGCGCTCGGTGGGACCGTGCAAACAGTGCATGAAGGATGCCGGCATTGATGCCAGCAAGATCAACGAAGTAGTGCTGGTGGGCGGACAGACCCGCATGCCTCGCATCCAGAACCTGGTGAAAGAGCTGTTTGGACGCGAAGGCCACAAGGGCGTGAACCCGGATGAAGTGGTCGCGGTGGGCGCGGCGATTCAGGGCGGCGTGCTCAAGGGTGAGGTGAAAGACCTGCTCTTGCTGGACGTGACTCCGCTGACGCTGGCGATTGAAACACTGGGCGGCGTGGCAACGCCGATGATTCCGCGCAACACGACGATTCCGACGCGCAAGACGGAAATGTTCTCGACTGCGGCGGACAGCCAGACTTCGGTCGAAGTACATGTGCTGCAGGGCGAGCGGCCGATGGCGGCGCAGAACCGGACGCTAGGGAAGTTCCATTTGACAGGAATTCCACCGGCTCCGCGGGGCGTGCCGCAGATTGAGGTGACGTTCGACATCGATGCCAACGGCATCCTGAACGTGACCGCGAAAGACATGGCCACGAGCAAGGACCAGAAGATTACGATTACGTCGTCTTCGGGGCTGAGCAAAGAGGAAGTCGAGCGGATGGCCAAGGAAGCCGATGCGCACTCGGCCGAGGATAAAGCGCAGCGTGAGGTGATCGAGGCCAAGAACCAGCTCGACTCCATGGTGTACAGCGTAGAGAAGATGCTGCGCGAGCAGGGTGACAAGATCTCCGGCTCGGAACGCGGCGACGTGGAGAACGCCATTGCGGATGCCAAGAAGGCGCTGGAAGGCGGCGACAAGACGGCCATGGATCGGGCGCGCGAGAACCTGACCAGGGCGTCGCACAAGCTGGCTGAGCAGATGTACAAGGCGGCCCAGGCGCAGGCGCCGGGAGCTGGTCCGAGTGCCGGGGCAGGGCCGGCGCCGGGTGGCAATGGTGAGGCCAAGAAGAAAGACGAAGGCGTCATCGACGCCGAGTACGTGGACGTCGAAGACAAGAAGTAAGCGTGATTGTGTGGCGCGGGCGAACTGCCCGCGCAGAGTCCAGCCACGGATGGTGAGGGGCAAAGCGCCTCGCGCGTCCGTGGCTTGCTTTTCGAGAGTAGAAAGGAAAATGAAGTGAGGTTCGAGGTAAAAGGACAAGAGTACTTCCTGACGTTTGTGGAGCAGGAGAACCGACTCTACGTGTTCGCTCCTACGGCGAACGGAATACAGCGCATGCCGTATGTGGATGCGGTGAAGTGGAAGGTCGGGGGCGCGGCGGAATCAAGGCACCTGTCATCCTGAGTGGCGCTCAGGATGACAAGTTTGGGGTAATCTGGTCAGTAGATGGCCACGACGACGAAGAAAGACTATTACGAGATCCTAGGCGTGAAGAAGTCGGCGTCGGCCGACGACATCCGCAAAGCTTTTCGCAAGTTGGCGCGGAAGTACCATCCCGACGTCAATCCCGGCGACAAGTCGGCCGAAGAAAAATTCAAGGCGCTCTCCGAAGCCAACGATGTTCTGAGCGATCCCAAGAAGCGGAAGATCTACGACCAGGTCGGCTTCTACTCCGATAACATCGATCCGGCCACGGCCGAGGCTTACGCACGGGCGGGTGGTGGTGCGGGGGGATTTCCCGGCGGCGGTTCTCAGGATGGACAGGCTCAGCCCGGCGGGCAGGGTGTGCACTTCGACTTTGGTGGCTTTGATTTTTCTGACTTCGAGGGCGGCCGCGGAAAACGGAGTGGCGGGGGAACTGGCGGTTTTCGGGACATTTTTTCCGGGATTTTCGGCGGCCGAGGTGGCGCTGCCGCGGCTGAGGAAGGACCCGAACCAGGCTCCGATCTGGAATACCAGGTTAATGTTCCCTTTTGGACGGCGATCCGTGGCGGGGTGATGCGGTTGAACGTCACCCGCCACGACATCTGCAGCCATTGTCACGGACAAGGGTTCATCGAGTCGCCGGGGAAATGTCCGGAATGCAAGGGCACGGGCCAGGTGACCCAGACCGGGGGGCGAATGAAGTTCAACGTGACTTGCCCGCGCTGCCATGGTACCGGCAAAAACATCTCCACCTGCCCGGATTGTCACGGCGAAGGTGTGGTCGAGCGCACGGAACCGTTAGAGGTCCGAATTAAACCGGGTACGCGGGATGGGCAGCGCATCCGCATAGCGGGGAAGGGCAATGCCGGAGTGCGTGGTGGAGCTCCTGGCGATCTCTACGTGATTATCCGGGCCGGAACGCATCCCGTGTTTCGCCGGGAGGGCGACGATATTTACCTGACTGTGCCGGTGACTGCCACGGAAGCGGCTCTGGGCGCGAAGGTAGAAGTGCCGACCATTGACGGACGGGCTATTCTCAGGATTCCACCGGGAACCCAGTCCGGCCAGAAACTCCGGCTGCGGGAGAAGGGTGTGCCCTCGGCTACCAAAGAAGGGGCACGGGGTGACGAGATTGTCGAGGTGAAAGTTACCGTCCCGATGCCGCGTGACGAGAAGACCAAAGAACTGCTTCGGGAGCTGGCAAAGCTGAACCCCGAAGATCCCCGGGCCGAGCTTTTCAAGAACGTCTGACGTCCCCCCACTAGCTGGTTCTTATTGTGTGACTAAATCAACTAAAAATAGTTGACTAAATCAACTAATCTGGTTTATGCTCCAAGCGCCATGGCCAGCCCTGCCATTGTTGAGAGCCATTCCAGTGACGCCGTTCAGGCCGTCCGCCGTTTCAACCGCTTTTATACAAAACAGATTGGGGCGCTGCAGCATGTATGGCTGGCCAGCCCGTTCTCGCTCGCTGAGGCGCGCGTGCTCTATGAACTGGCCCATCGCGAGCAGCCGACTGCGACCGAGGTCGGCAAGGAATTGGGGCTGGACGCGGGGTACCTGAGCCGGATGCTGCGCAGTCTGGAGCACCGGGGCTTGGTGAGGCGCACGCGCTCTGACTCCGATGGCAGGCGTACGCATTTGTCGCTTACGCGGGGGGGGCAGGCGGCGTTTGCGCGTCTCGACCAGCAGACCCACGATGATGTGGCGGGTATGCTGCGGAAACTGCCGGTGGGCGATCAGCGGCGGCTGGTGGCGGCGATGCACGTAATTGAGGATGTGCTGGGCGGGAAGAAGGAAAGCCCTAGGTCGTACTTGCTGCGGCCTCCGCATGCCGGGGACTTGGGCTGGATCGTGCACCGCCAAGGTGCGCTTTATGCCGAGGAATGGGGATACAACGAGGAGTTCGAGGCGCTGACCGCGGAAATCGTTGCCTCGTTCGTAAAGCATCTGCGTCCGTCGAAGGAGCGCTGCTGGGTCGCGGAAAAGGATGGCGAGATCGTCGGCTCGGTCTTCCTGGTTCGCAAATCGGACAGGGTGGCGAAGCTTCGGTTGCTGCTGGTCGAACCGTCAGCGCGCGGTATTGGCATTGGTTCTCGGCTGATCGACGAATGCGTGCGCTTCGCAAGGCAGGCGGGGTATCGCAAGATCACGCTTTGGACGCAGAGTGAGCTGCTGGCGGCACGGCGCCTCTATAAGAGAGCGGGATTCAGGCTGACCGCGAAAAAGAAGCACGACAGCTTCGGCAGGAAGGGACTTGTGGCTGAGATTTGGGAGCTCGCCCTGTGAAGCGAGTGGAGGTTTGGCCCGGTCCTGGGCCGGGTCGACGTTATTCCCGCAGCGCAGCCGCTCCATAGCATCCCCGACAGGAGCATTACCGCCGTACTGTGCCCTGAATACAAAATTTTTCAAAAAAAATCTTGCATCTGTGGAAATTTGCCGTAATCTCTACAGTGCGAAGCAACTCCAGCCGAAATGCCCGGAAATCGCAGGTACCGGGAGCCTCGCAACAAGGGAGACGAGGTGGCTGAGAGTGATTCGCCCGGAGGAGGAAGCCATCGAAATTGGCAACCGCTAGCGCTTCGTACCAACCATCACAATCCCCAACCGTTGCTCCTTTCAAGAAGAAATCTGTTCGCCTGACGCTGTGGCCTCTGGTGGCCGCCACCTTCTTCATGGTTTCGGGCGGCACGTATGGCACCGAAGATATCGTGCATGGCGCCGGCTATGGCCGGGCGATTCTGATCCTCCTGCTTACCCCGATCCTCTGGAGCTTGCCGACGGCGTTCATGATTGGCGAGCTCTCCAGCGCTCTGCCCTTTGAAGGCGGCTACTACGCCTGGGTGCGGCGGGCCATGGGAAATTTCTGGGGATTTCAGGAAGCCTGGCTCTCGCTGGTGGCCTCGATCTTCGATATGGCCATCTACCCTACACTATTTGTCCTGTATCTCGACCGGTTGTTTCCGTGGTTCGCGGTCGGACATCGGGGAGTGATGGTCGCGTTGGGCGTAGTGATTGTGTGCGCGCTCTTTAATATTGCGGGAGTGCGCGTGGTCTCGACGACATCGCTGTGGCTGTTTTTCGCGCTTTCCGCTCCATTCATCGCGATAGTTTGCATCGCCCCCTTTAAGGTTGGAGCGCTCGCGGGGGTGGCTAAGCCCGCGAACATCAACGTCGATATTCTGACTGGACTGCTGATCTGCATGTGGAACTACATGGGCTGGGACAATGCCTCGACCATCGCGACCGAAGTTGAGCGGCCGCAACGCACCTATCCTCGCGCCATGTTAGTTGCGGTCATGATTGTGGCCCTCAGCTACATTGTTCCAGTGGCGGCGATGTGGATGACGGGGCTTTCCGCCACAGCGTGGGACACCGGATTTTGGGCGGATATTGCAGGGATGCTGGGTGGGCCGCTGCTGCGCTTTGGCCTGGCGCTGGGCGGCATCATCAGCGGCTTCGGCATGTTCAATGCGCTGGTCATGAGTTATTCCCGACTGCCGCTTGCCATGGCCCAAGATGGAATGCTGCCCAAGGTTTTCGGCAAGCTGCACCCACGTACGCGCGCTCCCTGGGTTGCGATTGTGGCTCTGGCAATTTGCTGGGCGCTCTGTCTGGGCCTCGGCTTCGAGCGGCTGGTCACGCTCGACATTCTTCTCTACGGCGCCAGCCTGGCGTTGGAATTCGCGGCCTTAGTCGTGCTTCGCGTCCGCGAACCGGAACTGCCTCGGGCCTTCCGAGTCCCCGGGGGGATGTTTGGAGCAGTCGCGGTCGGCATTGCTCCGATGTTGCTCCTTGGCTTCTCGGTCATTCGCAGCGAAACCGAACAAGTGCTCGGCATGAGTTCCTTTGCATTCGGCATGCTGCTGATTGCAGCCGGCGTGGTGGCGTACTTCCTCAACCACGCGGTCAAACCCGAGGGCTGGTCTCCTGCACCCCAAGAAAGGCCTGTCGCTTAGAAATAACCCACGGGACACCGACAGAAAGAGGACAGCCTTTGTGGATCTCTGGACCCTCTGTCGTTTAGGTGCGCGAACCCGTCCGGTCCGCGGCTTATGTTCTAATAATTAAGTTGCGGAGCTATGCTCCGCCGGACAGCTGAGGGCAGCTGTCCCTACGTGGTTGCATAATCATGACCAAGCGGAAATCCAAGGGTGCTTACATGATCTCGGCGGTCGCTGAGATGTATGGCATCCACCCGCAGACACTGCGCCTGTACGAGCGCGAGGGGCTGCTGAAACCGTCCAGAACTGAAGGCAATACCCGTCTCTATACCGATGAGGACCTGCAGCGCCTGGAATTCATCCTGACGCTGGCCCGGGATCTGGCAGTGAATATCAGTGGAATCGCAATCATTTTGCAAATGCGCGAGCGGATGGAAGAGATGCAGCGGCAAATTCAGGATTTCGTGAAGTACATTCAGGAAGAAGTGCTTTCGCGGGCCAGCGCCGCGGCCGACCCTTCGCGCGGCGCCATTGTCCCAATTCACCGCGCCATGGTAAGCCCTATACAGCAGACAAATCGCAAAAAATAGCCGGTGGCTCAGGGTTCGTATACTGAATTGCCGTATCCCTGCTGCCTGGCCGCCTCCTGCATATCTTCCAGTTTTTTCTTCTGCTCCTCGAGTTCAGCCTGCATCTGTTGGACTTCATCTTGTTTCTTAAGCTGCTGCTCGTTGTGCTGCACACAATTACTGACGCAGTTGCCAGGAGCAAAGTGAATCGATGAATTCAGCCGGTCGATACTGGCCTGCAAGTTGTCCACGGATTGCTTCTGCGTCTGAATTTCATGCTTCCATTGCTCCGCCGATTTCTTCTCTGTAGAAACTGGGGCAGCTTCGCTGTCCTGCTGGCTGGTGGAGGCGCTTTGGGCGGCATCGGGATGCTCGGGCAAATCCTCGTTGGTGACTACCTTCCGCGCGGCTGACGGGTTGTTGGCCGCTTGCTTCTGACGCTGCTCGCGCGCGATGTCGCCGAGCGACTGGCCATAGCTGAGCGCAGCGGTTGTACAGATCAGCGCCATCACCCAGATGAAGTTTTTCCGGAGCAGGTTCATGCGAGTCCCCCCAAAGGCCGAAGTTACAGAGATGTTAGCCTGCCGTCTTCCCCGCCGCGATGTTACGGTAGTGCAAAGGCCAGAGATTCGAAGGAGAGGATTGACGTTTCAGGGGTATGGGGCTCGATCGGTCCTTATTCTTCTCCGATGTCTTCGTTCCAGACCTCAGGATTGGCACGAATGTAGTCGGCCAGCAGCTTGACGCATTCTTCGGAATCCAGATCGACCACCTTCACGCCGAGCGACCGCAGCCACTCCAGCCCACCTTGAAAATTGCGACTTTCGCCGACCACGATGGTCCGAAAGCCGAACTGGCGAACCAGTCCGCTGCAATACCAGCAGGGCGCGAGAGTGGTGACCAGAATCAGAGTGCGGTAGCTGCGCTGGCGTCCGGCATTGCGGAAAGCGTCGGTCTCGCCGTGCATAGAGGGATCGCCATTTTGCACGCGGCGGTTGTGGCCTGCTCCAATCAGCTGGCCGCCGGGATCGAAAATTGCTGCCCCAATGGGTATGCCGCCTTCGGATAGTCCCTTGCGCGCTTCGGCCACAGCGGCAGCCAACATTGCTGGATAATTTGGTTGAGCGCTCATGTGGGTAATTGTACTCGGGGCCTCTGCTAGCGCTGCAGCCTAAAGTGGAAGCGAGCCAAGCGCGCGATTGTTATGTCGCACCGAACGCGACACCTCGCGTGGCTCGCCAGATCCCCGCTACGCAAAAGGCGCTTGTTCGGGATGACAATCAAGCTGCGCCACTGCTGGAGGACTGCGCTGGTCATCAGGGTTGTGA
This sequence comes from Terriglobales bacterium, assembly GCA_035624215.1. Classification (GTDB taxonomy): domain Bacteria; phylum Acidobacteriota; class Terriglobia; order Terriglobales; family Acidobacteriaceae; genus JAFAGX01. Next base: position 63,128 of record DASPRY010000129.1, read on the forward strand.
TCCGTTTAGAATCCGTAGTCCGCTTCGAAAGAGGTGAAACAGGTGATTCCGCGCTATACCCGTCCGGAAATGGCCCGCATCTGGAGCGATGAAAACCGCTTTCGCACCTGGCTGGTGGTAGAGGTTGCGGCGACTGAAACCTTGGCGGAAGCGGGAATGGTGCCAAAGAGCGCCGCCAAGGCAATCCGCGAGCGGGCGGATTTTGATCTGCAGCGCATTCACGAAATCGAAGCAGAGGTTCGACATGACGTGATCGCTTTCACCACCGCGGTCGCGGAGATTGTTGGGCCGCAGGCGCGCTGGTTCCACTACGGCCTGACCTCCAATGATGTTGTAGACACGGCTCAGGCGCTGCTGATCGGCCAGGCCTCCGAGGTGATTGGGGCGGACCTCGATCTGCTTGCCGACGTGCTCAAACGCCGGGCCTGGGAGTTCAAGGACACGCCCATGGTCGGACGCACTCACAGCATACATGCTGAGCCGATCACGTTCGGGTTGAAGCTGGCCAACTGGTATTCGGAGACGCAGCGAAACATCGAGCGCTTTGCTCGCGCTGCCGAAGATATGCGAGTGGGCAAGTTTTCGGGTGCAGTCGGCACCTTTGCTCACCTTACGCCAGAACTGGAGGAAAGTATCTGCGCACGGCTTGGGCTGAAGGCTGCGGCTATTTCTTCGCAGGTGATTCAACGCGACCGTCACGCGTACTACGTGGCTACGCTGGCAGTGATCGCCAGCACACTCGACAAGATTGCCACCGAGATCCGGCACTTGCAGCGAACCGAAGTGCGCGAGGCGGAAGAGTTTTTCAGCGAGAAGCAGAAGGGATCGTCGGCGATGCCCCACAAAAGGAATCCAGTCACCTGTGAGCAAATCAGTGGGCTGGCGCGTGTGGTGCGCTCAAACGCACAAGCCGCATTTGAAAATGTGGCGTTATGGCATGAGCGGGACATTTCGCATTCATCGGTGGAGCGCATCATCATTCCCGATTCCACGACTTTGGTCGACTATATGCTGCACAAAACTGCGAACCTGCTGGACACGATGTTCGTGTACCCGAAACGCATGCTGGCCAATCTGGGGAGCACGGGGGGGTTGGTGTTCAGTGGGCAGCTTTTGTTGGACTTGGTGGAAGCCGGCATGTCGCGCGAGGATGCTTATCGGCTGGTGCAGAAGCACGCCATGCGCGCCTGGAAAAAAGACGAAAATTTTCGCGAGCTTGTGCTGGCCGATAAATCAATTACCCGACGCGTGCCACGAAAACAGATTGAGCGCGCCTTCGACCTGAAGCGCCAGTTGAGAAATGTGGACAAAATCTTTGCCCGAGTATTCCCGGCCGGCCGCGAGAGAAAGGAATCCGGCCGTCGGACACGCCGGGCAGGGTAACAACGGCATTCTAGGGTTGTGGTCCGGCCTTCTTTCTTAGCGCGCTTACGCTCAGCGTCCCCGCTCCGGACATAATGAGGGTGAGGTTGGCGGCAAGAAGCAGCAGCGGAAACTCGACACCGCCGTTGGATGTAAAGAAGCCATTCTTGGCATGGACGAGAATGATGGCGAGCAGCATGTCAACGGCGAGCAGCGCTGCCACATAGCGGGTTAACACGCCGATAATCAGGAAAATTCCGCCCAAGAATTCGACAAGCGTAAGCAAAACCGCGGCCACGGTGGGCAGCGGGACATGCAGCGAGCCCAGGAACTCCCCGACGTGCTGAAATCCCCAGGAAAGTTTCTGCCAGCCATGCATCACAAAAATTACTCCAACGACGATCCGCAGGACGGCAAGTCCGCAGGCATGCAGACCCGATGGCTTATTCATCACTTTCTCCTTCTACCCTGTTCCAGCTACTGGGCATGTAAACGGACATTTTACAAGCGTCACAAAACTTTACGAACCGTTGGCCTTCTCCATCCGTACATTAATTAACCAGCCGGTTAAAAACTATTTTGTGAAAGCGGGGTTTATTCCCGCTGAGGATGGGAGGAGAAGATGAAAAACATTATTCGAATTGCAAGTTTGTTTCTGGTAATGGCCGGACTCAGCGTGGGGCTGAGCGCGGAAAGCACAGGGGCTACTCAGTACGACAGCGCAATTCAGTCTAAAGTCACGCAGAAGCTGGCGGGCAAGAAGGAATTTCGCAATGTCCATTCAACTGTTGAAGACGGCATTGTTACGTTGACCGGCAGTGTCGATCTTTATCAGCAGAAGGTGGATGCGGCAAAGAAGATTCACAAGCTCGCGCATGTGCAGGGCGTACACAACCTGATTGCGGTGGGCGGCAAGGATGTGGCTGACGCCGCACTGGTGGCGCAACTCGATCGCAAGCTGTATTACGATCGCATGGGCTACGACAACCTGTTCAACTACATGACTGCATCAGTTCAGAACGGTGTTGCGGTGGTGAGCGGCGAGGTACGGACCGAAACTGATCGCGATTCTGCGCTGGCGCTAGTGGACGCTACGCCGGGCGTGAAGGATGTCGTAAACGACATCAGGGTAGCTCCAACCTCGATTTTTGATGACCAGATCAGAATTCGGGCGGCGAGGGTGATCTATCGCGATCCGGTGCTGAGCCGATATGCGATTGATCCCGCGTACCCGATTCGCATCGTGGTGGAAAACGGCAAGCTGAGCCTTTATGGCACAGTCGCCACGCAGATGGAGAAGAATGTCGCCGGCATCCGCGCAAACCAGGTGTTTGGCGCATTCAGCGTGCAGAACAACCTGCAGGTAGAGCAGAAGGCTTCGTAAGGGTTGGATCGGAGGGATGGCGCGGCGAGGGCCGCGCCTTTTTTTGTGCGTTTGGGAACGGGGAACCGCTCGGCGGGCTCTACAGGCGATTAATCAGTGATGCGACATATCCCGCACCGAAGCCGTTATCGATATTGACTACGCTGACATTCGAGGCGCAAGAATTCATCATTCCCAAGAGCGCCGCGACCCCCTTGAACGCGGCTCCATAGCCAATGCTGGTGGGAACGGCAATCACCGGAACTCCCACCAGACCACCAACCACACTCGGCAGGGCTCCTTCCATGCCGGCACAGACGATCACCACGCGTGCCTGGGTCAGGGTCCCTCGATTGGCCAGCAGGCGATGAATGCCGGCCACGCCGACGTCGTACAAGCGCTCGACTTCGTTGCCCATCACTTCCGCAGTGACTACCGCTTCTTCGGCAATCGGAATATCGCTGGTGCCTGCCGAGACTACTGCAATTTTTCCCTTGCCGTACTTGGTGTGCTCGCACTGCAGGACGATGGCTCGCGCCGGTTCGCGATAGACGGCGCTGCGAACTTTCTTCTTAACCGCGGCGAATTGCCCAGGGCTGGCGTGGGTGGCAAGAATGTTTCCTCCATGCCGGGCCAACCGCGAGAAGATTTCTGCCAACTGCGCCGGCGTTTTGCGCTGGCCAAAGATCACCTCCGGCATTCCGGCGCGCAGGGCACGATGATGATCAACTTTGGCGAAACCGAGGTCCTCGAACGGGAGGTGCTGCAGGCGGTTTACGGCTTCATCCGGTGACAGCTTTCCGGAGCGGACTTGCTGGAACAACTTGCGTATGGATTCTGCGTTCAAGCCAGCACTCAGCAGTCAGCATTCAGCCAGTCCGATTTTACCGTAGCAACAGAGTTGAACCTGTGTAGCTTGCTTGCGCGGGCAGCTATTGGGCGTGGATGATTTCCAGCAGTCTAATCTGGATAGGCTGGGCGCTAACTACGTACCGAGCCGCAAGGCTTCTTACCGCTGGAAGCGGAGTGGCGGAGTATGTCCTGGCAGACGCGCTGAGCCGTCCCCGACTGGTCGATATGCGCCAGAAATAAACGGCGCAATGCAGTGCGGCTCACTGATCCTCTCAAGTAGGCGTCGTAGAGCTCGCTGCCGAGTCTGCCACCAAGCCGTTGCGCATATTCGTCGAATTTCTGGCGACCACCACTGATCGCTTGCTGCGCCAGCTTTTCACAACCTTTAATAGAGAGGTTGAAACCGTTCTTGTCTTTCACAGCGGGATGCACGGGATGCAGCACCCGCGATCCAAAGCAAGCCAGGGCATTTTCGACGGTACGAGCGTAGAAACGATCCTTGTGTCCGGCAGTCGGCGAAGCGAGTCCTGCGGGATGGCGCAGAGGCAAACCGCGGCAGGCATGATGAAGAAAGCGCGCCGCTTCGGCTGCGGTGTACATCATCTGGAATTCGCGAATGTAGAGCGCATTGATGGAGGGAAGGTAAACGCTGCCCTGGGCCTCCACTCTTTGCAGCATATTTTCCACTTTCCTGGGATCGTGGAATGCGCGCAGCAACAGTTGCCGCAAACGCGCGTCTGAAGAACCGCAATACACCTCCGGAAGCAAATCCACCAGGAACTTGGGCTGGTTGGTGTTGTGCGACGAGTAGCGATTGATGTCGAGGAAACAGGCCAGACTGTCAATCAGGTTGTAGACGGTGGGCGCGGCATCGGCATGACTGGCATCACCCTGCCTCCAGCGCGTGAGGCACAGACGATAGTTTTCGTACTTTTCGAGCGGAGTCGAGTTGAAGACGCATACCACGTCGCGCTTTACCCGGAGCGCTGCGACCGGTTCTTCGCGTTCCGCAGATACCGACCAGTAGAGCGCATCGACGTTTTGCAAAACCGTCAGCAGCCGCTCCGCCGGCATACGCTTGCGCAACAGACGCGGCAAGTGGCGAGGAGCGAGATGGGATTCGCCAAATAAAACCAGAATGACGGCATGGGGATGGAACTGGCGCATCTCCTCAATCTTGTCGACGGCATGGCGGTCACGGGCGACAATTTTCCGCAAGTCTTCGCGGGGCAGGCAGTCCATGCCGTAGACGGCTTCGGCGTGGTCCCGCGCGGTCACCAGCAATTCATAAAATGGCGCCCAGTCGTAGCCCCAATCGGCCTCAAAACGGATGCGTTCCCGCAATTCGGATTCGTCGATCTCCCGACGCCACCATTCCTCGAGCACGTGCTGGTGCCGGGAAAAGATGGTTTCCACCCCCAACACGACGGGACGGTCACCGGGCTGGGCCCGCTGTTCAAGCAGAGTGGCGGCGTAGCGCTGGGCAGCGGGCAGGGCATGATAGTCGCCGATGAGAATAATGTCGGCTGCATTCATCATGCTGCCGAGTTGTTGCGAGTCGATGATTGATTCGTAGGAACGGAAAGCGTCACTGAAGTCCCGGAGATACTTGCGGCGACCAGAAGAATCGTTGGCCCGCAGCTCACGCTCCACACCGGCGAGTGCGCGCATCTGCGCGGCATGGCGGCGTGATCCGAGAGTGGATGTGCTAGCCATTAATCTAGTCGTTGGTCGTCAGCTCCTTGACTTCGCGTGTCTGCTCTCCCTATGCTCAGGACTCGCCAGGAGCGCGCGTGCCCAACCAACCGCCTCAAAATCTGACGGTGGCAACCACCGGCGCCAGCGGGTCTTTGTTTCTGAAACATCTGTTGCTGGCGGTGGAGCGCGACCCGCGCGTCCACACCGTCAACTTCATTGCCTCCGACAGCGCGCTTCGCGTCATGGCCGAGGAACTCCATCTGCGCGGGCGCAGCAACCTCATCAGCCAGATCATCGGCAAATCCGCTCGCAAGATTCATCAGCAGGCCAACGCTGACATTGGCGCCAACGTGGCCAGCGGTTCGTATCCGGCAGACGCCATGGTCGTTATCCCGTGCAGCGTGGGGACGCTGGCGCGCATCGCCAACGGCATCGCTGCCCAGCTCATTGAGCGCGCTGCCGACGTATGCCTCAAGGAGAAGCGTCCACTGGTGCTGTGCGTGCGTGAAACGCCTCTCAACAAAATCCATATCCGCAACATGTATCGGGCGGCCGATGCCGGGGCCACGATTTTTCCCCTGATCCCGGCCTTCTATAACCGGCCCGCCAGCCTGGATGTGATGGGGCATCAATTTGCTTGCCGCGTATTGGCCCACATCGGCCTGCCTCAGCCCGAGGCCTACCGGTGGAAGGGCTGAAGGATCAACTACTTACGCACAGTCCATCTGATTTGAGGGAGAGTCTAAGTATAGGATGCGCGGTGGATTGTGAGCAGATTACCAATGGAACGGACCGTCCGGGTTTGGCGCTTAGCGCCGGGGTAAATCAGGACAAAATATGGTGCCGAAGAAGGGACTCGAACCCCCACACCCTTGCGGGTACATGGACCTGAACCATGCGCGTCTGCCAATTCCGCCACTTCGGCAAAAAGTGACTGGGCGGCGAATCCTCGCGGACCGCCGTTCAAGGAAGAACTCCGAGTAATATTCTACAAGGGCGTGACGGAGTGTCAAACGCGAGCGGCTCGGAGGTGAGGGAGCAGATGACGGGGCTGGCTGAGGGGTCAGACGGAACGAATCGGCAAGAGGAAAGTACGCGGCAACTGCGAAGCCTTGCCCATGATCTCAGCAACGCGCTCGAAACCATCCTGCAGGCGGCATATCTTCTGGGGCAGGCGAAGCTGGATGGGGACAGCAAGAGGTGGGCAAAGCTCATCGATAGCGCGGCCCAGGATGCCGCGCGCCTGAACCACCAAATCAGGGAAATCCTGAAAGCTCAGAGCTAGCCAGCTTTGCCTAATAAATAGATGTCCCTGGTGGAGATGTCATCCCGATGCGCCGCGGGCGAGGGATCTTAGGAAAAGCACAGAACCATCACAGGCGCGCGCGGGAGTGACGGTCCTGTTTACATCAATTACAGTGTAACCCGCCGTAGGATCCCTCACCGGCTAACGCGGTTTCGGGATGGCATGAGGGGCTGGACCGAAATCACCCCACTTCTTGGGCAAAGCACTCGTACAAAAGTACTAGAGCTAGAACATGAGACCGTGTCATATTATTTCGCTCTTTAGCCCATGAGAACTGCCAAGCGCATCCTGCTGCGAACGTTGCTCGTCCTCGTGATTGTGTGGCTGGGATTTGTGGGAGTGATCTTCTGGGCGATGCATCAGCCGCCGGAGCAGTTTGCGCGTGTGATGTCGCGGATGCCAGGGCCGGCAGCCTTTCTGCTGGCGCCGTTTGAGACTCTGTGGATGCGGGCGCGGGCGGGCGTTCTGAATGCGGGCGATCCCGCTCCGGATTTCAAGCTGACCAAGCTGGACAAATCAGACGAGATCCAACTGTCGTCGTTGACATCGCGCCAGCCAGTTGTACTCATATTCGGGAGTTATACTTGACCGCCGTTCCGGCGGGAGGTCCCTGCCCTCAATCAGCTCTACGATCAGTATGGAAGCAAGGTTGCGTTTCTGGTGGTGTATATCCTTGAGGCGCATCCCAGCGACGTGTGGCAGATGGAGAGCAACATTCGCGACAAAGTGGTTTTTGCCAGCCCCAAGAGTGAAGATGAAAGGGCATTGGTCGCCGGAGCTTGCGTGCGCAAGCTGGGAATAAAATTTCCTGCGGTGCTCGACGGATTTGGCAACGCCACGGAGAAGGCGTACACCGCGTGGCCGGATCGCATGTATTTGATCGATAGTCAAGGGCGCGTGGTCTACAAAAGCCGGCCCGGCCCGTTCGGCTTCAAGACCGACGAATTACGGCATGCGATTGAGGGGCTGGTAGGGAAGGTGGCGACAACGTCGGCTGCACTCGGGTTGCCTTAACACTCCTCGGTGCTACTGTCTGAGAAAGCCCATCTATTCGAGCTGCAGTTTTTCGTCCAGCAATTGCTTGTCATTTTCGTCACTGCCGGTGAGTTCGAATGAGTTGGTCACTGCGGCCTTGCCCTTCTCGACGCTGGTGATCACATAAGAGCAGCCAAACCAGTGGGCTTCGGCAAGGTCGGTGGGCGACCAGCGGGGCGGGTGATCGGGATGCGAGTGATAGAAGCCGACGATATCTTCGCCGCGTTCGCGGGCTTCGCGCTGGATGCGGACTAGTTGCCGGGGATCGATATTGTACCGATTATGCGGCGAATCCTGCCTGGTATTTCCGCAGCGCGCAATTGAGGTGACTACGCGCTGGTCGGCATCCACGCGGCCGAGCAGCACACCGCAGCACTCGTGCGGATAGGTCTCTTCGCCGTGCCGGCGGAGGTCGTCGTAGTGGGAACGGGAAATCTTGAGCACGTCTATAAAATGAAGAAGTGAGAAGTCAGAATGAGGAAGTCTACTTCTGCCTTCTGCCTTCTGCCTTCTAACTTTCCTGCCAGAACCGTTCGCTGAGATACTTGTCACCGGAATCGCACAAAATGGTGACGAAAACCCCGGGCTCATCATTTCGGAGGTTGCGGGCGATCTGCAGGCAACCGGCTATGGCCGCGGCGGCTGAAATGCCTACCAGCAATCCTTCTTCGCGCGCCAGACGCCTGGCCATGGAATAAGCGTCCTCGGTGGCAATTCCAAGATCGGCATCGGCGAGAGAGGGATCATAAATTTTGGGCACAATGGCACTGGCCATGTGCTTGGCACCTTCAATTCCGTGGAAAGGCGAGTCGGGTTGCAGAGAGATGCAGCGGATGCGGGGATTGAGCTCCTTCAAGCGACGGCTGGTGCCGACGAAAGTTCCACTGGTGCCGAGCATGGAAACGAAGTGCGTGATACGTCCTTCTGTTTGTTGCCAGATTTCGTTGGCTGTGCCATGGTAGTGAGCCTGCCAGTTGGCGTCATTGGAGTACTGGTCGGCGTAGAAATACAGGTCAGGATGCTTGGCGGCGAGCTCGCGGGCCATGCGGATGGCTCCGTCGGAACCCTCCGCAGGATCGGTGTAAATGATGTTGGCGCCGTAGGCGTGAAGGATGCGCTTGCGCTCGACAGAGACATTCTCCGGCATGCACAGCGTGACCGGAAAACCCTGGGCGGCGCCGATCATAGCGTAGGCGATGCCCGTATTTCCGCTGGTGGAATCCAGCAAAATTTTGCCGGGGGTGAACTCACCGCTGAATCGCGCCTGAGCCACAATGTTTGCGGCTGCACGATCTTTGACGGAGCCGCCGGGATTGAACCACTCGGCTTTGCCGAGAATTTCAATGCCGGTCAGATCGCGAGTGAGGTTGGGAAATCGCAGCAGGGGAGTGTTGCCAATGCGCTCCAGCGTCACTTGGCCGAGGTTTGTAGCCTCTTGATTGCGCTCCTGCTTGAGGCCAGGGTGGGCGACATTTCTCAAGAGCTGGGTTGCCGCTGACGATGACGCTCCCGCGCTCTTGGCCGATGTGCCTGGCATATATTTGGAACTGAACGTGACGAACGTAACCTGCCGGACGATCAAATTCAGGGTCGAAGGGCTATTGATTAGATTATAAAAGACCCTGTTTGGTTCCAGCGCAGCTGCCGGTGCTTTTTCCGGCAACTGGCATCTAACTGAAACAACGAAGGACGAAATGGCGAAATTGGAGCAACAACGAACCTACGAAGATGCCCTCAACTGGTTGCGAGATCATGGTTTTGACCTGATTGAAGCGCCGGGAACGCAAGGGCGGGTGTTTCTAAAGAAGTACAACGTGTCGGCCGCGATCCAGAAAAATGGCAGTGATACCGTAAAAATCTTTGCCTATCCCGGTTATCTGATCAGCGGCGAAATTTCCAAGCTGGTTAACAAGGGGTATCAACAGTTTCTTAAGACAGCAAAGACTGAGGTGCCTGCGACCGCAGATCATTTGAAAGCTCTGCAGCAGTTCACTGAAGAATTCAAAGAAGCCCTCGGACTCCCCAGTCTGTATAACGAATCGTTGGGAACGGTGAGCGAGTCATACCACTACGATCGCATCGAGGACCGCGACAAGTCGGCAAGCGAGCGGCCGAAACGTCCATGGGAGGGCGTTGGAGCGATGGCCGCCTCGGTTGCGAAGAAAAGCCGCGCCTAAATTTCCCGGAAGCTCAAAAACTGAAGGTGGCACCTGGCGTAAAGTGCCACCCTTAATCGGCTATTGTTCTTTAGTTTTCTCTGCGGCCGGCTGCACTGGTGGCGGCGTAGGCTTGGCCTTGTGAGCCACGACCGGCTTGGGATTCCAAAAATCGGGAGCAGCCGCCAATATTTCCTGCGGCGGATTGCTGAATTCTGCGGAGAAGCGGAAGATCGCCGATTGAGTGCTCTCAACTATTTCGGCGCTCACATGTTGAAATTTCTTGTAGCCTTCCTCTCCCAAAATTTCCTTCGTGGTCGGATTGTTATCGAAGCCACCGAGCCCGGTTCGCAAAGCGGTGAGGTAAAAAGTGGTGCCTCTGCCGCCTTCAATCACCTGGGAAACCAGCAGGGGGTGAGCGTTGGGATTTTGTTCCCCGGCAGCTTTGAGTTCTTTCATAAGATCTTCGAATTCCGTGACGTGCCCAGGCCGCACATGTACGGCGGTGGTGCGCAATACGCGGGACTCACCGACGAACTTCGCATAGGACGCCGGATCGGGGGCTTTGCGGGACAGGTCCCAGCGCCGGCGGCGCAGTTCAGTACGTGAATCAGAAAGGCAGCTTTCCCACTCATGCAGCATTTTTTGTGATGAATCGCTGCCGAAAGCCTTGTTCAGCGCGGTCATGAAGGCGTCGCTGGCTTTGTCGATTTCAGCATAGTCCTGGCGGTTGCTGATGAAGCTGTAGGTTTCACCTTCGCCATAAACCGTCTCCAATGCCATCCAATGATCCCCATTGTTGCGGCGGTTGGCATCGGCAATTTTTCTGGCGAGCGCTTCGAAGTCGGCAACTTTTTCAGGTTTAACGTGGACGACGTAGACATCGAGGTAATCGCCCTGTGCCTGCACGGCCACAGGCACAATGAGCGGAATCAGGCAGACAACCAGAGTCAGGGCCCAAAAAGCTCTTGGCCTCATAGACACCTCCTCAATGAGAGATTACTGCCGCAGCGGACTCTACACCCCGGCAGGACTGCGGTCAAGAACAGCGTCTGCGCGCAGAGGTCAGCGCGAAATCCACAGTCGTGCGCTCCGGCCCCAGCTATGTAACCGTTGGACCTCTTCCATCCGTCAGCATAAGGCCGTATGCTGTCAGTATGGCTGCTGCAGGGCGGCAGCCCACTTCGCAGTGATGGCTCCATTTCATCTTTACGCATGGTTTCTTGCCGGGTCAGGGGCGGCGTTTGCTGCCTATGTGCTGTTGCGCCGGAAGCGTAAAGGTCCGGAGGAGCTGGAGCGCGAGCGGCGAGCGTGGCTGGACCAGATCGGACGCATCACCGATGGGACTGTGATCGATGTCCAGGAAATCAGCCAAAACGGCAACAAGCCGTCAACCATGCTGATTTTTCGCTACGATGTTGCAGGCGTCTCTTACGAAGCTTCCCAGGATGTCACCTATCTCCGGCAGTTGATTAACTTGCATTCCTGCCGTTTGGGACTGCCCACCTCGGTGCGCTACGACCCGCAGAATCCCGGCAACTCAATCGTTGTCTCGGAGCGATGGATGGGGCTGAGGCAGTGATCAGTGGCTAGTTGCCGCTTTCCAGTGTCGCACGTCGCACTGGGGACACGCTGAGAGAGCCTTCAAGCAACAATCAAAACAGGACGGAAGGTATCACTGACGACTGGCTACTGACCACTGGGGTTCTAGCTTCCTGCTGCAAAACCACCAGCGTGGGCGAGAGTCATGCGAAGGTACTTGTGGGGATTCACCGGTGTGTCGTTGATGCGAACCTCGTAATGAAGGTGGGGACCGGTGCTGCGGCCGCTGAGCCCGACATATCCGATGGTGTCACCGCGGTGCACGTATTGACCAGAAGCCACCGCGAAGCTGGCAAGATGCCCGTATCTGGTGGTAATTCCGTGACCATGATCGAGAATGATAGCCCGTCCATAACCACCGCTGAAATCGGCGAAAACCACGATGCCGTCAGCAGGCGCGATCACGGCCTGCCCAACTGAGGCCGAGATATCCACCCCACTGTGGAAGGCGCCTTCGCCGTTGAACGGGTCGATGCGCTCACCGAACGATCCGGTAATCGGACCCTCGACGGGCCAGAGGTTTGGGGCCGAATTGGCCCGCAGCCAATCGGCGGGAGTTACGTTACTGGTCAAACCCAAGAAAATCCCTGTGGTGGCGGCGCCGCTGAGCGCTGTGTCTTTCAAGGTATAAAGCCGATCCAGAGAGGAGCTGACTTGCTCGTCCTGAACTCTATCCGTAGTGGTTGTGAGAATAGGGTCAGTTTTCAGGCCATACAGTGACGAAACTTCGCTGGCCAGGGAACCCAACGATGCTACCTGGATATCGCGTTCTTTCGCGACCTGTTCCAGTTGGTTATAGCGGTCCTTCAATTCTTCTTTTTGCGCGCTCAGCTCGTTATAGTGGGAGACCTTTAACGCCATTCGCAAATACGAACTGGCGATGCCGGTGAGGCTGAGAATACCGATCCCAGCGCCTACTACCAACACGTATAGGTAATGGACAGGAATGGGGATTTTGCGGAGTTGCCCGTCGTCATCGCGCGCGACAAAAAGGATGTAGAAACGCTTCCGCAATATTCTCTCCTGTAAATCAGGCTCAACTTGTGCGGCAGGTTCGCCGTTAATGCGCACGAGCCCTGATTCCGTAGCGCACTCTCTGCTTGCTATGCGTGGTCCTAGCCTACCGGAACCAGGTCCAGCCCATACTCTAAGTGCCTGCAAACTGTGCAGATCACTTAAAACGGCCAAAAGGTGTCAGGAAACAGCACCTGAACGGTAACAAAGGGGCTTAAGCTGTGTCAATGACCCCTGCCCGTTACCGAAGGCCCAGCTTCAGTTCTTATATTCGAGGGGTAACCTGAACGAGAGTTACCCGAAGGTTGGCAGCCGCCCTGCAAGGCTGACAAATACCACCAGTCACATGGCCGGGTTATCTGGGGGTGGGTGCGTTGAAGGCCAGGTAGATTGCATCTTCCGCGACAACCGCACTCTGGGCGAGGCCTGCCATCTTATATATTGATGCTGCTTGCCTCTCAACGAAAAGGCGCTAATAGCCGCCGTCCGCAAGCAGCAACGGCTCAGGCCTGGGGTGATTGCCGGGATTGGCGACGACTGTGCCATCCTGCGCATTTCCAAGAGCCATGAAATGCTGGTCACGACTGATTTCAGCCTGGAAGGGATTCACTTTCGGAGGGAATGGCACCCGCCTGAAGTCGTTGGCCATCGCTGCCTTGCGCGAGGGCTGAGCGACATCGGGGCAATGGGAGGCCGGCCGGTCGCCGCCTTCTTGTCGCTAGCACTGCCGCGAAATCTCCCACAGACATGGGTAGACCGTTTTTGGAAAGGCTTACTGGAACTTGCGCGCGTAGCAAGTGTAAGTCTTGCAGGTGGCGATACCGCCGAGTCACCCAGGGGTGTTCTGGCCGATATCGTTGTGATTGGTTCGGCGCCGAAAGGCACGGCCATCCGTCGTAGCGGAGCGCGCCCCGGAGACCGCATCTACGTGACCGGAGAACTGGGCGGTTCTGCGGCGGCCCTGGAATTACTTTTCTCCGGAAGGAAGTTGCACCCCGCGGATTTCCCGAAACATTTTCGTCCCATGCCGCGAATTGAAGTCGGAGAATTCCTGCGCGAAAAGAAGCTGGCTTCTTCAATGATTGACATCAGTGACGGCTTGTCTACCGATTTATCACATATTTGTGAAGAGAGCGGCGTGGGTGCGGAAATTTATGCCCATGCATTGCCTCGTGCCACGATCGGTAAGCTTGCTCAACAAGTCGACCTGAAGTTTGCACTGCATGGCGGAGACGATTACGAACTGCTATTCACTTCGCCGCGGGGCAAGCGGGTTCCGGCGAAAATTGTGGGAGTTCCGATTACCCAAATCGGCCACATCACGCGGCACAAGCATGTGATTCTGATGAATGATCAGGGGGTGGAGCTGAAGCCGCAAGGCTGGCAGCACTTCCAGAGCTGACAGCGAGGGCCTGCGCCCCCTGGCAAGGCGCAACGCCCAGTGACTTTCGTGCTAGATGAACCCTTTCTTGCTCTAGGAAGCTCCGGTTACCCGGTCTAAATTAGAGTCATGTCGTTCCCGCGATTTGCCCTGCTTATCCTTGGCGGACTTAGCCTGAGCATCAGCGCCCAAAATACCGGGCCGCTTGTCGATAATGAATTCGTCCACAGCCAGTTTGGGGCAAACTGCGCCCTGATCGGTTCGCCTTCGCTAACTGCGGACCTCAATGGCGACGGAGTCGAGGACATTGTCATTCCGGCGCGGTGCACCAGTCCGATGATGGATGAGGCCGAAGAGCACTATGTCGTAATCGATCCATACAACGCCTTTTTTGGCTACGGCAATCCGAAGATCACGACCCAGTTCTCGACCGAAGATCCGGAGCGGCGGGGTTTTTCACTGCTCATCATTCATGGCGCCGGGGTTGAAGCGTGGCATTCGCTTTCACCCAAAGCCAAGTTCATGGTTGTGAACCTTCCCTACAAGACCATTTACGTAAAGAAGATGGCGGCCAAGAAAAAAGAGCGCATGGCGATCTACGTGGATGAGACCGGCGGCGATGCCATGACCTCGGTGCTCTACTGGGATGGCAAGAAATATCGCTACGAACCTATGGGCTCCAACCTGGAGTAAAGGGACGTTGCTTCGGCTTGCCGCCAGCTTATTCTCTCCACTCCACTACAACTCCGACTGAAAAGCGTCTACGATCTGCAACCACCAGAGTACGGGTACTCTGACTCGATATAATCATCCCGCCACGATCGGGAGAAAAAATGGATCTGGAACAAAAACTCGCCGAATTGAAGAAACGCGACCAACTGGCGGAGGACGGCGGCGGCGCGCAACGCCGCGAGCGCCAGCGCAAAGAAGGCAAGATGTCGGCCCGCGAGCGTATCGCGTTTTTGCTCGATGAGGGCACGTTCGAAGAAACCGACAAGCTGGTGACTCATCGTTGCACCGACTTCGGGATGCCGGAGCAAAAGTATTACGGGGACGGCTTCATCACAGGATACGGCCGGATGGAGGGCCGTTTGGTGTTTGTTTTCGCACAGGATTTCACAGTTTTCGGCGGGTCGCTTTCGGAAGCCAACGCGGCCAAGATCGTAAAGATCATGGACCTCGCTGCCAAAATGGGGGCGCCGGTAATTGGCTTAAACGATTCCGGAGGGGCACGCATTCAGGAAGGCGTGATGTCGCTGGCCGGCTATGCCGATATTTTTCTGCGCAACACGCTGTACAGCGGAGTGGTGCCGCAAATCTCGGCAATCATGGGACCGTGCGCCGGAGGCGCGGTTTACTCGCCCGCAATTACCGACTTCATCCTGATGGTGGACAAAAGTTCGTACATGTTCATTACCGGGCCAGACGTGATCAAGACCGTGACACACGAGGAGGTCACAAAAGACCAGTTGGGGGGCGCCACCACGCACAACGAAACTTCGGGAGTGGCGCATTTTCTGGCTCATGACGATGCCGAATGCCTGTCGATGGTCCGCGAGCTGTTGAGCTTCGTGCCCTCCAACAACCTGGATGATCCGCCGCGCAAGACTTGCACCGACCCGGTGGACCGCGCCGATTCAACGCTGGACAACATTGTTCCCGACCGATCAAACCTTCCGTATGACATGAAAGATGTAATTCATGGGGTGGTCGATGACGGGTACTTTTTCGAAGTGCAGGAGCACTTTGCCAAGAACATTGTCGTAGGATTTGCACGTATGAACGGGCGGCCGGCGGGAATTGTGGCCAATCAGCCGGCGGTGCTTGCGGGAACACTCGACATCAACGCTTCAATTAAGGGCTCGCGTTTCGTGCGCTTCTGCGATTGCTTCAACATTCCGCTGGTGACTTTTGAAGATGTTCCCGGGTTTCTGCCCGGCATCAATCAGGAATACGGCGGAATTATCAAGCACGGAGCCAAGCTGCTGTTCGCCTTTGCCGAAGCGACCGTGCCCAAAGTGACGGTCATCACGCGCAAAGCCTACGGAGGGGCGTACTGCGTTATGGCGTCCAAGCACATCCGCACAGACGTGAACTACGCGTGGCCGAGCGCAGAAATTGCCGTGATGGGGCCGGAAGGCGCGGTGGATATTGTCTACAAGCGCGAACTGGATCGCGCTGAGGACCGTGAAGCGGTGCGCCAGAAGAAGATCGAAGAATTCCGCGACCGCTTCGCCAACCCCTATGTTGCCGCCGACCGCGGATTTGTGGACGCGGTCATCCTGCCGCATGAGACCCGCAAAAAGCTGATTCAGGCTCTCGAGATGCTCGACAGCAAGCGCGACAAAAACCCTCCCAAGAAGCATGGGAATATCCCGCTGTGATCGGGTGGTACGCAGACCTTGGAGTGCAATATTTCGGGCGGTACGTCTCCGGCATTCGGGAAAAAGTCACAAGGGGTGCAGTTCGATCGCCATCCAGACGCAATCTGATTCCGCGTAATAGCGGTGCCACGGATAGCTAAAGCTGCGGTCATTCCCTAGCACGAAGAACGGGTCATGAGTGTACCCGGGGAGCATCGGAACATCTTCATAAAGGGTCTGGGCATTGTTCTCGCGGAACTTCTGCATGTGGCCGGTGCCAACCACCTGGGTGTGCACCTCGAGAAATTGATGTCCGGTATGAATACCGCAGTCTGTCTGCTCCGGCGTGTACCAGAGATTCAGCTTGAGCCGGTATCGTCCAGACGAAGCTGAAGGAGACGCTTCGCGCATAAACGTGACCACGGGATCGACCTGGATCTCTCCGATGTCGTCCTGCGGTGAGATATAGAGCGGTGTTCCTCGTGGATACTGCGGATTCCGCCGGCCGTACCAATCCCATTCCAGGGCGAGGCCGCCGAGATTGGTGCGTTGTCGTACGTGAAGCAATGCGGCCGATTCGGCATGCTCAATCGTGCTGTGCCGGAGCATTGTGGACTTCCAAGGCTGGATCGCGCCTTGATCTTTTCCCGCGCTGTATCGCAACGGAGCCGCCGACAGATTAACGACGATGGCGTCTTCCACCGGGACTGCTCGTGCGTTCGTTATGAGAACGCTCTCGATCCAGTCGTTTGAGAAGGAAAGATTTCGGCGTTGGCTGTTTTCAGGCATGGAATTCTCCGTGAGCATGCGGGGAGCAAAGCGCCTGAGTACCAGGAGCTGGCCAGAATGGGACAGGAAGGTTCGTCGATCCATTATTCAAATCCCTAAACTGCGGGGGATTATACCGTTCAATGAAGACACTGGCCTTAGTTTAGCTTTTCTCGCGGTCAATGCCATCCGGGAGTAGAATGTGCGGCGAACATCTCTCGGGCGCAGGAGGTCTTCCATGCGGCTGACGGTCGGACAGATTATCGGCAAAGCTCTCAAAGCATACGGCGTACCCTATGTCACCGGCTTGCCTGGGCACGGGAACTGGAGCTTGATCGACGCCTTCAACGATCCCATCTCCAAGCTGCCGTTCATCCAAGTTATGCACGAGCAGAGTGCAGTGCACATAGCCGATGCGCATTACCGCGTCACCGGGCAGCCGATTGCCGCTTGCACGTCGATTGGTCCGGGTGCGACGAACACTATCATCGGGCTGGCCACCGCCCATTGTGATTCGACAGCACTGCTCCTGATTACCGGCAGCGCTGCTACCCACATGCGCGGACACGGAGTCATGCAGGAACTCGATCGCTCGGCCTCGCCGGACTTTCCACATCTGGCAGCGCCGGTCACCAAGCGGACGTTCGACGTAATCCACGCCGATCAGGTTCCGTTCGTCATGCATCGCGCCTGGAACGCGATGATGACTGGCCGACCGGGTCCGGTCCACATGGAAATTCCGCTGGACGTGCAGGTGCAGACCACGGAGATTGAAGTTGCGGATCTGGACAAGCGGCTGCCGATCGGTAAACAAAGGGGGGATGCCACAGCCATCGAAGCTGCAATCGGGCTTCTTTTGCGCGCTCAGAGGCCTTGCATCGTGGTTGGTGGCGGAGCCATCACGGCAGATGCCACGCCGGAACTAACGATGCTCGCTGAAAAGCTAGGCATTCCAGTCGTGTTCACCTGGAACGGCAAAGGGGCCATTGCTGAGGACAACCCGATGTGTGCCGGTACGGCAGGATGGCCCGGATCGCTGCCTGGAAACAAAACCGCCGCGAATGCCGACGTACTGATGTCGCTGGGCTGCCGGTTCACTGACTGGTCCGCTTCGTCCTATCGCAAGGGTGTAACCTTCTCGATCCCGGATGCCAAGCTTATTCAAGTCGATATCGACCCACGCGAGATCGGCAAGAATTATCCTGCCGAAGTTGGCATAGTGGGCGATTGCAAGCTAGTGCTTGCCGATATCCTGGCCGGCATTTCGGATGAGCAGGCACGCAAGGCGCGGGAGGGGCGAGCATTTTATCTTTCCGGCGTTGCAGCACTGAAGAAGGAATGGGAAGAGCGGTTGGAACGACGTCGCTCCTTCCCGGGCATGCCAACGACCATGCTGCGCACTTTACGCGAGTTGCGCAAAGTTCTGCCTCGACATGGCATCGTGACGGTTGGGTCCGGTCACCCGCAAAGCACAACCAAGCAGGCCTTTCCGGTATATGAACCGCGGACGCACATTACATCGGGGTCGTTTTCGTCTATGGGATTTGCGCTGCCCGCGGCAATTGGGGCCAAACTGGCGAAGCCGGACGCGCCGGTGGTGTGCATTATCGGCGACGGGGACTTCCTGATGTGTGTCCAAGAGCTCGCGGTCTGCGCTATGTACGACATTCCGGTGGTCTTTTTGATCCTCAACAACTCGGGATACATTTCCATTCGCGACGGCCAGAACCACCTGATGGGCCGCCAGATTGGATCGGAATTCAATTATCAGCACGGTGATGGGCGCCCCTATTCCGTCGACTTTGTGGCACTGGCAAAGTCGTTCGGCTTCGAGGTTGCAGCGAAAGTGCAAGCGGCGGACGATATCGGCTCGACCATCCAGCGCGCCCTCGACTCGAAGGCACCGGCTCTGATCGAGGTGCCGATCACGCGTGACGTTTCCGTGGCTGCTGCCGAAGTTGTCGGCTGGTGGGACTTCCCTGTGCTTCCGACGGCTTCAGAAGCAGTAAAGGCCGATTACAAAGCGGGCTATGCGGCCGAACAACATCAGCGCTCCAGCAGCGACGTGAACACCGTCGAACCTGTTTCGGCCACGGGGTAATCCTCACCATAATGCGGTCACGCCACGAAACGGGGTTTGGAAGGAGGATGCAATGGCACGACATCTGAAGCAAGGCCGCACACCAGAGCAAACCACCGCCGATGCCAATAAGGTTCGTGACATCGTGGCGGGCATCATCGAGGACATTGCCAAGCGGGGCGAGATTGCCCTGCGCGAGATCTCGGAGAAATTTGACAAGTGGAACCCGCCGACGTTCCGGCTTTCGGAAAAGGAGATTGAGGAGTGTTTGTCACAGCTCTCAAGCCGCAACCTGGAGGACATCAAGTTTGCGCAGGCGCAAGTGCGTAACTTTGCGCAGGCGCAGCGGGCTGCTCTTCAGGATCTGGAGGTTGAGACGCTGCCGGGAGTAATTCTGGGTCATAAGAACATCCCAGTGGACTCGGTCGGCTGTTACGTTCCTGGCGGAAAATATCCGCTTGTCGCCTCCGCCCACATGAGTGTAGTGACAGCGAAGGTTGCAGGAGTGCCGCGAGTCATCGCTGCGTCGCCGCCCTACCATGGCAAGCCGAGTCCTGCAGTCGTCGCGGCCATGCATCTTGGAGGCGCGGACGAGATTTATTGTATGGGCGGGGTTCAGGCCATCGCTGCCATGGCACTCGGCATCGAAAGCATCGAACCCGTGTCCATGATTGTGGGTCCGGGCAATGCTTATGTGGCCGAGGCCAAGCGCCAGCTTTTCGGCCGCGTTGGTATCGATCTCATTGCGGGCCCGACCGAGACCCTGGTCATTGCGGATGACGCGGTCGATGCGGAAATCTGCGCGACCGACCTTTTAGGTCAAGCGGAGCATGGCTTCAATACGCCAGCCATCCTGCTTACAACGTCGGAGAAGCTGGCACGGAGCACCATGGCGGAAGTGGAACGTCTGCTCGCCACTCTTCCAACGGCTGACCTTGCTTCCGTCTCATGGCGGGATTATGGAGAAGTGATCGTCTGCGACTCCGACGAGGAGATGGTGCGGGAAGCCGATCGCATCGCCTCCGAACACGTGCAGGTCATGACCCGGAATCCGGACTATTTTCTCAGGAACATGAAGAATTACGGCGCGCTGTTTCTGGGTCCACGCACCAACGTGGCTTTCGGCGACAAGGTGATCGGGACCAACCATACTCTGCCCACCGGCAAAGCAGCGCGTTACACCGGCGGACTCTGGGTGGGAAAGTTCATCAAGACTTGCACCTACCAAAAAGTGCTCACCGACGAAGCCTCAGCCATGATCGGTGAATATTGTTCCCGACTGTGCTTGCTGGAGGGTTTCTATGCCCACGCCGAGCAAGCCAACATCAGGGTGCGCCGCTACGGCCGCAATGTTGCGTAAGCAACGCACGGGGGCACGGGTCTTAACAGAACCGGATCCTCATCTCTTACGAAAATTTTCAGCAGTGGGCCGGCAAACAAGGTCACGACGCGAAATTATTCTGTATTCATCGCGGAGCTTTAAGTGTAGTTTTCGAGCTGAGCACAGGAACTGCGCTGCCTCTCCTACTGCACGACTACCGTGAAATTGGTGGAATGTACTAAATTGGCTGGGCCAGAACTGAACGTGCCTGTGACCGTCAAATTGTAAGTACCAGCCGGTGTGCCGGTTGTTCCCCCGCTGCTGCCATTGCCTCCGCCACAACCAGGCAACCCGATCACGACGAAAAGCACGAACACGAGCAGTAGTCCAAGAACTGCCTTATCACGCCGTCTACAAAGGCTGGTGCGCAACACCACTAGACCCGGCAAGCCAGAGAATGCCAGCCAGAGGGCAAACCTGCTGTCGCCCGGTGGCGGAAAAGCAGCCGGACGACCGAGAACCGCCGAAGGTCCCGACGTCACTACCGCGACGCTGGCTGATGCGCTGCCCGTGCCATCGAGGGCCACTGAGCTGGGGCTGATTGTGCAGGTCGATTGCGGCGGCGCTCCGCTGCAACTTAGCGCGACCTTTTGGGCAAATCCGTTTACGGGAGAGACAGTCAGAGTGTAGTTGGCTGCTTGCCCTGGGGTCACTGTTGTTTGCGCTGGCGATGCTGCAAGAGAGAAGTCACTTCCTGTGCCCGTCAGCACGATGGACTGTTGACTCCCGGGCGCGTTGTCCGTGGCCTGTAGTTGTGCTGACCGGTTACCTCCTGCTGTGGGCGTGAAAGTGACGTTGATGTCGCAGCTATCGTTTTGTGGCAAGGATGCCGGACAGGTGTTGGTCTGAGCAAAATCACTGCTGTTTGTCCCGGTAATCTGGATCGACGTGATGACTAACGGCAACCGTCCGGTGTTGGTGAGGGTCACCGCTTGTGGGCTGCTGGCCGAACCTGGGGTTTGGTTGCCGAAGCTAATACTTGCAGGGGACAATGTGGCACCCGGCGCCTTTATCACCTCAAACGCCACGCCACAGCCAGAGCCGCCGCACCCGGTTCCTCCGCCGAGCTGGGTTGTGCCGTACAGATTTCCGGCCTGATCGAAGATCACGCCACCGGTCGGCTCGTTCGCCCCTTCACCGTCATTGCCAGCTTGGAAGCTATAGAGGAGGGTTTCCGCCCAGGCTCCAGCCCCGGTGGGACTGAGCTCAAAAACTGTGCCGCAGCCATTGTAAAGGGGGCAGTTTCCCTTTCCTCCATTACCGGTTGTGCTATACAGATTTCCAGACTTGTCGAAAATCAGCACATCAAACGGACGGGCACCATCACTGCCCTGAAAATTGTGAAGGATGGTCTCGGTCCATCCTCCGCTCCCGTTGGGGCTGAGCTTGAATGCTGTTCCACAGCCGTCGATGGGATCAAAAGCGCACGTGCCTCCCGAGGAAGTTGTGCCATACAGGTTTCCGGTTTGATCAGAAATCAGCCCAGCGAGCGGGGTATCGCCGTCGCTGCCGCCCTGAAAACTATAAAGGAGCATCTCTATCCAGGACCCACCGGCGCTGGGACTAAGTTCAAACGCTACCCCACAGCCACCCGCTCCTTCGCACGTACCCGCTCCTCCCAGCGAGGTCATGCCGTACAAATTTCCGGCTTGGTCAAAAATCAGCCCGGGGTTCGGCACATAACCTTCGCTGTCGCCAGATGGAAACTTGTAGATGATGGTTTCTGTCCACCCGCCCGCTGATTTCGGACTGAGCTCAAAGACCGTACCACACGACGCAAATCCGTCGTGGGAGCAGACGCCATTCCCGCCCTGGGATGTTGTGCCGTAGAGGTTTCCAGCTTTGTCGAAGATCACTCCCTGTGGGTTTGCACCATCGGAGCTGCCGCCATTTGTACCGAAGACGTAAAGCACGGCCTCAGTCCATCCTCCATTGCCGTTATGACTGAGCTCAAAGACTGTGCCGCAGCAGGAGCTGGGCCCGCCTCCGGACGCAGTTGTGCCGTAGAGGTTCCCCGTTTGATCAAAAGTCAATCCGGAGGACGGTTGGATACCATCCGTACCGCCCTGAAACCTGTAAAGGACAGTCTCTGTCCAACCCCCGCTGCCGTTGGGACTCAGCTTGAAAACCGTGCCGCAGCCAGAGTAGACACCGTTGGGGGCGGGTTCGCCGCTGCACGGGCCGCCGCCGCCCCACTGCGTTGTGCCGTAGAGGTTTCCCTCAGAATCGAAGATTAGCCCGCCGCTCGGGTCTGCGCCGTCGTTTCCGCCCTGAAACGAGTACAGCACTTGTTCGGGATCACTTGTTGTTGATTTCGCCCTGGGGATGTTTTTGAGTTGTCGGCTTACTGAAACACCACCGGACTGAGCCAGCGCAAGTGTGCTTAAGAGAAGCAGAAGGAAGAGATGAACACGGTAGACGCGAAACCACGGCAAGGCGCCGACAGTCATGGCCCCTCCTTGATGGGGGAGGAACGAGCAGCGCCGCACAACTAAAGAGCTGTCCGGAAGCTACCTAGCAAGATTTTAGCACTCGTTGGAAAGCATTAGTCATCACTGAAGCAAGGTGCTTTGCCGCTCACATTGGCTCGATCTATCAGGTGATTACACCCAAAACGCCGTGAGGCCGCACGGTCCGCTCGCACCGCGTCTCGAAAAGGTGGGGAACTATCTGGCTTGCTCTCTAACCCAATTAAATCGGCGCATAAATGTTCTCGATTCATAATCGGTCTGAGCTAGGCGTCGGCAGGTTCTACTGGCAATGGAGCAATGGTGTGCAGCCCGCACTCGTTCTTAGTGAAACCCGACCAGCGGCCGGCTCGTGCATTCTCGCCGGCTCGAATTGCCCGCGTGCAATGGGTGCATCCGATGCTGGGATAATCCCGATCGTGCAGTGGATTGTATGGAACCCTGTGCTCACGGATGTAGCTCCAGACTTGTTGAGAAGTCCAGTCCACGATGGGATTAATTTTGACCAGATTAAATCTCGTGTCCCACTCGACTTTCTGAGCAGTAGCACGGACAGAGGTTTGGTCGGCGCGAATGCTCGTGATCCAGGCGCGCAGTTCGCTTAACTTTCTTGCCAGCGGCTCAACTTTCCTCAGTTCGCAGCAGCCATCCGGGTTGCGACTCCAGAGAGATGGTCCGTGGATTATTGCCTGCTCTTCCGGCGAAAGCAACGGATAGACTCTTTCAATCTTGATGGCATATCTTGCTTCGACCTTATCCATCAGGTCGTAGGTTTCCGGGAAGAAGAACTCAGTATCGAGAGTGAACACACGAAAATCAGTGCGCAGGCGAGCGGCCATGTCAATCAACACCATGCCTTCGGCACCAAACGCCGACGAAATTGCGACCTCACGGCGGAATCTCTTGAAAGCCCAGCTCAGCACTTGCTCGGGCGTCCAGCTGGCTGCCAGAAATTGAATGCTGGCCAGTTCGTGCGTCACCGAATCTGCTCCTTTATGGCAAAACGCGCGATGTCGTACAAGCCGGATGGGTTGACGAATTCAGAGTCCGCGTTGGCTATTGGGAATTGAGCTTGTTCGGAATACTGCCCGAGTGTCACCACTTCGCCGACGATCACCAACGCTGGAGTTGGCAAACGTCGGACATCAGGAAGAGCGTGCAAGGTGCTCACTTCAGTTTTCTGACGAGCGGTTGTGGCGCCAGAAATTACGGCGCATGGCATTTCGGGACTAAGTCCAGCGTTCATCAGCCGAGCTGAGAGTTCCCTGTAATCGCTGCCGGGCATGTAAATCACAAGAGTTGCTCCGCCGCCAACTAGCCTCTTCCATTCGAGCGATGCGCTGTGGTCAGCGGCGTGCGCAGTCAGAAAAACCAAGGAATGCGAAAATTGGCGGTGCGTAAGCGGAATCTGGGCGGCGGCTGCTGCACCGAAGGCGGACGTAACCCCCGGCACGATTTCGAATTCAATATTGGCTTTGCGCAGGGCTTCGATCTCTTCCCCGCAACGGCCAAAGACCGTAGGGTCGCCGCTCTTGAGGCGTACGACTGTGAGTCCGGTTGAAGCCAACGCGATCATCAAGAAATTGATCTCTGCCTGGCTGATTCTCCGGCTGCCGCAACGCTTGCCGACGTTGTGAAGCTGAGCCGCAGGTTGCACTACACTCAAAATCTCACTCGAAACGAGGTCGTCGTGCAGAACAGCGTCTGCGCTCTTCAAAATCCTTAGAGCTTTCAGCGTCAATAACTCGGGATCCCCGGGTCCGGCGCCCACTAAGAAAACTTTGCCTGTCATGCGACTTCACTCTCTTGTTCCTGGGTCCGCTTGGCGAGAAGCATTTCCTCGAACGCCTGGCGGCTCGCCAAGGAGCTCAACAAAAATCGTTTTTGTTCCGGTTGCAGATCGCTGCGCAGGACGTCGCGCCTAGTTCTGCCCAGCTCCCGTACCCATTCGGAGTATCCGGGCCCAAATTGCCGTTCCAATTGCAGGCGGAGCTTTTGCGCCAGCGATGGACTCTGCCCGCCCGTAGAAATAGCAATCTGCAGATCACCGCGCTGAACGACTGCCGGGTAGTAGAAGTCGCACAGGTCTGGCACGTCCACAACGTTGCACAGAATCCCGCGCGCCCGCGATTCCCGGAACACTGTCTGGTTGAGAGCGCTTGACGAGCTGGCCACGATAACCAGAGAAACTCCATCCAGGTCATCGGGAGAGAATGCACGTTCTTCCAAAGTAATTGCGCCGGAGCTCGCCAGCTCTTTTATGCGCGCAAGCGCTCGCAATGCGATCACCTGAATTTTGGCTCCGGTGTCCAGCAAACCGTAGATTTTCCCCTCCGCCACTTTGCCGGCGCCAACGACAAGGACCGAACGTCCTTCCAGTTTCACGTACATGGGAAATATTCTCGACACGGTGTTCTTCCTTCAACCCTCCAGCCCATGGGGCACAGGGCCCGGCGGAACATCGCGAGGCACGGCTTCGAGCGTTTGACCCGCGATAAAACCTCGTAACGCTTCATCAGTGTGGCGTGCAAAGAATTGGCGCAGGTTCTCACCGGGCAGATGGCCATCGATATAAGCACTTAACAAGCGTTCGATGGCGTCGGGCACATCGGCTGCGGCACAACGGTAACCGATTGGCCGTGCGATCGCCTGTTCCTGACCGACAGCGCCGCCAACGCAGAAATAGTAGGCGTCCACCATGCGACCATCCACCTTCAACTTTTTGCCCTCGATCCCGATGTCGGCAATCCAGTGCTGTCCACAACTGTTGGGACAACCGGTAACGTGCAGTTTCAAATCCTGATCGAAGCCAGGCAGCCGCTCTTCAAGTTCCTGCACCAGCCAACGGGAAAAACTCTTGGTCTCCGTGATGGCCAGCTTGCAGAATTCAGTACCGCTGCAGGCGATAGCTCCACGCCAGAATGGCGAGGCTTCGACGGGCAGATTCACCGCACCAAGTTCTTTGGCCAGTGAATCGGTGTTGTAGCGCGGCACATTGACAATCAGCAGGTTCTGCATATTGGTAGTTCGCAATTCGCCCCCGGCAAATTGCTCGGCGAGCTGCGCGGCGGCCAGCATTTGCTCGGCGGAGATTCGACCGCGCAACACGGCGGCACCGACGTAGTAGTAACCGGGCTGCTTTTGAGGATGAATGCCAACGTGGTCACGATAAACATCCAACGGCGCTTGCTCTTCGACCGCAGGTTCGAGGCGGAATCCGATTCGCTTCTGCAATTCGTTCAGAAAATCGTCGGCGGACCATCCGTGGCGCAAGAAAAGAAACTTCAGCCGTGCGCGTTCGCGGTGCTCGCGAAGCTGGTATGAATCGCGGAACAATTCGGCGATGCCTCTTACCACCGGGCTGACCTGATCCCATTTCACAAAGGCGTTGAGGCGTGCGGCCAGGTGCGGCTCGGTAGAAAGGCCGCCGCCAACTCGTAACGAGAAGCCGAGCTCCTTTTCACCATGCAATGTGCGCTGGGCCGCAGCTAGACCGATGTCGTTAATTTCCGGATAGGTACACCACACGCGGCAGCCGGTGATGGAAATCTTGAACTTGCGCGGCAAGTTGTAGAACTCAGAATTACCCGCCAACATTGCTGTGACTTGTAGAGCCAGGGGCGATGCGTCACAAATTTCTTCCGCATCGACACCGGCGAGCGGGCAGCCGGTCACGTTGCGAGTTACGTCCCCGCAGGCCCCAATTGTGTTCAGGCCACAACGCACAAGCGCGTCCAGCAATTCGGGCAGAGCCTCGATCGTTACCCAATGAAGCTGGATGTTTTGCCGCACCGTGATATCGGCAATTCCTCGCGCGTAGCGCTTGCTGAGATCAGCGATGGTCCGGAACTGGCCGGAACGAAGCAGCCCGTTGGGTATCCGGAGGCGAACCATGAAATAAGGCAGGGCACGGCCTTCGCCATTTTGACCTCCAATTGCGCCTGCACCGTCTCCCTGGGTGTAAACACCCCACCAGCGGAAATAGGTGCCCAGCCACTCCGGAGGAATTGAAGCAAAACCTTGGCGCGCGAAACGACGAATCTCGGCGAGTTGCTCCCAGGGATTTTTCTCCCGCTTGAGGCGCTCGACGCGTTGTGCTTTGGTTTCTTTGATCGTTTCTGCCATAAAAGAAAAACCCACCGCCAGGTCTTCTGGCGATGGGTGGTGAATGCTGAGCTTTCTAAAAAATTATTTCAGCAGCCTCCTCGAGCCAGAAGACACCGGCGCGCGACAACAACAAGCGCAGCAACAGGCGTTCTGGCTGGCCCACATCATGGTCTCAAAATTCTATATCAGATCAGGAAACTGTCAAATTCTGTTACTTTCGATGAAGGAATTGCATCGCGAGAGGCAAAATCTTTTGAAGCTGAACGGGAACGCTGACTTCGATCCTTTATTCCTATTCCGGCTGCCCCCACGGGCGCACAAGGCCGTGTACGCACCGACCATAACAAACTACTGTCTTCGGCAGGTATTTGCGCGACCAAGAGCCAGAATTTGTATCTAAATGAAGGATTTGTGTAAGAATCTTTGCGTTTCGGTCACCCTGAAACTGGAAGAAGTTAGCTATGGCCAAGCCCATTCTGCTCAGTGTAGATGACGACTCCGACGTGCTGCGGGCGATCGAACGTGATCTGCGCTCACGTTATGGGGCTGACTATCGAGTCATTGGAAGTGACTCTCCGGAAAGAGCCCTCGAGATCCTGAGACAACTCAGCTTGCGCAATGACAGTGTCGCCTTATTGCTGGCCGATCAGCGGATGCCGCGAATGAACGGAATCGAATTTCTCCAGGCGGGGATGCAGGTATTTCCTGAGGCCAAGCGGGCGCTGTTGACCGCCTATGCCGACACGGGTGCCGCGATCAGCGCCATCAACGAAGCCAACATTAATTACTTTTTTATGAAACCCTGGGACCCTCCGTCCGAGCATCTGTATCCGCAACTGGACGATTTGCTGGACGACTGGCGGGCCTCGTATCGCCCCGCTTTCGAAGGCATTCGGGTCCTGGGCACGCGTTGGTCCCGGCGCTGTTATGAGCTGCGGGATTTTCTCGCCCGCAACCATGTCCCCTATCAATGGATTGACGTGGAGCTTTCTGCCAGTGACCCTGAGACAAAGCGGCTGCTAGAGGTGCTCGGACCTGAGGTGGCTGAACTGCCGGTGGTACTGTTTCCTGATGGGACAAAACTTCTTGAGGGTGCGCCGGCTGAAATTGCGCAGAAGGTGGGGCTGCGGACTCGAGCTCAAACGAGTTTTTATGACTTGGCCATCGTTGGCGGAGGGCCTGCTGGGCTAGCAGCAGCCGTTTACGGCGCCTCGGAAGGTTTGCACACGGTGATGATTGAGCGCGAGGCGCCCGGCGGGCAGGCAGGAATGAGTTCGAAGATTGAAAATTACCTGGGATTTCCAACTGGACTCAGTGGAGGCGATCTCGCACGGCGGGCAGTCGTGCAAGCGCAGCGTTTTGGGGTGGAGATTCTATCGCCGCAGGAAGCTGTGAGTGTTCGGACGGAAGGATCCTACCGAATTATTAAGCTTGCCGACGGCAACGAGATCTCGTGTCACGCGCTAATGATTGCGACTGGCGTGCAATGGCGGCGGTTGGAGGCTCCAGGAGTAGATCAGCTGCAGGGAGCTGGGGTCTACTACGGAGGCGGCACGACCGAAGCTCTCTCCTGCAAAGGCGAAATCGTCTACGTGGTGGGTGGCGCCAATTCCGCCGGGCAAGCCGCGATGAACTTTGCCAAGTATGCGGAAAGAGTCATGGTGCTAGTGCGGGGGGAGGGGCTTGCCAGCACCATGTCTCAATATCTAATTGATCAGATTGAACAGACGCCGAATATTCAAATATGGACCCATGCCAGCGTGGCCGAAGTGCATGGCCAAGCGCACCTGGAAGAAATTTCAGTGTTATGTTCCGACACAGGCAAAGTAGAACGGGTGCCTGCGAGCGCAATGTTCATTTTTATTGGGGCCCTCCCGCGTACCGACTGGCTGAGCAATGTGGTGGAGAGAGACGACCGTGGGTTTATCTTAACCGGACCGGATTTGATACGGGATGGGCAACGACCGAAGGGTTGGGGGCTTGACCGCGATCCGTTTCTGCTGGAAACGAATGTTCCGGGCATATTCGCCGTGGGTGATGTGCGGCATGGATCGGTGAAGCGAGTCGCTTCGGGCGTTGGCGAAGGCTCCGTGGCTGTGCAGTTTATTCATCAGTATTTGAGCAAAGTTTAATGGCCAGTACACAAGAATTGTCGCGCTTTCCGGCTTTTGCTGATTTGCCTGAGGATCAGATCGTGTGGTTCCTGAACCAAGCGCAGGAGGTGAACCTGAAGGCGGGAGATGTTTATGCCCGACAGGGCGATCCCGCAGAGGCGATGTTCGTGCTTCTCGAGGGCGAGTTTGAGTGGCGCGGGGAATTCGGCGGCGAGGCGGTGGTCATGCCGGGCAAAGTGGGAGATGTGACTGGGATCTTGCCATTTTCCCGCATGAAGCAGTTTACGGTCACTGGAAGGGCAGTTAGTGACGGCCGTATGTTGCGGTTTCCATCCAAGCTCTTTCCGGATCTCATTCAGAAAATGCCGGAACTGGCCAAGCGCCTGGTCGGAGTGATGGCCGATCGCATCCGCGAAGCCACTCGCCTCGAACAACAACGGGACCGACTGGCTGGATTAGGGAAGCTTTCTGCCGGCCTGGCTCACGAACTGAACAATCCTGCTTCGGCGGCCAAACGTGCGGCAGCGCAGCTACGGGACACGCTGCATCGGATCAAAGAGGCGAGCCACGAGCTTGGACGGCGCGAACTGACTCCAGCCCAGAAATCAGAGATCGAGAAACTGGAGGTTTCCTTTACGCAGCGTAACGAGCCGCCGGCGGACCCCCTGGCGGTCAGCGACCTGGAAGAGCAAATTGATTCTTTGTTGCGGAGTCATGGGCAGAGCGATTTATGGCAACTGGCGGCGGAGCTGGCGCAGAGGGGAATTAAACCGGCAGCGCTCGAGTCTCTATTTGAGAACCTCGATGCCGGCACAGCGCGGGCGGCGCTGGTAAGAATCGCGGCTTCCGTCGAGATTGCCAGCCTGTTGCAAGAAATCGAAAGCAGCACTTCGCGAATTTCCGACCTGGTCGGCGCGATCAAGGAATATACCTTCATGGACCAGTCTCCGGTGCAGAATGTCGACGTGGTGAAGAGCCTTGAGACGACTTTAACGATCATGAACCACAAGCTTAAACGCGGCGTCACGGTACATCGCGATTACCAGCCGGTTCCGCTTCTGGTGGATTCGTTTGGCAGTGAACTCAATCAGGTGTGGACGAATCTTATCGACAACGCCATTGACGCCATGAATGGCAAGGGTGAACTTCGAGTTAGAACCTATCGCGACGATGGGTGTGTAGTGGTTGAAATTGCCGATAACGGTCCGGGGATTTCGCCAGAGGTAAGGCCGCACATCTTTGAACCGTTTTTTACGACCAAGGGAGTGGGTGAAGGCACGGGACTGGGACTCGATACCGTGCAACGGATTGTGAAGAAACACCGCGGCAATGTTCAAGTCAACTCAAAACCGGGTGATACGCGTTTTCAGGTCTGGCTTCCGCTGGCAGATGCCCGGGCTTGACCGTGCCGGCGCTGCAGCTCCGAGGAGAGACTCGTGGCCGATGCCGTCAAGGTTTTCTTGCTCACGCTGAGCGCGCTTTTTCCGATTGTGGATCCCTTGGCCGGCAGTCCCATCTTCCTGGCGATGACGGAACAGTACCCAGAGCAAACCCGCAGAGCGCTGGCGTGGCGGGTTGCCTCAAACAGCTTATTGTTGATGGTCGGGTCTTATTTTATCGGGGCGCATGTCCTCAACTTTTTTGGTGTCTCGCTGCCGGTGGTGCAGGTGGGTGGGGGGTTGGTGGTGATCTCGATGGGTTGGAGCATGCTATTGGAAAAGGAAGAAACGCATGAAACAGCCCGGAAAAATGTGCAGTGCGCGGATGCCCTTCACAGCGCATTTTATCCTCTGACCCTGCCATTGACGGTGGGACCGGGATCGATATCCGTTGCGGTCACGCTGGGCGCAAACTCGACGCGGCGCTATGGATTCCACATCGCAATCATCGCTGCGGCGCTCGTCGCCATGGGCGCGGTCGCACTGAGCGTTTTGCTCTGCTATGGACTGGCAGACCGGCTTGCCCGAATACTCGGCAAGACAGCCATGATAGTCATTGTGAGGCTTTCGTCGTTTCTGCTGGTTTGCATTGGCGTGCAGATCATGTGGAACGGAATCAGCGCATTGCTATTATCATTGCGTTTCTAGCGAGGGGCAAAAGTCAAAACGGTGTCCGATGGTAGAGGGGATACTTACTCAGAAGGTGTAAGAGAGTCCGCCGAGTGGGATCAATCGGGCACGCAAGCCGGACCGATCTAATCTAACGCCCAAGTTACCGGTCAACAATAGAGTCCGCCAAGGATTGACCTTCGCGCCGACAGAACCGTCTTTCATGTTTATCGATCGCGCGGTCACCACGACGCGGTCCGGATTCGTGAAGAACTCGTAGTTCCGATCTGCGCTGAATAAGCGTTCGCCAACAAGATCCAAGGTCATTGTAGCTCTTTTGACTACACCTACCTCTGTGCCCACGGCATACGACAACACGTGTGGCAGGCGGCCTTCCTCGCCCAGCAGCACTCCACCCAGAAGCGAACTACCGTTCCACTGATACCCAACGTTCAGATGCGGGCCCAGGTAGACGTGGTGGAAGCGCTTGCCCCACGACCCGATCAGGAACGGCCGCGCTGGTGGACCATGGCGAATCCGGCGACGTCCCCGAATTTTTCATAGTATGCGGTCGAGCCCTGGATATCAGTGAACAGCACCACCACCGAACGCCGGAAACTTTCAAGCTCCTGAAGCCGGCGTGGATCCTGTTGTGATAATTCCAGGATCCTGGTTACGGTGGTCGACAGTTTAGAATCGTTACTCATAAGCATTCTCGCGCCGTTCGCTCAAGCCCGACCGGATCATGACGTCGCCAGAATACGGACGAGCAGACAGGTGATGTTGTCGTCACTGCCCATCTCCTTGGCGGCGTCTACCAGGGAATCGCAGCCCTGTTGCAGATCCTTCGACTGGGTGAGGATCTCCAGGGTTTTCTTCTCAGGAACCCAACGGCTGAATCCGTCACTACATAAAAGCAGCAGATCTCCGGGAAGTACCGGGTGAGTTGCCAATTCCGGCTCAACACCTTCGTGCAAACCCAACGCGCGGGTAATCAGGTTCTGCATTTGGGAACGACCGGCTTCCTCTATGGTGAGAAGTCCGCGGCGCACCTGCTCCATGACCACGGAATGGTCATTTGTGAGTTGCTGGACGACTTCTTCCCGCACCCGATAAAGCCGGCTATCGCCCAAATGGGCGACCGAAAAGCCATCCTCGCCAAAAAGCACGGCGACAATCGTAGTACCCATTCCAGTACGCTCAGGGTTGGCCAAATGCTTCCCTATAGACGGCCTGGTTCGCTGCTTGAATGGCGGTGCGTAGCAAGCGTGCCGATTCAGGAAGCCCATCGCCCCCGGTCTGGACCTCAAGACGCGAAGTGCAATTTTGGAAGTACGCCAGAATCGAGTCAACCGCCAAGGTACTGGCAACCTCACCGGCGGCCTCACCGCCCATGCCATCGCAGAGCACAAAAACCTGGTGGGCGATGTCATATCCGAAATTGTCCTCATTGTTGGAGCGCACCCGGCCAACGTCGGTCTTACCCGCGGCTTGTACAGTAAATCTCATCTGAGGCCGGTTGCGCTGCTGGCCTTCGAGGGAGGGAATGATGCCCGTAGAATCACCAACGCCGATCTATGTTAGAGAGCATTTCACGACGTTGGCCTCCGATCGGTGCACAGCTTCTACCCTTGGACGGCAGAAAAGGATATCAAATGTCTATATCGAAAAACTATTTCCGTAAGCTGGCGCAAAAGGACGTTCCTGCGTGCCTAGGAAGTTTGCGATCTCAATTCTTCCAACATCGCCGTCATTTCCGATTGCGCGTGTTGGTTGCCGGTGCGCCGGGCCGCCGCGATACCATCAACCAGCATGCGTCTGGCTTCGTCGGTGCGATTTGCGCTGGTTAGCGTCTGGGCTGCCATGAAGTAGCCGGCGGTGTAATCAGGATGCGAACTCAGCAATTTGCCGAATTCTTCTAACGCGCGTTCGACCTCGCCCAATTTCGAATACTCCATGGCGAGGCCATAACGGGCAAACGCATCGCCTGGATTTTGGGTCAGAACTTCGGTCAGCAGCGCTATTCGGTCCATAGGTCAGCTCATAGCTTAGCAACTGCTTGCGAGGATAGACGATAGCCTAGAAGGAATTTTTTTCGTCACTGGCGGCTGGACACTGTACTCGATACAATGGCCGCATCTTCAGAGCTAAACCAACAATGGCCTGTCCGTTTTTCATGCCAACTAATAAATGCAGCGATGGAGCTTGGATTCATCCTGCCCGGCTTCCACTTGGCGCCGGTTGGCAGGGCCGATGCTGTGCTCCGGGCCATCAGGGCTCGGAACCTGCCCCGGACGAAGTCCGCGAATTTTGCAACCTGGGGTACGCTTGCGGCTGTTCCCGCCTGCCACAAGATCGAGCCGCCGATGCAGTGAGGTTTTCCGTGACACGCGACCAGGGCAGTCAGCTAACCGTTTGCTTTGTTTACGAACTCGCCCATCGCCCAGCCGGCTATGGAACGCTCGATTACGATGTGGCCTGGCAGAAATGGATAAGTTGCCATCCCGATCCTTGCATTCAGCGGATGGCGGAGTGTTATTTGCAGTCATATCTGATGCGTAGAATTCCGTCCATGGCGGCGGGTTCTACGCCAAGCGGAGCCACATGAGCGACGATCCCTTGATGCCACGTCCAGTCCGTGATTCGCAGTCCGAAATGGCGGAAATCGTTCTGCCCAACGATGCCAACCCGCTGGGGGCCTTGTTAGGCGGCCGCCTGATGCACTGGATCGACCTCGCCGGCGCCATGGCAGCGCATCGCCACTCGCGCAATTATGTTGTGACCGCAGCGATCGATCACCTCGACTTCCTGGTGCCGGTGCACATCGGCGATCTGGTCATTCTGCGCTCATCGGTGAACCGCGTATTCCATAGTTCCATGGAAGTGGGCGTGAAGGTATGGGTGGAAAACTATATCCACAATGACTGCCAGCACGTGAGTTCGGCCTATCTCACATTTGTAGCGGTCGACGGCGCCGGGCGTCATCTGCAGGTTCCCGCGGTCATACCGGAGACAGACGAGCAGCGGCGCAGGTACGAAGACGCAGCCAAGCGGCGAGCAATCCGCCGGGAACATTTGGAGCGCCGCCGGGCTAATACCCGCTAATCTTTCGCGGTAACTTTCGGTGACATTGTGATGTTCATCACATCAGAATGCCAGCTGACGTCATAATATTTCCTTCTACAATTCAAGAACGGGAATTTGCTATGGACAGCGCTCTGCTGGTGCACCGCCTGCATTTCGCCTTCACGGTAACCTTTCATTACTTATTTCCTCAGCTCACAATGGGATTGGCGCCGCTCATTGTCGTCCTGAAGTGGCTCGGACTGCGACGCAACGACGAGGCCTACAACCAGGCCGCAAGATTCTGGGCGCGCATCTTTGGCATTAATTTCGTGCTGGGAGTTGTGACCGGCATTCCCATGGAATTTCAGTTTGGCACCAACTGGTCGCACTTCTCGCGCTTTGCCGGAGGCGTGATCGGCCAAACTCTTGCCATGGAAGGGATGTTTGCGTTTTTTCTGGAGTCGGCTTTTCTGGGGCTGTTCTTATATGGGGAGAAACGGCTCAGCCCGCGCGCGCACTGGTGGTCAGCGGTTGCGGTGTTTCTGGGCTCATGGCTGTCTGGCTACTTCATCATTGCCACCGATGCCTGGATGCAAAATCCCGTCGGCTACGAGCGCGCTGCCGACGGATCGGTGCAACTGAGCAGTTTCTGGGAATTGGTGCTGAACCCCTGGGCATGGTGGCAATATGCGCACAATATGAGTGGAGCGGTCGTCACTGGCGCTTTTGTTATGGCGTCTGTGGGAGCCTTTTATCTGCTCTGGGGCAAGAACGTGAAGCACGGACGCATTTTCGTGCGCACCGGCGTCGTCGCCGGCTGCGTCTTCAGTATCTTGCAACTGTTTCCCACCGGAGACGGACAGGGCCGCATGATCACTCGTTACCAGCCGATTACGCTGGCTGCGATGGAGGCATTGTTTACGACCGGGCCTGGCGCGCCGTTGGTTATCATCGGGCAGCCGGATCTGCCAGCGCACAAGATTGACAATCCGTTGCTGGTGCCGAAGGCCTTGAGCTTCCTGACCTATCGGCGCTGGTCGGCGCGCGTCCTGGGTTTGGACGAATTCCCGCAGCAGCTATGGCCGGAGAACATCGCACTTCTTTATTACAGCTACCACATCATGGTTGGGCTGGGCACGATATTTATCGCGATTATGGTGGTAGCGATTGTGCTGCTTTGGCGGCGGACGCTTTTCGACGCGCGCTGGATGCTCTGGATTCTGCTCCTGAGCTTGCCGTTTCCGTACATTGCAAACACCGCGGGTTGGATGACGGCAGAACTGGGCCGCCAACCCTGGCTGGTCTATGGCTTGATGCGCACCGCCGACGGCTACTCCAAAACTGTGTCAGCCGGGAATGGCATGTTCACTCTGCTGGGATTCATGGGCATGTATACAGTTCTGGGCATCGTTTTTCTGTTTCTTGTCCGGCGGGAGATTGAACAGGGACCAGCAGGAGAAACTGGGACTCCTAATGGGCTTGTCAGCCAGGTTCATGCGGACTAGAGAGGATTTATGGAAACAGTGTGGTTTGTTGTGGTAGCGGTGATGCTCGTAGCGTACGTGGTCCTGGATGGATTTGATCTAGGTGCGGGTGCAATTTACCTCTACGCTGCCAGAAATTCCCAGGAACGGCGGATGATTCTACGCGCCATCGGACCGGTGTGGGATGGTAACGAAGTCTGGCTGCTCGCCGCAGGCGGGACACTGTACTTTGCCTTCCCGCAACTCTATGCCTCGAGCTTCAGTGGGTTCTACCTGCCGCTGATGATGGTGCTGTGGTTGCTGATGTTGCGCGCCATTGGCATCGAATTCCGCGCACATATAGAAAATCCGGTGTGGCAGGGTTTTTTCGATGTGGTCTTTTTCCTGGCCAGCGCCCTGCTGGCGATTTTCTACGGCGCGGCCCTGGGCAACGTTATCCGGGGAGTTCCGCTTGGGCCAGACGGATACTTCTTTGAACCACTATGGACCAATTGGCGCGTTGGCAGCAATCCGGGCATCCTCGACTGGTACACGGTAATGGCTGGCGTGATTGCGCTGGTGACGTTGAGTGTGCACGGGGCGCTCTATGTCGTGACGAAAACTGAAGGTGAGGTCAATCTCCGGGCACGCAGAGTGGCCCTGGCGCTGTGGCCTGTTCAACTTCTGCTGACAATCGTTAGCCTGATCGCAACCTACCTCATCAAGCCGCAAGTCATGCAGAACTACCGCGAGCATCCCATTGGTCTGCTGGTTCCTGTGGTGGTGCTGGGTAGCCTGGCAGCAATGATATGGGGAATAAGCGGACAGAAGGAGAAACTGGCATTTCTAGCTTCGAGCGCTTACATCGCTGCTATGCTGGTAGGTGCGGCTTTCGCGCTCTATCCAGTTGTCCTTCCTGCGAGCACCGATCCGAACTACAACCTGACTATCTACAACTGTGCTGCCGGACATCACGGCCTTACTGTGGGCCTGGTCTGGTGGAGCATCGCGATTGTACTGGCGCTGGGATATTTTGTTTTCATCTTCCGCATGTTCCGTGGCAAAGTGCGGCTGGAAGGTAGCGGATACTAACATATGTTCAGGCGGTTGCTTGCTATCGCCAAACTACAAACGATTTTGCCATCCCGAGAAATCGCTCCGTCTTGATCTTGCATCCCGGAAATAAGTTCGAAAGCTCGTGTCGAGTCAACAATCGAATCGAATTAATCAGGGCCATGGAAGCCTCCGGCGTCGGCCGATATCTCCAGCCGTGCAGGGTCAGATAACGATCGACGAAGTGGTTGAACCATTTTTTCGGCAGCCAGTGAATGGATAGGCCCAGGAAGTGCGGCTCGACGGGGAACCATTGGTTTGGCGTTTGACAATAAATTCGGCGTCCAACCCGAAGCATCTCGTTGGCGAATTGCTTCTGGTCCTCAAAGGCACCCACGTGCTCGATAGCTGAATTAGAAAATGCCAGATCAAAGGCTCGGTCTGGGAGTCCCGTATTTCTTGCGTCTCGGTGGATATACGTAAAGTTTGCCGGTAGATCTTGCGGCGGATCTTCAACATTCACGATTAACACCCGCTCAGCAAAGTCTGAGCCGTTCCACATGTCGACCCGGCCACCCAGGTCGACTACTGTGCGGCAATCGCTGAACTCTCTGACCAGCCAGCGCAGGCGGCGTCGGCGAAAGTACCCTCCTACGAGGCGATAAATGTGGTGGACGATACTCAAGTTTTCCCGCTCTTTTCACCACTGTAGAGGAAACTTGGCGCGATGACCGAAGCGCAATCGAGTTTCATCTAGAAGTTTCCCGATTTGGATTCGGCAGTCAGCAGTGGGCAATCGGCAGTTGGCGCCTGGCGAGTAGAAGCAGCGCCGGTCCATCGCTGGTCCTTATCACATCCCCCTGTGACGTCTGTATAATCAGGTTTTGAGTTGATTGCTTGAGCGCTCACATGCCATCTCGCCCGGGGCAGCCGCAGACCGGCCCACAGCCGCTGCCCGGTGTCGACGCCATCGTGGCCGTCGGTTCCGGTAAAGGCGGAGTGGGAAAGACCACGCTGGCGGTCAACCTGGCGCTGGCACTGGCGAAGATGGGACACAAGGTTGGTCTGCTCGATGCCGATGTTTACGGCCCCAATGTGCCCCTCATGCTCGGTACGAGCGCTCAACCGAACGTGCTGGGTGATCAGAGGATTGAGCCGCTGGAAATCCACGGGCTCAAAGTCATCTCAGTTGGGTTCCTGAATCCGGGAGACAAACCGTTGATCTGGCGCGGGCCGATGCTGCACTCCATCATCCGGCAGTTTCTGGGCTCGGTGGAATGGGGCCTGCTTGATTACCTTATCGTTGATCTTCCTCCGGGGACCGGGGACGTTTCCCTCTCGCTGATCCAGACGGTGCCACTCACCGGGGCAATCGTAGTTTCGACGCCCTCAGACGTCTCCCTGCAGGACGGCCGCAAAGCGATTGAGATGTTTCGCCAGATGAAGGTGGACGTGGTGGGCATGGTGGAGAACATGAGCTATTTTGTTTGTCCCCATTGCCAGCATGAAATCGACATTTTTTCGCGTGGCGGTGCGGAAAAAACGGCCAGCCAGTTCGGCATCGCATTTCTAGGAAATATTCAGCTTGACCCTGATATCCGAAGGGCTGGCGATAGCGGCAAGCCCGCTGTACTCGAAGGTGAGAACTCACCTCACGCCAAGGCACTCTTTGAGTTTGCGCGCAAAGTGATGGCGCGCGTAGAAGAGATCAAATCCAGCATGCCGGAAAACGTGATCCAGATTCAGTAAAAAACGGCGAGCGGAAATCAAGCCGCGAGAATCTTGGCGAAAACCTGCCGGTCAACATTTCCGCCGGTGAGCACTAGGCCCACGCGCTTGCCCTTCAACGACTGTTTTTCTTTAAGCGCAGCAGCCAGACCGGCCGCACCTGCTCCTTCGGCAACATTGTGGGTATCAGTGAAGAAGATCTTCATGGCACCGCTCATTTCTTCTTCGCTTACCTGGACGATGTGGTCGACGTTGTCCAGGACGACTTCGAGCGACGCATCGTCGGGGACGCGGCAAGCCATGCCGTCACCGAGTTGGGTCGTGACCGGGGCCGAAATCTTGCGCCCCGCCTCAAACGATAACGCGTAGGCTGGAGCGCCTTCCGCAACCACCCCGACGATTGTGGTTTTGCGGTTCAGGCCATTCCGCACCGCAACGCAAGCACAGATTCCCGAACCTTGTCCGATGGGCACGTACACCAGATCGAGATCGTTCACCGCGGAGAAAAACTCCAGCCAGTAAGTGGCGACCCCGGTCACAATACTTGAGTGGTAGGCAGGCACAAAATGCCAGCCATGTTCATGGGCGAGATGGGCTGCGTGTTCTTTGGATTCCTGGTAGTCGCTACCGAACTCAATCAGATGTGCTCCTTGCGAGCGCATGGCGGCATTTTTTTCAGTGCTGTTTCCGCGGGGCACCACGATATGGGCTTCCACGTTGAATCTGCGCGCCGCGAGGGCGACCGACTGCCCATGATTGCCGCGCGTAGCCGTCACCAGCCCGGTGATGTGGTTGGGGCCGCGAAACAGTTCCGCCGCGTATACCACTGCCGTTCGCGCCTTAAACGCGCCGATTGGCGTATGGTTCTCGTGCTTCACCCACACTTCCGTCTCCAGGCGTTCACATAGAAGGGGCCAGACCATCTGCGGGGTGGGCTGCATCACTGAGTAGACGAGTTCCTGCGCCTTCCTGATTTCATCGATCGTAGGCAAGGCCGACGACACTAACTGTTCTTCAATCATCCTTATTCCCTCCAGCCCCGCCTTGCTGCATTCAGATTATGATCGGCGCGTGTTGGATTCAAAGTCTTGCGAATCGCGCCAGCCGAAACAGTGGGTCAGGATCGTTTTCTTCCATGATCAACTCAGATACCATCTCGCCCAGTGCGGGGCCATGCTTGAATCCGTGGCCTGAGCCACCGCCCACAAGCCACACATTTTGGTCTTTGGGATGACGATCAATAATGAAGTGATCGTCGGGAGTATTCTCGTACTGGCAGACTCGGGTTTCGATGACGGGAGCGTTTTTCATTCCTGGGAATCGGAATCCGAGATACTCGCGCGCCGCTCGCAAGCCTTGGGCGCTGACGGTGCGGTCCCCTGAGGTTGGCTCGAATTCCGGGCCTCGCGTATCGTCAGCGAGTTTGAATCCGCGCCCATCGCTGGCGGGCATGCCATACACAAAGCGTTCGCGGTGGTCAGCCCATACTGGCAGGCGTGTCTCTGAGAACCGCTCATCTCCGGCGGGCGGACCAAAGAAAAATACCTCTTGCCTGGTTGCCCGGATGAGATTGCCGATGCTGTCGGGGAAAAGTGTCCCCATCCATGGGCCGCAGGCAAATACATATTTGTCCGCAGTGAGGCGAGATCCGTTCGAGAGGGTCAGGCCATTCCGACCACCATCTTCTAATCCGTTTGGCAACACTGCCGTCTCGTGAAACTTCCCGCCTTCGGCCAGAAATGTATCCAGCACTTTCTGGCAGGCGACGCGGGCGCGAAGAAATCCGCCTTCCGGCTCGTAGATTCCCCAGCGGACGCCTTCGAAGTTGATTTGCGGCCAACGCTTTGTCATCTCGCTGACCGACAGCTCGTGGTAGGGAATACCGACTTCATGCAAGACTGGCAACGAGCCGCGCTCATATTCGTCATCGCTGGTCGCTGCCATCCACAGGACCCCTGTACGGTGCAAGAGCCGAACGCCCCAACGCTGTTCGTGCTCCTTCCAGAGTTGCATGGCTCGGGCGGACATTTTGGTATAGGGCTGCCTTGGTCCATATGTGCCGCGGATAATGCGGCTTTCGCCGCCCGAGGATGAACGGGAGTTGCCCGACCCCCAAGCGTCCAGCAACGTGACCTTGGCCCCGCGGCGCAATAGATAAAGAGCAGTCCATCCCCCGAACGCTCCCGCGCCGATCGCCGCGATATGGGCTGGGTTTCGCAAGTGAAGAAAATATCAAAAAAATCGATGCAAATATGGAATTAGCATTCTTGAGTCCTGAGTGCTAATCCTTGACAGGCGCATGCCAGGTTCCTAAAATCCAGCTAGGATGTAACCGCGTCTTCCAATGTAACTGTTGCATCTAAATAACTTAAGTAGCAGGTCGTTGACTGAAGCCGGGCGGTTCGACGTCATAAGAGTATGCCTTCTGGTACCCAAATCGGCGAACGTGAACGTGAAATACTTACTGCCATCGTAGAGACTTATATTGCTACGGGGGAGCCAGTGGGGTCGCGCACACTTGCGCGCGCCAGCCGGGAGGGACTCAGCCCGGCCACGATCCGCAACGTGATGTCGGATCTCGCGGACGCTGGCTATCTGGATCAGCCCCACACTTCAGCGGGTCGCGTGCCCAGCCCTGAAGCTTATCGTTACTACGTCGAGCAACTGACCGGTAACGCGCGCATTTCGGCTGAAGACGAAGGAATCATCCAGAGTTCGCTGCAAGGTATCAGCGATGTGCAAGAGTTCATGGAGCGCACGTCGCACGTGCTGTCGCTGATCTCAAGAAACGTTGGGGTGGCTGTGGCGCTCGGTGGGCCGAGGAATGCACTGGACCACGTTTATTTTTCCCGCCTCGGAGATCAGAAGGTATTGGCCGTGGTGGTCACCAAGTCGGGCATAGTGCGAGACCGCGTGCTGCGTCTAGACATCTCGCAGCCCGATTTGGACATGGCGACGCGGTATATCAATGACAATTTTCGTGGCTGGACGATCGACGCGATCAGAACGGAACTTGCCCGCCGTCTCGAACAAGAGCGGGGAGAATACGATCACCTGATGGCCTCGGTGGAACAGCTCTATCGCCGCGGAGCATTGGCGGATGAAGGCACGCAAGCGGTCTACGTAGAGGGCACCGCAAATCTGGTGGCGAGCGAGCAGGACCGGCAACATTTACAAGAGCTGCTACAGACCCTGGAAGAGAAACAAAAGATTGTGAAGCTGCTAAATGCCTACCTGGATGCCAAGCAGGAGGCGGTGCGCGTGGTCATTGGCCTGGATCAGGCTTTGCCCTCGATGCGCAACTTCGTTTTGATCGGCGCGCCGGCTCGCGTGGGGGGTGAAGTGATGGGTTCGCTCGCGGTGCTTGGCCCGACGCGCCTGGATTACCAGCACACGATGACTGCGGTTTCCTACATCGCGCGGCTGTTTGACAAAATCTTGAACGAATCGGAATGAAATACTCTTATGGCCAGAACCAATGGAAAGTCAGAAATTAAACCCCAGGACCTCGACACCGAGCACGAACTGCCGGCGTCCGACGAAACGGCTGATTCACCATCAGCCGCGGCGGAAATACCGGGGGTTCGTCCCGTAACCGAAAACGCAGAGTTACAGAAGTTGAGGGCCGAACGTGAAACGTTGATCGACCGTCTCGCGCGCATGCAGGCGGATTTCGAGAATTCACGCAAGCGAGCTGCCCGGGAACAGCAGGAGTTTCGCGATTATGCGCTGGCGGATGCGATTAAGGCTCTCCTTCCGACTCTGGACAGCTTCGAGCGGGCTTTGCAGTCCAGTCGGGAGAGGTCGGATCTGCGTGATGGGGTTGAACTGATCTACAAGCAGTTGCAAGACACGTTGACCAAGCTCGGCCTGCGTCCAATTCCGGCGAAAGGTGAACCGTTCGATCCCCGTCTTCACGAAGCTATTGAGATGGTCGAAACGTCCGAGGTTCCGGATCATCAAATATTAGAGGAACTGCAGCGCGGTTATAAGTTGAAGGATCGTCTTTTGCGGCCTGCGATGGTCAAGGTCGCGAGCAATTCAAAACACTGACAGAAGCATTGGCCTTTCTATCCACGAAAGATCAATGCTGAACCCCAAATCGAAGGCTTAACAAACAATTCTGGCGAGCAACGTCAAACGCGATTATTACGAAGTGCTCGGAGTGACGCGGGAAGCGTCTGAACAGGAGATCAAAAGCGCCTATCGAAAATTGGCGCTACAGTTCCATCCCGACCGCAATCCCAACAATCCCGATGCGGAAGAGAAATTCAAGGAATGCAGCGAAGCCTATGCCATCCTAGCGGACGCCGATAAACGAGCGGCCTACGATCGCTTTGGCCACGCCGCCGTGAGTGGTGCGCCTGCGGGTGGGGTTGATCCTACAATTTTCCAGGATTTCAGCGAGATTTTTGGTGACTTCTTTGGGTTTGGAGACCTATTCGGGGGTGGTGGCCGTCGCCGCAGCCGCGCCCAGCGTGGCCCTGATTTGCGGGAAGACATTACGTTGGAATTTGAGGAGGCAGTCTTCGGCAAGGAGACCCAGGTTACTGTTCGCCGCCATGAAGTGTGTGAAGAGTGCCGGGGTTCGGGAGCGGCTGCGGGCAAAGCGCCGGTGACGTGTCGCTCTTGCGGTGGGCGTGGCCAGGTTCGCTATCAGCAGGGATTTTTCAGCATGGCGCGCACGTGCCCGACTTGCCAGGGGGCCGGCAGCGTCATCACCGATCCCTGCGCAAAGTGCAAAGGCGAAGGCCGGGTACTGCGGCAGCGCGCGGTGGATGCCAAAATTCCCGCCGGAGTGGAGGATGGTACTCGAATTCGTTTTTCCGGTTTGGGAGAAGCGGGTGCATTTGGCGGCCCAGCCGGCGATCTATACGTCGTGCTTCACGTCAAGGAGCATCCTTTCTTCGAACGCGAAGGCACCGACCTGCACTGCGTCATCCCAATCTCCTTCACTCAGGCGGCCCTCGGAACTGAGATTCATGTTCCCACGCTCGACGGCGAGCATAGCTTGAAGGTTCCAGAGGGCGTGCAGTCTGGAACTACCATGCGCATCCGCGGCAAGGGCGTGCCTGTGTTGAACGGTCATGGCAAGGGCGATCTCTTTGTCGAACTTCGGGTCCAAACCCCAACCAAGC
Source organism: Terriglobales bacterium (assembly GCA_035624215.1). Classification (GTDB taxonomy): domain Bacteria; phylum Acidobacteriota; class Terriglobia; order Terriglobales; family Acidobacteriaceae; genus JAFAGX01. The sequence goes on from DASPRY010000129.1 coordinate 106,674, forward strand.
TCAACAAGCGGCAGCGCGAGCTGCTGCAGGAACTGGAAGGCAGCGCCAGAATTGAAAACAAGCCCCAGCGCCGGACGCTGATGGGAAAAGTGAAGGACATTTTCGGATGAGGATCGAACCAGCAAGGGCACGAATGAGCGAAGGGATTGTTCCTTTGTGAGCCCTTGGTGGCTCAACTACTTCTGATGAGCCGTCGTCGCTGGATCGCTGATGAAGTTAGCGGCAATCGTGCGATCCTGCTAGGTCCCCATGCTGCGCATCTTTCACGGGTTCTGCGCGCCCGGATTGGTCAGAAATTCGACATCTCAACCGGACGTGAAGTCCGCCGCGGACTCATTACCCGCATCTCCCCCGAGCGAGTTGAATTCGAGTTAGGCGAAGTGGTCGCGTCTCCGGCTCCGCTTCAGGTTACTCTTGCTCTCTCCATTTTCAAGTTTGATCGACTGGAGTGGGCGATCGAAAAGTGCACGGAACTGGGGGCTGGGCGAATCATTCCGGTAATTGCGCAACGCACCGAGACGCATCTTGCTGCAGCCGCACCGAAGCGCGTCGAACGCTGGCAACGAATCGCTCGCCAAGCGGCAGAACAATCCCGGCAACTTTCGCCACCCGAGATAACGGCTCCAATCAAGCTAAAGCAAGCCGTTGCTCTGCCCGGCAGCCGGCGTATCGTTCTGTCGGAGTCGGAAGATCAAATAACCCTTAAGGAGGCTCTGAAGTCTCATGGTAGCAACGTGATTCTCGCCTTTGGCCCGGAGGGTGGGTGGACAGAAGCAGAACTTGAAATGTTCCGCAATGCAGGATGGATCTCAGCCTCCCTCGGAAATACCATTCTCCGTGCTGAAACGGCGGCCATCGTAGCGCTGGCCATTACTCTGGCAGAATTGCAGTAATTTGGATTATCGCGTGGCGCGCGTTATTCATTTTCGACTTCCCTCTGCTATGCTCCTCCTCAATGGCTACAAAACCTTCGCCGGGATTGCGTGGTTTCGAACCTGAGGAACACCAACTGCAAGCGATCGAGCATGTGCACGGTCCGATGCTGGTCGTGGCAGGCGCGGGTACCGGCAAGACGAGTGTCCTAATCCGCCGCATCGTGCGTCTGATTCGCGAGAACCATGCCCGTGCCGACGAGATTCTTGCCCTCACCTACACGGACAACGCCGCCGCCGAAATGCGCGAGCGGATTCAGGCCGAGCTTCATGCCACCGGCTCGCGCTTGCAGGTCTCGACCTTCCACGCTTATTGCAACAATCTCTTAATCCGTAACGACAGGGGGTTTAGCGTCCTCGACGACAAAGACCTATGGATTTTTCTGCGCAAGCGGATTCGTGAATTGCGTCTGAACTATTTCGTGCGCGCGGCCAACGTCAGCAAGTTCCTGGACGACCTGCTGGATTTCCTCAGGCGCTGTCATGACGAACTGGTCAGCCCGGAAAAATATGCGGATTATGTTCTGCGCCTCGAGCGCGGCGAATTGCCCATTCCGCGCGTCTGCAAGTCCAAGGATGTCGATAGCCTGACTAATGATGAGGTGGTCGGCCGCTGCCGCGAGATCGCGGCCGTGTTTTCGAAGGTCGAAGAGATGCTGGCTGCGGAGAATCTTGGCACCTTTGGCCACATGATTACCCGTGCTTACGCGTTGCTTGGGCATGAGCCGGAATTGCTGGCTCGCGAACGCGAGCACGCGCGCTTTATTCTGGTGGACGAATTTCAGGATGCCAATTTTGCCCAGGTAAAGCTTCTGCAACATCTCTCGGGTGTAGAAAAGAACATTTTTGCAGTCGGCGATCCAGACCAGGCCATCTATCGTTTTCGCGGAGCATCAAGCGCAGCATTTGCTCTGTTTAAGCACAATTTTCCAGAAGCCAGAATTGTCGCTCTAGAAAAAAACCGCCGTTCGACTACCCCCATTCTGAAGTGCGCTCACGCACTGATTGCGAAGAATCCGGAATCATTCAGCGGGACTGGGACCGCACTCCGATACAAGCGAGCGCCGCTGATCTCAGCTCGCGAAGAAGAAGCCGTCCGGCACGGCCAGACTCTGCCCAGCCTTCCTGTCGAGGTTGTACTGTTCACGGCGGGTGGCAAGGACCTTGAATCGAGCGACGTGGTTTCTGTTGTGCGGCAGCGCCAGCGCCAGTTCCGCTGCAAGTGGAGCGACTTCGCAGTCCTTTATCGAATTCATCAGCACCGCGATGAATTGGTCGAGCAACTGGCCGCACAGAACATTCCTTACACCGTCGAGGGCATGGACATTATGGCAACCGCCGAAGCCCGGGATGTCTTTGCCTGCCTGGGCGCGGTCGTTTCAGCCGATGATGATGCCAGTCTTTTCCGTGTTGCCGCTTTGCCACAATTTGCTGTGGATGGCGAAGCGCTGCGGGCTGGAATTCGATCGCTTCCCCGGGACCAGGAACACGGAGGTATAGCCTCGGTGCTAAGTCAGATCGCAGGTGGAGCGGCGGTGCTAGATGGGTTGCAGGAAGTCCGGGAGGAAATTGCTCGAACTGCGGCAAAGAGCCGAAGCGCGCTGGAAATCATCATTGCAAAATTTGGATTTCAACATACTTCGCCGGTTCTGACAGCGATTCGCGAATTCGTCCGCCAATGGGAGGATAGGCCGATTGTAAAGACAAAGGAACTAGGCGAGCTCCTGGAATATCTGGAATATTTTCGCGAGGCACGCGGCGCTATTGCAATGGCGAGTCCGGAACGAGATGCCGTCCGTCTTATGACGGCCCACTGCGCCAAGGGACTTGAATTCAACCACGTGTTTCTGCTGCGAGCCAATTCCAACTCTTTTCCGGCTTCTTACAGAGAATCGCTAGTTGAGTTTCCGCGTGAACTGCGAGATGCAGATTCCATTGCTGCGCAGGATGATAAAACCCTGCACGACCAGGAGGAGCGGCGCCTGCTTTATGTTGCGATGACGCGAGCACGCGATGGCTTGACGATCTACGCCAAGCGAGGGACTGGGAGAGACATAACCCCAGCGGGATATTTGCGTGATCTACTGAAGGATACTGGTCTTCGCCCATACCTGCGCCAGCGTGCAACACGGGAATTCCAGACCGCTCTTTTCGCACAAGCCGGCCCGGCATCGGCAACGCTGCTCAGTCGATGGGTGGAATTGCCGCCGGCAGCCAACTTAAATTCAAAACTCAGTGCCAGCGCGGTGCAGACCTATGAGACTTGTCCACTACAGTTCAAGCTGGAGCGAGAATGGAGAATTCCGGGAGAGGTCCCCGCAGCCATGCAATATGGTGCGTCCATACATCGCGTGCTACGTGCCTACTATGATTCTGTCCGCTTTGGCCGCACAATGTCTGACGATGCGGTGATTGAGCTGTTTCTTTCCGACCTGCGCGCCGCGAAAATTCAAGATGCCTACCAGCACGACCTCTATGAAAACCAAGGCATGGCACAACTGAAGGAATTCCTGGCGTGCTGCCGTAAACGCCCAGAGGTTGAGGTGCTGCATACGGAGGAATCTTTTGAGGTCAAGCTCGGGGGGACCGTGATTGCCGGGCGGATCGACCGCATGGATAAATCACCCACCGGCCAGGTAGCCATCACTGACTACAAGACTGGGAAACCACAGTCCCAGGAGGATGCGGATGAAAGTTTGCAGCTCTCAATCTACGCGCTGGCGGCGGGACAGAAATGGGGCTATCACATCGATCAGCTCGCTTTCCACAACCTCGACGACAATACGCGAGTCCTGACCCAGCGCAGCAAGCAGCAGCTTCAGGAAGCAAAACTAAGAGCTGAAGAGGTTGCCGCAAAGATTGCGGCTGGAGAGTTCGAACCTACCACTGGCTTTCACTGCAACTTTTGCGCCTATCACACGCTTTGCCCGGCTACAGAAAAACGACTGTACTCGATTTCAAGCGCCGACCGCAATTGAGCAAACCGAAAAAAACTTAGGGGGACGCTTTTCGCGTCCCCCTTCTTTTCCTTGCAGAAGGCTCTTAGTGCTTCTTGGCCTTCTTTGCTTTCTTCTTGGTTGCCATTAACTATTCTCCCTTTCCATTCTTCATGGATAGCAACGATCTTCTGTTGCAACTGATTGAAATCTAGAGTTAATAAAAAGTGATGTCAAGAGAAAAATGAAGTTGCTCAACTCATCGATGCGACACCAAGGTCACTTCCACGGAGCAACTCAGAACTTTCTTGGTGTCTCAGTGATCGCTTCGCTGCGGTGGCGGCATCATGAGGGAGTGAGAAGGAAGTGCTTTCCAACCCGCCGTGTGTCCGCGCAATGTCGATGACCTGTAGCGTGTATTCAACCTTTTTTCGCGGCGCACATCTATAATTTGAGAGCATGAATGAAACGGCAGGAGTGGGGTAAATGGCTAATTTCGACGGTATCGTCATCATTTCCGGGTGCCGCACGCCGGTAGGAAAATTTCAGGGCAGTCTTTCTGATTTGAGTGCCCCGCAACTGGGCGCCATCGTGGTACGGGAATCGGTCAAGCGCGCCGATCTCGATGCCAAGCGAGTAGACGAATGCATCATGGGCAATGTCGTCTCCGCCGGGTTGGGGCAGAATCCTGCGCGCCAGGCTGCAATCTTCGGTGGTTTGCCGCCCGAGGTAGGTGCCATGACCGTCAACAAAGTTTGCGGCTCCGGACTGAAAGCGGTGGCACTTGCCGCGCAAGCCATCCAGACGGAAAACAGTTCCATCGTGGTGGCCGGCGGAATGGAATCGATGACCAACGCTCCCTACCTGCTTCTGCAGGCGCGTAAGGGATATCGCCTGGGCAACGCGCAGATTATCGATTCGATGGTGCACGACGGGCTCTGGGACATTTACAACGACTATCACATGGGCATTACCGGAGAGAATGTTGCCGAGAAGTACGGAATCACGCGGGAGGAGCAAGATCAGTTTGCACTGAACTCTCATCGCAAAGCTGTGGCCGCGATTAAGGAATGCCGGTTTAAATCGCAAATCGTACCCGTCGAATTACCGGCGAAGAAGAAGGGCGGTGAACCCGTCATTTTCGACAAGGATGAGTCGCCACGTGAAGACACGACGATTGAGATACTCCGTTCTCTAAAGCCGGCGTTCAAGAAGGATGGAACGGTCACCGCCGGCAATGCCCCGGGAGTGAACGACGGCGCCGCAGCAGTGGTGGTTACCAGCGCGAGGCGGGCTAAAGAGCTCGGCGCCAAGCCGATGGTCCGAATTGTCGCGCAAGCAACGAGCGGCATTGATCCCAAGTGGGTGATGATGGCGCCAGTGAGTGCGGTAAGAAAGATTTGGGAAAAAACCGGCTGGCGGAATGAAGACGTCGATCTTTATGAATTGAATGAAGCGTTTTCGGTGCAGGCGCTCGGGGTAATGCGCGAGTTAGGCCTCGATCCGAACAAAGTGAACGTCAATGGTGGAGCTGTGGCGATAGGCCATCCCATCGGGGCCAGCGGGGCTCGCGTGCTGGTTACCCTGATCTACGAGATGATTCGTCGCGATGTCCACCGTGGGATTGCGGCGCTGTGTCTCGGTGGAGGAAACGCGGTGGCGATGGCGGTGGAACGGTAAAGTGAAGGTGCACCGTCCGCCGGGTGCGGATCCAACCAGCTCTCACTGAGATGACCGACAGCAGTCCTTCGAGCTCATCCTAACGCTGTGAGGTCAGCTTCCGGAGGTGGTCTTCGCGGCCGCGGCCTGTGCCGCTGGCAGCGTCACGGTGAACACTGCGCCGCCACCCGGGGCCGACGCGGCTTCGACGTTGCCATTGTGCTCCCGCAGGATGGCTTTGCATATACTGAGGCCCAATCCCGTACCGTGTCCCGGACGCTTGGTGGTATAGAAAGGGTCGAAGATATGGGGCAGGATGTCTGGCGGAATCCCTGCGCCGTCATCTTGAAAGATTGCGGAGACATTTTGCTGCGTTTTCTGCAGCCGAATGCGTAACGTCCCCCGATCACGTACCTGCCGCATGGCCTGTTCTGAATTCAAGATCAGGTTCAGAAAAACCTGCATGAGTTGGTGAGCATCACCGTAAACCGGGGGAATCGCAGGGTCGCGTAGAAAGTCCACCGTGATGTTGCTCTTGCGCAGCGAGTACGCGTGCAGATCCAGGGTTCTTTGTATCAGTTCGCCCACATCAATCGAAGATTTGCCGGGAGCCGGCGGACGCGAGAAGTAGGTCAGGTTTTGAACAATCTCCACCGCCCGACGCGCTTGTTGGTGCAAAATTTCCAGTTGTCTGCGTGATGGTTCAGGCGCGGCGGAATCCTGCAGCAATTCGCTCATGCCCAAGATGCTGGTGAGCGGGTTATTTAACTCGTGCGCGAAGCCGCCGATCATCTGGCCCATGGCAGCCAGGCGCTCGCTCTGGATGATTTGTTCTTCCAGTCTTTTCTCGGTTGTAATGTCGCGCACCGATACGATCACGCCGCTCACTTTTTTGTCGGCATCGATCAGCGGGCTGGCGGATGCGCGGACCCTGCGCCAGGTACCGTCGCGGTGACGGGCCCGACACTCGCAGGAATCAAAATGTTTATGCCCAGTCATCAGCCCGCGGACGAGCGCCAGCAGTTCGGCGGAGTGAATTTGTTCTTCGACCTTTTTGCCCAGCAACTCTTCCCGTTTGTAACCCAGCAGGTCACCTATGCGCGGGCTCACAAAGCTGTAGGTTTCGTTCGCATCGATAACCAGGATCAGATCGGGAAAACTTTCGAGCAGACAGCGTTGGAACTCTTCCTGCCGACGCAGGGCTTTTTCCATTTCTCGCCGTTCATTAACATCCACCAGCGTGCCCTGATAACGGACGATTTTGCCCGAGGTATCCCAAATGGCGCGGGAAGTGTCCACAAAGACAGCCAAACTGCCGTCCCTCCGGCGCAAAGTAATTTCCCGCGTTCGTATGCCACCTTGGTCATCTGTGCTTCGCCCCAGAATCGGGTTCTGAGTGGGATCGGGGTTCAAGGCCTGCGGTTCGAGCGTGAGCAGGTCGTTCTTATCCGTATAGCCCAAAACCCGCACCAGCGCAGGGTTAGCATCGAGCAACTTTCCTTCCGGGGTGCTGAAGTAGACGCCTTCCTGCAGGGTCTCAAAGAGTTCGGTGAAACGACGCTCCTTTTCCCGCTCCCCGGTCACGTCACGGGCCAGCACACTCGCGCCTACCACCTCATCTCCCTTGACGATCGCGTTCAGCACGCAATCAAAATAGAGGGCCCGCTGGTTCGCCGTTAGCCGCACTTTGACCATCCCCGACCAGCGGCGCTTTTCGAGGAAGCGCGCCAGCTCACGCTGTACGTCCTCTCGCTTCGGTTCGTCGAGAAAGTCGTCGAGTTTGTGGCCAACCACATCGGTATAAGCGAGTCCCAGGAGTTCTGTGATGCGGCGATTTACCGTCCTCACAGTTCCGTCCAGGGAAACGGCTAGGGCGGCATCGTCGAAGGAATCGATCAGTTCCTTAAAGCTGCGTTGTGAGCGGGCAATGAGTTGGCCGAGCTGATCGAGCTGTTCTTCTGTAGGAGCGCTGGGCCGGTCCTGGAATTCTCGCACCAGCGCTTTCATCTCAGTGACGCGTTTTCTCCTCCCGTAAGCGAAGCCGGCGAAAGCGATGGCCACACAAAGGACGCCAATCGAAAGCAATCCCAGGTGGTAGGGCAGGCTCTGCAATCGCTCCCAGGACTCCGCCGCCAATCCTGTGGCCATAAGGACCAGAAAAAGCAGAGCCAGGCGCCACAGCCAGTTTTCTTCTTTCTCCAGATGGCTAGGAGTGCGGATGGAATGCGAGGAGTTCTTATGCTCTGTCATAGCCCAATCTGCTGTCTTGTGATCGCAGCAGTCCCGCGTGCAAGCGGTAATCGAATCCTAGTTCACGCGTGCACGCACAAACAACGGAAACTTTGTTGGAAAACTTGGTTCACAGACAAACGGCGGTTGTAATGGTCGGTCATCACCCATTTCCGGTGATGGCGGTCACGAACCGTGACCGCACAGGGCATTTAGTGTGAATCTTCGGGCGGATCTCCTGCGAATATCTTGCCCAATCATGCTGTACAAGACTCTCAGCGCTGCGGTGTTCGGCATCGATGCCAATATTGTCGAGGTTGAGGTCGATGTATCGGGAATTAAGACCCTGGAGGACCACTTCCACACCGTGGGGCTGCCCGATGCCGCGGTCCGCGAGAGCCGGGATCGGGTGCGCGCCGCCTTGAAGACCTGCGGCTACGACATCCCTCCCACTCACATCACCATTAACCTGGCTCCTGCAGACATCCGCAAAGAGGGTTCTGGATTCGACCTGCCCATGGCGCTGGGAATATTGGGAGCCTACGGTGGACTTAACAAGAAGGAGGTGCCGGACTGTCTTTTTGTAGGTGAATTGTCGCTGGACGGAGGCGTTCGCGGGGTTCGCGGCGCACTGCCCATTGCTATCGAAGCTCGCGGACGAAAAATTTCCCGATTGGTAGTTCCTGAGCTCAATGCCAAAGAAGCAGCCATGGTCGGGGGCGTAAATGTTTACCCGGTGAAGTCGCTGCTCGACGTGATCCGTTTCGTAAACACGGGAAACGGCATTGTGCCCTTCAAAGTAGACGGCGAGACGCTGCTCAGCGAAGCGTCTCATTTCGTTGTCGATTTCAAAGACGTTCGAGGCCAGCAGACGGCCAAGCGTGCCCTGGAAGTTGCCTGCGCCGGCGGGCACAACATCTTGATGATCGGCCCTCCTGGTTCGGGGAAAACTATGCTCGCCAAGCGGATGCCGACCATTTTGCCGCCACTGATTTTTGAAGAAGCTCTGGAGACAACCAAAATTCATAGCGTGGCTGGCGTGCTTGATCCGGGTGTGGGCCTGGTTGGAACGCGCCCGTTCCGTTCCCCTCACCACACCATTTCCGACGCCGGGCTGATCGGGGGTGGCGCAGTACCACGTCCCGGCGAAGTTTCGCTGGCCCACAATGGCGTGCTGTTTCTCGATGAATTGCCTGAATTTCCCCGCAACGTGCTCGAAGTTATGCGCCAGCCGCTGGAAGATGGTACTGTCTGCATCGCCCGTGCCGCGATGTCCCTGACATTTCCCGCACGCTTCATGCTGGCGGCGGCCATGAATCCGTGCCCGTGCGGGTATTTCAATGACCGCACTCATGAGTGCCACTGCACGTCACCAATGATTCAGCGTTACATGTCGAAAATTTCGGGGCCGCTGCTTGACCGAATTGACATCCATATCGACATCCCAGCGGTGAACTACAAGGAAATGCGCTCCGGGGTGGAGCCTGAAGGCTCCGTATGCATTCGCAGCAGGGTCGTTCGGGCCCGCGAAGCTCAACTGAAGAGGTTTTCCGCTTCCGCGCGGGACAGGCTCTATTGCAACGCCCAGATGGCCCCCCGCCATATCCGTGCTTTTTGCCAGCTTTCCGGCGATTGTGAACACCTGCTCGAACGAGCGATGGTCCAGCAGGGACTTACGGCGCGGGCACACGATCGAATCCTGAAAGTTGCCCGGAGCATTGCCGATCTGGAGGGTGAAGGCGAAATCCAGCCCAAACACATCGCGGAAGCCATCCAATACCGGACGCTTGACCGCACGTTCTGGGCATAGCTGATTGCTTGAGCGGAGCGACAAACCAAGACTTGACTTCCTCAGATGAGCGCAATAAACTCCGGCGGATTGAACCGGGTGCCCCAGCGCAATATCAGTAAACTGCGCAACATTCCAGCCACATAGCTTAGGAGGTAGCCATGGCACCAAGAGTTTCCCTGAAACCAATCGGAGCTTTGATTGAGAAGACTGAAAAAAAACTGCGCCAATTAAACCGAAAATCATCCCCTGCTGAGAAGAAAAGGATCGATCGGAAAATTGAAGAACTGGATCTGGTGATCAGACGCGTAAGCGAAATTTGCAGAGGCAGCGGCTGGGCCATCGTTGTGAAACCAAAGTAGCGAAACCGAATGCGTTCGCTCCGCCGGAATTACATGCCGATTTATGAAGAAGGCCAACGAGGTGCTATATCGGCGCTCACCATACCTCGTCATGTATTGGCAACGCGGACAGCTGGTCTTCGAAAACTATGCTGAGCGGGTGAGGATCTCGGCTGCGCCGATAACCTTTGAAATCCTGAAGTTTTTTCACGGTTGGCGAAGCTGCGAGAGCTTGTATCGCGGCATGCGGGGATTTAGCGAAGCATCGGTGCAAAGAGCGGTCGCTGCTCTCGTAGATCATTCGTTTCTTCAACGTTCAGACCAGGTTACTGCGACCGATCAGGCGATGCAGGAGTGGGCCCACTGGAACCCGGCCGCGGGTCTGTTCCATTTTTCTACCAAAGATGGCTCCTACGATCACGACCCGCAAGCGACATTGCGGCGGCTTCGGCGACGCGCACGAAAGCATCCAATTCCGGCAGCGCTTAAACGCTACCCTCAGGTTAGGCAGTTCAAGCTCCCCGAACCAACCAACGACAGTGAATTTACGCGAATACTCCTGACCCGCAGAACGTGGCGACGATTCTCGAAGCGATCTATGCAGCTCTCCCAATTAGGCACTCTTCTGGGGCTGACCTGGGGAGTGCAGCGCTGGATCGAGTTGCCGGGGTTGAGTTCGGTGGCGTTGAAAAGTTCGCCATCGGGAGGGGCGCTTCATCCGATTGAGGCTTATGTGGTGGCGCTGCGGGTTGCTGGCCTCCCGCGCGGGATTTATCACTATGCCTCAGATGCGCATCGATTGGAACTGCTTCGCCCCGGTACCACGAGTAAAAAACTGGTCAGTTACTTGACCGGGCAATGGTGGTTTAGGCCGGCGGGGGCGGTTGTGTTTATGACGGCAGTGTTTCCGCGAACACAATGGAAGTACGAGTCGCCCCGGGCTTATCGAGTCGTGCTGGCTGAGGCAGGCCATTTTTGTCAAACCTTTTGCCTGGTGGCCACCTGGCTTGGTTTGGCGCCTTTCTGTACCATGGCTCTCGCCGATTCCCGGATAGAAAAAGATCTCGGCATCGACGGCATAACCGAGTCTGTCCTTTACGCTGCTGGCGTGGGAACACGATTGCGGGGAGTGGACTGGACTCCGGAGCCGGAATTACCAGCTACAGGGTGAGCTTGCGATTTCAGAGTCTGGCGATCAGCCAGTCTTGGGAATTAGACCGACGCGACGTTCCAGTTCCTGGAGTCGCGGATCAGACCCCAGGCGGGCAAACACAGGATGTACCTTTAAGTTCACCAAGTGAATGTCGCGTTCTTCGTAACTTTTCCCCAAACACCGAAGTGCCTCCTCACTATTACCCAGACCCACGTAGACCATCGCTCTTGCATAGAAGGAGGCCGGACTTGGCTGAGATCTTGTCTCCAATTTCCTAAGTATGGCAAGCGCCTCCAGGCGGTTGCGGGATAACGCGTAAGCATAGGCGAGTTCGGCCTGCATCACCGGGTCCGTCCCCGAGTTTGCGATGGCCTTCTGCAACTCAGAGATTGCTTCTTCCGGCATGGCGTTCTCTGCATACGCTTGTCCCAACACCTCATGTGCAGGAGAGAAGTTTGGATATTGTTGCAGGGTTTTTCTGGCCTGCTCGATTGCCTGGCCATACTGATGTCCCAGGTAATAACACCAGGCAGAGTTGGCGCCAATGATGGGGGAAAGGGGGTCCATGCTCTGGGCTTGTGCCATCTGCGCAAAAGCTTCCTGGCTCCGGCCGAGCGACGATAAGTAGAGTGCATACCAGTGGTGCGCCGTCGCATAGCCGGGAGCCAGTTCCAAGGCACGTTTATAGGATTTCTCGGCACTAGTTAAATCCCACTCGAAACCCCATTGGATCACTGCCAGGGAGGTGTGGGCCTCGGCCAGAGTCTCATCCAGTTCGAGTGCGTGCAGAGCGGCTGCCTTGGCCTTGGGCATCATCTCTGCTGCAGGCCGCACGCCATTACTTGCCATTAACCAATAACCGTCTGCCAAGCCAGCGTAAGCCAAGGCGTATTCCGAATCTTTTGCGATAGCTTGCTGGAAGTAGCTGATGCCGCTGGTGAGCGCGTCGGGCGTTCTTTGGTCGAGGTAGAAACGGCCTTGCAGATAAGCTTCATATGCCTTGACGTCGACAGGCCGAGCTGTGGTTAAGGCCGCACGTTCCTGCGAGGTCAAGGTAGCCTTGACTTGTTGAGCGATGGCCAAAGCGACCTCGCGTTGCAAGGCCAGGACATCGTGTTGGTCGCGCTCATAGCTGTTCGACCACAGGTTTCTATCCGAGCGAGCATCGGTCAGTTCTGCCGTAATACGCACTCGGTCGCCGGCGCGCAAGACAGAGCCTTCTACTACCGCGTCCACGTTCAAGTCCTGCGCAATCTGCCGTAACGGTTCATGGCTCCCCTTGAAGTGCATGGCCGACGTACGGGAGATGATGCGTAGCGATCCAATCTGTGCCAGGTCGGAAATGAGTTCCGCCGTCATTCCGTCAGCGAAGTATTCCTGGGCGGCATCGCTGGACAGATTTTCCAGCGGCAAGACCGCGATCGAGCTGAACTGTTTGCCGCTATGGGCTCCAACTGCCCTGGTATTCGAGGACTCGAAAGGCCAGCGAAATCGGGCGTCAAGACTTGCGAATATCAAGATAGAGACGATGGCCAGGCCTAAGACGGCAGCCAAGCTGACCAGCCAAAACTTCCGAGATGAATGGGGCGACTCACGGAGCTGGTTTTCTAAAGCGGAGGATTGCAGAGTCGCTGAATATGTACCAGGCCCAGCCGACTGGGACGGAGCTTTGGCCTCTTCCTTCGAGGTATTTTCTACGGCCGCAATGAAACGGTAGCCCAGTCGCGGAATGGTCTCGATATAGCGCGGTTTCTCGACGGAATCGCACAGCACCTGCCGGAGCTTTTTGACCGAAGTATTAAGCCCGTGCTCGAAGTCGACAAAGGTATCAGCGGACCACAGCTTTTCCCGAATTTCGTTTCGGGTTACAACTTCTCCGGCACGATTGAGCAGCAACTCAAGAATCAAGTACGGCTGACCACGCAGTTTGATCCTGATCCCGTTCTTGAGCAACTCTCGGGCCGCTGGCTTGAGTTCGAACGGGCCGAACCGGAAAATCTGCGGAGCTTCCATCCATCCCCCCGCATAAAGAGGTAGGTCTTGGTCTGCAGATTCTATCACTGCAACTTTTGTTTTTTGAAGGGAGTCGAATCTAAGTTACTTCTTTGTAATAACTTAACAACTCACCTTCGAATCACCAACATTTCACAGCCGGTGCATTGCGCGATCCACGCACGTATAGGAAATTAGCGGCGCTTTAAGCGCTTCGTCGCGAGGATGGCGCATGCCGAGGGTCGAGTTGGCCGACGTAGCCGGGGGGATTACGTAATGCCAACCACGCGCACAGCTGAAATCGACCCCCTGCATGCCAGCCATCCTTACGGCCAAGCGAGTAACGGAAGCAACATGCGTGCTAGAGGCTGCTAGTACAGCTGATGTTTCGCAGGGACGCCTGCTGACCGCCACGAGCAGCGGACCTCAGGCAACGAATGAGAAGGAGTCGAGATATGGCCGCGATCCCAAATATGGCGAATCCGTATTTTTTTCTCGATGCAGAGCCGACTGTATCCGAAGAAAGAGACGTAAAACCGACGACGCTGCTTGAACGCAGCGAAGAGCTTCTGCGCAAGGCCTTTGGGGACGCTGAGGAAACAATCGCCAGTTCTCTGCGTGGGCTCTAAAACGGGCGAAAACCTCAAAGATCTACAGCAATTCAGTTTGGAGGAGGTGTTAAATGCCGTATTTTTATTGCCTTCTGGCAGGATCCTGGATGTTTGCGTTGGGATGGTTTCTCGGGGCCATTTACGTGCAAAACCAGAATGACAAGACACCAACTTCGATTGTGGGTGAGCAACAAGTAGCGTACCCAGATTTTGAAACCTGGCGACTTGGAGTTGGTGCGGCAGGCGCGGCTGATTAATGATTGCTCACCTTGCCCTGGGTTTAGAGAACTGTATTTCCTCCTGAGTGAACGGCGGCTTGTCTTTCCAACAGGTAGTCCCGCAGTGCATCCTTCCAGTGGGGCATAAGAATTCCGTACCTCTGCAAGCTTTGCGAAGACAGCACGGAATATTTCGGCCGTGGTGCGGGACGAACGAACTTTTCGGTGGTAGTTGGGCGAACCACGGTGCTTAGTCCTGCATCGCGCACGATCTCACGCGCGAACTCCAACCATGTGCAATCGCCAGCATTTGTGGCGTGAACGATACCGGTGGCACTGGCACGGCACAACGCGACAAGGGCACGAGCCAAGTCTGGGGCGTGTGTTGGGGAACCGCGCTGGTCATCGACCACGTCAATTTCCGAACGGCTTGAAGCGAGCCTGAGAATCGTATCGGGGAAGCACTTGCCACCCACTCCGAACAACCATGATGTGCGCACGATGCACGCATCCGGCAAGAGCTGGCCGATTTCTTCTTCCGCTTTCGCTTTCGATTTGCCGTAAATACTCAGCGGGGAGCGGGCGCGCGCAGTTTCGTAGGGGGTGGTGCTGAGCCCGTCAAAGACATAATCGGTGCTCAAGAAAAGCAACCGTGCACCAGACTCCTTTGCCACTTGTGCGACGTTAACAGCCCCGCGCCAATTTACCGCGAATGCCAGCTCGCGATTGCTTTCGCAGCCATCTACGTCGGTGTAAGCGGCCGCGTTGACAAGCCATTGGGGGCGCGTCTGTTCGATAACCCGGCGAATTTGTCCGATGTCCCGAACATCGACGTCTTTGGAAGCAAACCCTACGACTTCATCAGCTTTCCATTCTCGAATCAGCGCTTTGCCGAGCAAACCTGTCGCACCAAAAATTGTGACTCGCATTGTGCATAGTTTCCCACAAATGGAGATGACTGCCGGTTCAATTCGATACAATGCGGCAATGACAGAACGGAACCTTCAAATCGCACGATTTATTGGGACCACTCCCAGTGTCGCCTACTGCGATGTATGCCGCCTGACGTTCCGCACGCGGCAAGAATTCCTGCTCGACAGCGAAAAAGCCAAGCAACAACTTCAAGCGGATTTTGACAAGCACGAGTGCAAGCCCGAGCCCGGCGCGGTGGATGATGCGCTCGCCCACATCCGTTGACGCCGCGTGGGCGCACGCGGGAATCACTTTATCCTTCCGAAATCCTCAACGGCAAAAAATTGTCCGTTCCGCTCCACAATTCCGATCCCGAGCGAATCCATATCTTTGTTGAGAATATTAGCGCGATGATGCGGCGACTTCATCCACAGCTCGTGAAGCCGTGCGACATTTGGGCCGTCAGCTACGTTTTCGGCGATGGCGATGAAGTGAACTCCGGTCTTGGTGAGACGCTCCGGCAAGCTCGCTTCGCCAGGGAAGCCGTGAGAAATTGCTTCATGTTTTACCATTTCGAGCGCGTGCCGACTGGCGGCAAGGGCAAGGCCCTCGTTCCAGTGCAGCACGCCCAAGTGATGCACTTTCCGCTCCTGGTTGACAGCATCGAATAACTCGCGCTCACTGCCTGAGGGATACTGCTGTGCCCCTGTGATGCTGACGTACAATGCAGACAGGACAATGGCTGCAGAGACGAGGCGGAAGCCGCAGTGGCAGTTCGCCTTTGCACCTACCTTTCCGCTGACGAGTCTGTGCAGAGCGGTCAAGACCTCACCCCTACGTGTTGAAGCCCACTCTCAAGAGCTGATTCACAATGTTTGATGAAGACCAGATCACGACGGAGGGGGATTCAGATGGACAGCGGACGCTTGTCGCTCGCGAAGGGAACTTCCCGGAGCAAAAGGAAAGGCCGTGATATTGGTTATGCTCTAGCCGCCAGCTCCTGCGAGAGAGCCAACAGCGTGGAGTCATGCACCATCACGGCCCTTGATGTAATCACTGCTTTCGCAGTTCTGACCCCAGCAACCCCTCGCAGAGTAGCCGGTTTTTTCGGGTCAGGTCGCCCGCTAGGTTGCCCTAGCCAGCAGATTACCCGGCCTACTTCGGACTGGCTAATTTTATTTGAGCCAACCCTTTCAGCCGTCGACGCGCGAGAAAGTAAATGTTACGAGACAAATTGTCAACGCCCATTTTTAGTGCAGCATAGCGTCTAGCCCTGTGCATTGTGTGGATTTTTATTTCTCATTCAAAAGAGTCGCTTACACGATTTGCGAACGCCTCGCAAAGAGTTTTCCACACTGATTTGCACAGGTCGAATGCGGGCTGAAATTCACAGGGAATCATCTTAAGCTCTTGACGACGGTCCTTGAGTGAAGCATCTTTGGAGAAATAAAGTTCGAGTTGGGAATGTCAGCTCTTGTTGCTTATGTCGACGGTGGCTCGCTGGGGAATCCAGGACCGTCTGGCATCGGAGTGGTGATCAGCGGGGCTCGCGACGGAAAACTCAAAATCGCCAAGTGGATTGGCTGGCAGGACAATAACGTCGCTGAGTACTTAGCCCTGCTGGAAGCTCTGCAGTGTGCCGTCCTTCTGAAAGCTCGCGCCCTTCACGTTTATTCCGATTCTGAAGTTGTGGTGAAACAAATGACCGGGGTGTACGCGTGTCGCAGCCCGCGCCTATACTCGCTGAACTGGACGTGCCGCAAATTGGCGCGCTCGCTGCAGTTTTCCATTTCCCACGTGAAACGCGAGTTGAATGCCGAAGCCAACCGCTTGGCCAACTCCGCCGCCCGGAAAAAGAAACGCTAAACCGTTTTCAGGCAGGTCGCATCCCAAATCACGTCTGCGTGCATTGGGAGAAGCGGAAGCCTTATGGCACGACCAAAATCGAAGCGCTGGATAGCGCAGGTGAAGACGGTTTCCACTTACCCGCCTCCTGGACTTTTCACCAAAGACGCAGAGACGATCGCCAGAACCCTGGCCTCGAAGAAAGTTTCTCCCAAAGGCCCGGGATCAGGCATGCGCATGCTGACCTACTTTATTAACCGCGCAGGAAAAGGGCTCAGTCCATCGCGACGTCGAAAGTTAGAACGGGCGAAGAAGTTGCTGTCGGTGCGAGTGGCTCGGGCCAAAGCTGCGCGCCAAAAATTGTGAGATCGTACGAAAGAAGACAGCTTCGCGCTCAGACCCGCAAGATCATTACCTCTGTAGCCTTGATGAGGGCAGCGGCGGTCTGGCCGGGCTTGAGCTGCATTTCCCGCGCAGAACGCGCGGTAATAATGGGTGTGATTTGCTGGCCGCCTATCGAAATTGCAATTTCGGCCATCAGGCCGCTGATGGGAACCGCCTCCTTTCGTATTCATTCCGCCATATCGGGATGTGGCAAACTGATACTGGGATGAATGCGCTTGAGTTCACCATCCTCGTTGCCATCGGATCAATGGTGGCGGGCTTGCTGGGAGCGCTCACCGGCCTCGGTGGAGGAGTGGTGCTGGTCCCACTGTTGACGATCCTTTTCAAAGCCGATATCCGCTATGCCATTGGCGCTTCGCTGGTCTCCGTGATTGCCACTTCGTCAGGCGCTGCCGCAGCCTACGTAAAAGAAGGATTTTCCAACATTCGAATCGGCATGTTTCTGGAGATTGCCACCACGCTGGGCGCACTCTGCGGAGCGTTTCTGGCCACGGTTGTTCCTACACGGTTTCTCGGCATGATCTTCGGCCTTGTGCTGCTGTACTCCGCCTATCTGTCGCACAAACCGCGGCCGCGCACGGAACGCAACCTCCCTCCCGATCCCCTAGCCACCAAGCTGAAGATGAACGGC
This sequence comes from Terriglobales bacterium, assembly GCA_035624215.1. Lineage (GTDB taxonomy): Bacteria > Acidobacteriota > Terriglobia > Terriglobales > Acidobacteriaceae > JAFAGX01. Next base: position 124,327 of record DASPRY010000129.1, read on the forward strand.
AGCTTTCCGTCTGAAGAAGGAGGCATGCGCGCGTACAACGTGCAGAACGTGCCCGGGGGGTTCAGCCTGATGTTCGGAGCGGGTGCACTTTCCGGGCTGCTGGGCATCGGCTCAGGTGCGGTGAAAGTTCTGGCAATGGATCAGGCGATGAAAATTCCTTTCAAAGTTTCCACCACCACCAGCAATTTCATGATCGGAGTCACCGCAGCCGCGAGTGCCGGCTTTTACCTGAGCCGCGGCTACATTGATCCCGGGCTTGCCATGCCCGTTATGTTGGGCGTGCTGGCTGGATCGCTGCTCGGCGCGCGCATCTTAGTCAAGGCGCAAACTCGAGTCTTGCGCCTGATTTTCAGTGTGGTAATTGCATTCCTGGGTGTGCAGATGATCTACAAGGGAATTACCGGGACAATCTGATATGCCTCGCAACTGGTCAGATCAAAATATCGAGGATGTCGTGGGCAACCTTCTTCGCGCGGGAGTCACGTTGTCCGCGACGGTCGTCTTTGGCGGCGGCTTGGTTTACCTGATCGGGCACGGACGCGCTGCGGTCGATTACCGCCTTTTTCGCGGCGAACCGCCGGAATTGAGAAGTTTGAGCGGCATCCTGCACAATGCCTTCAGCCGGCATGGCCTGGGAATCATTCAACTGGGACTTGTTTTGTTAATCCTGACACCGGTTGCTCGTGTGGCATTCTCGATCTGGGCATTCGCCGCCGAGCGTGATCGCATGTATGTGATGTTCACCGGCATCGTGCTAGTCATTCTTCTTTACAGCTTGCTCGGCTCGGGGTCGGCATTCTAAACGGCTGTATGACTCGAACCACCTAACGTCGCAGGCCATTGTCTTCCACCACTCGTGCGGTCATTTCCTCGGGAGGATCACCGCCAGCCACCGCCTGAGCCACAATCAGGCGACGCGCCTCGACTCTGAAGCTGGGCAGACGCAGCCAGAACAGTGCGGCGCCCCCAATCGTCGCGACGGCGCCCATGGCCACAGTAATCGGAGCACCAAGCCGTTCGGCCAAAGCTCCGGCAAAGAAAGCGCCAAAGGGAGCCATGCCCATAAACATCATCGAGTACACAGCCATCACGCGCCCACGGAGGTGATCCGGGACCATGACCTGGATCAGGGTGTTTGAGGAAGACATCTGCAGCATCATGCAAAATCCGACTGGCAGCAGGAGGAGAACGGAGAGTTGGAGATTGCGCGAGAACGAAAACAGAATCAAACTGACTCCAAAACCCGCGCAGGCCAGTGCCACCCAGCGACCCAGGCCACGCACGCCCGTTTTGGAGGCGAGAGTCAGGGCGCCCAGCAGCGCTCCCAAACCGGTTGCGCCCATTAACAGGCCCAGTGCGCGAGCGCCGCCATGCAAAATGCGATCCGCAAAAACCGGCATCAGCACGGTGTATGGCATGGCGACGAAGCTGGCCAGCCCGAGCAGCAACAGAATGGCGCGTATCGGCGCCGTGTGGCGGACAAAACGAAAGCCTTCGATGATGTGCGCGAGAGGGGAAGCCTGGCCTTCGGCGTGAATGGGCGGAGCAACGCGCATGAGGAAAAGTCCGACGATTACTGCGATGTAGCTGACACCGTTCACAAAAAAACACCAGCCCTCACCGATTTTTGCTACCAACACTCCAGCGATCGCGGGGCCGATAATGCGAGCGCCATTGAACATGGACGAATTGAGGGCGATGGCATTCATCAGATCCTCTTTGCCGACCATATCAACGAGGAAGGACTGCCGGCCGGGGATGTCAAAAGCATTGACAATGCCCAGCAATGCGGCCAGCACAAAGATGTGCCACACGCGCACCGTTCCCGTCAGGGTCAGGGCAGAGAGAATAAAGGCCAGTATCATTGAAGCGGTCTGAGTCCCTATGACCACCTTTTGCCGGTTGTAACGATCCGCCACAATACCGCCCAACGGCGCCACCAGGAAAACCGGGAACTGGCTGGCAAATCCCACCGAGCCCAGCAACAACGAAGACCCGGTCAGCCGATAAACCAGCCAGGCCTGGGCCACGCTCTGCATCCAGGTGCCAATTAGTGAAATCAACTGCCCGCTGAAAAAAAGTTGGAAGTTGCGATGGCGTAACGCCCGCAAGGTCGCAGGCAAGCCGATTTTCTCGGCCTCGGAGTCGGTTCCACGCTCGGCGGGAATTGTTTTGGCTGGCAGTTTCAAACTATATAGGATAGCAAGGCTGATCCATTGAGTTAGCACGTGTTCCGGGCAATTCGCCTTTGTCATCGGGATGAATGCGTCAGTCCGACAGATGTGCCCCGACTCGATGCGGAAAAAACCGGAGCATGTGCTGAGCAGGAGCCTGCCGGGGGTTAGCGTTTCTAGCAATCTTCTCTTTTGGTCCGCAGTGTTACATTGAATGACTAAATGGCTATGGCAAATGCACAATCCGGGAAACTGGAGCAGGCCGCCTCGGCAGGATACGGCAGCGCGCTGGCGGTGGTCACGACGCTGTTCTTCATGTGGGGTTCGCTCACCTCGCTGAATGACGTTTTGATTCCATATGCGCAGCATGTTTTCGACATTAGGCTTGCCGCCAGCATGCTTATACAAACCGCGTTCTTTTCGGCATATTTTGTTTTCTCAATCCCGGCATCGAGAATCATCGATTGGATTGGATACAAGAACGCAATCATAGTTGGCCTGTTCACGATGGTTGCCGCTTGTTTGGGCTTTTATCCGGCGGCGAAAATTCCTTCGTTTCCTTTTTTTCTGGCTGCCCTGATTGTTCTGGCAACAGGGATCACGATTCTGCAGGTGGCCGCAAACCCTTACGTGGCGGTATTGGGAAAGCCAGAGACCGCATCGAGCCGGCTGAATCTGACCCAGGCGTTCAATTCTTTGGGTACAGCGATCTTTCCGTGGATTGGGGCGCACCTGATTCTTGGCACCACGGCTACCGCGCTCTCGCAAGGAGCGGCGCAAGAGGCTAATGCGGTGATCAGGTTGTATGTGTACTTTTTTGCGACGGCCCTCACGATTTTGGCGATCGCAATCGGCCTGTTTCATTTGCCGGAGATTCCTTCCGCAGAACGTGCGCTTGGCACGAAGATCAGCGACTCAGTGTGGAAGCATCCCAACCTTGTCTATGGCGCCATTGGAATCTTTATTTATGTGGGCGCCGAGGTGGCGATCGGAAGTTCGATTGCGAATTACCTGGCCTTGGACAACATTGGCCACTTGATTTCTCCCTCTGCTATTCCCGACGCTGCTGCCCGTTATCGGTCCGCTCTGGGGCTGGCGGCTCGTTATATATCCGTGTATTGGCTTGGCGCTATGATCGGGCGCTTTATCGGGTCGGGGCTGCTGCAGAAAATCAAATCAGGGAAACTGCTTGCTTTCTGTTCCGTTATCGCTGCGCTGCTTGTTAGCCTTTCGGTCTTCACCAGCGGCCATTTCGCCATGTGGTCTATCCTCATGGTGGGGTTGTTTAACTCGATCATGTTCCCCTGTATTTTCACCATGGGGATTGCGGAGCTCGGGCCTCTTACCGGCGACGGTTCCGGGATTTTGAACATGGCAATTGTTGGGGGCGCCATTATTCCCTGGATCGTGGGCCGGATAGCCGACTTTATCAACCACAGTTATTATCCCGCTCTGAGCCAGGGCGAGACCAGTTGGGGCCAAGGCATCCACTTTAGCCTGATTCTTCCGGCGCTTTGCTATCTATATATTCTGTTCTTCGCAGTAAGCGGATCGAGGCCGAACAGCGAGCGCTATGCCAAATCCTGAGATACCGCTCCAGCAAGCTTGCATCATTGGCCAGAGCTGACTCTACCTCGATTTGCTCCCTCTAAAACCAGGTTCGCGAGCGGTAGGCACGGTAATCTTCGCCAAACTTTGCTTCGAGCACGCGGCTCTCCGCGCGGATTCGCCAGATCTGTAGCGGAATCACGGCTGCGAAGATTAATAGCCAGAGCGGCCTAGCTAACAAAAGGATATAGCCGATGAGAAAACCTGAGCCAAACAGGTAAATGGGGTTGCGTATCCTGGAATAAATTCCGTGCGTGACCAATTGCTTTGCCTGGGCGGTTACTGTGAGCGACTTTCCGAGTTGGAATCGCGCAACCGTCCAGAGAACGAAGCTTACAGTCGCCAAGCATAAGCCAAGCACTCTCGACGCCGTCCACGTCGAGGGCGAGAATTCCCATCCGGCGTACGCCGCAGCCGCGCCCGCGATCACCGTAAGCAAGATGTTTTGGGCAATCATAGAGGACTCACCGCCCAAAAACCGCGGAGTTGATTTCGCGCAAGCCTGCTGGGTGAGTGTGTAGATTCTGGGACCGGCGAGGCCAGTGATGGCATAGCGCCGAGGAACTATATCAAAGGTTCACGCGAAAACTGTAGAGTCGCGCGCGTATTAGCGAAGATTGCTGCGGCTGGCCAGTTGGATAGAATCCAGGGCGGCCTGTGCCTTGCTTTGGATTGGCCCGGGCAGAGTGGCATATCCGAGTCCTCGCGCTACGGTTTGACCGTCGGCGAGAGCCCAATCCAGGAACTGCTTTAATGCGCCGATCCGCTCGGCAGACAGACCAGAAGTCGGGAGATAAATCCAGGTGAAGCTGGTAATGGGATAGGCATCTGGACCGGGCGCATTAACCAGCGACACGCGGAAGTCTCCTGAAATCGATGTTGCCAGGCTCTTGCACGCGGCGGTGATACTAGCGGAGCTAGCTTTGACGAATTGTCCGGCGGCGTTCTGGACCGCGCCGTAACCGATGTCTGAGCGTTTGGCAAAATTCAACTCCACGTACCCGATTGCCCCCGGGATAGCAGCAACTTTAGCGACCATATCTTCGCCGCGGTTAGCATCAACGCCAACCGGCCAATTCGGCGACGGGCTCTTTCCGATCTGTGCGCGGAATTCCGGACTGCTTTTCGACAGGAAGTCGGTCAGGATGTAGTTGGATCCTTTGCCTGGCGTGCGGTGAACAACCGCAATCTGCAGATCGGGCAGCTTGATTCTGGGATTCAGCCTGGCGATCCGCGGGTCTTTCCAATTGGTGATCGTGCCCATGAAAATGTGGGCCAGCACCTCGCCCGAAAAATTGACCTCAGGGTTCCCCGGCAGGTTATAAATAGGGACGATGCCCACCAGAACCGTGGGAATCTGGATAAGCGGAGTCTTGGCGCTTTGCAATTGTTCGGGTGTAAGCGGAATCTCGCCGGCAGCGAAATCTCCCGAACCGGTACTGATCTGGTGAATTCCTTCCACTGTGCTCATCGAGAGATAGCGCACTTGGATGTGGGAATCCTTCCTGTTAAACTCGTCCGTCCATACCGAGTACAGTGGTGTTGGAACATTCGATCCGGACCCGACGAGGGAAACCGCACTTTGTGCTTGTGCAGGTGGCAGTGACCAAACTGTGGCCGCGAAAACAGCACAGCATGCGGCAAAATATCGCGTTCCATTCATGGCAGCGTCCTGTGAAAAACTTGGCGCACACATTTTATGAACACTTCTGAGCCGTTGTCTTGTTACGGATGTAATCGCACTGTCCCGAAGTGCTCTCTTCTCCAGTGCGGAACCGACAAAGCTTGGTGGTTACCTTCGTTTTTCGGCATCGGGTGTGCGCCGCTCCGGTGGATTCTGACCATCGTTGATGGGGCTGCCGAAATTTCTGCCGTTGTTGGACGTAAACGAACGGAGTACTGCCGAAGCCGCGTCCGACTTGCATTATTGCTGGCCTTTCTCGCACTGATCGAGCCTGCTATGGCCCAAAAAAACGACAGCGGCGGCGAAATGTCACCCCAACTCAAAGCCATGTTCGAAGCCAAGGTCAAGGCGGAATGGGAGGCTTTAAAAAACAAAGATAAGAAGACATACGGCGACCTGTTGGCAGACGATTACCAGGGTGTGGAAGTCGATGGCAAAGGAGAACGGACTAAGATCCAGGCGATCAACGAACTGCCTGAAGGGAACATCGTAAATTACACGCTTTGGGGATTTAAGGAGATGGCTCTGGGACCAGATTCGGCATTTGTGATCTACGAGGTAACCATGCAGTTCCCTCCCAAGTCAGTTCTGCGCTACTCCAGGGTTTATGTCAGCGAGCTTTGGGTGAAACGGGCGGGGGAGTGGAGAGAGCTTCACTACCAGGAGACTCACGTCAAATAATCTGGCAGCTTAGGGTTATGTGCGCATAACGTGCGCCAGCGGTGGTGCGCAAATTGCCAGGAATGGTGATATATTCCGTAACAAGGGGAGGGTTATGAGCTCGCCCTACGGGCTGCAACTCGCCGAAAACTGCCTCATTTGCAAGCTGCGTCATTCGGGTTTTTTCTGCGAACTCCCCAAGGGTCCTCTTGAGGACCTGGAGAAAATCAAGTACGCGAGCGCCTTTCCTCAGGGCGCTGTTTTGTTCCTGGAGGGACAACCGGCGCGCGGCGCTTACATCGTCTGCGCGGGACGGGTGAAACTTTCCACCACTTCGCGCGAAGGAAAAACCCTGATATTGCGGATTGCGCAGGCCGGCGAGGTCCTGGGCTTGCACGCTACCGTATCCGGGAAACCCTATGAGCTGACCGCGGAGACTCTCCAACCCTGCCAACTGGATTTCATCAAGCGCGAAGATTTCCTGCATTTTTTGCAGAATCATGCCGATGCATGCCTAAACGCTGCCCAGCATCTGAGCCAGAATTGTCAGGACGCATACGAGATGATTCGCTCTCTTGGGCTCTCGCACTCTGTTTCAGAGAAGGTGGCGCGCTTGCTGCTGGAATGGGCCGCCGATGGCGAAGACACCAAAGACGGGATTCGGATAAAAGTCTCGCTCACCCACGAGGAAATGGCGCAGCTGGTGGGTACCTCACGCGAAACGGTCACACGCGTTCTGGGGGAATTCCGCGAGAAGCATCTGGCTCAGTTGCGTGGGTCCACGCTGATGATCCAGAACAAGGCCGGCCTGGAGAAACTTATTGGCGCCTGAATTGTTTGTCGCGCGCCCAGCTCCCGCCAACATCGCATTTTGCCTTTCCTTCTCTAGAATCAGAACATGCCCCAGATCATCTTCTTGTCGGCTGCTTGTATGGCGGACCAGATACGTACGAAAAAGCTTTCCTCACTCGAACTGATCAAAGCTCATCTGGCTCGCATCGAGAAGTTGAACCCGGCGCTGAACGCATTCGCGCAAGTTGATAGCGATGGTGCGCTCGATCAGGCCCGCAGCGCAGATGAAGCGATAAACCGGAACCTGGAGCTTGGACCTCTACATGGAGTTCCGCTGAGCATAAAGAGTTCGATCGAGGTGAAAGGTCTACGCTGCGAAGCAGGAAGCAGGCTTCGAACCGGAGTTGTCGCGAGCAAAGATGCCTTGCTAGTCTCACGCTTGCGCGATGCGGGCGCGGTGATTCTCGGGACGAGTAACACGCCCGAGTTGCTGATGGCGTGGGAGACCGACAACCTGCTCTATGGACGCGCGAACAATCCTTGGGATTTGACGCGCACTCCCGGAGGTTCCAGCGGCGGCGAAGGCGCAGCGATCGCCAGCGGGTGCTCCGCCGGCGGCGTGGGCAGCGATGGCGGCGGCTCCATTCGTATTCCGGCGCATTTTTGCGGCATTTGCGGCCTGAAGCCGACTCCGGGGCGAATCCCGGCGGTCAGCCACTTTCCCCCTTCACTCGGCCCTTTTGCTTTGCTGGGTGTGGTTGGACCGATGGCTCGCACTGTCCCCGACTTGAAATTGCTGTTCGAGGTCATGCAAGGAAGGGACGAAGGCGATTTGTCGACTGCTGCCGTTCCAGTTCGCTGGCCAAGTCTCCTGGAGTTGAGGAAACTTCGCATCGGCTATTTCGAAGATGATGGCCGGACCCCAGTTACGCAGGAGACGCGAGCGGCAGTGCGCGATGCAGCTCAGGCGCTGAAACGTGCCGGATTTGATGTGCGGCCTTTTAGTCCGGAAGGCTTGGAGGAAGCTGGACGGCTGTGGTGGCAGCTCTTCGGAGTCGCCGGCGCAATGGTGCTCCGGCCGATGACGGAGGGAAGGGAGGCCGAGCTGAGCCCGATCCTCACAGAATTTCTTAGGATAGCTGGTGAGCGGCCGCATACGGCTGAGGCACTTCTCGATGCCTGGCTTGCACGCGATCGTCTGCGCGCGCAAATCTTTGAGCAGATGCGCGAATATCCGCTTCTTCTCTGTCCGGTAGCTTCGATTCCGGCATTTCGTCACGGCGAACGCAGTTGGATAATTGACGGCAAGGCCGTGAAGTACCTCGATGCGTGGAGTTATTGCGAGTGGTTCAACCTGCTCGGGATGCCAGCCGTAGCTGTTCCTTTTGCCAGATCAGCAGAAGGTTTGCCTATCGGAGTGCAGATTTCGACACGTCCGTGGGAAGAAGAGGTCGCGTTGAGCGTGGCCGAAATTCTCGAAAAAGAATGCGGCGGGTGGAAAGCGCCACCAACAGGGCTTCTGCCGTTTCACGACTAGTGGCGGAAAAGATGTCCGCGTGCTAGTAACGTTTTTATACTATTTCGATACTCACCCGAAACGGTAACCTGTACGACGCAGGATTCGAGAACCGACCCCATGGGGTGTCGGGCGCCGCTTTCCCATGTCAGTTGCATCGCCAGCTAAATCTTCCGGAAGGCAGTTTTTGTCATTAGCGCTCGTCTTTCTGTCTGTCTCAGCTCTCTATCTTTATGCCTTCCCGCAGGCCAATGTCTTCTACGCAGGCGTTGTTCTGCTGCACGCCATCGCAGGTGTGATCACTACTCTTCTAGCTATCAGATTTCTATATCGGAACTTCGTTGAGGCAACTCCGCTCTCTCGTGTTGGCTGGATCATGCTTTTCGCCGGGGCGGTTGTTGGATTGCTTCTGATCAAGACTGGTACGCCGCGATCCGAGTGGCGTCTTCTCTACGCTCATATCCTGCTCTCGTTGGCGGGTGTGGGAATCCTGTTTGCAGTATGGTTCCCTTGGCTGCGGCTCAGACCTGTGCTGCGATGCGCGATCAGCCTTCTAGTGCTTGCGGTGCTTGGTTTTGGCGCGAAATATGTGCGAGAGTCTCGCTGGCGTAGTCAGGCTCGCATTGAGAACCCTACGATCGCTCCGGCAAATATGAATGGCGAAGGCGACGGGCCTGATGGGCCGTTCTTCCCCAGTTCCGCGCAGGTCTACGGAAAAGAAAAAATTCCCAGCAAGTTCTTCATGGAGTCGGATTCCTGCAAGCGCTGTCATCAGGACATCTACAATCAATGGTTCAGTTCGGCGCACCATTTTTCCTCATTCAATAATCAGTGGTATCGCAAAAGCATTGAATACATGCAGGACACGATAGGCACGAAACCCTCCAAATGGTGCGGAGGATGCCACGATCCGGCAGTGCTCTACAGCGGACTGATGGACACTCCCATCAAGCAGGTCGTGCATCGTCCGGAGGCGCAAGCCGGCCTTGGTTGCATGATGTGCCATTCCATTGCGCACGTGAAAAGCACCATGGGCCAGGGCGATTTTTATCTGGAATATCCCACGCTGCACGAACTGGCCGCAACCAGGAATCCAGTGGTGCGCTGGATGCATGATTTCCTGGTCGAACTGAATCCCGAGCCGCATCGCCGCGTGTTTCTCAAGCCATTTATGCGAGACCAGACGGCGGAATTCTGTTCCGGTTGCCACAAGGTTCATCTTGACGTTCCGGTCAATCATTACCGTTGGATTCGCGGCTTTAACGAATACGACAATTGGCAGGCCAGCGGAGTCTCCGGCCAGGGCGCGCGGTCTTTTTATTACCCCCCGAAGCCGGCGCAGTGTGCCGATTGTCACATGCCACTCACCCGGTCGAGTGACCAGGGGAACATCGACGGATTTGTGCACTCGCATCGCTTTCCTGGTGCGAACACTGCACTTCCCACCGCCAATGAGGACAGCGAGCAACTGAAAGTTACGGAAGATTTCCTGAAAAACAGTATTTTGAGTGTGGATATCTTTGCGCTCGCGCCAGCAGGAGACGAAGTGAGCCGGGCCCCGGCTGGCCGTTCTGAGATCTCAACAACCTTCGCCGTAGGGGAAGAAGCGGAAACGAAGATTACTCCGGCACCGGAAGGTCAACTGGTTCCGATTACAGCTCCGCTCAACCGGGTTCTGCCTATCGTCCGCCGTGGGGATACGGTTCGGGTTGACGTTGTGGTGCGCACCAGAAGGATTGGACACTTCTTCCCGGGCGGAACAGTGGACGCTTACGATACCTGGCTGGAATTGAAAGGCACAGACGATAACGGCCAGGTAGTTTTCTGGAGCGGAATGGTAGAAGACGGTGGCAAAGGGCCAGTGGAAAAGGGGGCGCACTTCTACCGCTCACTTCAGGTTGACGCTCACAGCAATCCGATCAACAAACGCAATGCCTGGGCCACTCGCGCCGTCGTCTATGTGCACCTGATTCCGCCCGGCGCAGCCGATACCGTTCACTATCGCTTGCAGGTTCCGGAGAATGCCGGCGGGAAGATCACACTTCACGCTCGACTCTGTTATCGCAAGTTTGCCTGGTGGAATACCCAGTTCTCCTTCGCGGGTATGCCTGATCCCGGCGAAACGGGTCCCAGCGTGACGCCCGATTTCGACGACACGAAGTATGTGTTCGGTGCCTCGCTAAGAGGAATTTCCGCCAAACAAGAAAGAATTCCCGATGTTCCCATCGTTGCGCTTGCTGAAAACGAAGTCACGTTGACGGTTGTTCCGCACAACACTCCGGCGCCGCAGCCCCAAACCGTTCTTCGGAAGGATGATTGGGAACGCTGGAACGATTATGGCATCGGCCTTTTATTGCAAGGCGATCTGAAGGGCGCGCAGGCGGCTTTCGAGAAGGCGACGGAAGTCGATCCGGGGAACCCCGATGGCTGGGTGAACATTGGCCGCGCGGCGGTGCAAGAAGGAGACATGAGCCGTGCCCGCAACGTGCTTGAGAAAGCGTTGCTGCTCAGCCCTGATCTGGCGCGCGCGCATTTCTTCTATGCGAAAGTCCTGCGCAACGATGGCCGTTACGATGAAGCCGCCGATCATCTGCGCAGAGTTCTAATTCAATATCCCCGCGATCGCGTGGTATTGAACGATTTAGGGCGGATTCTCTTTCTTGAGCGGAAATACGCAGAAGCGGTGAATCTGCTGCAAGCTGTGCTGGCAATCGATCCTGAAGACCTGCAGGCTAACTACAACCTGATGCTTTGCTACAACGGTTTAGGCGATGAAGAGCGCGCGCACGAGCACCAGGTGCGCTACTTGAGGTTTAAAGCTGATGAGGCTTCGCAAGCAATTACTGGGCCTTATCGCCGGCTCAATCCCGAAGACAACAACGAACGGCAGGCCGTCCACGAGCACGTGTCTGTGCCGTTAGACAAAAATCACTTAGGGACAGTTGTGAGCGCTCCTGCGATCGATCTCCACTCGGCTCAGCCTGGCGCAGTATCCGGGGGATCCGAGTGAGCAGAGACTTCAGCCGAACAGCGCACACCTCAAAGATTGGAAATCATGTGAGCCACGCTTCTTACACGCTTCACCGCGCCTTAGCGGCAGCTTGGCTGCTGTTCATCGCCGCGCCTGCCGTGGCTCAGGCGCAGAGCATTCAGTTCCGCGACATTACCGCAAAAGCGGGCATTCATTTTGTCCACAACAACGGAGCGTTCGGAAAAAAATACCTTCCGGAAACCATGGGCCCGGGATGCGCGTTCATCGACTACGACAACGATGGCTGGCCCGACATTTTGCTGGTCAACGGACAAAAGTGGCCAGCGTTGGCCGACGAACGCGCGAAACGCGGACCCACAACTCCCAAGCTCTACCATAACAACCACGATGGCACGTTTACCGATGTAACGAGCAAGGCAGGTCTTGCCGTGCCAATGTTTGGAATGGGTGTCGCTATTGGGGATTATGACAACGATGGCTATGACGACATTTTCATCAGCGCGCTCGGCCAGAGCCACCTTTTTCACAATAATGGAAACGGCACATTTACTGACGTGACCAAGGCCGCGGGTCTGTGGGGACCGAACGAATTTTCTGCGAGTGCGGCTTGGGTGGATTACGACCGCGATGGCAACCTCGATTTGATCGTGGCGAATTACGTGCAATGGTCAATCGAAGGCGACCTCTACTGCACGCTGGATGGTGTACACAAATCCTATTGCACGCCGGAGTCTTACAAAGGGGCATCTGCCCGGCTGTGGCATAACCTGGGGAACGGCAAGTTCGAGGATGTAACCCAGAAGGCAGGTCTCTACGATACTTCTTCCAAGACTCTGGGAGTCGCCATTCTTGATTACAACGGGGATGGGTGGCCGGACATTGTGCTGGCCAATGACACTCAGCCCAACAAGCTTTATCTCAACAAGCGCAATGGAACCTTCGAAGAGCGAGGGGTTCCGGCTGGCATCGGGTTTAGCGAAGATGGTGTGGCGCGCGCGGGAATGGGTGTGGATGCGGCCGATTACGACCGCTCGGGCCATCCCAGCATCATCATTACCAATTTCGCTAATCAGATGCTCTCGCTGTACCACAATGAGGGGAATGGTTTGTTTGTGGATGAAGCTCCGCGTTCTGAGGTCGGACGTGCAACTCTGGTGACGCTTGGCTTCGGCTGCTTCTTCTTTGATTACGACAACGACGGCTGGCCTGACATTTTTGTTGCCGACGGGCACATCGAAGACGCCATTGAGCGGGTGCAGGCGCGAGTGTCATATGCAGAGCCGCCGCATGTATTTCGCAATCTGGGAGATGGGAAATTCCAGGAAGTCACAAAATCGCTGGGGGAGGCTTTTGCCAGTCCGAAAGTGGCTCGCGGCGCGGCTTACGCAGACATTGATAATGACGGAGCGTTGGATGTGCTGCTCACTACGAACGGGGGGCCTGCTTATCTCTTCCATAATGAAGGTGGAACCAATCACAGCCTGCGGCTGAAGCTGGTTGGAACAAAATCAAATCGAGACGGCATCGGAGCAGTTGTTCGCGTAGCGACGGGAAAAGATCATCAATGGCAGATGCTGCACAGCGGTTCGAGTTATCTTTCGCAGAGTGAACTGGTGCTGACATTCGGGCTGGGAACGGCAACGAAGGCTGATGCCATCGAAGTGCAATGGCCGAGTGGTCAAGTCGACAAGCTGGCAAATGTGCCCGCGAGCCAGACCATCACCGTGCAGGAAGGCAAAGGCATCGTCGGAAGCAGAGCGTACCGCAAAGCGTCCGATTGAGGTTACAGCCACAGCGCGATCGGGAATTTCGGGAAAACTCTGTGTGCTCCGTGTCCGCTGTGGTTTACTGATCTTACGGATGACCCAACGTAAGCTGCTCATTCTGACAATTGTCTGTGCCGCAGTGCTGCTTGCGGCGGTTGAACAAAGCTCTTCGCCGACGGACAAGCGTGTAGAAGCTGCCCGCTTTAATAATTTGGGCGCAGCTTACATGAATCAGCAGCTTTTTGAAAAAGCTCTCGAGAACTTCACACAAGCCGCGAAGCTCGATCCCAAGTTGCACATTGCCGTGGTAAATCAAGGTATTGGACTGCTGAATCTGGGACGGATCGACGCGGCGAAATCAATTCTTGAGGAATCCGTCAAGCTTGATCCTAACGATGCCCACGCCTGGTACAACCTTGGCCTGCTATACAAGAACACCGGGTCCGAGGCGCAGCTCTCCATCGAAGCGTTCCGGCAGGTTACCGAAATCGATCCCAACGACCCAGATGCCTGGTACTTCCTGGGTGCGGTGTACTCACAGAATAAGGAATACGGAGAGGCGATAGGCGCTTTCGAACGTGCGGTAAGGCTGAACGCATTCCACGCTTCCGCGGAGTTCGGACTGTCGCGCGCCTATCAGCAATCCGGTGATCTCACGCACGCTCGCGAGCACCTAGCACGCTTTCAGTACGTCACCCAAAAGAAGTTAGGTTCGCCGATCACTTTGGCCTACGGCGAACAGGGCAAGAACTCGCTGGCGGAAGAATCGCCCGCCGCACCGCAAAAGGTTCCTCCGCAAATCCAAGTGAAGTTTGTGGACGTAACCGAGAAGGCAGGCCTGATCACCAAATCTGCGCCGGCGAGTAACGAGCTCGCCTCATGGCTTGGGCCAGGCGCTTGTTTTATCGACTATGACAATGACGGGCTTATCGACATCTTCCTGCCTGATAACGGCAAAGATGGCGGCATGTCGCTCTACCACAACCTCGGTAACGGCAAATTTGAAGATGTCACGCGGAAAGCAGGCCTTGATCCGACTCTGCACGGTATCGGCTGCACAGCGGGGGATTATGACAATGATGGTTTTGCCGACTTGGTGGTCAGTCTCCGGAACGGGATACTGCTCTTGCACAACGAGAAAAATCGGACATTTAAGAACACGTCGGCAGTAGCTGGCATACAACAGCTAACGCACGTAGCAGGACTGACCTTCATTGACTACGATCATGACGGAGATCTGGATCTTTATGGCTCAAGCGGAATGATCCTTGTGGCGGGCGGTGTCAGCAGCGGCTCCAGTGTGATGTGGCGGAACAACGGCAATGGCACCTTCACCGATGTTGACCTTAACGTCTCGACGTCTTCTTCGGCGACGAATGCAATTGGCATTGACTATAACAACGACCGAGCTGTCGATTTGCTTGTAGCCGGAGAAAACGGCCCCTTTCTTTTTCAGAATCCGAGAGAGGGAGCTTTCGTGCTGGTAGAACCGTGGCCCTGGTCGGGTGCGATGCCTATTTCTACCGAGGGCGTGACTGTGCTGGATTTCAACCACGACGGCTGGATGGACATCGCATTCACACATGATGGATGGCGTTCATTTACGCTCTGGAAGAACCGACAAGGGAGGAACTTCGAGGGTGTCTCTCTTCCAGAGACCAACTGGGCCCGCGCCTTCGGCGTCGCCGCCATCGACTACGACAACGATGGCTGGATCGATCTCGTCGCCGTCGGTGAGACCAAAGACGGCAAAGGCGAAGTTCGCCTCTTCCGCAATCTCGGGCCAGACGGCTTCAAAGATGTCACCGCCGACGTCGGTCTCGACAAGATCAATCTCAAGGATCCCCGGGCTGTTATCGTTGGTGACTACGACAACGACGGCGCCCCCGACCTGCTCATCACTCAAAATCACGGTCCGGCGGTTTTGCTCCGCAATGAAGGCGGAAATCAGAACCACTGGCTTCGCTTGAATTTGAAAGGACTCGCCGACAATAAGAACGCAATCGGAACGAAAGTGGAAGTCTTTGCCGGAGGCAATCGCCAGAAATTTGAAATTGCCGGCTCCTCCGGCTACCTTGGCCAAAACTCGCCATATCTCACGGTCGGTCTCGGGCAATCGAAGGTTGCCGATGTTGTCCGCATGCTCTGGCCCACAGGAGTCCTGCAGGACGAAATTGAAGTGGCCGCCGATCAGGAACACAAGTTCATGGAAATCGATCGCCGCGGCAGTTCCTGCCCGACTCTTTTCGTTTGGGATGGTCACAAGTACAAGTTTGTCGCCGATATGCTTGGCGCTGGGGT